>CAYXZW010000052.1:0-21547 GCA_964469905.1 uncultured Smithella sp.
TGCCCGGCAAAATAAAAGTCGGCCATCGTGGCCATTTCCACCAGCGTTTTGACGCGCGGCTGTAAATCGGCAATTACTTTTTGAATGAATACGGTGTCGTCTGTAGGAGCTTCAGCGGGCCAGAGGGGCTTCATCTCCTCCAGCAAACGATCAGGACTTGCTTCCTTTATATAGTGTGCATTCAGCCAGAGCAATTTTTCGGGATTAAAAACAGCCGGTGATTTGCCGACAGCATCGAGGGAAAATAAATCAATCAGCTCCTGCAGAGAAAATATTTCCTGATCGCCATGCGCCCAGCTCAAACGTACCAGATAATTGACCACCGCTTCCGGCAGAAAGCCCATTTCCTTATAAGCCATTACCGATGTTGCACCATGCCGTTTGCTCAGGCGCGCCTTATCGGAACCAAGGATCATCGGAACGTGGGCAAATTTAGGCACCGCAAAACCAAGTGCCTGATACATCAAAATCTGCCGCGGCGTATTATTGACATGGTCATCACCACGTATTACGTGCGTGATATTCATGAGAGCATCATCGATAACGACGGCAAAATTGTAGGTGGGATAACCATCACCGCGCTCAATCACCAAATCATCGAGCTCATCATTATTAAAGCTTATATTGCCTTTAATCAAGTCTTCGACAATAGTAACACCTGTCTCGGTACCACGAAATCGCACAACACTACCGGGTGATTTTTTTAAATTCTTATCTCTGCATTTTCCATCATATTTCGGCTTTTTTCCGGTAGCCAGTGCCTGTTTTCTATTAGCTTCCAGTTCTTCCGGGGTACATATGCAGTAATAGGCTTTGCCTTCGGCAATCAATTTCTGCACCATTTCCCGATGCAAATCGACTCGCTGCGCCTGGAAGTATGGCCCGTCGTCCCAGTTTAGTCCCAGCCAGGCCATGGCATCGAGTATTGCTTTTGTGGATTCATCGGTAGAACGAACCTGATCGGTATCTTCAACCCGCAGCACAAATTCGCCGCCATTGTGGCGGGCAAAAAGCCAGCTAAAAAGCGCCGTTCGGGCGCCGCCGATATGAAGAAAACCGGTAGGTGAAGGAGCAAAGCGTGTTCGAATTTTTTCCGTCATCTTATTTACCTTGTTTTTTGCGAGCTTTATAGGATTGAGGATCGCTTTTGTCAAGCCGCATTTCCGCAAGCCAGTAAATTGCGACTCAAAAATTCCTTGCAATATTGTTTGAATAGTTATTACTTTATCGGCAAAAGAAATGAATTTCCTTTTAAATTATAGTGCTGAAAACATCTTGAGGCAGTTAAAATATGAACGTGGATATTAAGATATATGAAAGACCGCGCCACGCGGTTATATCCGTTTGTCTGGCTATTGGCTGTTTTATCGTCGGAACCCAGTATCTCTCAGCGGAAGAAACAAGGCTGATGGGAATTGTCGCTTTTATCTTAGGCGCAATCTTTTTAATCGTTACCTTCTATGTTGTCAGAACTCCGATGATCATTCTTAGCAAAGATTATATAATGTTTAGAACAGGAAATTTCGCCAACAAGGAAATACCTTATTCAACAATGGAATTCTGGACGATCCAAAATCAAGATAAACATTTTTTCATTCATTTAAAACCACAGGATCAGGATGACATCAACGCTATAAAGGAAATTATTATCAACTACCGCAATTTAAGAAAGGCCGATCGTCAAATTTTAACGGACACGCTCAATCAAAAAGGTATCTATCAGAACAAGACTGCCGGGCCGATTAAAAAATAAAAGGACGCATGCCGAACACTGCCGATTCATAAATCAATATCCGCATCGAAGACGCTCCCGCTTTAAGAATTTTTTAGCCTTACCGGTTGTTTAGCACTTTATTTATAAATACAAACGAATAATTATGCTTGACAAGGGAAAAGAAATATAATTAACTCCCGCCCTTAACGCGTAAAGCGGTATGCGTAATTTCATAGAGGCAGCAAAGTTTTAATGTCTAATTCTTTGAAAATTAATGTGGTTACAATTCCTGAAGAAGGCCTGAACGTCGTTTTTTCGGAAAACGGCAAATGGTTTGAGGAATGCTTCTCAGATAATGGCGAGCCTGATTTTAAATTACGAAAAGTTGATGTCCAATGCCGGATAACCAAGGCTTCCAGCACCATTTATATTAACGGCAATCTCTCGTTGCTTTTGGACATTTGTTGCGGCCGTTGCCTGGAAGAGGTAATCATTCCTGCTGATGGCGATTTCTCTTATACACTGGTTCCGGCCATACCGGAAATTAAAGAAGAACTGGAACTGCGGGCTGAAGAGTTGGAAATAAGTTATTATCAGGGTGATTTTATTGATCTTACCCCGATCATCTGTGAGCAGATTATTTTACAAATTCCAATCAAACCGCTATGTTCCGAAGAATGTAAGGGTTTATGCCCACAATGCGGCACAAATAGAAATGTGGCTTCCTGCAATTGTCATTCAGATTATATTGATCCCAGGTTGGCTGTATTAAAAAATATTAAAATTAAAAATTGATTTAAAGAGGGTAAGTTATGCCAAATCCAGTAAAACGACATTCCAGAACGCGCCGGAACACAAGAAGAGCGCATGATTTTTTACAACAACCCGCCGCATCTTTGTGCCCGCAATGCAAGGAAGTTAAATTGCCTCATCGCGCTTGTCCCAAATGCGGTACCTATAAAGGCCGGGAAGTTGTACCGATTGAAAAAATCTCCTGATCCGAAGTCACCCTCTTATGCTGCTGCTTATGCTGGTTCATACTTATAGACCGGACCAATCTGTCTGCAATGCGCAGGCTTTACAATTTCTTTTCATGCCTAATCAGTACCTGATGAGCGCAGCTTAGTAAGTCAATGTATAATGAGGTCTTCGATGGCTAAAATAGCTCTTGTCTTTTCCGGTCAGGGTACGCAACACACCGGGATGGGAAGCTCTTTATATAAGGAATTTGCCAGCATCCGGAATATTTTTCAGCGCGCCAGTTCCTTGCTAGGGGTTGATATGTGCGGCCTGTGTTTCTCAGGCACACAGAAAGAACTTAACTTAACCATCAACACACAAATTGCCGTTTTAACTTTAAATATCGCAATTTACAGTGCTCTCAAAGAAAAAATTGCTATCCAACCGGTAGCTATGGCCGGACATAGCCTCGGTGAATATTGTGCTCTTTATGCTGCCGGTGCACTTGAATTTGATGATGTTTTTCCCCTGGTACAGGCCCGGGCACGTTATCATCAGGAGGCCTTGCCCTCGGGTGTCGGGGCTATGGGAGCAATTATCGGTCTGGATGATAATGTTGTAGAAAAAATATGCGGCCAGGTAAACAACGCGCAGGATCAGGTTTCACTGGTTATCCACAATGCCCCGGATCAGGTTGTCGTCTCCGGTCATGCCGGCGCAGTGGAAAAGGTAATGCAATTGGCAAAGGGAAGCGGAGCAATGAAGACAGTTCTGTTACCAATCAGTGCTCCCTGCCATTGCAGTCTGTTAAAGGAAGCAGCAGTTCGCTTTGCTGAAAATCTGGATAAGGTCGAATTTAAGCATTTTGTCACCCCGGTTATTCCGAACTGTGACCCTGAAATTTTCTTCACGGCTGATAATGCCCGTTCACTTTTACTGAGGCAAATTGTTTCTCCGGTTAAATGGCGGCAGACAGTGGAAAAAATGACGGCACTGGGAGTGGATACAATTATTGAAATAAGCCCCAAAAAGACACTGGGCGGCTTAATTAAAAGAATAAATAAAAACATAAAATTACATAGCGTCGAAGATGTTTCTTCCCTGTATAAGACGGCGGAAATTTTGGCTGGCTAGAAAAATTTAAGGAATTATTTTTTAAAAAAAGGTAAGAGCACCGCATAATTCAATTTTCAATGCAATAATCGAATTGAGGAGGATTGGGCATGACATTAGAAGAAAAAGTAATCAAACTTGTAATGGAGCAATTGGATGTAACCCGTGAAGAATGCGTCCTGGAAGCTTCTTTTATTGATGA
This sequence comes from uncultured Smithella sp., assembly GCA_964469905.1. Classification (GTDB taxonomy): domain Bacteria; phylum Desulfobacterota; class Syntrophia; order Syntrophales; family Smithellaceae; genus MVRV01. The sequence continues at coordinate 3,990 of CAYXZW010000052.1, forward strand.
TTTGGGAGCAGATTCGTTGGATCTGGTTGAGCTGATCATGGAAATGGAAGAAGTATTCGGACTGGAAATAGCGGACGAGGAACTCGAAAAGATTCGTACGATTAAAGATGTCATTGATTTTCTTAAGAACAAAGGAATTAATTAGTCGGTCAGGTATTTTTTAGATCTTTACTATTATAGCAAGGTTTAGCAAATGAAAAGGCGTGTCGTGGTAACCGGCCTCGGTGCAATAACCCCTTTGGGTAATTCCGTTGCGGAATCCTGGGAAGGTGCAATTGCGGGAAAATCCGGTGTAGGCCCGATTACAAAATTCGACAGCACTGCCTTTAATACCAGGATTGCTGCCGAGACAAAAAATTTTGATCCCCTGCAGTTCGTTGACAAAAAAGAAGTGCGCCGCTACGACATTTTTATTATTTATGCACTGGCCGCCGCCGAGATGGCCATGGCTGACGCTGCCCTGACTATCACTCCCGAAATATCTACCCATGCCGGTGTTATCATCGGCTCGGCCATTGGCGGATTAGCGTCAATGGAACAGGAAAAGGAGGTTCTGCTTGCCTCCGGCCCCCGGAAAATTTCCCCTTTTGCCGTTCCCGGAATTCTCGCGAATTTAGCGGCGGGCCATGTTTCTATCCGTTTTGGGGCAAAAGGTCCGATCAATTGCGCCGTTACCGCTTGCGCGGCCGGCACATCGGCGATCGGCGATGCCTATAAAACAATTGCCTATGGCGATGCCGACATCATGATCAGCGGCGGTACAGAAGCAGCAATTACTCCACTGGCGGTCGGCGGTTTTAATTCCATGCGGGCGTTATCAGTACGAAATGACGAACCACAAAAAGCCAGCAGACCCTTTGATAAAAAACGTGACGGCTTTGTGATCGGCGAAGGCAGTGGTATTATCATTCTGGAAGAATTATCCTTTGCCTTAAGGCGAGGAGCCCGTATTTATGCGGAGCTTGCCGGCTATGGTTGTACATCTGATGCTTTTCATATGGCTGCACCGCCGCCCGGACACGAAGGTGCCGCCCGCAGTATGCTTGTTGCCGTGAAAGATGCTGCTCTGGATTTAACGGAAATTGATTATATCAACGCTCACGGCACATCAACGCCCCTCAATGACTTGTATGAAACACAGGCCGTCAAAGCCGTTTTTGGCCAGCATGCTCAAAAGCTTATGATCAGTTCCACCAAGTCGATGACCGGCCATATGCTGGGAGCGACAGGCGGTGTGGAAGCGATCTTTGCTGTGAAAGCATTATCGGAAGGCATTATTCCGCCCACAATCAACCTGGATAATCCCGATCCCGAATGCGACCTGGATTACGTTGCCAATGTCGCCCGCAAGAAAGAAATTTCCACAGCCCTGTCCAGCACCTTTGGCTTCGGCGGTGTCAATTCGGTTTTAGTATTTAAAAAATTTCATAATTAATGACTGCAGGAGGAATTAGTTCTCATGTCTTTTTTAGAAAAAGTTGATCCGGAAGTAAAACACGCCATTGACCTGGAAACAAGCCGGCAGGCAGGCAAACTGGAGCTTATTGCTTCGGAGAATTTTGTCAGCGAAGCTGTATTGGAAGCTCAGGGAAGTATCATGACCAATAAATATGCCGAAGGTTATCCCGGAAAACGCTATTATGGCGGTTGTGAATTTGTCGATATTGTGGAAAATCTGGCCATCGAACGCTGCAAACAGCTTTTCGGCGCGGATAGCGTCAATGTTCAGCCGCATTCCGGAACTCAGGCGAATATGGCTGTTTATTTTGCCGCACTGCAACCGGGCGATACTGTTTTAGGCATGAATTTATCCCACGGCGGCCATTTATCCCACGGCAGCCCAGCCAACTTTTCCGGCAAATACTATAAAATTATTCCTTACGGCGTAGATAAAGATTCGGAAACTATTGATTTTGTGGAAATGGAAAAATTAGCCAAAGAACATAGACCGAAGATGATTATTGTCGGCGCCAGTGCCTATCCCCGGACACTTGATTTTAACCGCTTCCGCCAGATAGCCGATGAAGTCGGCGCCGTTATTATGGCCGATATTGCCCATATCGCCGGACTGGTAGCGGTAGGACTTCATCCGACTCCGGTGCCGATTTGCGAGTATGTTACTTCCACCACGCATAAAACCCTGCGCGGCCCGCGCGGCGGATTAATTATGTGTAAAGACGCTTATGCTAAAACATTGAACAGCCGGGTTTTCCCCGGATCACAGGGTGGACCTCTTATGCATATTATTGCGGCTAAAGCTGTCGCCTTTAAAGAGGCGCTCTCCCCTGAATTTAAACATTATCAACAGCAAATTCTGAAAAATGCCCAGGCGATGGCCGATGAACTGAAAAACCAGGGATTCCGTCTTGTTTCGGGTGGAACCGATAATCATTTAATGCTGGTTGATTTAACTGCCAAAGGTGTTACCGGTAAAGACGCCCAGGAAGCACTGGATCGCGCCGCCATCACAGTCAATAAGAACGGCATTCCCTTCGATACCCAGGGGCCGCAGGTTACCAGTGGAATTCGTATTGGAACACCAGCCGTGACGACCCGCGGCATGAAAGAAAACGAAATGAGGCTGATTGCTTCGTACATTGCCGATGTTATTGCGAATATAAACGATGAAAATAAAATTCAAGCTGTGGCTGCACAGGTTAAAACACTCTGCGCCCGGTTTCCGCTCTATTCGCAGAGGATAAAATAATTACCAGCAGCAGCGTCATTGGTAAGGCGGGAAAATATGGCGGGGAAAAAAGCAACAATTAAGGCTGGTGTGGAAACGGTGAAGCCGCGTCCTGACTGGGACACATATTTTCTGGATATAGTCGAGCTGGTTTCCCGGCGCAGTACCTGTCGTAGGCGGACAGTGGGGGCCGGCCTGGTGCGTGACCGCCGCATTCTAGCTACCGGCTACAACGGCGCTCCTTCCGGCCTTACACATTGCCTGGAGATCGGCTGCCTGCGTGAGCAGTTGAATGTTCCTTCCGGCGAACGCCATGAATTGTGCCGGGGCCTGCATGCGGAACAGAATGTTATTATTCAGGCAGCATTACATGGAGTTATCACTAAAGGCTCTACGTTGTATTGCACCAATCATCCTTGCGTTATTTGTGCTAAAATGATTATCAATGCCGGAATCGTCCGCATCGTTATTCGAGACGGCTATTCCGACCAATTGGCGACAGACATGCTCAAAGAAGCTGACATTATTGTAAAGCAACTCTAAATCAATGACACTCGCTGAAAATGAGCGAAGCGACATTTGGAGCGTTAGTGGAATTGATCCCGCGGGCTTTGCCTTTCGGGATCCAGAAGATCATTTAAGATAAGTTTCTACCGGGGCAAAATCATGAAATGTCCATTTTGCGGTAATGCGGAAAACAAAGTAATTGATTCCAGAATCAGCAAGGACGGCAAGGCTATCCGCCGCCGCCGCGAATGCCTGGGATGTGGCAAGCGCTTTACCACATATGAGTTTGTTGAAGACATCCTGCCCATGGTGGTCAAGAAAGACGGTCGCCGTGAAGCCTTCGATCGTCTGAAAATCCGCAATGGTGTGATGAAAGCGTGTGAAAAGCGGCCGATCAGCATGGAAGCCATGGAAAAAATTGTCGAAAACGTCGAACAGGCCTGCCAGGAATTTCAGGGCGAAGAGATTCCCTCAACTGTTGTCGGAGAGAAGGTAATGGATCAACTCAAGTCGCTCGATGGCGTGGCCTATGTCCGATTTGCGTCTGTCTACCGTCAATTCCGCGATGTTGGTGAATTTATTGCGGAATTAAAAGATATGTTAAGCAAGGACAAGAAATAACTTTATGTTTACCGGAATCGTGGAAAAACAGGGCAAAGTATCGCGATTGACAATGAAGGGCGCCGATGCCGTTGTCGAAATTTCCGCCGATATTGGCTTGACTGATGTTGCTATTGGTGACAGCATTGCCGTGAACGGTGCCTGCCTCACAGTCACTGCCAAAACGCAAAACTCCTTCAATGCGGATGTGTCGGCGGAGACACTCGCCCGGACAACTCTGAAGCACTTGAAATCCGGCGATAAAGTAAATTTAGAAAAGTCTTTGCGCGTCGGTGGTTTTGTCGGCGGACACTTTGTTCTGGGACACGTAGATGCTGCTTCCAGAATTCTTTCCCGAACGCAAAAGTCGGGATCGCTTATTCTGGCCGTGGAAATTGATGAAAAACTGTCGCGATATATAGTGGAAAAAGGATCAGTGGCTCTGGACGGAGTTAGTCTTACCGTGAACAAGCTTGAAAAAGGCAGGTTTTATGTTAATATAATTCCGCATACGGCCGCCAATACTACTTTGGTGATGAAAAAAGAAGCAGAGTGGGTCAATATTGAAACGGATGTCCTGGGCAAGTACGTGGAAAAATTATTGCATTCTTCCTCGGGAATAGATAATGACTTTTTAGCAAAGCATGGTTTCATGAAATAAAATTAAGGATTAATAAAGACAATGGCAATCAGCAGTATTAAGGAAGCAATTGATGATATCCGCAGCGGGAAAATGATAATTCTCGTTGATGATGAAGATCGGGAAAACGAAGGTGATCTCTGCATGGCGGCGCAGTTTGTGACCCCGGAAGCAATTAATTTCATGGCTCGTCAGGGACGCGGTTTGATTTGCTTAACCATCAATGAAGAGTTGGCGGGCAAGCTTCGTCTCCGGCCGATGGTTCAGGACAACAAAGCACGTTTCGGAACGGCCTTTACGGTTTCTATTGAAGCGCGCAATGGAGTTACCACCGGCATATCCGCGGCGGATCGCGCCACAACTATTCAGGCAGCAGTAAATCCCGCAGCCAAATCCGATGATATAGTGAGCCCGGGACATATTTTCCCGATTATTGCCCGCAAAGGCGGTGTCCTTGTTCGCACCGGCCAGACAGAAGGTTCCGTGGATTTATGCCGGATCGCCGGTTTGACTCCGTCCGGTGTAATTTGTGAAATCATGAAAGATGATGGGACAATGGCACGGATGCCCGATTTGGAAGTATTTGCCGAAACGCATAATTTAAAAATTGTCACCATCGCCGATCTCATCGATTACCGGATGCAGAATGAATCACTTATTCGCCGAATGGCGGAAGCGACAATTCCCACCAGCTTCGGCGGCGATTTTAAAATTATCGTTTATGAAAATGATGCCGACGACTGGCAGCACATAGCTCTGGTTAAAGGCGACATTACCGAGGATGATGAAGTGCTGGTACGCGTACATTCAGAGTGCCTGACCGGAGATCTTTTTGGATCGGAGCGCTGTGATTGCGGCGATCAGCTGCACCGGGCAATGACTATGGTAGGAGAAGAAGGCAAAGGCGTAATCGTTTATATGCGCCAGGAAGGCCGGGGAATCGGTCTGGTGAATAAAATTAAAGCTTACGAACTCCAGGAACAAGGGCATGATACAGTGGAAGCCAATATTGCTCTGGGATTTAAACCGGACTTGCGCGACTACGGCATCGGCGCCCAGATTATTGCCGATCTGGGAGTACGTAGGATGAAATTGATGACCAATAACCCCAAGAAAATTGTCGGTCTGGAAGGTTACGGAATTGAGATCACAAAGAGAGTTCCGATAGAAATTACCCCTAATGAAAATAATATTAGGTATATGAAAACCAAGCAGGACAAGATGGGGCATCTTCAGGAAATCTAAACAATGTAGTAAATTTTATAGACAAGGATGGTAATTATCATGCCGAAAATAGTAGAAGGAAAAATTGTTGCCAAGGGAATGAAGTTTGGCATTGTTGCCAGCCGTTTTAACGATTTTATCAGCGGCAGGTTAATTGAGGGAGCCATCGATACATTAATGCGAGCCGGCGCTGACGAGAAAGACATTCTCATTTATAAAGTGCCCGGCGCCTTTGAGTTGCCCCTGACAGCAAAGAAATTGGCTAAAAGCGCCCGTTTCGACGCAATTATTTGCCTGGGAGCTGTTATTCGCGGAGCAACCCCGCATTTCGAATACATCAGTGCTGAAGTATCCAAGGGCATTGCCAGTGTTGGCCTGGAAGCAGAAATTCCGGTAGTTTATGGCGTATTGACAACAGACACCATCGAACAGGCGATTGAACGTGCCGGAACGAAGTCAGGCAACAAAGGCGCTGATGCGGCTTTGTCCGCCATAGAGATGGTGGATCTGTTTAAAAAGTTATAATTATTCCCGGCAAATTGCTGCAGAAGCTTGAGGTTTTAATGCACGGACGGAGAAAGGCACGCGAAGTTGCCTTACAGGTTCTTTATAGTCTTAATTTTGTAAGTTTGGATGTTCAGAAGGCACTGGATCTTTTCTGGGGTAATTTTATTGCACCACAAGAAGCTAAGGAATTTGCCGAGTCCCTGGTGGAAGGCACCTGGAGCCACAGAGATGAACTCGACGAGTTGATTGCCGGCTGCTCGGATAACTGGTCGCTCGGCAGGATGCCCAAAGTAGATATTAGTATTTTGCGATTGGCGGTATTTGAATTTCTTTACTGCCCGGATATTCCGCCCAAAGTTACTTTGAATGAAGCAATTGATCTGGGCAAAACTTTCGGTTCGGAAAATTCGGGAGCTTTTATTAACGGCATTTTAGACGCCATTAATTTAAAATTAGAAAAAGAAAATGCAAGTAATCCTCTCAACTGAATCACCTGACCTGCCTGCGCATAAATGTCTGGCGCTGGGTATTTTTTCCGATGAAAAACCACCGCGCGGTATCTGCGGATTTATTGATTGGCGTCTCAATGGTTTTATATCCCGGGAAATGAAAGACGGTCGCATTCGCGGCGAATTTCAGGAGAAAGTTATCATTCCTTTTCCCGGGCGAATCAGTACGGAAATAATACTCCTCTGCGGAATGGGAACACTTGCCGAATTTAATTATGAACGGATTTATACCTCCGCTTATGATATTGCCAGCACCGTTGACGGAATGCTGTTGAATAATTTTGCTTTTGACCTGCCCGGAGAAAATCGCAGCTCTCTGACTACCGCCGGTATCGTGGAGACCATGATAACCGGTTTTTTTGATTATTTTTCCACCAATATAGAAAAGCTTGCCATTGCGACTCCATGTATTGTTACTTCAACTGCCAATTTAGTAGAAATATCCACCGGCATTAAGCATTTCAAATCTAACGTCAAAGACATGGATTCCGTTGACGTCAGCGCGTTGGAAAATTGTTTTGCCTGATTGGCCTGTCATAAATGTCGCCCGGCAGCTTAATGTAATTTGCTGATGGCACCATCTTTTTCACCGGAGCACATTACATATCTCTGCCTGCTAATTGCAGCATTTTGCAATCTTGACATATTGGCTCCATTGATTGCCAGAGGAAAACCAAATGAAAAATCCAGCCTGCACAAATCAAGAATTACTCAACGAAATATCTGCCTTAAAAAAGCAAATCCGGAAGATGGAACGCTCGGCAGCTGATCGGATACTGAAAGAACAGGAATCGCACAAAAGCCATCGCTTTCTGTCCGATCTGATGGAAAACAGCGGCGCCATTATCTGTATCAAAGACCGAGCAGGACGTTATGAACAGGTCAACCGCAAATGGGAAGAAGTGACGGGTCTACAACGCCAGGACACTATCGGTAAAACCGATGAAGAATTTTTTCCCGGACCGATTGCCGAACAATTCCGCCGAAATGATTTGGAGGTCATGGAATCGGGATCAGTGCTGGAAAAAGAGGAAATTCTGGAAGACAAACAGGGAAAGCGTTTCTTTATCTCCACTAAATTTCCCTTACGCAACGACGCCGGCGTGGTCAGGGGAGTATGCGGCATGATCACGGAAATTACCGCCCGTAAACAGGCCGAACAGGCCCTGAAGGAGAGTGATAAAAAATATCAAACACTCTTTGAGAATGCCAGCGAAGCAATATTCATCGCCCAGGACGGTAATCTGGTGTTTATGAATCCAAAAACAGAGATGATGACTGGTTATTCCTCTGAGGAGCTCATGTCCAGGCCTTTTATCGAGTTTATTGCCCAGGACGACAGGGAGATGGTTGTCGAACGCCATATCAAGCGAATGAAGGGCGAAGATGTTCCTCAGCGATACGCTTTTCGTTTTGTCCAGCGGGATGGCAGCATCAAGTGGGGCGAGCTGAGTGCTGTTATGATCAGTTGGAATGGGAAACCGGCCACACTGAATTTTTTGAGTGACATTACCGCCCGCAGGCAGGCGGAGGATGCGCTGCGAGAGAATGAGCAAAAATTTCGGACGATTTTTGAGTCTTTTGAGGACATTTATTACCAAACTGATCTGAACGGCAACATTATGCTGGTCTCTCCCTCCCTTTACCGTATCTCGGGGTGGAAACCGGAAGAACTCATCGGCCGGCCGGCGACAGTGGTTTACGATTCGCCCGAAGACAGGGCGGCTCTCCTCAAGGTTTTGTCGGAGCAGGGATATGTCCGGGATTACGAACTTACGCTGCTCAGGCGTGACGGCTCTAAGGCAATTGCGTCTCTGGCGGCGCGCCTCACCTGCGACTCCAGCGGCGCCCCGACCGGATTGACGGGTACTCTTCGCGACATCTCCGAACGCAAAAAGACCGAAGAAAGACTATGCAAATCGGAAAAAAAATTTGCTGCAATGTTTCATCTCAACCCTAATCCCATGGCCATAACCGATGTGGCCACAGGGAAAATTATCATGGCGAACCAGGAATTTTCGCATTGGTCAGGTTATGCTCTGGAAGAAATCATCGGAGCCTCGACTTTGGATCTCCATTTCTGGATCAATCCGGATGACCGTAAAGGAATAATTGACACATTGGCCGTAAGTGGGCAAGTCAACGATGCAGAAGTTACCATGATGATTAAAAACGGCAGCTTAAGGAACGTTCTTTTCTCCGCCCGGTTCGTCGAGATTGAACAGGAGCGCCACATCATGACGCTAATCCAGGACATCACCGAGCGTTTGAAAATGGAAGTTGACTTGAAGGCGAGTGAAAAGCGATATCGAGAGTTTGCTGATTTCCTGCCGCTGCCGGTTTGCGAATTTGATGTCAGAGGAAATCTAACATTTGTTAATCGCAGTTGTTTTAAATTTTTCGGCTACACAAAGGATGATTACGACAAAGGCCTGAATGCCTTGAACATGATTGTTCCCAGACAACATCAAATGGCTTTGGAGAAGGTGCAGCGAATATTGAAGGGTGAGAAACTGGAAGGTAGCGACTATACGATGATCAGAAAAGACGGCAGCACTTTTCCAGCCATTGTCTTTACCAATCCAGTTATACTTGAAGGGAAATCTCTAGGATTAAGAGCTATAATTATTGATATTACAGACCGCCAGCAGGCAGAACAGACACTGCGGGAGAATGAAGCGACGCTCCGCAGTGTTTTCAAAGCAACACCTGTCGGCCTTTGCATCATGAAAAACCGCGTTTTTCAAAGCGCGAACAATGCCTGGTACGAAAGCTTCGGCTATTCCGAGCCGGACATCATCGGAAATACAACCAGGATGCTCTATTCGAATGAAGAAGAGTATGAACGGATCGGTCAGGAATTATATGCCAACCTCCTGGATTGCGGTTTGGCTTCCGTCCAGACACGGATACGACGAAAAGACGGGACGTTTCGTGATGTTATCCTGACTGCCGCCCTTCTTCAGGCGGAAAATCCCTCTTTGGGAACAGTCGTTGCCATTGAGGATATCACTGAGCGCAAGCAGGCGGTAGAGGAATTGCACGAATCCCACAAGAGATTGGAAAACATCATTGAATTTCTTCCTGATGCCACCCTCGTCATCGATCATGAAGGAAAAGTGATCGCCTGGAACAAAGCCATCGAAACCATGACCGGAGTAAAAAAGGAAGATATGCTCGGGAAGGGCAATTACGAGTATGCGCTGCCGTTTTATGGAGAAAGAAGACCTATTCTCATTGACTTCGCCCTTCATCCGAACGCCGAGATGGAAAAACAATATACAACCGTACAGCGAATCGGCAACATCCTTTTCGGAGAATCCTTTACACCGAAGCTACCGCCCGGCGACATCCACCTCTCCGGCACCGCGTCAGTTCTGCACGACTCCAAAGGCCAAGTCATTGCCGCCATCGAGTGCATCCGCGACACAACCGAGCGCAAAAAGCTGGCCGACCGATTAAACCGTGCGGAAAAGATGGAGGCGGTAGGCACTTTGGCCGGCGGTGTCGCTCATGATCTCAATAATGTTCTCGGGGTATTGGTCGGATTTTCGGAACTGCTTGCAGAAAAGCTGCCCCCGGACAGTTCGCTGAAACGATACGCTGATAACATCCTGCAATCGAGCATCAGAGGAGCCGCCATCATTCAGGATCTGTTAACTCTGGCCCGCAGAGGAGTAAATGTATCCGAAGTTGTCAATCTGAACGAAATCATTTTTAATTATCTCCAGACGCCGGAGTTGGAGAAGCTGAAGTTTTATCATCCGGATGTGAAGATTCGTACTGAGCTGGAAGATGAACTCCTGAATATTAAAGGGTCGCCCCTCCATCTGGGAAAAACAGTAATGAATCTCGTTTCTAATGCCGCGGAATCCATATCCGCTCAAGGCGATATAACCATAAGAACGGAGAACCGCTATCTGGATCACCCCATAAGGGGATATGACGAGATGAAGGAAGGCGATTATGTGATTTTAACTGTTACCGATACGGGTACAGGCATTTCCGCCAAGGACCTGGGCAAAATATTCGAGCCTTTCTACACCAAAAAAGTAATGGGACGAAGTGGAACAGGGTTGGGATTAGCTATTGTCTGGGGAACCGTGAAGGATCACCAAGGCTACATCGATGTAAAGAGCGAGGAGGGCAAAGGAACTATTTTTCACCTCTACTTCCCCGTCACCAGAGAGGAGATGGTAAAAGCTGATAAGGCCATACCTACTGATTCCTATATGAGCAGGGGGGAATCCATCCTGATCGTGGATGACGTGAAGGGACAAAGAGATTTGGCAATCAGCATGCTGGGAAGACTGGGTTATCAGGTAGAAGCTGTTGCCAGCGGGGAAGAGGCGCTGGAATACATCAAAAACAAAAAAGCTGATTTGATCATTCTGGATATGATTATGGATCCCGGAATTAATGGCCTGGAAACCTACAAGAAAATAATTGAGATTAACCCCGGCCAGAAGGCAATAGTTGTCAGCGGCTTTTCCGAAACCGAACTGGTTAGAAAGGTCCAGTTGCTGGGCGCCGGTGATTTCATCCGTAAACCCTATGTAATGGAAAAAATCGGCCTCGGTATCAGAAAAGAACTGGACCGGAAATAGTTGTGAGCATTCACATTCCGGACAAATAGTAATAACAATTATCTTCTACGAAAATCAGGCATCTATGAACCGTTTGGCCAGTTATTTCGTCATGACGAATTTCTGTTCATCGCGAGGAACATACCATTTGATAAAGTTGTGATTGAGGCCGATGGGCGCCGGTTCAATCCCGCGAAAGCGCTTGTTGATTATAATCAGGCTATCCGGCACATAGAGAAATGTATAGGGTTGATCCTCCGCCAGTATCTCCTGGAAACGGTCATAATATTTTTTTCTTTGCCTCTGGTCAAACGTGCTGCGGCCCCGCTCCAGCATTTCATCAACCTCGGTATTTTTGTAAGAAATGAAATTAAGTTCTTCCGGAGCAGTTTTACTGGAATGCCAGACATCGTAGGCATCGGGATCAGGCGGAATTGTCCAGCCCAGAATAACGGTATCGAAACGCCGTTTGTTGATAAAGTCATTAATAAAAGCCGCCCATTCCAATATCCGGATTTTTACCGTGATGCCCACTTCGGCAAGCTGTCTCTGAATTATTTCTGCACATTTCTGCCGTGTTTCATTGCCCTGACTTAAGACCAGTTCAAAAACAAAGGGCTTCCCGTCTTTTTCCAACACGCCATCGTTGTTGCTATCCTGCCAACCGGCTTCTTTGAGGAGCTCTCTGGCTTTTTGCGGATTATAATTGTATATTTTTACATTACCGTTATAGGCCCATGTTCCCGGCTTGAAAGGCCCGGTTGCCGGTTTTCCCAGGCCTAAAAGGACACCACTGATAATTTCATCTTTATTAATCGCATACGATATTGCCTGCCTCACTCGCTTGTCGGTGAATAGCGGATTTTTCAAATTATATCCCAGGTAAGTGTAAGCGAAGGACAGATAACGATATTTGTTAAAATTATTCTGGAATACTTTATTTTCCGTTTGCCTGGTAAATTGCATTGGAGATATATTGGAAATATCTATACCGGAAGAACGCAGTTCCAGAAACAGCGTGGCCATATCCGGAATAATGCGGGTAATGTGACCGTCAATATAAGGCCTGCCTTCAAAGTAATCGGAATTAGCCACGAGAACAATTTTCTGCCCGGCCACCCATTCTTTGAATTTATAGGGGCCTGTGCCGATAGGGCGCCTCGTGAGTGTACTTTTCGTAATATCCTTGCCGTCCAGCAGATGTTTGGGCAGAATTGATGAACCCCAACTGATCAGGGCAGGGGCAAAAGGTTTGTCATAAGTCACGCGGAATGTATAATCATCAAGCACCTCGGCCTTTTTAACTTTCAGAAAATCACCGGCATAGGCAGTAGGAGTTTTGGGATCTATCGTTACCTGATACGTGTAAAGGACATCGGCGGCTGTAAAAGGATGGCCGTCATGCCACTTAACTCCCTGGCGTAAATGAAAGGTAATGATCAGTCCATTGGCCGAAATATCCCAGGACTCAGCCAGATCACCGACAGTATTCATGTTCTTGTCATATTTAACAAGACCATTGTAGATTAAACCGGCAATATCATGGGAAGGCTTGTCGGAAGCCAAAAGGGGAATCAAGTTGCTGGCGTCACCGATACCGCCGTTGACAATAATATCACCGTAGGAGGGCTCTTTAGCCGTTCTATTTTCAGGTTTTTCGATTGGCGGTGCATTATTGCAGGCGGCAGCAAGAAGTGCTGCAACAAATAACAATACAAGAGAACGTAACATTTTCATGGATGTTAAATTAGCCCAGCAAATAATCCTTTGCAACACATTTTTGACGGATTGCCTTTATTCGGTTGTTAATGTAGTATCACTTCACTCAATGGAATGACTTTATGGTTAAAGACAAAAAAAATAAATCTCCCCGTTCGCAACTGAAACTGGAAAATCTGCGGCTCAAAGCTGCCAGCGGCTGGGATATTTTAGCTGATGCCTTTAAGAATTACCGACTAAACGGCGACACCAATCAGGCCGCGGCAGTTGCTCTTTATGCCATCCTGTCCGCTATTCCCTTATTCATTCTGACCATTGTTGCCGCCGGATATATTTTCACTTCTTATCCGAATATTCAAGCTGATATTACCGAAACGATCAGCCGGGGCTTCTTTTCGGAAAAACTTTTATCGCAACTCGGTCAGATCGAGAAGAAAAGGAATTTGTTGGGCTGGGCCGGACTGCTGGGATTGATCTGGCTTTCCGCCATGATTTTTGATTCCATGGCCACGGCACTCAATATCATCTTCCGCTCCCAAGAAAAACGTAAATTTTTCAAGGCGAAGCTGCTCGCCATTTCCATGATTCCGCTGGCCTGGATTGTTGGTATAGCCTCTGTGGCACTCAGTTATATAACTACTTTGCTCATCTCGCAGCCGGCGCTGATTATGGAGCGGTTAGGATTTTCGCTTTCGGTGGCCTCCGCCGTCCTGCTGCGCTACATAGTTCCTTATTTAATTACAACTCTTTTTTTTATTATTGTTTACCGGGTAATTCCAACGGCGAAAATTCGTCTTTCCGTTGCCGTGGCCGGCAGCGCGATGGCCGCATTGCTCCTGGAAATTGCCAAACAGTTTTTTACCTGGTATGTTGCCAACTATACCCGCTATGATGTCATTTTCGGATCTCTGGAGGCCGTTGTTATCCTGGTCATCGGCGTATTTTACATCGCCCTAATCTTCTTGTTTTGTGCGGAAATGATGTCGTCGTATCAGCGCCGTGATATTCTTTTGCTCGAAGGAGCAATACTGAAACCCCATAAAAGTATACTGAAAGTGGATGAACGCCTTTTTAAAAAATTTGGCCGCACCTATGAAAAAGACAGCATCATTTTTCATGAAGGCGACAGCGGGCATGAAATGTTCTATGTATTATCGGGTCGTATCTTTCTGGAGAAGGTTGATTGTCAGGTAAAAAAAGTATTGGCCGAAATGGGGCCCGGTAAATACTTTGGCGAAATGGCCGCGCTTATCGACATAAATCGTTCAGCAACGGCGCGCGCTGCCGATCACAGCCAACTGGCTGTCATTGACGGCAATACTTTCCGGGATATGCTGCGGGAAAGCCAGGATGTGGCCCTGCACATGCTCAGGGAATTTTCCCGCCGTCTAAAAAACTCCAATAGCGCTCTCGAGGAATTGACTAATCTGTGGGTGCGCATGGCTATTGTTATTTATTTTATTGATAATCCCGGAGCAAAAATTGCAGAGCACTTGCCGCAACTGACAGCAATTACTAAAAAGGAGCCGGCAGATATCAGGGAGATATTAAATGAACTGGCCCACGAGGGAATGCTGACTATTCAAGATGATCGATTGACGGAAGTAGTCCGGGAGCGAATGTGGACACTGCTGGATTCCGGGGAGCTGCGTAAGTGCTTTATTTCCGAAAAAGATAAAATCTGAAGGCAGCTTGAGGAGGCGTACAGCTGTCGGTTAATTCGTCTGTCTACGGGTTGGAAATGGAACAATGATCTGTCCGAAATGCAGCGCAAATCAGGAAGATGAAAAGATGGAGTGCAGTCGCTGCGGTGTTATTTTTGCCAAACTGAAACCGGAAGACTTCGATAAACCATCACCGGAAATCGAGACAAAGACAGCAGAACCAAACCCGACAACCGGCTACACAAGCAGGATAAAGAGCTATTTCCTCGCTGCCGACCAGGAAGAAAACCCCTTTTTCTGGGCAGGCAGGATTTTTACCTATCTGATCATTTTTATCTGGGGATGGAAATTTATCACAACGCCTATGGCCAGCGATTACTTTGCCCGCACCTTCCTGCACGGGGTAAATCTGGTCTTTCATGAAGCCGGTCATGTTATTTTCAGTTTTTTCGGTAATTTCCTCGGCGTTCTTGGTGGATCTCTGGGACAGATAATGATGCCGCTTGTTTGCCTGGGCACTTTTCTTTTTTACCGGAACCCCTTCGCCGCATCTGTAGCGCTCTGGTGGACTGGACAGAGCTTTATGGACATTGCTCCGTACATCAATGACGCCCGGGCACTGCAACTGCCCCTCCTCGGCGGCAACATCGGAAGTGACAACCCCGACTTTCACGACTGGCATCATCTCCTGCGCGACCTGGGATGGGTCAACTACGACCACACCCTGGCAGTTTTTTCCAATCGTCTAGGCATTTTGCTCATGGTCGTCTCCTTAACTTGGGGAGGCTATTTGCTGTATCGCCAGTATAAATTCATCCGTTTGGATAAGATGCCCGGGTAATGTTCTGGTCATAACTGCAGGCGTCATTATCGGGACTGACCGGCTTAACCAATGAGGGTGTGCTCTGGCACAAAAAAAGGAATAAATTATGAACATTAACAGGCATAATTGAAAATTATTCACGGGAATCTTCCTCATGACCTTCCAATAATTCCCGGATAACCGGCTTGATATAAATTTCACTGAGGTTAAACTGCTGCAATGCTTTGATCATAACTTGATTTTTTTCTTTCACTGTAACCCGGGAATTCAGGATCAGAACATATTTCCCTTCAAAAAGGCAGAGCCCTCCGGGGCTCGATGTTTCCTCAAGATTTATATTTTCATCACGAACTAATATTCCGAGCTTTCCGGCCAGTTCTTCGAGTTGATTTAACAGGACTTCTTCATGCATAAGCTTATTGTTGAGAGAAGCTGCCGGAATTCTCTGATTCCATTTCCAAATCACAGATGATACCGCGGCAGCTAGGAGGATGCGCCCTGGAGAAAGGCGCGTTTGACGTGCTGCACTTTGCCGCCCTTGGCGGCCTTCGATCCGTTTAATGGAATTGAGCAGGCCTATTTCTTCGTAGTAGCTTGCCCCCTACAGATCTATGACGCGCTGTATGTTTGTTTCAGCTCCCTCTTTAAAATTTTTCCAGACGGATTTTTAGGCAGCCGATCTGCAATGACAACCTTCTTGGGACATTTAAACCCGGCCAGCTTTTCCTTGCAGTAAGAGATAATTTCCTTATCGCTAAGCGATACGCCCTTCTTCGGCACAACTACAGCCGCCACAATCTCTATCCATTTCGGATCAGACAGACCGATCACCGCCACCTCTTCGATGCCCGGAAACTGGTAGAGCACCTCCTCGACTTCGCGGGAAGCGACGTTCTCGCCGCCGGTTTTGATCATGTCCTTCTTGCGGTCCACCACATATAGGTAGCCATCCTCGTCGAACCGGCCCAGATCGCCGCTGTGGAACCAGCCAAACTCGAAAGCCTCGGCTGTTTTTTCGGGATCGTTAAGATAGCCGGTCATGACGTGGCCGGACCGATGGACGATTTCTCCAATAGACCCGCCGGGAACAAATTTTCCGTCATCGTCCATCAACCGGGTCTCGACGTTCAGGACGGGTTTGCCTGCGGAGCCTGGCTTCAGAAGCTGATCCTCAGGCTTTAAGATGGTGGCCACCGGCCCCATCTCGGTCTGGCCGTAATAGTTCCAAAGATTCAGGCCGCGGAACGTGACTGACAGTTGCTTGATGATCTCCACCGGCATGATGCTGGCGCCGTAGGCCGCCTTTTTCAGGCTGGCGTGATTATAGTTTTTGAATTCCGGATGGTTCAAAATCCCGATCCAGACCGTAGGCGGGGCAAACATATGAGTGATCTGATACTTTTCGATGAGCTTGATCATCTCCAGAGGGTCCGCCTTGTGCATGATAACATTGGTGGCGCCGATATAGAGATAAGGCATGAGGAAGCAGTGGAGCTGGGCGCAATGGAACAGGGGCAGAGCATGCAGGCTAACATCATCGGTTGCATACCGGCCGTCAAAAATACAGCTGTGGTATTGAGACATCAGCGCCCGGTGCGAGAGCATGGCACCCTTGGGTTTGGACTCAGTTCCACTGGTGTAAGGAATCTGCACGATATCCTCCGCACTGACATCCACCTGGGGCTCGTCGTAGGACATGGCTTCCATTTCCTTGATCATGTTGAAAAAACCCTCAGGAACCATGGAATCACCTAGAGGGAGAAAGCCCCACTTCTCCACTGTAGCGAATTTATCCCGCTCTTTGACAATGATCGGATAGAGGATGTCTTCCACGATGAAGATCCGCGATTGCGAATGATTGATGACGTAGGCGATCTCTTCGGCATTGAGCATATAGTTGATGGGAACCTGAATGGCGCCGATTTTGGCCAGGCCGATCATACTGATGGGGTAGTAGTGCGAATTGTAAGCGTACACCGCTACCCGGTCGCCTTTTTTAACGCCGTAGCTGGTCATGAGGTTGGCAAAGCGCCTGGCTTCCCGCTCGAGTTCATAAAACGAAAGTTTCAGGTCGCGGAAAATGATGGCGGTTT
>CAYXZW010000053.1:0-21470 GCA_964469905.1 uncultured Smithella sp.
ACGGATTACATCGGGTTGTTCGGACAAACAAGCAGTTCTGCGGTTGTTCGAAATATCGGGCTGTTAAATGTCAACATAAAAGGACAACACAACACCGGCGGGTTGGTGGGATTAAGTGCCGGCACAATCAACAATTCCTATGCCTCCGGGTCGGTAGTAGGAACTCAAGATGTTGCCGGTCTGGTGGGAGACAATACGGGCACTATAACCAACTCTTACAGCAGCGCAACCGTTGCCGGTGCAACAGGGTCACCTAAAGAAGATATCGGCGGACTGGTTGGTGAAAATAACGGTGCAATAAGTAATTCCTACAGCACAGGTTCTGTAACCGGAACAACATATGTCGGCGGACTGGTCGGTGGAAATTATACTGCCAATGGCATCATCACCAATTCTTACAGCACGGGAGCAGTAAGCGGATCAATCGGCGTAGGAGGCCTGGTAGGCTATAATGCCGCGACATACAGCGGCGGTTTTAAAGTCGGGACAATATCCAAAAGCTATGCCAACGCTACGGTCACCGGCAGTGAAGGCTATATCGGTGGGCTGGTCGGGAAAAACTACGGTACAATCAGTCAAAGCTATGCTGCCGGGTCGGTGACCGGTGATTACTCGGTAGGCGGCTTGGTGGGGTTTAACGGTAAATATTCCTATGACGGCAGCTCAATAGACGGCGCAATAACAAAATCCTATGCCCAAAATACAGTAAACGGAAATGACTATATCGGCGGGCTGGTCGGCGAAAACGTCGGTTCAGTGTCCCAGAGCTACTCTATCGGTCTTGTCACCGGCACTAATTCGGTGGGAGGGCTGGTTGGATTAAATAATGGTACAGTAAACATCAGTTACTGGGATACGAATACCTCCGGCCAGGCAACGAGTGCCGGCGGTACGGGAAAAACCACCGCACAAATGAAGGCAGCGGCAACATTTACCGACTGGGATTTCACCGACACCTGGTCCATCAACGAAGGAAGTTCTTATCCCTATCTCAAGAACAACAACCTTAATAACTACTGGACCGGTAGCGTGGATTCCTCATGGACAACGGCCGGAAACTGGTCGCTGGGACACATTCCCAACCTGCTTGAAAATGTCTTTCTGGACGTAGCCGGCACGCCGACGATTACGGCAGCAAGCGGCTCCATAAGCTTTAACACCCTGTGGCTGAACGAAAATCTGACTATTGACAATAGTGTTTCCGGCGTCAACGGCAATTCTTTCACGCTTGTCGGAGGACTGGCGTACTTCAATTACGCAACAAATCTCAGTTCCGTGAGTATTACCGGCGGAACATTGAAGGGCAGCGGCCTGTTCACCATCACAAACTCCTACAGCAATACCGGCGGAACGGTCGACCGCACCGGCGCCATGAACGTAACCCAGACTACAGGCAACCTGGCTTTCTCCGCAACTAATGTCGGCGCGCTGACCTTGTCCTCTGCTGCCGGCAATATTACTCTCGGCAGTCTTGCCTCCACCGGAAATATTATGGCAACGGCCAGCGGAACAATATCCCAAACGGCGGCTCTCGCCACCGGTGGAAATCTTACTCTCAACAGCGGTGGAGCAATCACTCAAACAGCCGCTCTGCAAGTATCGGGAACAGCGACCTTGAACGCCGGAGCAGCCAATAACATCACCCTGACCAATGCCGCCAACGACTTCAACAGCGTCATAATCACCAGCGGTAAGGATGTATCCTTAAAAGACTCCAACGCCATTGCCCTTGGAGCTTCGACTGTAAGCGGTAATTTAGGTGTAACCGCAGGTGGAAATGTAACATTAAACGGATTGATCAATGCCGGTACTGGCAATGTAACCCTCTCCTCCGGCGGTGCAATTATCAATGGGATAGGCAGCTCGCAAAGCATATCAGCAGGGTATCTTACAGCCGAGGCAGTCAACGGTATCGGCAGCGGTGATGCCCTCATGACCGGCGTAAACAGACTTACCGCTGTGAACACTGCCATCAACAATATCCAAATTGACAACACCGGTGTTCTCACCGTAAGCGGCCTCAGCAACGGTGGAACAGGAAACATCATCCTCCAGAATATCGGGGGCATTACCACCGACGCATCCGCGGTCACATCAGGTGGCAATGTTTCCATAACTGCCCACAGCCCCCTGACAATTGGTTCCGGCGGCGTTTCCGCCGCCGGCAACATATCCCTGGAAGCCTCGGACTCCGATAACCTGACAATCAACGGAAACATCACATCATCAAATGGCAATATTGCTCTGAATGCCGGTGGAAGCATTATTGGAGCAAGCGGCAGATTGAGCGCCCCGAATGGCACGATAACGATAAATGATCAGACATCCACAACTGCCACGGACAACGGTGTAGCTAACAACAACACAGTAGTCGCCCTCCAGACAACAGAGGGGAAGACAATCGCGACGGTAGCGTCAAAAGACGATTCCGACAAAAAAGAGGATGAAGACAAGAAGAAGAAAAAGGAAGGTGGGGAGCAAACAAGCGATGACAAGAAAAAAGAGCCCAAAGCTAAAAATTACTGCAACTAGCTTAGCATTCCTGGCGCTACTGCTGTTTTTTTGCCCGGCAACCTTTGCCGCCACAGCAATAGGGAAAGTTACCCATTTAAGCGGACCAATGCTGGCGAAAAATATCGACAACAAGACGAGGATATTGTCTGTAGATTCCGGCGTTGAACAGGGAGATACACTGATAACCGAAAAAAGGACTTATGCCCGGATTAAGTTTACGGATAATGGCGAGGTAACCCTGCGTCCGAACACGCAGTTCAAGGTGTCCCAGTATGCCTTTGATCAAGCCAAACCAAAAGAGGACAATGTTGCTTTCAATCTGGTCAAGGGCGGGATGCGTTCCGTAACCGGGTTGATCGGCAAGCGCGGCGATCAGGACAGCTATAGATTGACGACAGAGAACGCGATAGCAGGCGTCCGGGGCACTACTTACGAGTGTAAAATTTGCGCGGGCAACTGCGGATCTCTTCCCAACGGATTGTATTTTTTTGTAGCTGCAGGCAGCATTATCGTCAGCAACAGCGGCGGCTCACAGACTTACAGCACCGGCCAGTATGCCTACGTGGCCTCTCCGACATCAATACCGACAATTTTACCGGGAAATCCGGGAATTGATTTTACCCTGCCCAAAGTAGTTGCAGATACACCCAAGGAAGGCGGGGGGCCAAAGGATAGTGGTTGTATAGTACGCTGAAGAAAAACGTTTAATGAACTACCCCGCAGCAAGCTATGGGGTATCGTACCGATTCGGCATCAATCTATTCGCCCCAAGGGGCGGGAAATATGGCCTGCCAGATCCCGGATAGCTCCACCTGACGAGCTTCGCTTCCGGGATCAATTCCACTTGCGCTTCAAACTGCACTTCGTTTGTTTTCAGCGAGTGTCATTGATTTATAATAGACGGCTAACCAGATTGTTTCCTGATTACTGGCCGTCCATTCAACTCTATGTTTATTGTGCTGAGGAATCTGTATGTAATCACCGGGGCATAAAACGACTAATTCTTCCTTTCCTGCAAAACGAAGACCGGCACTTCCCTGAAGAAGAATAACCCATTCGTTTTCATCCTGATCGTACCAGAAACCTTCCGGGGAGGCCTGCCCCCGGGAAACAATTCTTTCCATTCGAAATGAGCTTCCTGACAATATTTCTTCCAATAATTCATTGTGTAATTCGGCGGGAATATCACTGAAGATATTTTTTTTACTGATCATATTGCAACATTCTTTCCGATCATGATTTGTCCATCATCACAAAAGCGGTTATTTCCTGGAACAAAGAAGCATCCATCCGGAACGGCCAATCGTTATGACCAGCTCCTTTGATTATCCACATGCGTTTTTTTCCTTCGGGAAGAGCGTTATACAAATTAATCGCGTGCTTGATCGGCAGAATTTCATCACGTTCCGCCCCGACTACGGAAATTTTATTTTTAAACGATTGAAGATTATGGATGCTGTCATACTTGTCAGTTAAAACCATTTTCACCGGGAAGAAAGGGAATAGGGACTGGGCGACAGAAGCCAGCGTGTCCCAGGGCGTAATTAATATTATGCCGGCAACAGGAACTGTTGTCTCTTTAGCAACAGCGGCAGCAACACCGCAACCCAGCGATTCGCCCAGCAAATAAAGCGGTGCACCGTATTGTTCGTGGGCAAGACGCAGCGTTTCCAGGCCGGCAGCGACAAACGGCTTCTCTCCCACTTTTCCCGGCCGCCCCCCGTACTGCGGATACTCGGCCAGGATTACACGAAAACCAAGATCCCTGAGGGGCTGCAAATAGAATCCTCTGTCGAGTGCTGTGCCGCCATTGCCGTGGAAAAGAACAATGGTGCCATTGGGTGCAGGCCCTTCCTTGACGGCAATCAGGCCCTGATAATCTGCAGACGTCGCCTGCCAGAGTTGCACGTTTTCAATTTCCAGCATCCGCGCGGAAGGCCACTGGGCGCTGGGAAAATAAAGAAATCTGTTTTGCATACTACAGCCTCCGAAAAATATTGTCATGACCAGGAAGAACATGATTATTTTAAATGTCTTCTTCATTTAATAACCTGCCCCGGATACTTGTACGATATGAATTAACATTCCTTCCTGTTAATCAACTCTCCTATTTACCCTTGCCCTCAAACGAGAGCTGCAGCGACGGGGTTTTAAAATTATTCAGAAAATTGGCAAACTCGATCATATTGCCTCGGGGATATTTAAACCCTACCAATACAGTTGCGGGATTTTTTTGTTTTGCCAGCATTTCTTTCCATTGGATGGAGTCGGCATAAACCAGCATATCGAGATTGTCCTTAAGCCAGGGTGTGATTTCGGCGATGCCCCGCCGCACGTGAATCGTGTAAGCTTCATTTGTATCGGTAAATTTAATGCCGACGCTTTTATCGAGAGCGGCTGTTTTGACGGGATCGAGATTAACCGCCAGAGAATCGAAAAAAAGCGACAGGGGAAGACGTTTAACCATTGGCGAATCCAGCTTGATCTTCGGTTGCGCCACGAATTTGTCACGCATTTCCAGAGCCTCAGTCAGATAATAATGGCGTGCATTGGCGTTGCTCTCTCTTTCTCCGAGGGCGACAAGAGCTTTGATCCGGACTTCCCGCACCTCTTTGTTTTCGGGGTTAAGCCGGAGAATATAACCTGCCAGCTGCAGCGCTGCCTGATGATTTCCACCGGCGAGATATTTTTTGGCATAACCTGCCAGCTTTGTCTCTCCGCCGGAAATATCTGCCATCATCTTTGCCTCTTCCTTGGGGGGCAATGGCTGAAGATCCGCCGAATCGCCGCTGAACCAGCCCAGATTGCCTGTAAACATGGAGCGGGCAGACCAGGAGACCTTGCCGTAGAACTCCTGAAGATAGGGAGATTGGGCCAGGTGGGCGGGCAGCTGGACATATCCCGCGAGCTCATCAGGCGTCATCCCCTGGTTGATTCCTCTCAGGGATTGATCATGGACGAATTGAATGGCATCGCGGTAGTCTGTGGCAATCCGGTTAATGGCCGCAACACCGGTGACCGGTTGGCCATGCGACAAAACCAGATACTCGGGCTGCAAATCACGAATGATATCAACCGATCGGTACCAGTTTTTCAGACTGCGGAACCACGTTCCCCGGATCGTGTAGAGATTCGGAAATGATTTGTAGATATTATCGCCGCACATCAATATTTTTCTGTCCGGAAGCCAGACATAAATCTGATCATCCGTTTCACCCGGCGCATGAATTAACTCCATGGGGATACCGGCAATGGTCACCTTCAGGCGGTCGCGGAATGTTTTTGTGGGAGGGATGTAGCCCAGGGTGGAATTGGGATCAAAAGACAGAAAAGGACCGATCCCGACATTGATCATCGCTTTCTTATCCAGATAGGTGCCGTACATCCGCATGCTTCTGGCGCCAATGATCGGTGCCGTTTCGCTGGTAAACCGCGTTACGGCGCTATCGGTCGTTTCATGGGCGTAAATGTCGGGAGTGCCTTTTTCGTCAAATGCTTCTGCGCCGTATATATGATCAGGATGAAAATGTGTATAGACAATGGCCTTCAGCGGCAGGCGGGAATATTTCTGCAGATCGCTCCAGACTTCCGCTCCCGCCTCTTTTGTCTCCATTGTATCAATGATAATGACACCGTCTTTCCCAACCAGCATAATGGAATTGGCAATGCCGTAGCCAACGGCGCAGTAGACGCCTTCGGCAACTTTATAAATCTTCTTTTCGAATTCTTTGGAGTGTTCCGCCAGTTTTTTATTTTCGGCAACATTCGGCAGACCTTTCGGCGCCGTGTCGCAGGAAGTAATACCAAACACAAGGATGACAAAATAAATACAAACAGAAATAATTTTCTTGTTCATAGCGGATTATTCACCGATTTTTTAAATTCGGGGATTAAGACCGGCACTTCCTCAATTATTTTGCCCTTGCCTTTATCTTCAATAATATTGTGGCGTTCTCCCCGTGTTTTAATTGCTATGGCAATTCGTGCCCATTGACATCCCAACACCTGTCACCGCCCTCAGGACATGCCACACACAGACCGGTACAATGCTTCGGATGCTTTTCATTGCAGATTCTCGCGGGCTTTCCTTTATCTTTGCCGCATATTTCGCAACCCGGACCATCCCAATGCCAATATGTGCAATTACCTAACGTTACACTGCCGCAATCATTTCCGCGGTAATGCCCTATTTTACATCTATAGGTTGTATCCGGACAATCGGCCACTGCGACAGAACTCGCCAGCACAAACACGACAGCCACAGACACAAGACAAAGCAATATCCTTTTCATCTTCATCGTTGCCTCCTTTATTTTTTTGCAAGAAATTATTTTCCCCGCAAAAGAGACTTCTGCGTCATCAGAAATACATCAGCCTGCTCGACTATACCGAATTAACTCTCTTTTTATGTGCGCTGGACTGATTAAAAAGTCAAGGGGATGTTTAATTGATTATGCTTTAAAATAAAGAAATTACATTACCGCACGGATGTTTTAGAGCCCATCAACTGCGGTGTTTGTTCGTTGTTGTATTGCTTCCGTGCAATGCGTTCCACCTGCGGCTTAAGATAGCCAAAAAGATCGTCGAGCTTGATGGAACCATCCGGTTTGACAACATCTTCATTCTTGATTCCTTTGAGTAAAAAATAAGTAAAGAGACCATGCCCCTTTTCATCATAGGTCGAGCTGATTTGCTCGCCCGACGAAGCGGAAAGAACAGTCATGTTCCCCGACAGAGCCATGTTGCTTTGCAGATTCATTACCAGCGGCCGTGCTCCCTTGGCAATGACTGATCTTCCTCCTGCTCCCGAAAAGCAGGAATCCAGTGCCACAATAATTTCCTTGGCCGGAAGTTTGTTCAGAGCATCGTACATTCTTTTCAAAGAATAGCCTGTCTCAGCGATAAACAAGGGGTCACCGTCATAAGGCACCAGGTAGGCATCGCCGGTTTTGGTATTCGGAGCACCATGTCCGGAATAATAGATAAAGACGGCGCCACCTTTTTCAACATTATTCGGCAGCCATTTTTCAAAATATTTTACGAAGTCCCCCAGAGCGGCATGGTCATTGATGAGCGTTACAATATTCTCTTCCGGATAACCCATAACCCTGGAGAGATATTCACCCATAAGCTTTGCATCGTTTACTGCGAAATCGGCCTTGGGCAGTTTCTGACGATAAATTTCGATACCAATTACTATAGCGTAAGCGTTTCTGTTGGGTGTGGTTTTGATTATTGGGATTTCGTCGACATCCGTTTTGCTGGAAAAAACTTTTTGCTCAACCGGCGGGCTGAGCGCAACGGTCTTCACGGTAACATGGCCACTGCAGAAAATTTTCAGGCCGCCATTAACTTTGAAAAAAAGAACACCGTCCGCCCCGGCTGTGAACTCAACCCCCCTGCCAACCGCAAACGGTTCGCCCTCTTCTCCGATCCTGCCGACCAGCAGCGAACCGCTTCCCGCAACGTACACCCCGCCGCAGACAGGCGAGTTGCCAATCCCGTCCGGCCCGGTAGTCCCGCAGATTGGACCTAAAGACCAACGGCCGGAAGCGGAAATTTTATACTTCATTCCCTTCTTGAGCAGCACTCCGGAATTGAGCCATTCGTCGGCGTCGGCAAATACCTTTGTTACAAACTCTTTTTGGTCTACCTGCGTCTTATCCGGAAACTGGTTTTTCTCTGCATGCAGAATCGGTGCATAGCTCGAAACAGCAAAAATCATCAGGCCGCAAAGAATATATTTATCCGTTTGTTTTGAGAAATGGAAGAATTTCAGACAGGCGCGAAAAAAATAATTAATTTTCATGGAAACCTCCTTTGGTTTTCAATTTCACTTCCTTGATCTTCGCCACCTGTTATTTCTCAATCCTGGTCAAATTATAAGAGGGCTGTTTTTTGGTGTCAAGATGATTATTTGCATCGCAAAAAGAGTTACGGGCAACTTGATTGTGAAAAGAATGAAGTTATTCTTACACCGTTTAATGTATTTCGCTGCCCCCCCGCATCATTTTTTTCCAATTACATGATTATTATGCTATATATATAAAAAAGTTGGAAACATTCTGTTCCTAAATACTGAAACATAACTTCTGCAACCTTTTTGTGACACATGAAAACTGAAAATAAATCTCAAGAACTACTTTCCCTGCAGAAAGAAAATATGCACTTGCAGCAAAGCATCGCCGTTCTGCGCGATGAACTGGAGAAGATGGAAATTGCCCGTCAGGAGGCTGTGCAGAATACGCTGCATTCCGTGCAGAACGAAATCAGCCAACTCCGGACAACAATTGCCGCCATGCGCGATGAACTGGAAAAAACCTGCTACGATAATGACTGTATCGTTTCGCAGCAGATTGCCGACTCCAGCGATAAAACCAAACAACTCAATGATGCCATAGTCGCCCTGCGCAATGAACTGGAACGCCGGGAAATTGCTTATCAGCAGGACATTCAAGTGATCACCAGAAATTATCAGGCGGAAATTAAACAGTTACAGCAAACCATCGGAGTACTGAGAGAAAATCTGGAGGAATTAAAATCCGGAAACATTAAAGGCATGGGAAAATGATAAGAAAACAGAATAAGCCAACGACAAAAAGTATGAACATGAAAAAAATGAGGTCCTTACTCGATATTTCCCGTAAAGTATCGACACTGGAAACACTCGATGAAATACTGGCGGAGCTGATAAAGATTACCACTACCGAGTTAAATGCCGACCGGGGAACAATTTTTCTCAATGACCAGGAAACAGGGGAATTGTATTCGCGGGTTGCGCAAGGAAATTTACTGCGGGAAATTCGAGTGCTGAACACCAGCGGCATAGCGGGCGAGGTTTTTCATACAGGGAAAAGCTTGATCATTCAGGATGCCTACAGTGATGGACGCTTCAATCAATCTATCGACGAAAAGACCGGCTATATAACAAAATCAATTCTCTGTGTTCCCATCAAAGCCGCCCGTAATGAAATAATCGGCGTGGCCCAGGTACTCAATAAGAAAGAGGGGCCGTTCACGGCAGATGACGTGATGCTTCTCGAAGCTATTGCTACGCAGGCAGCCATAGCCTTGCAAAGCACAATATTCACCGAACGTATGAAAAAATTCCGGACAAAGGAAATGGAATTCTTCGATGTTGTCGCTGAAGCAACTTCGGAAATCAATCTGGGCACTCTTCTGAGCAAGGTAATGTCCGAGGCGATGCGGATGACTGATTCGGAACGCTCCACACTTTTTCTTAATGATATCAAGACCAACGAGCTTTATTCACGAATCGGCGAGGGATTATCTTCAACGGAAATACGCTTTCCCAATAATGTCGGCATTGCCGGGGCTGTTTTCCAATCAGGCGAAACCATCAATATACCCCATGCTTATGCCGACCTGAGATTCAACCCGGCTTTTGACAAAAGAACCGGTTTCTTTACCCGTTCCATTCTCTGCACCCCGGTCACCAATAAATCCGGTAAGATTATCGGTGTCACGCAGGTTTTGAATAAAAAGGGCGGTCCTTTTACCAGGGAAGATGAAATGCGTCTCAAAGCCTTCACCGCCCAGGTTGCCATTGCCCTGGAAAATGCCAAGCTCTTTGATGATGTGCAAAACATGAAGAATTACAATGAGGGCATGCTGGAAAGCATGTCCAACGGAGTTATCACCCTGAATGAGGACGGAAAGATTATCACCTGCAACACGGCAGGCCTCAGGATAATGAAGGTTGCGGAGTCGGAAATACTTAATCGTAAGGCTGAGGAATTCTTCAGCGGTGTCAATGCCTGGGTAATGGAAAAGACGGAGAGAGTCGGAAAGACACAGACTCAGGATGTCATTATGGACGCCGACCTGGCGCTGGGGGGGGCAAAACTTTCTGTAAACCTGACTATTCTTCCGCTGGCCAGCGTGGAGAAGAAAAAGCTGGGAATAATGATTGTCATCGAGGACATCTCGAGCGAGAAGCGGATGAAATCGACCATGTCCCGATATATCGACCCGGCGCTCACCGACCAGATTATGGATTGCACCGAAGACTTCATGGGAGGCAAAAACATAACAGCGACGATACTCTTCTCCGACATCCGCGGCTTCACAACATTGACCGAAGAGTTAGGAGCACAGGGGACCGTCGCCCTGCTCAACGAGTATTTTACCTTGATGGTGGATTGTATCCAGAAAGAAGGCGGCATCCTCGATAAATTCATCGGTGATGCCATTATGGCTGCCTTTGGCATCCCGTTTGCCCATGACGATGATGAGGATCGGGCCGTGCGGGCGGCAATTCAGATGATTAAAAGCCTGAATGACTGGAACCGAGAACGTGCCGGGCAAGGCAAAAAACCCGTCCGGATAGGTATCGGCTTGAATACTGATTCCATAGTTTCCGGAAACATCGGTTCTCCCAAGCGTACCGATTATACGGTCATCGGCGACGGTGTCAATCTGGCTTCGCGTTTGGAATCAGCCTGCAAACAGTATTATTCTTCGATCCTGATTTCCGACAACACTTACTCCAAACTAAAGGGAACTTACCGCATGCGTAAGGTCGACCGGGTAGTGGTCAAAGGGAAAACTGAACCGGTAAGTATTTACGAAGTTCTCGATTATCACACCGAAGAAAGCTTTCCCAATATGATGGAAGTAGTAAACAACTTCTCCCACGGCCTGGCCTGCTATCAAAAAGCGCAATGGGATAAGGCCATCGAGTCATTCCAAAGGGCTCTAGCGCAAAACAGCACCGACAAACTCTCTCAGATGTACATTGAAAGATGTGAGCACATGAAGAAAAACCCGCCGGACGGTCAATGGGACGGCATCTGGATAATGAAATCTAAATAGCCGCAACGCAATGAATCTTGCGGATCATCGATCTTACCGTCCATCTCTTTCTGTACCGGCGGAAGCCTTCAGCTAATTGATGACACCATCATATCTTTACAAGCTGGTCCAGTTTATGGACAAAGGCTTCGATATCTCCGGACATAGCGGAGAGTTCCAAAGCAACCGCAGCTGTTTCTTCGGCACTGGCAGCATTGGACTGGATAACCGTGTTCATGTTGTCCACAGCCCCCTCGATTTCTGCAATACCCCGGTACTGGTCTTCCGATGATTCGCCGATAGCTTTGAGATGGCTGGCAAGCTGATCGGTAACCTGAACAAACTTGGCAAAGCCTTCATCGGAACGGATGGCAAGTTCGGTGCTCTTTTTGATATTCTGGATACTTTTGTCGATAATATCCTGGGAATTTTTGGATGCCTCGGCAGATTTGCTGGCCAGGTTCCGGACTTCATTGGCGACAACGGCAAACCCCACTCCCGCTTCTCCTGCACGGGCGGCTTCCACAGCGGCGTTCAGGGCCAGAAGGTTGGTCTGGAAGGCGATGGAGTCAATGGTCTTGATGATACGGACCGTTTGCACACTGGCTTCATTAACTTCAGTCATCGCCGTTCTCAGTCCATTCAGAGATGCGTTTGTTTCGGTGACGATTCGTGATGTATCGAGCATGAGTTTTCGGGCATCCTGAACGTTGGCAGCGTTCTTACGCGTTTTTTCCGATATCTCTTTGAGCATGGCCGAAGTCTCTTCCATTGATGCGGCCTGCTCAGATGCCCCGCTGGCCATGCTCTGACTGGACGTGTCGATGGTTTCGGAGATCTCCGTAAGCTTTATGGATGCCTCACGTACCTCGGTAACGGAATCCACCAGTTGGACATTGGCCCGGCGCATGGCCGTTATGATGAGAAGGCATAGCACAGTGCTCAAAACAATGCCGATGAGGCCATCGGCAAAACTGCTTTTAACTATACTGGTGGCCTCCAGGCCGATTTGTCCCGCTACGGCAAAATAGTATGTGATGTAAACCCCGATGAACCATCCTGCCGTGATTAATATGTTTTTGCGTTCACAGAAAAGGGTGGCAAAGATAATGCAGAGGTAAATGAAATGAACATAACTGACGAATCCTTCATAGATGATTGGCGATTTGTATTTGATGACAAACCCCATAGAACATGTCAGGGACATGAGAATGTTCATACTGTTGGCGGCAATTTTATACTTGCCCATCCGGATAATGACCATGCCGACCGCAGCAAGGACTACCATGAAAACGATCAGCATTACCGCCTTGCGGCCCTTCTCCGGATCAATGGCGAAAAGGAAAAAAGCAAAAAGGGTAAAAATGATGCAAACGCTGAAACAAAATATATACAAGAACCAGGCACGCTGTTGAGTTAGATGATTCTGATCTGCAAAGCGTTTGATAATGGACTCCCGCATACGTCCCCAAGCATTAGTTGCAGCCATGAGCTTCCTCCAATGTTATGTGATATGAGCTGGCGTTTCCGGCAGTAAGTATCGACAAATAAACTGTATGTCAATAAGATATTGAACACAAAGCGTAAAATGTCGTGCCGCGGCTTATCGATGTTCATGGATTGTGTTTGTCTTTTATTGCTGCCGCTTATACTCATCAAGGTTAATGGCTTGTTTTAATAGTACGTTCTAAAGTCAAGGAAAAATAGTCAGCACACCACCATTATTTTTTATTGCATTGTTTTCCGGAAGTTGTAATATAATGGAATTTAATGAAAGCATACTAAGCAGCGTTGAAAGTGTTAGTTGCATCGATCCCGCGCCAACGCAGTGTTAAACAAATACTCGCTCTTCACCAGCAATTAATAAAATATTATAATATCCACGGAAACAGGAAAAGTTAATTTCCGAACCAAAACCATTTTATTTCCCAGGAGGCAAATATGGAACTTCCACTGTTTCTTAAAGGTATTGAAATCCTCTCTGAGTTGCGCAGCGAAGACCTTGCACTCATTGCCGAAAACGCGCAGATGATCGATTTCCCGGATGGCGGCGTTATTATCAAACGGGGAGAACCAGGCCGTTTCCTATGGGTGATTTATGACGGCGAAGTGGAAGTGTTGCTGACGGAGGATGACGGCACCCAGCGGACTGTGGCCACACTGGAGCGGGAGCAAATCTTCGGCGAAATGTCTCTGTTAACCGGAGAGCTGGCTGTTCTGGACGTCATCGCTTCCCATGCCTCTAAAATTATCAGAATTCCGCGCGAAATTTTTTCCCGGGTTATTGCGGAAAATCCTAAAACACTGGGAAAATTCACCCGCCTGGTGACCAAAAGGCTGTTGCGCAATGAACGGGAGGATGCCCGCAAACGACTGGAAAAGGTAAACCAGGAAAATGAAGATCCTTACGATCTGAATTTTACTTCGGTTTATGATCCCCTGAAAATACTTACCGTCAATTGCGGCAGTTCATCTCTTAAATACACTTTGTTTGATACAACCAAAACCGCTCCGGTGATTGAAGGACTGATAGAAAAAATTGGCTCCGGCGATGCCTCTCATATCATTCGGACAGTGGACGCTAAAAAAGATCATTCCGTCCAAGAAATCATGTCTATTGAAAATGCTTTCGGTCTGATGGTTGCCACGATTACAGATATCGCTTATACGGGCATGAGCAACCTGGACGAGATTAAAGCAGTCGGGCATCGTGTTGTCCATGGCGGTGTGCAGTTTCCCAGTTCCATCATAATCAATGCTGAAGTGTCCGCGGCAATTTCGGATCTCGTACCCCTGGCGCCCTTGCACAATCCTTATAACCTGGAAGGCATCACACTGATGCAGCAGCTCATTCCCGCCGCTCAGCAGGTTGCCGTTTTCGACACCTCCTTTCATGCGAGCATGCCGGAAAAGGCTTATACCTACGCACTGCCTTACGCCGTCTGCGAGGAAGAACATATTCGCCGCTATGGTTTTCACGGTACAAATCATAAATTTGTCGCCCTCAGTGCCGCAACTTTTCTCAAACGTCCACTGGGCGAGCTGAAAATTATTTCCTGCCATTTGGGCAGCGGTGCTTCCTTCTGTGCCATTG
The DNA here is from genome assembly GCA_964469905.1 of uncultured Smithella sp. GTDB lineage: Bacteria > Desulfobacterota > Syntrophia > Syntrophales > Smithellaceae > MVRV01. Next base: position 14,423 of record CAYXZW010000053.1, read on the forward strand.
ATCATGGCCAGAGCGTGGATACGAGTATGGGGATGACTCCGTTGGAAGGTCTGATCATGGGCACGCGCACCGGTGATCTTGATCCCGGAATAATCCTGCATTTGCTGCGGCAGCGTGGAATGAATGTTGATGAAATCGATCAGATGCTCAACAAGAAAAGCGGCCTGCTGGGAATTTCCGGCAAAAGCAATGACATGCGGACTATTCTGGCAGCGGCCGAAGCGGGCGACCTCAGATGTGAAAAAGCTATCAGCACCTTCTGCTACAGGGCCAGAAAATATATCGGAGCATATTCCGCGGCTTTAGGCGGCCTCGATACACTCATTTTCACCGGGGGCATTGGAGAAAATTCCGCCGAAATACGCGCCCGCATCTGCCAGGGGATGGAAACTTTTGGAATTTTTGTTTATGATGACATAAACAGAAAGACACGCGCCCGCCGCGGCCAGATTACCGACATTTCCGAGCCCGGTGCAAAAATCAGAATTCTCGTTATCCCGGCGGACGAAGAAAAAATGATTGCCCGGGAAACCATTCATGCTCTGGGCCGATCAAGGACGAAAGATGACATTCAAAAACTTCGCACCCGGCCAATTCCTTTATCAACATCGGCGCATCACGTGCACCTGAGCCAGGAACATTTTGAAATTCTTTTCGGCGCCGGACGGACAATGACGCCCCGAACTGATTTGAGCCAGCCCGGCCAGTTCGCCGCTGTCGAAACAGTTAATCTAATTGGCCCGAAAGGCCGAATCGAACATGTCCGGATTCTTGGTCCCGCCCGCAAAGATTCGCAGGTAGAAATATCCCGCACCGAGCAGTTCAAACTGGGCATTGATCCACCCATCAGAGATTCCGGCGATATTGAAGGAACTCCGGGAATTACCATTGAGGGGGAAGTGGGCACGGTTAAATTGAGCAAAGGCGTAATCTGTGCGAAACGTCACATCCACATGTCTCCGGAAGAAGCCTTGGCGCTCGGATTGCGGGACAAAGATGTGGTCATGGTTAGAGTCAAAGGTGTCCGAGAACTGATTTTTGGCGATGTCTTAGTTCGCGTGCATCCCGATTTCCGGATGGATATGCACCTGGACACGGATGAAGCCAATGCCGCCCAGATTTCTGTCGGAACTGTAGGCTATATTGAAGCCATTCAGCACCGGAAATATATGTAACTGGCTCATATGTCATACAAATAAAAGGGGGCAAGCTTTACGCTGACCCCCTTTTGTTTGGGCTCCTCAACACGATCGGCCGGAAAAGTCCGGGTATCTGAGAGAATCAGATTTTTAATCCGACGGTCAGTCCTTCCTCGAGGGCTTCCCGGATCATTCGGGGCCGAACACAGTCGCCGACATTGTATACTTCCCGGGCCTTCCCCTGAAATTCCTCTACCGTCTTCAGGTCTACCTGGAGGCCAGCCGCAAGAACCACCGCGTCGGCCTCAATGAACTCACTGATTCCCTGACGATTTACCTTAACGCCTGTGGCGGTTACTTCCTCCACGATGGTCCGGTTTTCAAGTCTTATGCCCAGCATCTTCAACATCCCCAGGAAAAACGGCCTGTAGCTGGATGATATTGTCGGCGCCAGGCGGTCCATCATCTCCAGGACGGTGACACTGGTGATGCCCTGCCCCTTGGTCACCAGAAACTCCGCTGTTTCGCAACCGACAAGGCCACCGCCAATGACGACAACACGGCCCTGGACTTTCTTTTTCTGAGTCAAGACATCCTCTGCGGACATGACGTTCTCCCCGCAAATCCCCGGAATATTGGGAATGATGGGAGACGCTCCCACAGCCACAACCAAGACATCAGGCCGTTCCTGCTCCACGGTCTGAACATCCAGTGCGCTACTCAGGTGAAACTCCGCTCCCGTCTTCCGGGCACGTACAGCCAGACTTCGGGAAAGGTTCGCGATATCCTCCTTGTGCGGCGGCAGACAGCCGATCCGGAGCCACCCTCCCGGTTCACTTTCCTTCTCAAAGATTGTGACCTTATGCCCCCGTTCCGCGGCGATTAGAGCCGCCTCCATGCCCGCCGGACCGGCGCCGGCGACAAAGACCTTTTTGGAATTAGCTGCCGGGGACACAATATATTTAAACTCTCTGCCGGCAAAGGGGTTGACGGTGCATGCAGCTGAAGCGCCGCATTGCGGGTCCTTGTAGATGACCATGATGTCGGAGAGACAGTTTCCGCAGGCCAGACAGGGCACGATCTCCTCACTGCGCCCCTCCTTCGCCTTGCTCGGCAGGTATGGATCGGCGATCAGGGCACGGGCCATGCCGATGAAATCCGCCTGACCGTTGGAGAGAATTCGCTCGGCTGTAAAGGGGTCGTTGATCCGGTTCGCGGCGATGACGGGAATGTTCACGACACTCCGGATTTGTTCGGACAGGATAGCGAAAGCTCCCTTCGGCACAAAAGGCGCCACTGTGGGGATACTGGACTCATGCCACCCTGTATAAGTATTAATAAAATTAACACCCGCTTGCTCCAGAGCCCGGGCAACAATCTTTGCATCATCGATGGTATAACCACCCGGCATCTGCTCTTCGACATTCAGGCGGACGCCCAGCGGAAAATCATCTCCCGCTTCCTTCCGAATGCTCGCGACAATCTCCAGAATGATCCGCATCCTGTTCTCCAGGCTTCCACCGTACTCATCGTCGCGCTGATTGCTGAGAGGTGACAGGAAGCGATTCAGAATATATCCTGCACCAACAATAAACTCCGCAGCGTCAAAGCCTCCCTCGCGGGCCCGACGCGCTGCCTTTCCGTAACCTTCAACCAGCCCGTGGATCTCTTCTACTGTAAGCGCGCGCGGAGTTCCCCGCATCAATTTATTGGGAAATGGCGAAGGCCCCACCAGTTCGGGGGGATTGTCTCCAAAAACCATGGAATAAGCAGTGATAAGCTGGCAGGCAACCTTGGCTCCATGAGCCTGGATCGCCGCTGTAAGCCGGCGAATCCCCGGCAGATACCGATCGTCAAACACGCCCGGCGCCATGTGCGATCCCGCATACAAGGGGCTGAAGGGGATAATGATGAGACCGGCTCCGCCTTTTGCCCGCTCAGCGAAATAGGTGATGAAGCGCTCCCCAACGTTGCCGTCGGCCTCCGAATAGCCCATGGTCATGGGCAGCATAACGATACGGTTCCGGACCTCAATATTCCCGATGCGTCCGGGAGTGAACAGGTGCTGAAACATTTCTTTCTCCTTTCTGTGTAAACCAATGCCGCGGAATGTACATCCCGCCCGAGTGGCCTTTATCAGCGCTGTATCGTTGCCGGACCGCAACTGCATTGGTGTTGTTTAAAATTTCAATTATCTGCAAATTTTGAATTGTCTTTAATTAATCCCACATATTTCTAAATCTGCCGCATTCATCCCAGCATATTCGCTAGGGGGATAATGATCAATCTTCTTTGTTTTTGTACATTTTTTCATAAACTTCAGGGTACAACTTCTCCGTACAGTCAGGACAAATCCCATGACTGAACTGGGCTTCCGAATGGTCTCTTATATACATCTCCGTCTGTTCCCAATATCCTTTATCGTTGCGGATTTTCTTACATGAAGCACAAATGGGGAGGAGTCCACTTAAAAGCTTGACTTTAGCAAGCGCTTCCTGGAGCTTGAGAATAAGTTCATCCCGCGCCTTTTCTGCTCGTTTGCGCTCAGTAATATCCCTGCCTTCGCCCAAGATGGAAACAGGCTTACCGCTTTCACTGCGTATGACACTATATTTGTTTTCCATCCAAACGGTTGTGCCGTCCTTGCGGTAATATTCAAGTTCCAGCATAGGGACCGGGTTATAACCGGGGTTTGCCTCGATCTTGGGTATCTCAGTAAAAAGCAATTCCATCACCAATTTCAACGAATCCGGTGTGAGATGCTTTTCCAGTGGCATGTCTCTTAACTCTTGGAGCGAGTAGCCGCGCAGTATTTCCGAAGATGGGCTCTGGTAGCTAGTTCTGGTATCCATGTCCATCAGCCAGACGATATCCTTGGTGTGCTCCGCCAGCAGATGGTACTTTCCCTCGCTCTCCCGCAGAGCATCTTCAGCCTGCTTGTGAGTGACAATGCTGTATAAGATGAGCAAGGCTATCGCTCCGGCCAGCAAGACGATTATGGAATAGGTGATGAGCACATGTTTCAGTTGTACGTTCTTTTCAAGATAGGCAAGTCCGACAGGTTGGGTGATCACGATACCCCATCCGTATGAAGATAGCGGCTCGTAGGCGGCCAGACGTTCTTCCTTTTCAACAGGGTTATAATTCACCTCGGCGCCGCCGATTCCCTTCATCACTTTTGCGACGATGCCTACAGAAGAAAAATCCGTCACGGTTTTTGCTTGAGCGTATTTCGGGTGATAGACGATGCACCCGTATTGGTCAACGACATAGATGATACTGCCTGGTCCAATATTAATCCTGTCGATCCAGTGACTGAAAATATCCAATTTTACCTGTAATTGTAAAATACCGATCACCTTGCGCCCTTCCCTCGCGGCCGGGTTGACTGCCTTGGACAGGGAAGACATGGTTTTGATGGGAACGACTACGGTCACCACCGGTATCCTGGGTTCTGCACCCCTTATGAAGGTTCCTGAAATGTACGGTTCCCAGTTGCGTTTCACGCCATTATACCATTCCTTATCCGCCCGGCTCTGGCCAATAACATTCGGAATAGCATGCGGCGCATCCGCTTTAATCACTCCCTGGGGATCATACAAGACGATACGATCGAAGGAGGGAAAGAATTCCAGAGCCTGGGTCGTTACATTCACGGCGCCCTGCCAGTTACCCTTTTCGATATTTTCAATAAGCCTGGGCCTTGTCGCATAAGAAATACCTAAATTTACGAGGTTATCAAGATTCTCGTGGACGGTGGCACCCGCAAGGCGAGCAAGCGAACGGCGCTCTGCCAGTATTGACTTAGAAGTCTCCGTATCCAGATACGCATAATTGATGAACGCCATAACTATGACTGGGGAAACGATCAGCAATAAAAACAGGGAACGATACATAAAGGAATCTTTTGTGCCCATTAAAAGATAGTAGATTTTGCTGAAGACCTGGCGCAACATGTTCATTTTTTTAATTCCTCAGGCATTAGCTTAATCGTTCAAATTTCGCTGGTGTTGTCTCAGCCCTGCCGAAAAGCCTGATTCGGAATAATCTACAAATATGATTACATCGCCGGAACCAAGACTTTTATGGAGGGCTATATGCAAGCTGTTCCAATTTATAATAACATCGTCAGTATGCGGCTCATCCAGAGCTGCTTTAATAAACAGACCGGTTCAGACTGCTCCGGCCGGATATAATCTTAAGGAATTACGGATATTATCCCCGGATAACTTTTCGAGTTCTTTTTGGGCATTGGGTGTAAGGTTAATCTTCATGCATGACTCCAACGGTTCAGGTATTTATCGGCAAAGCTTCACGCCCTTGCATATATGTTTTGCCGCTCCACCTGGGTCTTGTATTAATTTTTGGGGCGATCCATAATATTCTTCACAAATTTTTGTTGTTACAGCGCCGCTGGAAAAACATAACACAGCTGCTTCCGGGCCAGTTCCACCAGATTCGACTTCGCAGATAGTGCTAAAAAGAGTGCCGAATGAGTTGCATTTCATGTCATTGGAGATCGGAATTGCTTTAAGTGTTGCTTTGCAGAGCTTCTTGCAGGGATCACAAAGAGGATCAAGAAGACCTTCGGGTGTTAATTTCTCTTCCTCATTACTCCAGGAATTCTGAGGCAAAACGCTCAAAAAGCATAAAACAAACGCAACAAGCACAACAACCTTCAAATATCTCCTCATTTTTCACTCTCCTTTTCTCGATTTATATTGTGATAATTTATTTTCATTATTATTAAAACAAATGGTTCTTCTGACTTTTCAGTAATTATTTGGGTCTTTCTTTAGTCCCTGATCTTATTGATTATGGTTATAATTTCAGGTTCGTATAACGCGGCGTTATCTTTTTACGCGGAATAATTTTGTGATATCGCTCATCTGGCCAGCCGACGGCAATGACTGAATAGATGTTCTCTGTGCGCGCTAAACCGAGCGCCTTACCAATTGACTGGTCGCGGGCCAGCGCCACAACGGCAAAACCGATCAGGCAAGTACCGAGCCCCAGGGCATGGGCCGCCAGCAGAATATTTTGTGTTGCCAGCAAGGCGTCTTCCTGCGGGCAGGAGGCGTCTTCAGTTGCACCCACCAGAATGAGAGCCTGAACATCATGAAACAGCATATCTTTTTTCTTTGTTTCCCAATTTTTGATTAATTCTTCCATACGCTCGGAATAGCGTTCGTAGTAATGCTCCAGTTCATCCTTTCCCAGCAGGCTTAAAACCCGGCGCAACGGCGCTATTCGCGCCATGCGGTTTAACTTGCGAAAAAAGGTTAAAACATGATCACCGAATACATCAATCTGGGTTCTATCCGGCACAATGGTGAATGTCCATTCCTGACTGTTTGATCCGCTCGGTGCCGTGGTGCCAATGGCAATCAGGTCTTCCAGAATTTTTCTGTCAACCGGCTTATCTTTAAAGTTGCGGCAGGAACGACGTGAAGCCATAAGCTGCACCAAATGGCCTGTATCGACCGATCCTTGCTTGATCCAATCATTTTCCATCCGGAAGGATAAATAATTCAACGGTTCAAGTGTGGTTACCCGCACCGCACTTACCGGACACACCGCAACGCAATGTCCGCAGTTGAGCGATTTTTCTCCAGTCACGCAAGCTTTACCGTCCACCAGGGAAATGGTTTCGTACGGGCATACTTTTATACACAGGCCACAGCCGATACATTTTTCCGAATCAATAATCGTATTTACCGTCAAGTCCATAATATTCCCCGGAAGAATAGTTGATTGCTATACAGGCCTTGAAAAGAACTTCTTTTAGTTTTTGCAGAATAATTTCCTGCTGATTACATTTCACCCTGCCGCAGATTATCGCTTGAGCTCATCCCGGATAGCCACACCGATTCTTTCCAGCACGTAGGGCTTTTTGACATAGGCGCCGG
>CAYXZW010000054.1:0-21297 GCA_964469905.1 uncultured Smithella sp.
CCCGCAGGCAAGATGCCTCCATTGGCATCGGCATACCGATGAAATACGCCCGCCGTGCCCGCTCTCTCCTGGAGGATTTTCTGGAAGCACTCGGACTTCCCCCCGATCTGGCCGCCCGGGCCAAAGGCCATGCCCTGCCTCTCTTTTCACCGCTGGCGCGGAGAACTTTTTGCCGCGGCAACATTCTGCTCACCGGTGATGCCGCGTCCTTTGTTGATCCCGTTACAGGCGAGGGAATCTATTGGGCACTTAAAAGCGGTGAGGAAGCTGCCCGCGCCATAAGCGCAACTCTGGCGACCGGAAAACACGCAGCCGGTGTTTATACCGCAGCTCTTGGGCGCCATATCCTGCCGGAACTCCGGGCAGCATGGAAAGTGTCTTTGCCGCTCAATGCTTTCCCGCAGGCGAGTTATAATTTTTTTCAGTCTCATGAGCGCATTCGAAAAATGCACTTTCAGGTAATGGCCGGTCACTTAAGCTATGTAGATCTGTTAGCGCAAGTCCCCCGGATGCCGCTAATCATCATGAAGTCTCTTCTCTCCCGCCTTTTTCGCCGTAAAACATCTCTTTAGACCTGCTTCCGGATTATCGCCGCTGACAGAGGCACAATCGTTGATGGCGGCGCATCCATCCCCCTGGCAAGAGTATGCCTGTACGTGGTCATGGGACTGGAGTAAGCGGTACGGAAATTAAATGAAATCTCCGGCAAAATGTGATAGGTGAACAACATATTTATACCGTTTCGTTAACCTTGGGGGAAACCGATGAAGGACAGTAAATTATCTACGATATCCTTTGTATTGCTTATTGTTGCCGGACTTCTTTCGTCATGTACGACAAAAATCGTTTCCCGGCCCGCAGAGGACGCAGTTCCCGCAGTGGGAATAGCCTACCACCTTCCCGCCACCGAACTTTCCTATGTAATGACTTTTCGTCTGAAGGATTGCCGCGGCACAATCGAGATTACCGATGCCGCCATTGAGCAGAAGGTTGTTCCCGACAAAGCAAAGGGAACCTATCTGATCGATTCTTCTTCGTTGAGCAGTCTATCCAAAACGATCCCCCTGGCAAAAATTACCATTAACAATGGAATGCTGGCGGGCATAAGCTATGACGCGAAAGATTCGACGGCCGATATCATTAAAAGCGGTGTTACCCTTCTGACCGATGTGGCCTCCAGCGTTTTACCGCTAAAGCTGCCGTCTCTCGGCGGCGCCTTAATGCTGCTTGCCGGCAGCAGATCCTTTCAATTGGGCGAAGCACAGCAGGGATCAAAAACAGCAAATAAGGGCATCTGCAATGCACAGACAAAAAACATTCTGGAAGAATATGATTTTCTGCTCGGGCACATGAGCACCATGAAAAGGAAACTGTATGAGGCGGAGGTTCAACTGGCCGAAAAAAGGGATGGCCTGCCGGAACGTATTGCCGACATCGAAAATATCATCAGGAAAACGAAGGAACGCCTGACCGAACTGGATAAACATCTTACTATTCAATATCGGAAACCGCTAATCATCGAGTCCGGGAAATGTGACAGTTTTGGTGATATTACGCTGGAGAGTTCCCCTTTTACAAAATGGTTTGGCAATGCAGACAATAATGATGCGTGGGGCAAGCATTTTCAGACGTGGTTAGAAGAAAATAAATTATCCTTCACGATCAGCAATTGTAGCCCCCAGATTAAAGACCAGAACAAAAAAGCAAAGAGCGTTGAGGGACTTTATTACAGAATACCGGCCGTATGTAAATTAGAGATCACAAAGGACAACCTTGTTTCGACAAATTATATTGAAGTAATGCAATGCGGAAAAATCGCCGCTCTGGAGATTACCAACGGCGCCTTCCAGAACAATTCACACTCAATTGAATTTGATCCCCTGTCGGGAGAGATTAAATCATTTCAATTGAAAGACAACACGTCACGGGGAGCCGAAGCACTGGGCACTGCGACGGATGTCATTAAAAAGCCTTAAACAGCAGGAGGAAAGCGAAATAATATTATAAAGGCTTTCCCAACAGCATCCGCAGCATATTAACGATCATTTTTTTCTTGCCGGCTTTTTCCATCAGTATGCTGAGATATAAAAGCTCGGTATTTCTCGGCGGCACAGTGGTCCTGTCTTTTTTGATAAGCGAGGCCGCCTGGGGTTTACACCGAGTCACACACAGGCCGCACCCGATGCACCTGTCCCGATCCACCCGGAAGTTTTTACCGTCCTGAATAATCGCGTCCATCTGGCAGCGCTGCCGGCAAATCCCACAGCCTTTGCATAAAGCCATATCAATTCGGGCATAGTAATTGGTGGCAAAAAAGCGGGCCGGCCGGGGTTGTTTTTTGGCGGTAGTTAAAACCCCGCAGCAGCAACCGCAACAGATACAGATGCAGCTTGGCTTGCGCGAGTTTCCAGGCTGCAGCACCATCCCTCTATCTTCCGCCAGGTCTAATATTCCCAGGCATTGCTCTTTTGATATTTCTTTCGCCCGGTTGCGCACCACGTAACCGGTTGATCCGAAAAGCAGACAGACTTCAATATTATCGGTCTGCCGGCAAGGTTTGCCCATCAGGGCTTCACCCTGCTTGCATACGCAATTGGCCACGGAGATTGTTTCTTTAGTATTGGTGATGAAGTGGCGCATGTTGTCATAAGTATCGACAATGTATTCCGGGACAATCGCCTGAAGATGCGGGCTTGTCCGCAATTGCGGCAGAGACGACCGAAAAAATTCGGCGCCGAATGCTTCATCAAAGTATCTGTGGATCATTTCCATCAGTTCATAGGTGAGATCATCCACATGATATTCAAACATCCCTATTGCCAGCATCGCAATCCCGTAGCGAGGCCCCCTGACACTTTCCGAACGCCGGATAACCCCTTTGGCAAACATTTCATTGAGCATCGCACCCAGTTCATCCCGGGACAATTCCCCGTCGAATTCTTTCTGGAACCTTTTGTGGATTGAAGAGACGGGGATGGAGCGCAGCGTCAGGCAAAGAGCAATCTTCGCCGTAAGCGGAGTAAAGAAATATTTTAGGATATCAATTTCCACGCCGCTTTTTGTCGCGGGATAGCCAATCGGATACTTGTCTAATTGAAGCTGTAGTTGCCTGTAAATTTGATCGTCCGTCAACATTAAAATATTTGATTATCCTCATTCATGAAGAGCATAATGAAACGTTCCGCAAACAATTCCAAACTTTGATTGAGGAAAACAAATTATTCCTCAAGATCCGCCGTTACCGTTGTTATTTATTCTAACCGTCCTACTACAGCAGAACCGGTTCTGGCGTTGTACCAGATAATACCATCCGGTGTACTGACAATATTCGTCCATCCTGCTGAAAAGTTTAATGTCCTGGTATTTGTATAATTTCCGACACTGTCAAACTGACCTACTGCACCGGCACCTGTCTGCGAGTTGTACCAGAGGATACCATTGGGAGTGTTGGTAATATGCGTCCACCCTTTTGAATATGCGCCAGTCTTGAAGCTCGTATGATTCCCTGTGCTGTCGAGTTTTCCCAAAACACCTGAACCCGTTTGAGAGTTGTACCAGAATATTCCACTAGGAGTATTAATGGCATGTGTCCAGCCTGTAGAAAATGAACGGTCTGGATGAATTTTTAAAGTTGTAACCTCAAGCGCATTGGATACTTGATAATTTACCAGAGACAGTAAAACGAGAGCAAACATGATGGTTATAGATCGAACAGTATTCATAACAAACTCCTTTCAGAATGTTTTTTATAAAATATTGCTTTCAATAAATATTTTATTAACAGTAATTATGCAGGTCAAACATACACCGTCACGGCCAATAAGGTAAACATAAAATCAGGAACTCCCTGGATTAAAAAAACAAACAGCACATACGCGCAGCTCAAGCACACATCTAAGGGATCTCCATAAACTCGGGATCACTGTCCGCTGCTGTGACCTCCCATTTCAGCTTATCAAAATCTGTGATCTTGTCGATAGGCAGCTTCATGTATTTGCCCACCGCGCTTACCGCCACTTCGCCGTTGGGCAGCAGGATCTCGCCGTATCCTTCAAACAGCCGTCGCGAATCTTTGATCACCCTGCCGACAGCCTTTAGTTCCTCATTGAGCGGGATAGGCTTATTGTAACGGAGGCTGAGCTCGACGGTGACCCCCCAGGCATTCTTGTTGTCGACCATCATGGCCCGCCCGATAACTTCATCAAGAATACCAGCGGCAACCCCGCCGTGCATGCGCCCGGGGTAACTTTGGTGCTCATCGCGCGACGTGAATATGGCCACGACATCGCCGTTCTCCAGCTCGTAGAAGCTGGCCTTCAAGCCCAGTTCGTTTTTCAATCCGCAGACTATGCAGTTATTACTATTCTCCTGTTTACCGGTGATTCGATACTTCATCTTGGACACATACTCCTCTTTTATTGTGTAGTTCTTTTTTTTCCAGTATTTTAAAAATGGTCAGAAGCACTATCAACAGGACAGGACCTCCGATATCCAGATATAATATCACACCGGCATTCCCCGGAGCATAGTTGTTATTTACCATTATATCCCGGATATGGCCGAAAGCCGCGCCCAAGCCGAATACTGCTGCAGCCATGACCGTCGCCGTCCAAAAGGTTCCGCGCAGCCAGATGCAGGAGATGCCCAGTACGCCGATAGCCAGATTGGCTACGGCCACTTCAAACTGGAAAGGGCTGCCCGGCGGCCACCCGATGTATGCCGCAATTGTATTGGCGGCAAATGTATGGGCAAAGAAAGCCATGATGCTGGAAATTCCGAGAAAGACGGACAAAAACCACACCAGAATTATCTCCAATATCCTCCGGGCCGAACGCTGCCGGCGATCCAGACAGATATGGATCAGCGCACCGGCGACAGCAACCAGAGGGAAAAATAAATGATTCATAAAATTAATCTCCGTTTTCCCGCAAACTCTTACCTCTTCATAACAACGATTTTCTGCTGCGCCATCAGTGTATCAGGAACGTCCCACTTCTTTTGCTCCATCAGCTCAATAAATGCTCGGCGGTAAAGAAGAGAAACTGTGATTATGGCTTTCCCTTTTTCCGGCGGCAGAAATTCGAAGGAGGTTGAATCCTCGGCAAAAGCGGCAATACGGTTATCACTCACCATTTCGGTATGATTCCAGTAGGCCCCAGTTGGAAAGACATCCGTCCATTTCTCTCTGAGGAGCTTGGCATAAGCCTTACCGGGGAGACCGCTGTAATGGTTCTTCTTCGCCTTAACGGTACCGCACCATTCGGGCAGCACAGGGCCGTCCTGCTGCTTCAGCGTATTTCCCCGTGAATCTTTTGCCTCGATAAGCAGAATCATCTGGCGGAGCGGCGAATCCGTTGGAACATGATGCCCTGTCTTGTCGTTGGTCAATGTTACCGTAACCACCGCCCTGCCGTTCTGTATTTTTACCGATGCTTTCATCGTTAGAGAATTCCGCAGCAGTTCCGCGTCCACAGTCATGTTATGGTTATGGATGGCAGCCGGGTTGCGTTCAATACCACCTTTCCCCGGCGCAATGTTCGTAATCGGCCGGCCCTGATAAATTGTGGGTGAAGGCATATGGCATTCCTGACAGGTTCTGCCCTTTCCTGATCGGGAATCGGCATATGGGCTTTGCAGCCACTCTCCGTATGAGTTATAAACAAGGGTGTCCCAGAAACCTCCGTAGTGACAGGGAGCGCAGTACTTGCTCTCCCTGAGCAGAGGAAGGTTTGTATCCCCTTCGGACGCATTGACATCCTCGAAGGTGCCAAAGAACAGTTGGGGTCTTTTCGGATCGTCCAGGAAGGGACGCTTGACCTTCATGGAATGGACGCCGTGGACATTCGCGAAAGGCAGCATGGATTGGGGGTCAAGTCGAACGCTGCCTACCTTGTGGCAGAAATCGCAATGCACGCCATACCGATTGGCGCCCTTCACCGATCCCGGGTCCACGTTTTTTCCAATGGATGCACCGGGAATGTGGCACGCACTGCAATCTCCGACTGCGCCGGGGAAATCGAGCTGAAATCCGGGGCCGTAATAAGGTTTGGAATCGTCGGGACGACGCGGCACGGTGGTGTTGCCCCAGAGGCTGAAGGCCGTTCCTTTTTCATAGCGCGTAGGGGGGCTTTGTTTCCCCTCTATATCCGTTCCATAATACATAGAGAGGAAACGGGGATTGACCGCCGCTTTCAGGTGAGCGTCGTTAAGACTCATTGCGGTTACTGCAGGGTGGCACTCCACACAGCTGCCTTTGGCGCCCTCGGGGGGAATCCATTCATAGTTCGGGTTGTCGTTTATCTGATAACGGACCAGCAACAGGCGAGCCCCTTCTTTCGGGGCTCTTACATCCTTAAGTAGTGCACTGTAGTATCCTTCCTTCCAGGCGCTGACGTTGAAAGCTTTTTGGGCATGAACGCCGGACAGAACAAAACGGCCGGCCCCGTCCGTTACAACCACATTCTCTGACCCCTGAATACGAACCCGCGCCTGGTCTACCGGCCCCCTTTCGTCGACTACCACACCCGAGATTATACCGGTTCCCCGCGCTTCGATCGGGAATGCGGGAATAATCGCCAGCACTGCTATGCCCATGCAAAAAGCCATGAGTATCACGCAAACGCTGTGAAAAGAATTCTTTGTTTCCATGAAAAACATTTTCTTCATTGATCGGCGGCAGCAGTTCCTCATTCTTTCCATAAATCAGGCGTTACCTGCTCCGGTTTGTTCATGTCGGAATAGTTGCAGGACTTGAGGTCGCCGTCATATATTTTATCGGCATATTTCCAACCGACATTCCAGTCTCTGGCGGGATAGGGCTCGGTATCGGGCCGGTTTGCCCCGCCCGTTATATCGTTAGCTTCAAATTTGTCCGGAAAGGTTATCTGGAATCCCAGGCAACCGCCGCTGGGGCAATCGAGGGCCTTGTTTGACCAACTGCAAACAGAGTCGTCACAATCATTAATATTGTCTGCCGCGCAGCACTTGTTCAGACCGCCATCCCACCGGCAGAAGGATTTTGGTTTGCAGGTTTCCTTTTTGGCCTTGTTCCCGAAGTCCAAGGCCAGTTTTTTGGTTTTGTCGTCTTTGCTCTGACCAAATCCCATATCCATGGTGACTTCCAGACTGCCCTCATCGCTTTTGTATTCTCTCGTCCAGTTGGTCGGCCAGAAATCCACGAGTGTGAAATTCAACTTGTTCCCTCGCAGAACAACGACTTCATCCTCACCATCCTTAACTTTTGTGCCTACCCTCAACATACGAATATTGGCTGTGCTGGAAAAATTTGGATCATTCCCGACGAATATCTGGAAGGTCACGCGCGTGGAAGGTTTGGCGTACAGCAGAAAAAAGTTGTAGCTCTTGTTCTTTTCGAAGACATTGAGGTTATGAAAAATCTTGGTTGGATCCCCGTAGCGAGGTGTTCCTTTAACCTGGGTGTCCCTGCTGACGGCGGTGTCGATATAATATTTTCCCAGGTTGGCAATCAGGGTGCTGCGCTGCCAGATGCCCGCTCCCATCATGCGGAGGCTTTGTCCGGGATCTTTTTTCTTTCCTTCCTTTTCTTCTTCGGCGGTGTAATACTGCCGGTAAATCGGCACACCGTAACAGTTGCGCTGATCGCACGAATTGCACCAGGTGTTGTCCTTGCAATAATCATCCCCGGCGCCGTCCTGGAACTGGTTGGGATAGACCACCGCCGTCACATAGTCGAAGGGGGCCTGAAAACAGGTCTGATCAGAACCGCACTCCATGGTCATGGTGGGCGCCAGAAAAAACTTATCTTTGTTCACCGAGATGGTGCCCTCGAAATCCGAATAGGGAAGGCTCTTGGCGCCGGCAAGCCCGGCCAGCGAGCCGTCGTTGTCGTTGAGCTCCGTCTGACGATCCACATCGGTAAAGTCTTTGGCAAAGAGTTCGGATTTTACCCCCGGATAATAGCAGTAGTCGCGCTCGACCCAGTTTTCATTGACTTCGGCTGTGCCCGGTTTAAAGAGCGGCACAATGATATAGTGGCGCAGATCCACCTTATCGAAATAGAGATTTCGCGAGTGGAAAGCGGGGGGATAGTAAAACCCGTTGGGCTGTTTCCAGCCGATAGCCGCGTTGGGCAGGATGCACTGGCCCTTATACGGGTCCTCCTTGGCTCTGGGAATGCTGAGCGCACGGAATCCAGAGCCGTACATATACTGGCTGTTGCACTGGCCTTTGCCGCAATTATCCACGGGGAGCTTCCTGA
Organism: uncultured Smithella sp.; assembly: GCA_964469905.1. Taxonomy (GTDB): domain Bacteria; phylum Desulfobacterota; class Syntrophia; order Syntrophales; family Smithellaceae; genus MVRV01. The sequence goes on from CAYXZW010000054.1 coordinate 8,240, forward strand.
TCTGCAGATAGGCGTTATTCTCCTGGTAAACAGGACCGTCGTAAATATTATAGAGCCGCTGATACACGCCAAACGTATCGATTGGCATGGAAATCCCCTCCGCCTTGGACAGGCAGTAACCCCTGTCCGGTGAATAGGCGCAGGCCAGGCCGTTGGGGTATGTATTGAAGGGACCGGCCGGTGAAGCATAGGCGTTGCCGGGGTTTTCCTTTTTTGCAGGATCCCAGGGCTGCGTGTTGCCGATGAAGACGCTGTTGCGCGTCAGCGCCCAGTAACCGTTGATGACCTGATCGTAGCTACCGCCCGACACCATCGTCAATCCGCCGTTGAGCACATCGGTGAGCGCGCTGTCCGTCACCAGGAACCAGTTGGCCCGCAGCCAGATCGCCGCAAAATTCTGCTGTGCCCAGTGGAAAGACGAGGTGTAGGAATCGATGACACTGACCGGGCATTTATCAGTATTCCCCTGGAGGCAGATGGATTGATCACAAACTTTTCCGTCACACAGGGCCGGTGTGTAATTGGCAAAATTGCTGGTATCCGGATACAGTGTGGGTTTCTGGTCATAATAGCTCTGGGCGAACTTGTTTAGAATCGGCTGCAGTTTGTAACTTTTGTTCCCATCGTGTAAATCCATAACGACACCGCCGCATGTGGCCGTGTCACCGACAGTGATTAACGAATACTGAGCGGTGGAGCAGAAGTTTCCGCGGAAAGACTTGAGCGGCGCCTTGCCATAGGGCTGATCGCGCTTTGCTCCGGGATTCTGAATTCCGGCATAACCCGACCAGCTCATGTCAGAAGAAAGGCCGCTGATCCGGGAAGGCACGATCCAGTAGCACGCCCCGCATGTTCCGGCGCCCACCGCCATATTATGGTCGAACGTATTCCAGGCGTTCGTGATCTGAAACACGGAGGGATGCATGATGTCGCTTGCGTACTGCTGGAGTTGCGCTCCGGGAGGAGGCGTTTCATTCGACGTCATGGCCATGACGCCCGGGACTTTGCGAGGATTTTGATCGCTGTCCACAGCTGCCCGGGCATGGATGCCGATATTGGCCACGATGATATTATCCGCCTCGGTGCCGTCGGAAAGATAGTATCCGTGACCGATTGATTTCCAGCCGACGTTTCTCTCCAGGCGGACCTTCTGTGCGCCCCGCAGTTCGATCCAGTGGGTCATCGACTCATTGATCGAACAGTCTTTGACAAAGGTTCCGACCGGAACTTCCCGTGTTAAATGGAAATTGACGGGTGCATGGGCCATGCGGCCGCCCTGACCTAGCTTCTGGAATTCCACACCCTGCATCTGAAATTTGTTGAATCCCTGGCGAATGATTGTATGGCCGCCGAAGTAACTGTCGTCTGGAAGTTGCGTCGAATAATTATCGCCTTCAGAAACAATCCGGATATTCCTCGAAAGCAGGGCAACGGCCGCTCTTGTTTCCACTTCCTCAATACGAAATCCGCCATTCTTCAGGCGATCGGGAATATTATGCCCATCCAGAGAATACTTCCTGCCATTGTGCGGATATTTAATCTCATTGCTGATGGCGATTTTTCTTCCATCAATTTTATCGCCGATAGGAATCTCTTCGGAATGACCGGGCAGGTAATCCGTCGTCGTCACCACGATCTTATCATTTTTCTGCCAGTCAACATCCCTGTCCAGGATTAGCATCTGCGGTGCTTTTTGCACTGGGAGGTTTTCCGCCAGTCTTGCCCAGCTTGTACCGGAGTTGTGGAGAAGGACGATATAGCCTCCTTCCGGGCTGATGTCCTGAGTCAACCCCTGTTCGATGATAAGACTGGTGTGAAAGTCATTTGTGTCCCGGGAAACAGTTACCTCCTTTATCTCCCGGACCTCGTATTTTCCGGATTTTAGATCCTTGAAGAGCACCGGGTGTCCCTTTCCCCAATCGATGACCCGGTTGATATCAAAATGTGAAGCCCCCCTGGTTAGGGGTTTATTGTAAAAGAATACCCTGGATACATCGGCTTCCATAGGGTTCAATGAGCTTAAATCTTTCTCGTAGGTGGCTCCTTTCTTTCCGAACATCTGGATGGTCCCGCCATAGGAAAGAGCGATTACTTTGCGTCCGAAGTACGCCCGTTCCCCCAAATCGTTGTCGGTGGGAAGTTTTTGGTATTGGTAAAAATAGTCTTCAATACCCGATGGCAGTTTGTATGTGCTTTGGTCACCCTTTGACCATTGAGTCCGCGGGACTCCGCAGATCAAATCGGGATCGTTCCCGTTGCTCGTTGTCTTGCAGGTGATACCGTCGTCGGTTTCCTTGCCGTAGAGATGGAATGTCACTGTATTCCTGCTGATTGGTTCATTTACCGATCCCACAATCAGGCTGCCGTCATTTTCCACCAGAATAGATCTGGCCCAGAAATCAATTTGGGCATCCTTGAAAATCAGTTTGCCTTTAGAGTGGATGTTGACGAAGTCGTAATGATATTCTCCCGGTCCGATGCAAACTGTAGCGTTCTTGATTTCGACAGACTGGCCTTTCTGAAAATCAGGCTTCCATGTATTCTGATCCGTGCACTCGTCGGCATAACCTGCATTACCCGGTGACGAAAACAGAAGAACTGAGATAACCGCAAGGGAAGGGACTAACCATTTTCGCCATGAAATATTCATTTGATTGCACCTCATCTAAAGAAAATCGATTAAAATCAACCTACTTTTAAAGACGGACCTATTTGTGATGCCCGGATATGCCAAGCGGACTGGAAAACGCTGGTTGGAATCAGTTGGAATTGCCTATCTGCTTTACCAGGCGTAACCCGACATTTCTAAAACCTTGCTGATGCTCCCAAAAGAAATAGCGAATCGAAGTACGCACACTACCGGTCTTGTCCATCCAACTACCACCGCGTAATGTCCGCCTTTTACCTTCTTCTGCACCGCGGGGATTCTCCCGGGGGCTTTTCTGATAATATGTTTCTGAATATATATCCCCCGTCCATTCCCAGACATTTCCCGACATGTCATAGAACCCCAGCGCATTCGGTTTTTTTTGCCCTACCGGGCGTACCTTGTCGTCAGTATTGGCCTCGTGCCACGCATACTCGCCAAGCCTGTTTTCAATGCTTGTCCCCGCCCATTTTATCTTTTTGCCGCCTTCGCGGGCAGCATACTCCCATTCCGCTTCCGTGGGCAGCCGGTATTTATGGCCGCCGAGATTACTCATCTCCGCAATAAAGCTCTGTACATCCGTCCAGCTTATACTTTCTACCGGACAGTTTTCTCCACAGCTTTTGAAATGAGCCGGGTTTGTCCCCATGATCTTTTTCCACTGCCCCTGGGTTACCTCGTATTTGCCGAGGTAGTAACTGTCCACACAAACTTCATGCAATGGTTTTTCCTCGTCAACCCATCCGTCACCAAAGCTGTCGCCCATCTGGAAACATCCCCCTTGAACCAGGATAAATTCCATACCGGTAACAGGGTCTTTAAAAGTATCGCCACTTTCCAAAAAAGATCTTTCTTTTGTTATTTGTTTAGTCCGTGAAGCAACAGTTTCCCTGCTGTCGGATAATTCTCTGGAATAGTCCGCATTCCGGTTGCCGGGTACGAAGAAAAAATCACCTTCCAGAGACGACAACTCCCAGGGCACCTGCTTGCCTGACGTCTCCTGGCTCAGTCGATGACGGACGTTTTTAAAAACCTGTTCTATAGTCCAGCCGGGTTCCTTCATATATTTTATTAATGCGGCGGCAAAAGGGCTGTTACGGCCATCACCGTCGAGGGCAACCTGGCCGGGACTGGTGGAATAGGAAATATATGACCCTTTGGGAGCACTGCCGACAATCGCCAAACCGCGACTGACAGAACGGAACTGCTGATGAAAAGGATTGTCCCGGCAGGCGTCAAGGATTATGATATTGAAGCCGTTGGCGGCATTGGCCATTTCATCAAGAATTTTACCCGCATCCACTGCTTCATACTTAATGTCCGACTCCTTGTTGATTTTGGCGCCGACGGGAATGAGATAATTGACACCGCCCACCTGAAGACCGTGGCCGGCAAAGTAAAAAAGACCTATACCGCCGCGTTTCAGACGATTGCCGAAATCCTCGATGCTGGCTTCCATCTCTTTGATATTGACGTTTTTCTTGAGAATCACTGTGAAGCCAAGTTTCTGGAGGGATGTGGCAATGTCAGAAGCATCGTTCACGGGGTTTTTCAAGGGAGAAAAACCGTAAACGGCGTTGCCGATGACCAGCGCCAAGCGCTGCTCCGACGCTGCCTGAACTGGAAAAGCCTGTATTAAGGCGAAAAGGAGAAAAACAAGAATCATTCTTCCCATGGCTGATTTCATCTATATACAACCCTCCTTAACTATCGAATTGGTATAACTTCATACAATAACTGTCAACAAAGCGCAATAATTTGTCTAATATCTCCATCCCCAGAAACCGAAGGCGAGGATATTCATTATCACCGGCACGGCATAAATGATGCTCACTGTTGTCAGTTTGGCTTTCATTGTTTTCAGGCTGATGACTAAAATTGCAAAGCAGAAAAAGTGGAAGTACCCTATCAGGAAGATCAGCCAGATACCTTTGACGGATAAATACCAGATGGGATATTCCCAGACCAGATGTCCGCCAATGTTCAGGAGACATTCGACAAAAACGCAAAAGATAGTATAGCCAATGGCCCAGAACCATTTTTCGGGAACGCCCAATATTTTCTCTTTCTTGCTATCCGACAGGGTGTGATAGTAGATAATACCCAGCAATAGAAACATGAACATGATTTCGATATTCCAACCAACCATTGTCCGCAGGGCCGTATCGCCGGGCGTTGTCCAGAATGCCGAGCGCCCGGTAAAATGAAGTATCCAGCCGTTCCAGGTCTCGTTAAAGAAATCAACGCCGAAAATCGTCAGTCCGGCCAGTACCGCATTCCAGTCTCCACTGCGGCGCGCTTCTTTTATTTCCCGGGTGTAAACATAAAAAACTAAGGACAGGAGAGGAATTATATACCATTTGATCAGGGAAAGATCACGCAGTCCGCATAAAGCTTGTTGACTCGCTTCTGTCATAAAAACCTCCTTCTCAAATATTTAAATACGGATCACCAATTTGCAAATAGTTTGCCTTTACATAATGATTCCAGCTTTCGGAAAGCCAGATGATTATAGGTAGTTCAAGATTATAATAACGGGTGGACAAACCTTTAGCCCGGGCATCACTTTTCTGTTCTTTAAGCACAAATATTTTGCCTACCTGACTGGGCACTATAATTATGGATACTTCATGCCGCCGGAGATCATTTACTAAGTGGCTATAAGCATCGCGTTGTATATTCACGCTGGCAATTATGTACCACCAGTATCAAATAGTCAAAGAAAATGCGGCAACGTTCTTCAGTATAACAGGCCACCAAAGCGTTCGAAGGACCATCCATGGAAAAGAAGGTGGCAAAACAGTAATTCAACTCCTCCAAAAGAGGCTTATGTTGATTAACACAAATAGGACATTTCTAAATTGGCTGGACATCTGTTAAGATTTTCTTGACATACAAGTCCTTGTTTCCTATACTTCCTTCCAAAGAAAACAAGTTTTTATCAAATCAAATCTTATCAAACCGCTCATGCATTTTCCCGCTTAAAAGACGCCATTCCGGAACAATGGGAATTTTGTCATGATCACAAACGTTACTAGTATGAAGAGAATTTTATTACACCATTAAAAGGCAAATTCAAAGTATGGGGGGGTTGTTTCCGGGAATATGAAAATATTCATTCATTGCTTGCGAACCATTTTCACTGATTATTCAAAAATATCGTTTGTTTTATCCCCTCGATGTATCGATATCGCCGGCGCCTGTCCTTGCGGGTACGAAAAGGTGGATTTGCGGTTAATTGCATGGTAGAAATAAAAGTTGCTGTCGTAAGTTTAACTGGAAGGAATGAGGCTGCAGTATGCTCAAAAATAACGGCAAATCACAACCGACTTGCTCCCGGTGCGGAAGTGATAAAATCATTTTAAAATCAAGGACGCATGTGGGCGATACCCGAATCGATGATGTGATCGGAACGGACATGATCGGCTGTGCGGTCATTCACAAGTACCTGACCTGCGAAGCCTGCGGACAACATGTAACCCGGTCCGAATACAAAAGCTTTCAAGCAGAAGGGCACAGGGATTAGGCACGCTGTTAACTTATTAACTTATTGACAATGCATCGGAGGTGAATCATGACTGGTAGAATTCCAGAGCGATTTGACGACGTCAGTGTAATCTGCAAAGCCAATGTTTACTATGACGGACAGGTAACAAGCTATAATATCTTATTTAAAGATGGGATGCAAAAGAGACTCGGCGTGATTCGTCCCGGAGTTTACAAGTTCAGAACAGACGACCTAGAGAGAATGGAAATAACAGCAGGAAGCTGTCGAGTGCGTCAAGCCAATGAGGGGCAATGGGTCACGTATGAGGCAGGCGCTACCTTCGTGGTGCCCGGCTGGTCCTATTTTGAAATAGCTGTGGACAAAGGTGTTGTGGAATACATCAACTCATTTGAAACGCATTTGAACAAAAAGAGCTATATTTAACAGGCAGACTGCCCCTGCCGTCTGGCATGGGCAGCCGACCTATTCGCAGATGAAACGCTTACTTCCGGGTGTTTGACCGGACCGTATGCCTTATTTAATAATGAAGGTCATAACCAACCCGAAAACCGCATAGGTCTCAGGCATCGCGCCGGATACCAGCGCGTTGGCCATCGTGTTGCGCCCCTCAAGGCAACTCCGGATACCGGCGGCGTTTACGATTCCCTGGTACCAGGCACTCGACCACAACACAAGACCGGCGATGGCGCCTCTTCCCGCCACAGTGTAAGGATCGCTGTCTATTTTATCCAAATTTGTAAAAAAGACGACGATGCCGTAAATGCCCTGGGAGCCGGGCATCAGGGCCACGGGAATGAGCTTATAGAAATTCTCGGTACCTCCACCCAGCAGGGCAGAAAACGAGACGGACAAGCCCATGGCCGACCCGGACAGGGCCAGGGACAGACCCAGGCCTAAAAAGATCTTCGCGATGAGCGGCCCCCAATCGCGTGCAGCCACTGCTGTCTGTGCGAAAGCCGGAGAAGCAAGTCCAACCAGCAGAACCGCGACTACCGCTCCGAAAATCCATGTACCTTTGTTGCTCATAATGAACCCCTTTCGATTTTGAATGGTTTGTATTCAACCCCTCCCCCTTCGAAGAAGCTCTTGAATGCTTCGACGAAATGCAGACGGGCGGAATGAATGGTGCTTCCCAGTATCGAAAGCGCCATGTTAAACGTATGTCCGATAATGATGACGATCAGGGCCAGCGGGACGCCGAGGATCGGTCCGGCGCCTGACAGGACCATACCTGCCAGCTGATTCATGACAGCGCCGATGGCAGACGTGGCTATGCCGAGGCCAAAAAGGCGTGCATATGACAGAAGATCGCCCATGAGTCCCGATAGACCATAGATATTCCAGAGCCCCAACCCCAGCCTGACCGCCCATTTTTTGCTGTCACTGGAAAACAGCAGTGTTATGAGAAGACCTATGGCCAGAGCCCCCCATCCAATGTAGAACAATGGCATGTTCAGCGCCGAGGCGGGTGCGGCAAACCAGACTTTTCTGGCAACCAGCAGAACGCCGCCCCAGAGGACGAAAATGAGATTGATCTTCTGCATTCTGTCATAGAAAGACACAGCCTGCAGAATACCCATGAGATAGGAAAGCGTCAGATGGACGACCCCTAAGCCGAGGGACAGGTAAAACAGCGTCATCGGATTTCCGGCCTTCACGTCCAGATCTATGAGAATCCAACTCCGATTCTCGAAATCGTAGCCGAACACGGAACCGGTCACGATCCCGACGATCACGGCGGCCACGGCAAAGGCCTTGCAGAGACGGACGACCTGCGGGAGGCCTTCCACTTTGTTCCCCATCTTTTTCCCCAGGAAGTGGGCAAAAAGATAAAGGATAACGCCATAGCCGACATCGCCCAGGCAAATCCCGAAGAACAGCACCATGAACGGCGCAAAGAAATAAGAGGGGTCCAGATGGCGGTATTTTGGAATACCGTAAAGCTTCAGCAGCGGCAGGATGCGCTCGATGAGCCAGTTGTTGCGAATCAGCACCGGCGGCTCTTCCTCATCCAGCGGCTTGCGCGTCACGATGCGCAACGGGAGCTTGCTGGCCGATATCTTTTCTTCAAAGGCTGCCTGCTGATCCTGCGGAATCCATCCCTGCAGGCCAAAGAGGTATGGTTCCCGGTGAAGCGACGCCATATTGCCTGTGTAGGCAACCTCGTTGAGGACGGCGATCAATTGTTTCTTGATGTCCTCGGCGCGTTCGGCCACGCCAGCTAGCTCGATCGTTAACAATTCCATTCTTTGTGTGAGGCGCCGGAGTTCCGCTTCGACATCGTCCAGACCCAGCTCGGGCCAGGCCAGCATCTGGGCCTGGGGCATGTCCGGTGGTTCACCGATGCTTACTGTGTAAAACAAGACCGCCTGCTGCTCGGAGACAACTTCAAGGCAGATATTCTCTGGCGGCTCAAATTCCTTCCACTTTTTTGTCTCCATGCGGTAACGACGGACACAGACGCCCGCCTCTTCGAGCGCGCGGATTTGGGCAAGGTCAAAGTTCCCCCACAGCGAGAGATCAGCCTTCAGGCGTTCGAGCGATGAAACGCGCGATTCGATCTCCTGCAGCGCGGAGAGTCTCTCGTCGGCGAAGGAAACCAGTTGCTCGTCTTGGATCGTAAGCGGTTGCTGTCCTGCCGTCTTGAGGTCGCGGAAACGCTGAACTCCTGTAATGACCTGGTCCAACTTTTTGACGCGCATCAGCAGGGCGGCGTTTTTCACTTCGAACTCACCGGCCATTTCCACCGCCGGCTCCACATGCACCACACCGAACTCCTGCAGAAAACGCATCGTTTCCTCCTGGTTGTCGGCAGGTCCGGCAATGAATACCCTCATCATCCTGGCTATAGCCAAAGCAACACTCCTTATAATATTGTGCTATGAGCTCAATCTCTCTGATCTGCTCATTTCTGTTCTACGCCAAGGCATCCTGAAGCGCAGCCTCCGTCATGCGCTTGGCGACCTTCGCCACGCCGACGGAGGCTGCCTGCTGATCCTGGAGATAGACGGAAATTTTACGGATCGCTTCCCGGCAGCCGGGAATCAGTCGCTGTTCATACAGATTGATGCGCTGGCTCGTCTTGCGGAACCCTTCAAAAAGGACTCCTTCCTGTTCGCGCAGCATCCTGATCGCCTCGCGACATGCAATCGCGTCGCGGCTCCGCTGCATCACCTCTTCGAAGCTGAAAGGCGTAGCAAAAATACTGTACGACGGATCACTGAAATCGACGCCGTGGAACTGCGGCACCTTGAGTCCGGCTACGTTCCGGATGGAAGTCTTTATCTCCCTGATCTCAATAAAATATCGCAGCAGCGGCCCCATGTCGCTATAGAGGTCAGACCAGGTCCTGATCTCCTGCAGTAATTCCTGCATCCGGGCCTCCTGAACCACAATCTCCTTGCGTACAATGGCCAGATGCATAAGGAACTGCTGCTTCCTCGCCTCCAGCGCGGGCAGAAAACGCTGGTACATGCCCAGCTTCTGCTTCTGTGTGCGCAGGGATACCTTATTTAGCTTGATTCGTTCCGCCATTATCGTGCACCGTCGGCCCGGTCATTTACGCCGGCCAGAATTTATCGATAAACTCCTGTTTGATTTCCACTTCATCGGGCCGGAAGCACTCGGCCAGCGTCTTCCATCCCAGATCCAGCGCATCATTGATGCCCAGATCCACGCGCAGATCCATGAACCGGTCATAGAAGAGACGGCCGTATTTCAGATAGCGCTCGTCGTCGGCCGTCTTGTCGAAGCCCATGGCCAGCTTTTGCTCCACCTCGCGGCTGCGCGCGAAAAGACGGATCATACTGTTCATGATATAGCCATGGTCGGCGCGTGTCACCTTGCCGATCACGAGCTGCTTGAGGCGCGAGAGGGATCCGAAAGGCTCGATAACGCCCTTGCGCAGATAGAACTGACCCTCCGTGATATATCCTGTATTGTCGGGAACCGGATGCGTCACGTCGTCGCCCGGCATGGATGTCACAGCCAGGATTGTGATGCTGCCCGCTCCGTCGAAATCAACGGCCTTCTCGTAACGCGACGCCAGGTCGCTGTAAAGCGAACCCGGATAGCCGAGGTTCGAGGGAACCTGATCCATGGAGATGGCGATCTCCTTCAAGGCGTCGGCAAAGGCCGTCATGTCTGTCAGCAGAACCAGTACGCGCTTGCCCTGGACGCCGAACTGCTCGGCCACGGCCAGTGCCATGTCGGGAACGAGCAGACGCTCCACCACGGGATCGGAGGCCGTATGAATGAACATGATCGTTCGGGAGAGCACGCCGGCCTCTTCGAAGGCAATCCGGAATTTCAAATATTCGTCATACTTGAGGCCGATGCCGCCCAGAATAACCACGTCGGCGTTGGCCCGCATGCCGATGCGGGCGAGGAGTTCATTGTAAGGCTCGCCGGCTGCAGCGAAGATGGGGAGCTTCTGACTCTCCACGAGCGGGTTGAAAACATCCACCATGGGCACACGCGTTTCGATAAATCCCCGTGGAATGACGCGCATGACCGGGTTGACCGACGGACCACCGATACTGATCCGTGGCAGCGACTGCAATGCCGGACCCTTGTCAATGGGTTCCCCTGATCCGTTGAAGATCCGGCCCAGCAGCGCATCGCCAAAGGCGACCTGCATGGGATGTCCGAGGAATCGGACTGTATCGCCCGTCGAGACGCCGCGCGATCCGGCGAAAACCTGCAGGAATACTTCGCCCCCCCGCAGGCGGATGACCTGCGCCAGGGATGTCCCGCTTCGGCTCTTCACGGTCGCCAGTTCGCCATTCTTGATCCCGGTGGCCGGCACCGAGATGATATCCCCCTGAACACGGATTATGCGAGAATGTTCGATAATCATTAGTGACCCGCTCCTTTCCCTTCGAGAATGGCCTCTATCTCCGATCGATAACGTTTATAGGCCTCCTCTCCGAAAGGACAATATTTTAACTGGAAAAAAAGATTCTGTATGTGAATCATCTGGCCTTTTGCCTGCTCCTTGGATTCGAAGGTAAAAGGCTGATGCACCATGTCCATGAGCAGCAGAAAATCGGATATCTGGCGCTCCCGCGAGCTGGCCCGGTCCACCGGATCGAATGAATCCTGCTGCAGGCAGACGGCGTCAATGATTTCTGCCTTCAGATAAACGACCAGATCGTCCAGGCCGATTCCCTCTTCACCCACAACCAGCATCATCTGGTGGATTTCGCTGCCTTTGAAGATCAGGTTATGAGCCTCCTGCACGAGATCGACCCATTTCTCATGGCGCGTATTGAGCGAGGCGTTCATCTGTCCCAGATAGAGACTCCAGGAAATGAGCGGATCAATGGCCGGGTAGCGGCGCTGATCGGACCGGGATCGCGACAGTCCGTGGAAGGCGCCGACCACTTTGAGGGTGTTCTGGGTTACGGGCTCTTCGAAATTTCCGCCCGCCGGAGACACGCTGCCGATCATCGTCAATGAGCCGGTGCCTTCATTGAAGAGGCGCACCTTGCCCGCGCGCTCATAAACGGCGGCAATGCGGCTTTCCAGGTATGCCGGGAAGGCCTCCTCGCCGGGTATCTCCTCCAACCTGGCCGATGATTCCCTGAGAGCCTGCGCCCACCGGGACGTGCTGTCCGCCAGCAGGAGTACCTTGAGGCCGAGCTGCCGGTAATATTCGCCGAGCGTGACGCCCGTATAAATCGACGCCTCACGGGCCGCCACGGGCATGGATGATGTATTGCAGATGATGACCGTGCGGTCCATCAGAGACTTGCCTGTCTTAGGATCTTCAAGTTCCGGGAACTCCCGGATCGTTTCCACGACCTCGCCGGCCCGCTCGCCACAGGCTACGATGATCACGATATCCGTCTGGGCATAACGCGAGATGATCTGCTGGAGAACTGTTTTTCCGGCCCCGAAGGGACCGGGGATGCAGGCCGTTCCGCCTTCGGCCATCGGGAAGAAGATATCGATGAGCCGGCATTGCGTCAGCAGCTGCGTGTCGGGAAGCAAGCGTTCCTCGTACTTGCGCATTGGCATCTTGACCGGCCACTCCTGTTTCATTGTCACCGTCACTTCCTGTGGCGACTGCGAGTCTGCGCTTTTGAGAATCGCGATGGTATCGTTGACCGTGTACTGACCCTGGGGCCTGATTTCCTTTACTTCCCATGTTCCTAAGAGCCTGAGCGGCGCCATGATCGGGTGCGGGAAGAGACCCTCCGTAACCTGGCCAAGGTAGTGCCCCGGCCGTACCTGCGCCCCCGCCTTGACCAGAGGCTCAAAATCCCAGAGCCTTTTTCCATCGAGGGCGGGAAGATACTGACCTCGCCTCAGAAAGAAGCCCTGATCGTTTACCAGTTCCTTGAGCGGGTTCTGCAGGCCGTCGTAGATCATGCCCAGCATTCCGGGACCCAGCGTCAACGAGAGCAATTCGCCGGAAAACTCAGCCGCCTCACCAACATTCAAACCCGTTGTGCTCTCAAATACCTGGAGGTCGATCTGCCGGCCGCGAATCCGGATGACCTCGGCCTTCAACTGGACCTCGCCGCACATCACATAGGCGACCTCATTTTGTAAAACCTCCCGACCCTCATCCACTTCACAGGTGACGAGAGGACCATTCACCGCCACAACCCGACCACGCGTGGGACCGTTCACATTGAACCTCCATGCCATAAATATGTCTCTATATCGAAATGCTCGCTGATTTTTTCCCAGCGACAATAAATCGCCGAACGCGACAGGTAGGCCAGTACGGCATCGAGAGAGAAGCCCGAGCTCCCCTCAAATCGATAGATCTGCCGCAAACGCTCTTCATCCAGATAACGTTCCGCCTGAAGCGGATTTTTCTGGCTCTTGAGCTGTGCAATGAAATTGGAGTAATCGCGGGGATTGAAGGTGCTCAGAATGGCGTGCTCGTCC
>CAYXZW010000055.1:0-20489 GCA_964469905.1 uncultured Smithella sp.
CTTGCATGTGTTAGGCACGCCGCCAGCGTTAGTTCTGAGCCAGGATCAAACTCTCAAGTTTTAATCCTAGAAGGAAGATTTCTCTTCCTGTTACTCGCTGACTACAAAAAAATATATAGGACCCACAAATCAATTATTTCCCACTATTCAATTTCCAAAGAGCCATCTTGAAACGAGCTGTCACAAATAAATCAAACCGATTTTTTTGTCAAGAACAATTTTCAAAATTCAAAGAAACTTTATGTTCGGCAAGCAACCACGGTGAGTATCCGATAACTACGATTTATATCTATCGGTAAACCTGTTGAAAACTTCCACTTACCTTTAAAGAACTTCGTTGCGAACAGAAGAGAGCTTCTACCCCCTCTTCGCTTTTGTGTCAAGAAAAAATTATAACAATTTTTATTTAATTTAAGCGATATGCCTTTTCCTCTGTTCTTACGGATATTTAACAGGAAAATAATTATGTAAATTTCTTTTTATTTTCGCCTTTTTACTCTCATCTAATCTCCGGAATAAATTAATATAGAGCACCCGACCGGCAGAGATTTTTTACTAAGGCATCCCTCATAAATTCAATAGTTTACAGCTGTTATTATTTAGCACGCGGCAACGTAATAATAATGTCTGTTTCATTTTTACTGTCGGAGGTAGACATTTCGATTTTACCCAGTTGCGCCTCGGTTAACAACTTGGCGGAATAGGTGCCAATGCCCGTGCCCCCTTTCTTGCCCTGAGTGGCATACTTGTCGAAAAAACTTGAGCGAATATTGGCGGGCACAGTTCCCTTGTTCCGAATGCAAATTATCAGCGGATTTTCATCAAAGTACGTAATGCTAACTGTAGCATCTTCCGGAGAGGCTTCACAGGCATTTTTGATCAAATTACTGAAAACCGAATAGCAGAGCATCGAATCACCCTGGGCATGAACCGGCTCATCGGCCTGTTGGAAATTAGTTTCAATATCGATCTTGATGCGTTTCCCGGAAAAAGCGGCTTGCGAAGTCTTAGCTATCCGTTGCAAGATTTCTTTGATCGCTACCGGCTGAGGATTAAGACGGAAACTGCCTGCTTCTATCTTGAAGAGTTCTGCAGAAAGATTGATAATATTCACTGCCTGAAATGCTGTATCTTCCAGATCACGCAGCTGCTCGATCTGGTTCTTATCCAGATTACCTTCCGAGGCCATATTTTGCGCGATGGCGATCATACCTGCCAGAGGCCCTTTAATGTCGTGACGGACGATATGTTCAACTTCTTCCTGTAATTTTGCCTTCTCAATCATGGAATCGCAATCATCCTGTAATCGCCGGTATAGTTCGACATATTTCATAAAATTGCGAACCCGCAGCTTGAGCACATCCGGATCGATCGGTTTGGTGACGAAATCAATGGCGCCTAATCCGAGACCCTTGAGAAAGGCTTCTTCACTGGTCATGGCCGTCACGAAGATCACGGGGATATGTTCGGAATTGGGGTGCTCGCGCATGCGCTTAAATACTTCGAAACCATCCATGCCGGGCATCATGATATCAAGCAAAACCAGGTCCGGCTGCTTATCCGACTGGACGATATCCAGCGCTTTCTGGCCGTTATTGGCAACCAGCACCTGATATTCATCCTCGAACAGATCGGCGATCATGTGCAGATTATCGGGCGTATCATCGACTACCAGAATACTGGGACGCGATAATTCCCTGGGCGGGGACGCAATCGTTTTAACTTCCGGGGCGGAAGAGGATTGTTCTCTGCTTCTTACTATTGCTCTGCTCTTAGCTATAAGCGCTTTGTTTATCCTCTCTTCCAGGCGTTCGAGCGTATAGGGCTTAATGAGCATGTCACTGACGCCGCTATAGGCTGCTTCTTCAATTTGTTCGCGCTTGGCTTCGGCCGTTATCATGATAAACGGTAAATGAGACAATTTTTCATCGGAGCGCACTGCTTTGAGCAAATCGATACCTGTCATCACCGGCATGTTCCAGTCCGATAAAACGCAATTAATCTTATGCTGCTTCAGTATCGCCAGAGCTTCGGCCCCGTTGCCCGCTTTCAGAACATTGGCAACTCCTATTCCAAAAGAACGAATATGTTTCGCAACAATATTGCGCATGGACTCAAAATCATCCACTACCAGAAAGACGGTTTCTTTGGGAATCATGCTTTTTCCTCCTTGCATACCGCCTGTATCAGGCAGTATGGTTTATGATAAATCAGGACCGGGTGTTTTCGCCATTACTTGAGATCATGTTCGGTGTCCTCATAGGATTTTGCTATCTCCACAAAGGCATCGGCGATTTCCATAAAGGCATCAACAATGTCGGGATCAAAATGAGTTCCTTTACTTTGTACAATAATCTCGACGGCTTTAGCGTGAGGCATACCTTCTTTATACACGCGGCGGCAGACGAGAGCATCATATACATCCGCGATGGCCATCAGGCGTCCGGATATGGGGATATCATCACCCGTCAATCCCTGCGGATATCCACTGCCATCCCACTTCTCCTGGTGCGCATAGGCAATTTCCTTGGCGAATAAAAGGAAAGGCAACTCCAATCCCAATCGGCGTTCCGCAGCAATGATTGCATCACGACCAAGTGCACAATGGGTTTTCATGATTTCAAATTCTTCCGGTGTGTAACGCCCCGGCTTCAGAAGGATGTTGTCAGGAATACCGACTTTGCCAATGTCGTGCAGCGGCGCTGATTTGAATAGCAGATCAATAGTCTTGTCATTATCGAGAAAATAACTGAAGCGAGGATGGTGACGGAGTTTTTCCGCTAGTGCCTTGAGATAAAACTGGGTGCGGCGAATATGGTTGCCGGTATCATTGTCGCGTGTTTCCGCAAGTGATGCCATGGCGAGGATGGTGGCTTCCTGCACGGCAACAACTTCCTGTGTGCGCTTCCGCACCTCATCCTCGAGAAAATCGTTTTGATCCCGGAGATAATCGCGAACCTTCTTCAATTCCAGATGAGTTTTAACGCGGGCCAGCACCACGGGCGGGCTGATCGGCTTGGTTATGTAATCCACGGCGCCGAGGGCAAAACCTTTCATCTCATCGGCAACTTCCGATTTGGCAGTGAGAAAGATTACCGGAATATCGCGGGTTGCCGAATCCGCCTTTAAATGACGGCAGGCCTCATAACCATCCATTACGGGCATCATAATATCGAGCAGAATTATATCAGGTGGATCAGCGGAAAAGGCGACCTTGAGCGCCTTTTCACCGTTATTGGCTATCTTTACCCGATATTCCTCCTCCAGCAGATCGCTCATCAGAGAAAGATTGTCCGGTGTATCATCCACGACCAGTACCGTTGGTTTTACTAATAATCCAGCAGTGTCGTCCATTTTGGCCTCCTCATAATTGAATTTTCAGATCAGACGATGACTGTTTTAATATCTCCAGTGCTTTTTCAAAATCAAACTGATTAACGGCATTTTCGAAGGGCCGGAAAAACTTTGCCCCCAGAAAGCCGCTCAATAAGCTGTGTTCTTCTTTAAGAATTTTTACCGCCTTGCTGTCATCATTGGCCAGCAGTTCTGCCAGTTTACGGCAGACTTCGGTGGCCTTGACAACATCCACCTGACCTGTCTGGGCAACTTCAACCGGAGCAGGCAAAGCTTCCTTCAGCAGGGCGATTAACTTTGTATGCGCCCCCGTAAAAGGTGCCAGCAATGCTTCAATATTGGCAGCGGATTGTTTTTCCCTGATCGCCTTTTCAATATCCGCCGCCATCATCTGCAGCTCCGTGGCGCCGATATTTCCGCTGACCCCTTTGGCTGTATGAGCCAGTCGTTCCGCTGTTGCATAATCTTCCGCATCCAGACTCTGACGGATCTGAACCGGGGCATCGCCTTGATTATCGACATACTTTCTGAGCATTTCGAGATAAAAGGCTTTCTTGCCCATCACCCGTTTTAATCCCAGGGCAGCATCCAGACCGGGAATGTCCGGCATACCATCCTTCGCTGGTTTGGGCTTTTCTGCTTCCACTGAAGGCGCTGCCGTGGATTCAGTGACCTTCGCGTTCCGGCCAGGTTGAATCCATTTCAACAACTTGCCGAACAGGTCATCGGGGTCAATCGGTTTGCCGATATGATCCTGCATGCCGGCGTCCCGGCATTTTTCAATATCCGCTTCCATGACATTCGCCGTCATGGCGATGATGGGCAAATCAGTAAAACGTTTATCTTTGCGGATTGCCCGGGTGGCTGTCGTGCCGTCCATCACTGGCATCTGCATATCCATGAGTATGATGTCATAGGGCTTTTTCTCGAGCATCTCGATTGCCCTCTGGCCATTTTCCGCCACATCCACCTTGACCCCGGCTTCGGTGAGCAGTTCGACAGCGAGTTGCTGGTTGAATTCGTTATCCTCGGCAAGCAGAACATTCGCACCCTTGATGATATTGATATTTTCCATCAGGGGAGTCACCTTTTGATCAGCGTCCCCCTTCTCTGCACTTTGTCCACCCAGAACCTCGATCAGGGTGTCGAACATCGTCGAGGCGCTAACCGGCTTGATAAGCACATCCTCCAGCCCGGCCAGCGACGCTTCTTTCAGTACCTCCTCGCGGCCATAAGCCGTAACCATTACCATGTGCGGCAGAGGATTTACCGGCAGTTCCCTGATGGCTTTGGCCGTTTCAATACCGTCCATAACCGGCATTTTCCAGTCAAGCAAGACTACATCATAGGGATTCTTGTTTTCCGCAGCGGCATGAATCTCTTCTAGGGCCGCCTTGCCGGAAGCAACATCTTGCACTGCGAAGGTCATGTCGGTCAGCATATCGGTAAGGACAATGCGGCTCATCTCGTTGTCGTCCACCACCAGAATCCGCCGCCCCCGCAAATCGGGCTCCGGTAAGAACTTCCTGGCCTTGGCAACGCCCTTGCCCAGGCGTGCTGTAAACCAGAAGGTGCTGCCTTTGCCGTATTCGCTTTCCACCCCGACATCGCCGCCCATGAGGTTGGCAAGCTTCTTGGAGATGGCCAGCCCCAATCCGGTGCCGCCATACTTACGTGATGTGGAGGTGTCGGCTTGCGAGAAAGATTGGAACAACTTGCCGATCTGCTCTTGGGTCAGTCCGATGCCGGTATCTTGTACGGCAAAACGCAGGAGGCAGTCATTGTCGGTTTCTTCAACGACACGGGCGGAAATGACAATCTCGCCTTGCTCGGTAAACTTGACAGCGTTGTTGGCATAATTGACCAGGATTTGTCCCATTCTCAACTGGTCGCCGACAAGACAATTGGGGGTTCCTTTCTCGATGTTGAAAACAAGTTCCAGCATTTTGGCGCTTGTTTTCTCGGAAATAAGGTTGGAGACATTTTCCATGACCTTTTCGAGCATAAATTCCGAATGTTCGACCGATAGCTTCCCTGCTTCGATTTTCGAGAAATCCAGGATATCGTTGATAATACCCAGCAAATGCGTGCCCGACTGCTGGATTTTACTGAGATAGTCGCGCTGCTTACGGTTTAATTCCGTCTTCATCGCCAGACTGGAAAACCCGATGATGGCGTTCATGGGGGTACGGATTTCGTGGCTCATGTTGGCCAGAAAATCCGCCTTGGTTTTGGCCGCAGAATCAGCTTCCTGCCTGGCCACATCAAGATCCTCCAGGAGGTTTAACATCGCCTTCCTGGCCTTGTCCATCTCCCCAATTTGATTCTGTAACTCATCTGTTGTTTTTTTCCGTTCCTTAAAGGAGTTTTGCAACTGCTCGGTCATGCTGTTGAAGGCTGCGGAAAATTCACCCATAAAGCTGACTTGCTGGCTGAAATCACCAGCGGCAACCTGTTGGGTTACCCAGGTCAGGTTTCTCAGGCTGGCATGCAGCGCTTTGAGCGACTGGAAGATGATCATGTTGTTTCCCCGCGGCGGATCAGCATTGATCTCTCCCCGTCCCAGGTTATAGACAAACTCGGTCATCTCATTGTATTGGGCAATGAAATTGTTGATATAACCGACGGCCTGCCGGATTTCATTTTCGGGATAGTCAGCAGGCAGCTCGATTGGCGCAGGTTTTTTCCCCTTGCCGATGGCGTAGAAGGCTGCCGTGATTTTGTCTATTTCGCTTTCATTGATCTGAATCATTTAATAGTATCCTTAAGCGCCCGGTTTGACGTCAAAACGGCACACCCTGTCACCCGAGCACCAGCAATCGACCTCTTTGACAGAGAATTTTTTTCCGGAAAATCCAAACAGCAGGCCACTGATAAATCCTTCATCATAGGTGCAGATAGTTTCATCGGAGACCGGCAGACCCGAACAGTCCAGATCCTCCGCCACGGTCAGTGTGAATTCCATTTTCTCCATATCAGATTTTTCGACTCTCAGGATGCCGATTTTCAGAGCAGATAGAACATCCTGCAATTCCTTCACAAAGGCGGCGAAATCGGTCTTCTGGGTAATGACATTCTTAAACAGTTCCCGGCCCGCCAGCTCTCCGGCCTTATAATAAATTCGCTCGGCCGTTGCCACATCAAATTCCTGAATAATCACATCCCGCAGCGTAAATTGCATGAGACGGTAGACTGCCACATCCATGGTATTGCCGAGATTGGGACGTCCCTCAGTTATATTGCCAATCATACTCCAGTCAAACATCGAACCGTCTCTTTCTTCTTTGAACATAACATCCTCCTTAAGTTGAATGATTCTGTTATTACTACGTCTTTGCCATCCGTCGGGACTATTCTACGATTTTATACTTTTTCTCCCCGCCCGTTTTCTCCAGCAGGCCGTTGATTTCCTCTTTGAGCTGAATCATTTTTCTTTCGCGATCTACGGTCAGGCGGCTGAACCGCTCCAATTCTTCCATCCGCTCCCGCAGTTCTTTTTCCGCTTGTTTGCGTTCGGTAATGTCTTCGAGTGTACAGACTATCCCCTGCGAAATGTCCTGGGCATCCAAAGCGCGGACCCGGAAGAGGCACCAGAACAGGCTTCCGTCCTTGCGCGGCAGCTGCTGTTCGCGCTGATGAATTGGCTTTGTCTTGAGATCTTCGTAAGTACTTGCGCCAATTCCTGAATACTCTTCATCACTGCTATACCAGATGCGTGTAGTCTGACCAACCATTTCGTCCAAAGTTCGGCCGAACAATTCTCCCAGTTTCGCATTGCCGCGAAGAATGACACGATCCTTGACGAAGGCAATGCCGAGAGTGAGCGATTCGAATATGGCCACCTGTTCCTGGCCCGCCAGCTTCAATGCTTCGGTACGCTCCTGGATAAGCAACTCCAGATTATCCTTGTATCGTTCTAGCTCTGTCCGGGCATCGTTGGCATCCTCGGCCAGACTCATGGCCGAGGTACGCTCACGGTTTATCATCTCTATCTGTTTGGTAATTGATGTTTCTGCCTGTTTGGCCCGGTTGCGTTCCATGGACATGGCAGTTACTGTCTGCGCTACTCCCACGAGGAATCCCAATACAGGCTGGAGTTTATTTTCGGCGACAACCGGAACATCCCTGATGGCTGCCAGGTATTGGTCTGCATCCAGACCACATTCCTCGGCCTGGCGCCGAAAATAATCCATATCCGGGGGACTGGTGAAAAACTGCCCCACAAAGGTATTGGCAATATGCTTGCCTTCAATTATGATCGGCGAGGCGGCATCGGTCAAACCGTTTTTGCAGCGGTATACAGAAAAATTTTTGCCTTCGCTGAGATTCAAGGCCAGTTCAGTGTCGCTTTCTATACAGCGGGCACATGTTTTTTCATTGACACGGTGGAAATCGGTGCAGGCACGTTGCCAGCGAGCCGACGCCAGAACTCTGCCTTGCAGATCGATAATGGCGGAAGCAATACCCACAGAATCGCAAAAATCTTCCAGCAGACGCTGAAACTTATCCACGTTAAGCATTTCGGCTATAGCTTGGGGAGGGATTTCTGCCTGATCAAGTCCATTCACCAGTGACTGTGCCTGGATTAGATCATCGTTGTCTCCCGTTATATCTTGTTCCTGATAAATTGGCTTGCCCTCAGCCTTCACGGCTATTTCATTAACCTGCTTCTTCAGCTCTATAATCCGACTTTCCCGGCCTAAAGACAGACGATTGAATCTTTCAATTTCTTGCAGTTTGACTTTTAATTCTTCCTGGGCACGTTCTGCCTCCTGCCGGGCCTGTTCGGCTTGCACCGCAGCCTCTTCTGCCCGCGCGGCAGCCTCCTCGGCAACCTCTTTTCCCACCTTCAGCGCGTCGGCCCGCTTGCGTTCGGTAATATCGCGCACCGTGCCCACGGCAAACCAATCGTTGCCCAACTGGAAAGGCGACAGGTTGACCTCCACCGAAAAAGTCTCACCCATCCGATTGATGGCAGTGGTCTCAATTGCGGAGCCAAAAAGAATACCTTGCCCGGTTTGGGCAAACTTTCTCATTCCTGCCCGGGCCTTTTCTATCTCCTCCGGCGGCACAGCCAATTCGTGGAAATCCTTGCCCATAACCTCGGTCGCAGTATAGCCGAACAGCTTCTCCGCCGCTTGGTTCCAGAAAAGCACTTTGCCCTGACCATCAATCATCACCAGAGCATCATTTATCGCCTCGCTCATGGCCTTTACCTTGTGCCCCGTGGACTCAGCTTCCATTCTGGCGGCTTCAAGATCTTGCAGTATATTTAGCATCGCCTTCCGGGATTGAGCAAGCTCAGCAATCTGGCTCTGACTTTTTGCCAGAAGCTCCCGGGTTGTCAGATTCCGCCGGTTGATTTCCAGATTCAATCCCACCACCGGCATAAGCTCTTCCAGAAGCGCCCGCTGTTCGGCTGTGAATGATTGCAGAGAACCAAGCTCAATCACCGCAAGAACATTGTCCCGCTCTAAAACCGGTAACAATAGAATCTCCCGGGGAGCAAAATGACCGCCACCCCAGGTAATCCGGATGTTACTTTCCCGGGAATTGTTGAAGCTGAGTGTTTTCTTTTCCTTGGCACACTGCCCAACCAACCCCTGGCCGATTACGAACTGGCGGCTTATTGTTTCTGAATCCATCCATCCGTACCCGCCCACAGCCTGCAGCAGTCCTCTTTGTTCATCCAGCAGATAGAAGACACCATAGGCCGCACCCGCCAGGGGCGCAACTTGCGACATAAAAGTACGAGTCAAATCTTCAAATTCTTTTGCCTGTTGCAAATCGACGGATATCCGTGAGATCTTCTCTTTAATCTCACCGCGCAGCTCCAGCAAGCGGGTATTATCTTTGAGCTGCTCCTGCACACACTCGCGCTCCCGGATGGCACGTCTTAGACTACGATTCCAGAAAACAACAAAGGCGATAATGGCCAACAGGACTGCGCCAACAGGTACGAAGACCCGCCAGTTGATGCCGGCATCATACTTGATCGCCAGCCACCGGTTTTTTATTTCCGTTTTTTCCTGGTTCGTCATGCTGGCCAGGGCCTTGCTCAGGGCTGAAGCCAACAAGGGCCAGTCTTTTCTGACGCCGAAGGCCAGGTCGTGGTTGTAAGGTGTCGGAGCGGCAATCTTCAGATTGGTTATGCCCAGTTTTTCGATATTGTAGGACACCGTTCCCAGGTTGTCCACGAAGACATCTATTTTGCCGGTGGAAAGATCCATCAGGGCTGACTTGACATCGGGCAAAGCAATCAGCGGCAGTTGGGGATAGTCCCGCTTGAGTAATTCCTCAACTACTAGTCCTTTCAAAACACCTATCTTGAGCCCGCCAAGATCATCGAGGCCGCCAATGAAGCGCGCGTCTTTACGGGAAATAATAACAGACGGGAATGTCACAAAGGGCGGGGTGAATAAAAGGTGTTTCTCCCTCTCGGGTGTCGGCGTAACCTTCGGGATCACATCGATTTCACCTGACTTTACTTTATCAATAGCGGCACTGACGGTCAGGCCCGGTACCTTGCTGACAGTGACGCCAATCCGCTTCGCGCTCTCCTCGATAAAACCGGCGCAAATGCCGGAGTAAACGCCTTTCTCGTCAATAAACTCAAAAGGCGGGCGGGACGAGTCCACCCCGAGACGCAACTGTTTGCCGGCCAGAAATGCCTTCTCCTCTGCCGTCAAGTCAATCTGGACGCTCCCGGCTTTCTCTTGCGCCGGGGACGACGGTATGGTGAAAGAGGCCGACAAAAGAAGTGTCAAAACAGCAAGGAGCACTCGTTTAAAATTCATCATGATCACCGTTCAATCTAACTTTTTTTCACCCACTTTAACAATTTGGCAAATAGCTCATCCGGGTCAATCGGCTTGCCGATATGATCCTGCATGCCCGCTTCCCGACATTTTTCAATGTCTGCCTCCATGACGTTCGCCGTCATGGCTAAAATGGGCAGATTCTGGAAGCGCTCATCCTGACGTATTTCCCTGGTTGCCGTAATACCATCCATGACGGGCATCTGCATATCCATGAGCACGATATCATAGGGACGCTTATTCAGCATCTCTATGGATTTCTGCCCGTCTTCGGCGACATCCACCTGAAATCCCGCATCGGTCAGAAGTTCACTGGCAATCTGCTGGTTGAACTCGTTATCTTCCACCAGGAGGATCGAAGAACCCTTGATTGTGCTGAGATTTTCTATGAGCGGCGTCGCCTGTTGCTCCTCATCTCTTGCTTCATCGCGTTGACCCCCCATTGCCTGAACGAGAGTATCGAACATTTTTGACGGACTCACCGGTTTGATGCGCACATTCGCGATCCACGGAAAAGATGGCCCTTAAAATTCCTCCACACGTCCCTAAGCCGTGACCATGTTCAGGTGCCGCCCTACAGCCACGGAAATCCCGCGGATTGCCTCCGCCTTAGCCATGCTGTCCATCCCCGGCATTTGCCAGTCGAGCAAAACGACATCGTATGGTTTCTTCTCTTCGGCGGCAGTACGAATTTCTTCCAGCGCCGCCTTGCCGGAGGAAACATCCTTTACCATGAAAGTCATTCCCGTCAGCATATCGGAGAGCACAACCCGGCTCATTTCATTATCATCGACAACAAGCACCCGCCGCCCCCGCAGGTCGGGATCGGGCATGAACTTCCTGGCCTTGACAATGCCCTTGCCCAAGCGGGCCGTAAACCAGAAGGTGCTGCCTTTTCCTTGTTCGCTTTCCACTCCCACATCGCCGCCCATGAGGTTTGCCAATTTTTTGGAAATGGCCAGTCCCAATCCCGTGCCGCCGTATTTCCGGGAGGTGGAGGTGTCGGCCTGCGAGAAGGATTGGAACAACTTACCGATCTGTTCTTCCGTTAGTCCGATGCCCGTATCGCGCACAGCAAAACGCAGCAGCACATTACTTTCTGTTTCTTCCTCGACCTGGGTGGAGATGACAATCTCGCCTTGCTCGGTGAATTTGACGGCATTGTTGGAATAATTAACCAGAATCTGACCCAGCCGCAGCGGGTCGCCCACGAGATAATTGGGTGTTCCCTTACCAATATTGAATACCAGCTCCAGCCCTTTGTTCGTTGCTTTCTCGGAAATGAGGTTGGAGACATTCTCCAGCATCTTCTCCAACTCAAAATCTGTCTGCTCCACCGAGAGTTTTCCCGCCTCTATCTTGGAGAAGTCGAGGATGTCGTTGATAATACCCAAAAGATGCGTTCCCGATTGCTGGATCTTCCGGACATAGTCCCGTTGTTTTTTATTCAGATCCGTTTTCATGGCCAGAGCCGAAAAACCGACAATGGCGTTCATGGGGGTACGGATTTCGTGGCTCATATTGGCCAGAAAATCGGCTTTGGCATGGGATGCCGCTTCGGCAATCTCCTTGGCTTCCTGCAATTCGGCCTGCATTTTCTTGAGCCAGCTGATATCAACCAGCCAGGCCAGGATGCTGGGCTGGTCTTCGTATATCGTCGGTAAAAAACTCACCATCATATCTACAGGGGTTCCGCCTGCCCCGTTCATCCTGACTTCGTAATTGCGGACAATGCCTTCCCGTTGTAACGTCTCGGCGATCGACGCTCGTTCTTCCCGGGCAAGATAGATCTTAGTTATGGGATCACCGACCTTGGCTTCCAGCGTCCTCAAAAATTGCGGATTGGCAAACTTCAGGATTCCGCCCGTCGCTATGCCAACGCAGATCGGACTGCTGTCCATCATACCTTGCAGCATTTCCCGTTCTTTGCGAACGGCGTTTTCCATTGCCTTACGTTCGGTGATATCCCGGAAAGAAACGACCGTACCGATGATATCACCGTTTCTGCGAATGGGCGTGGTGGAGTATTCCACAGGGAAAGATGTGCCGTCTTTGCGCCAGAGCACTTCATTGTCCACCGTGCGGGCAATGCCGTCCTGGGAAGTCAGGTACATGGGACATTGCAACCGAGGAAACTCCGAGCCGTCGGGATAGGCAAAGTGAAACTGCGCGTGCATCAATGTGCCGATCATTTCTTCTTGTGAATAACCAAGGAGGGCAGCGGATGCACGATTGACGAATGTCACTCTTCCTCCGTTATCCATACCGAATATGCCCTCTTGCATGGCGCCGAGAATCAAACGGCTGCGTTCTTCGGTCTGAGCCAGCAATTCCTTCTGCTCTTCCAGTTCATCGCGGCGGGCTGTGAGTTGCCTCTCGGAGGCGGCCAGCGACATTGCCTGGGTCTGCGTCTGCTCCAGCAAGTTACGGGTGGCGACATTTCCGGCGAGTATCTGTAGTTTGGTAGCCACAACGGGCAGTGCCGCCTCAAAGAATTCCGTTGTCCGGCTGTCGAAGGGCGCTAATGCACCCACCTCCAGCACGGCCATTACCTTATCGCGTTCAATAACGGGCATAATTAATACATTGCGGACAATGAGCGTGCCCAGCCCCAGAGTAACGCCAACTGATTCATCCTCCGGCAGCGAAAAGACAATCTGCCGCCGATCCAGGGCCACTTGTCCTACGAGGCCCTGACCCCAGGCAAAACAACTGGTGTTGACGGAATCATCGTAGCCGTAACCGCCGACCCGCTGCAATTTGGAATCATTGCTGTCGGCAATATAGAGCGCACTATAGACCAGCCCCAAGATCGATGCCAGCCGGGAGGACAGAGCGTTGCCGAATTCTTCAAATGATGCGGCACCCTGAACAGCCTGATCGATTTCTGCCAGAGCCTCCTTGATCCAGCGTTGAGACTCCATGGCCTTTGCTCTGTCCTGCAGGAGCATAATCGAATTCGCTATAACACCGATTTCGTTATGATAGTGGGCGTGAGGCACTTTACTGTCGAGTCTGCCGGCAGCAATATCCTCGATGCTGCCTACCAAATCATTCAAAGGTCGGCGGATGGAGATGCTGATCAGCCAGGTGAAAATGCCACCGCCAATCAGTCCAGTGGTGAGAAGCACAATTAACAGCAACCGGCTTTGTGCCGACGTGGCTGTTACTTGCATTGCAGCCTGCCGGGCTGCCTCTTCCTTGGCGTGGGCAACTTCATTCAATTTTTCGTCCGCTTTGTTAATGACATCATTAAATTCTGCGCTGGTCAGAATCTTTTCTACCGACAGCCGTGAAGAGGAGTCACCGGCTTCAATCAGTGCGATTATCTGATCGATGTTACGCAGGTATTGGGCATAAAGGGCATCAAATTCCACTATCAATTTTTTATTTTTTTCGATGTAAAATAGCCTGCGCCCCTCTTCCAGCTCTTTCTGCAGGGTCATCCGGGCCAGATCAAGCCGCTTTTTCGCCTTCTCCCGGTCGGTAAGGTTACTCACCAGGGCCATCTGGCGCAGACTACGCCCGATATGAATCAGATTAATGTTAGCTTCATTGATGTGAGACAAAGCCGTCATATCCTTTTCGTAAAGATCCCGGGTTGCCTTTTCCAGTTTGCTCATGTCATACATGCTTTGCATACCGATTATCAGGGTAACGAGCAGGACAAAGCCAAAGCCCAGGATCAGCTTGGTATTGAGTTGCAGCTGCAATATATAATTTTTTAGTCTGTTCATGTTTATGGTTCGTCCGAGCACAATGTTGTCTCCTTCAGATGGTGCACATTTTCACTCACCAACGATTTTATATTTTTTCTCCTGGCCTGTTTTTTCCAGGAGTCTATTGATTTCTTCTTTGAGCTCAATCATTTTTTCTTCCCGGTTAATGGTCAAGTGGCTGAATTGTTCGAGTTCCTCCATATGTTCTTTTATCTCTTTTTCCGCTTGCTTGCGCTTCGTGATATCGTGAAATGAAACTACGGTGGCTACTACCTGGCTGTCTTTCCAGACGGGTGTTGTTGAGTATTCCACGGGGATAGCCGTGCCGTCCTGGCGCCAGAAAATCTCACTGTCCACGGTACGGGCTTTGCCATCCTGGGAAGTCAGGTACATGGGGCACTGCAAACGCGGGAATTCCGAACCGTCGGGATAGGTATGGTGAACTTCCGTATGCATCATTTTACCGATCATTTCATTTTCAGGATAGCCGAGGATAGTGCCTGCCGCTGCATTGATAAACGTTACTTTACCGTCATTGTCGATACCAAAAATCCCTTCGCTCATTGAGCCCAGGATCAACCGGCTGTATGCCTCCGTCTGAGCGAGCAGTTCCTTCTGTTTCTCCAGTTCATTGCCGCGGGCCCT
Organism: uncultured Smithella sp.; assembly: GCA_964469905.1. Taxonomy (GTDB): domain Bacteria; phylum Desulfobacterota; class Syntrophia; order Syntrophales; family Smithellaceae; genus MVRV01. The sequence continues at coordinate 14,537 of CAYXZW010000055.1, forward strand.
GAGTTGTTGCTCGGAAGCAGCCAAAGCCGCCGCCTGAGTTTGACTTTCGTCAAGCAGACTTTTCATCCGGGAATGCGATTGGGTGAACACATAGACCGCCGTCAAAAAGCTTACTGTCAATAAAAGAGTGAGCAGAGTAAGGATAATGCCGAACGACTGGTACATGGTGATCTGGGCTGCCGGCCAGAGCAGGACCACAGAAACGCCTTCATAGGGTGTGGCAGCTTGTGCGGTAATATATTGATTTCCCTTAAAAGTAACTTCCGCCCCGGCCTGGAACTGCTTGGGTAAAACGGGGTCGAATGGTCCCGAACCGTATTGTTTGGAAAGGATAATTTTCTGCTGCTGTTCTTTACCCAGCGGCCAGAGACTCTTCAGGCGTGCCTCCGGTTGCGACGATATAAAAATCATGCCGTTTTGATCCACGAGGAACCAGATATATTGCTTGAGCTTTATCTCGATGTCCTCGAGTTCTTTCTTTATGGTCACGACCCCGACGACCTGGCCTTCCTTATCCTTAACCGGAGCACTGGAAAAAAAGCCGCGTCTCCCCGTTCCTATACCGACAGCGAAATGCCGGCCAACAGCGCCTTTTATCGACTGCTGGAAATATGGCCGAAATGCATAATTTTTCCCTGCAAAACTGTCCTTTTCATGCCGGTTGGAGGATGCCAGCGTTAATCCTTCCTGATTAATGAGATAACAGGCTGCCGCGTCCAACGATTTGTGATATCGATCCAGTATATTATTTATCTTTTCCATGTTCGCCGCGTTATTGGCCTGCAAAACGGGAAGGGTTAAGGGTGATCCGGCAACGGCCACGGCCGCGCTTTCAATTCTCTTTAATTCATTGATCAGGTTAAGCGAGATGATTAGGTTGGCATCTTCCACATTGTGCTTCACCGTACGTGTTGCCATTTCCACAAGGTAACCGGTAAAAACCCAGCCGGCTGCTGTCACAATCAAGAGTGCACACAATACGGAAATTACAAATATTTTTTTGGTAAAATGAAATGTCGGCATGATCAAAATGCCTCCTCTGGACATGTCCTGCGTGTTTGTGGTTTGAGAAAGGCGGCAGATATCAGATACAATTCATTAAAGTTAGTCATTGCCACTCCGAAAGGCTCGAAATGAAGAGAATGATGCTATCAGGTAACATATACTTCGTGAATCTATCAAAAATATCAGGCAACAACAATCTTTTTGTTTTTAATTGCTTTATGCTGGAAGAATAATTTGCTGTGATTGTTATGGAAAAAATTCGCTTTTCAAGATTGAGCTTACAGCGGGATGAAGTTGGAGATATCGACCCTTGTATTCTGAATACCGGCCGGCGCCATTATGACGGAAAAAAGCAACCTTTGAATATTGCGGGGATTAATCTTTGCAGACTGCTCAAAAATGTCCAGATGCAAGGCCCTCGAAATCATGAGCCATGAGGCGTACATGACGGTACGTTGAATGGCGAAGGATTAGAGAAACGCCGCAGATGGGCGTTTTTCAGCAGTCTGCTATTTCGACTATCAGGTATTTCTTTTTGCCCTTGCGCAAGCGCAATTCCTTACCGCCGGCAAAATCAGCCGCCGTTAGCTTTTCATCAATGGATTTTACCTGGCGGTCATTTACATAAATACCGCCCTGCTCAATGAGGCGCCGGGCTTCGGACGAAGACTGCGTTAAGCCCGATTTAGCACAGCTGGCCATTATGGAAATGCCTGCATCCAAGTCTTTGCGGGAAACTGCATAGCGCGGAATGGCGGAAGTATCGGTTTCCGGTGCCGTACGTGGGATGGTGCTGGAGGGGAACATGCCCGCATCAACAGGGCGCGAATGGAAAGCCTCCATGGAAGCCCGCCAGGCGCCTTCGGCCGCATCACCGCCATGCGTGATCTTTGTTGCCTCGAAAGCCAGTACTGCTTTGGCCATATTCAATTGCGCATCCGCCAGATTTTTCGCCGCACTGATTTCCGCAAGCGGCAGAAAGGTGAAGAGTTTCAGAAATCTCTCCAGATCGGCATCGTCGGTGTTTATCCAGTACTGATAATACTCGTAAGGTGTAGTTAAATTTCTGTCCAGCCAGACGGTCCCCTTTTCCGTTTTTCCCATCTTCTGCCCCAGAGAAGTGGTTATCAAGGGGAAGGTTACGGCATGGGCATCTTTCCCCGCGAACTTGCGAATCAGCTCGGTCCCCGCCAGCATATTGCCCCATTGATCATTGCCGCCCATTTGCAGAGCGCAGCCTTGATTCTGGAACAAATAGAGAAAATCGTAAGCCTGCAGAAGCATGTAATTAAATTCGATGAAGTTAAGGCCTTTTTCCAGACGTATCTTATAGCTTTCCGCCGCCAGCATCCGGTTAACACTGAAATGTCGGCCGATATCGCGCAGAAATTCAATATAATTAATCTTGGTGAGCCAATCGGCATTGTTGAGCAGCAGTGCTTTGTTGTCGGAAAAATCGAGATACTGGGAAAGCTGCTTTTCGAGGCATTGGGCATTATAATCAATTTGCTCTCGGGTCAGCACCTGGCGCATTTCCGTTTTGCCGCTGGGATCGCCGATCAAACCGGTTCCGCCGCCCACCAGGGCAATTGGTTTGTTGCCGTTTTGCTGCATATGGGCGAGCGCCATGATGGGCACCAGACTGCCAATATGCAGGCTGGTTGCCGTGGGGTCAAAGCCGATGTAACAGGTAACCTGCCCTGCTCCGAAAAGGTCTTCGATTAGTGCTTCATCCGTCACCTGCTCGACAAAGCCTCTTTCCTTTAAAACATCATAAGCGCTTTTCATCCTCACCTGCCTCCGCCTTTTCTTTGAGCTTGATGCTGATCCTCTCCATTGAATTTGCTTTTCCGGTCGCGGAATCAATATCGAGAAGAACTGCCTGCAGGCGAACATCACCTTTGGCCGTATCAAACTTATTGGGAACTCCTGTCAAAAACTTTTCAATAACAACTTCCTTCTTCACACCAATTACCGAATCAAAAGGCCCGGTCATCCCGACATCACTCAAATATGCCGTCCCCCCGGGCAGAATTTCGTCGTCGGCTGTCTGCACATGAGTATGGGTTCCCAGCACGGCACTAACTGTGCCGTCGAGATACCAGCCCAGCGCCTTTTTTTCGGAAGTCGCCTCGGCGTGAATATCCACGATAATAACTTTTGTTTTTTTCCGCATTTCGGCAATCTCGCTTTTTGCCTTCGTAAACGGGCAATCAATCGGCTGCATGAAGATGCGGCCGGCCAGATTGAGTACTCCTACATATTCGCCTGCCGCTGTCGGCATGATCACCGCACCTGATCCCGGAACTTTTGCCGGATAGTTGGCCGGACGCAAAAGTGTTTCGTAATCGCCGATAAACTCCATTATCTCTTTCTTGTCCCAGATGTGGTTCCCGGAAGTAAGAATATCAATATGGCTGTCATAAAGTTCTTCGACAATATCGCGCGTTACTCCAAAGCCGGCAGCTGCGTTTTCGCAATTGGCAATTACCAGATCAATCTGGCGGTCACCAATTAACCTGGGCAATAGTTCTTTTATAGCTCTGCGCCCGGGTTTCCCCACGATATCGCCGATAAATAATATTTTCATTTACTTCCTTTACTTCTTTTGACCTTACTATCCAAAAGGCATTTATTTGGCAAAGTTGGAAACACGGGTCTCCCGAATTACCGTAACCTTTATCTGGCCCGGATAGCTCAGTTCGCTTTCAATTTTCTTAATAATATCACCGCACAGCATTACTGTATCGTTGTCGGATATTTTTTCGTTCTCCACCAGGATGCGTATTTCCCGGCCGGCCTGAATAGCATAGCATTTATCAACACCATTAAATGAAAGGGCGATCTTTTCCAGTTCTTCCAGGCGCTTGACATATGTTTCCAGCATTTCGCGACGCGCACCGGGTCTCGCGGACGATAGCGCATCAGCCGCCTGTACCAGAACCCCCAGCAGTGTATTGTTGCGGCCATCATCGTGATGGGTAGCTACCGCCTGAACGATTCGCGGATTTTCCCCGAAACGCTTGGCAAAGTCCGCACCGATTGCGGCATGCGGCCCTTCTATTTTATGGTCAATTGCTTTGCCGATATCATGCAGCAATCCGGCCCGCTTGGCTTCCTTAACATTCATCTTTAATTCCGAGGCCATTATGCCGGTAAGATACGCAACATCGATGGAGTGCTGCAGAACATTCTGGGAGTAGCTCGTCCGGTATTTCAAACTGCCGAGCAAATTGATTATTTCGGGATGGACATCATGGACACCGACATCAAAAGATGCTTTTTCTCCGGTTTCTCTGATAATTTGCTCCACTTCCGTGCGAACTTTTTTGACGATTTCTTCAATCCGCCCCGGATGAATCCGGCCATCCTGGATTAATCTTTCCAGTGATATTCGAGCAACTTCTCTCCTTACCGGATCAAAGCTGGAGAGAACTACCGCTTCCGGAGTATCATCAACAATCAAATCTATTCCGGTGGCCGCTTCAATGGCCCGGATGTTTCTGCCTTCCCGCCCGATTATCCGGCCCTTCATTTCTTCACTGGGCAGATTAACAACGGAAACGGTATGTTCGGCCACATAGTCGCCGGCATAACGTTGGATGGAATAGGCAATAATCTCCCGCGCCTTGCGATCGCCGGTAAGCTTGGCTTCATCTTCGATTTTGCGGACTGTTGCTGCCGCATCACGTTTGGCATCAGACTCCATAGCTTGTATCAATACTTTCTTGGCTTCCTCCGAAGTCATCCCGGCAATCTTTTCGAGTTTTTCTTTTTGCTCATCCAATGCCACATCTAACTTACGATGCTTCTCCTCAATTGCCGTCTCTTTGGACGATATTGCCTTTTCTCTGCTTTCAAAAGTCACTTCCTTTTGTGCCAGCAGATCAATCCGCTTATCAAGATTTTCTTCTTTGGCGCGAATCCGTTTTTCTAATCCATCCAGTTCATTTTTTCGCTCCTTGCTTTCCCTGTCGAAATCGCCCTTCATTTTCAGAAGGTTTTCCTTGGCCTGAAGGATCGACTCTTTTTTAATTGTTTCCGATTCCTTCTTGGCTTCTTCAACAATTCGTGCGGACAAACTCTCGGATGATCTAATTTTCTTAGCGGCAGACAACTGCTTTAAAAGGTAACCACAAATAACGCCTACTACAATAGAACCGAATATAACCAGGACTAATAAACTTCCATTGAACATTTAACTTACCTCCCCGTGCCCCGTTGAAGAAAATCACGTCTGGAAAAGCCGGATGTTCTTTTTACTTAATAAACCATAATTTCTTTAAGTAAATTTCCCTCAACAGCGCTATATTTAAACCTCTCGGATGAAACAAAACAGGCCTCAACCGAAGGATTCATTGTCGTCTTTTGATTTTTTTTCTAAAGGCAGGATCAAGGTGGTTACTGCTCAGGGCACAAAAACCCCCGCATATGCCGTGTTAATCACTTTTTTGAACCTTTTGTAAAGTGGGTGCCTAGTATTGTATTGCTTCAGGCTTTCTGCCTCCCGCCAAGCGGATACGAGGCTGACCTGCACACCGCAAACAAGGAAAGACCCCGGGTTCAAAGTGTTGGCTCAAAAACAGATGTTAATCACGCGCACCGCAGGGGCGAAAAACTATAACTAACTTGCGTTTTCAATCAGTTGAATCAATTTTTCGGATCTGCTTTCCAATTGATCGCAGAGCTCCTTATTAACTCCCCTTAATTTCAATAAATCTTCTGCAACATTTAATGCTACCAGGATTGCAACATCTAAGGCCTTGAGATTATTCGCAGATTTTAATACCTCTTCCATTTTTCCATTTACTAATTGGATGACCTCGCCTACATGTTCATCATCTGCATCACTTAAAACCGAAAGCTCCTGCCCTAAGATATTAATATTATAATTTTTTTTCAAAACACACGCCCTGGAAGCTTATTTTGCCAACTCTATATCCGCAAG
>CAYXZW010000056.1:0-19009 GCA_964469905.1 uncultured Smithella sp.
AGGCACGCGCCTTATCCGCATCCGGATCCGTGAAGATTTCACCTATTCCCTGATCGATTACTTCCACAGTCTTTACCTCCTTAATTTTTCGTAGCAATCAGCCTTAAATAGTTAACCACAAGGGTTGCTTCGTAATTCAATTTTGGTAACCATTACATGAAGCAGTTGAGTTTTCCTGGAAGATTGTGAATATATGTATGAATTTCCTGAAATGCTATTTAATTGGACTATCATGAAATCTTCCTTTGGCTATTTATCAGTATTTTTCCTCTACTCTATTGACAGAATTAGGTCAATGTTAAATAATATTTATAAAATATAACAAAAATTGTATATATAATAAATATGCTAAATGTTCATAACATGCTGAAATTTAAGGTTCTGCACAATTAACCCTCAGAGAAATCAGAATAATGTCATAAGCGACCGAAAATAGCATTTTGTTAGGTGGCTTGAAAGTGCTTGGCTAAGTAGTTTAGTATTAGTTTTGGAACAATAATTAACAAATATTTCTCTTCTGTCTTCTTCCGTCGCTGATATTAGGACTGGTAAAGTCAATGGCTTACTATTTTTCAGGTTTCAATTATGATAATTCCAACTAAAATGAGAGGATTGGACATCTAGTCAGTTTATAAACAGAACTGTTGAATAAATTGTTGATAAGGGTGTTGATAAATATCCTAACTGCTCAAAATAAGCCACTTTATACCGCATTGCGCAATGATCAGTCAAAGAGGAATAATGTGTAATATTATGACTTTACGAGATTAGTGATAAAATTCTAATAGTTTGCGTCGATGCGTTTCCAGTTATCAACGTCAAGCGAAAAAACATGTCTCAATATGCCGATAATATAGGTATTTAAAATTAATAAATAATTAATGCCGAAAAACGGCGTCCCGTAAGGTTCTGTGCCCGGATCATTCGCGTCAGGCACTGTTGCAGCTATATCATCGTTTTGTTGCTATTCCAACCATTCAGGTTCTGCCATAATTGCTGCCTTCTAATTTAAATTTCAGTGGACTTGGCCTATGGCGGAAATATTGTCAGAGAATAGTTTTTTGTTCCGTCGAAGAAGAAAAATTTCTTGACATATATAAAATTGATATATATACAAATCGCCATAGTATGCTTGCATGTTGTTTTGGAAAGGGTCGACACTCTTTGGGTATCGAATGTTCTATGGTATAAAGCGTTTAACTTAACATTGGAGGATTAATCAATGTCTGTACGTTTTGCCATTCTAGGACTGCTTCACTATCGCAACATGCACGGTTACGAAATCAAACGCCACATTGAGAGCCATTTCGGCCATATGTGGACCATCAACTATGGCCAGATATATCCCAGCCTGAAATCCATGGAAGAAGAAGGTTGCATCACCCTTGCGGATGTGACGCCTTCGGAACGGGGAGGACCGCATAAGAAGCTCTACGCGATTACTCCAGTGGGACGCGAGAAATTCCACACCTGGCTGGAGAGTGAAGAAGATTCGCGAATGTCTCTGCGTGATCCCTTTCTTATGCGTTTTATTTTCTTTGGTTTCGGCAATCAGGAACAGGCCGTAGCAATTATCGACAAACAGATTAAAATCTACGAGAAGCAATTAGAGAGTCGCCGACAACACCTGCAGAAGTGGCAGGAGCGGGGGGAATATGTGCGCCTTGTTGCGGAGCTCGGTGAAGAATTTAACAGCATGTATATTCAGTGGCTCAAGCGGGCACGGCAGGAAATCATGGATATCGATAAGGCGGAGGGGAAGAAAAACGTCCAGGTTGTCAGAACCTAAAGAATTTGAAAAGCAGTCATAATGATCCATCAACAACCCTAATAACGGATGTTGCGAAAGGGAACAGGATTCAACCGTAACGCATACTCAAGGAGACGACTATGATTTATAGTGGGATCACGCTGGTTACCGGGGCCGCCGGTTTCATGGGCAGCCATCTTGTTGAACATCTTGTCTCTTTGGGTGTTCGGGTTCGGGCAACCGCACGACCGCGCAAGGACACTTCCTTCTTCGACAGACTGGGCGTTGAGTACGTCCCCGCCGACCTGACCCAACCGGACACACTGCCACCACTTTTTGCCGGCGGTGTGGATCGTGTCTTCCATATGGGTGCCATTTGTAATTTCTCCACTCCCTATGCGGGGCTTTACCCCACCAATGTAGCCGGAGTGGATCGTTTCACCAAACTTGCCCGGGAAGCCGGCGTAAAGCGCTACATTCATGTTGGTTCAACGAGCGTGTATGGCCCTTACACGGGGATTCCCTTCCGCGAGGACGGCCCCCGCAATCCGCAGGATGACTACGGTCGAAGCAAACGCGACGGCGAGGATGTAGTCTGGAAGCGCATTAGTGAGGGATTTCCTGCAATCATTACCCGGCCGTGCACCGTTTACGGTCCTCGCTGCAACGACGGCGCCGGTAAAGCCTTTTCTCGTCCCACATCAATCGCCGCTATTCCCGGCAATGGCCGGCAGCGCCTTTCCAACATCCGGGCGGAAGACGTGGCGGCGGCCGTAGAACATCTCTCTCACTACGATGCAGCAATAGGCCAGGCGTACAATATAGCTGAAGATACGAATCCAACTTTGGAGGAGGCACTAACGCTGGCTGCGGAAACATTCGGAACAAAACCGCCATCACTCCATCTTCCTCTGGGGCTGCTCAAAATAGTGTCCCGCATTGACGGCCTGATTTCGGCACGAAAGGGACGGATACCCGACCTCGAATACGACGCTGTGCGTTACCTTTACGACGATTACATTGTGGACAACACCAAACTCAAAACGACAGGCTACAAGCTCCTTTATCCCGATTTCTCAACATCCATGAAACAGATTAAATCCCTACAAGAAATATAGGGAGAGTACTTACCGGCCTGCGCGGAAGAAGCGACGCGAAGGCAAAAATAGTTCAGATCTCATTGTATAAAGGAGGGAATATCATGGGACAAGTGGTTGTTATTACCGGGCTGGCTGATGGAATGGGGCGGGATGTAGCCAAATTGCTGGCCAGATCAGGCGATATTATTGCCGGATTCGACGTATCTGCGGCGGGCGTTGCCTCGCTGGAAAAAGAACTGAATGAAATTTCCGGACAAGCTGCCCAAAAGCACTTCCTTGTGCCTCTTGATATTACCGACCGGCCGGGAATTCTGCGCTTTCGGGATGAAGTGCTGGCTAAATACGGACGGGTCGATACGGTCCTTTCCAATGTGGGGATAGGCTTTTTCAGCCCCTTCGAAGAGGCCGATCTGGAAGCTGCGCTCAAATGTATGGAGATCAATATCATTGGGACGGCGGCAATTTTTCAGGCGTTTCTTCCCGCCATGCGGAAGCAGAAAGGCGGAAAGCTCATAGCCATGTCCTCCCTTGTCGGCCAGGTTCCCTTTCCTTTCGAGTCGATTTACTCGGCGAGCAAATTCGCCGTTGAAGGCATGGTCATGTCGTTTCGGTACGAGGTCGAGCCTTTCGGCATTCGTATCGCCCTGATCCAGCCGGCCCAGGTGTCGACAACCTTTGCTGCGAAGATTCACAAATTGCCTCCTGAGAGTTCTCCCTACCGGGAACGTGCCCGCCGTTTCATCGCCCGGGATGATGTCTTGATTAAGACAGCACCGACACCGCTTGAGGCGGCCCGCAAGATCGCCGATATTGTTAATCAGGACCGGCCCGCCTTCAACAACCAGGTTGATTTCATGAGCACCTTTTTCCTTTTCCTGAATCGGTTTCTGCCATTACGGTTGCGCGATGCGATACTACTGAATCATATGGATATCAAGTAGGCGTTGGGCATTGGAGGGGTCGAAATTTCAACGCCTGAAGAAAATAAATCAAGATTAAAACATCACGGAGGTAAATGTTTATGAGTGAAATAAAGGAATACAAGATGTTCATCGACGGTCAATGGGTGGATAGCGAATCAGGAGATACTATCGATGTTATTAACCCGGCCAACCAGGAAGTCGTTGCCCGGGTGCCCTTGGCGGGGGTCGCAGATGTGGAAAAGGCTGTTGACTCATCGCGAAGGGCTTTCGAGTCAGGGGTCTGGGCCAACAAAAGCAAGAGCGAAAGGGCTCGCATTTTAGGCAATATGACCCGACTTATCTTCAAAAACAGGCCTCAATTAGCCTATTGGGAAGCGTTGACGTCCGGCGCGCCCATCCGGCAAGCCAATTTGATCTCTTTAGGGAGCAGTATCATGCTCTTTCACACCACGGCTCAAATGCTTGATCTGCTGCCGGAGGTAGAGCATGCTCCTTACCCTCCGTCCGCACCTCTTCACAGCTTCATGAAGCGTGAACCTATCGGCGTATGCGCCGGCATTTCCCCCTGGAACGTTCCTCTTTCGTCAGCAGCCGCGAAAATTGCGCCGGCGCTGGCTATGGGCAACAGCATGATTATGAAACCTGCCAGCATCACCCCGATTACAACGCTGGAATTGGCTCGATTGGCGAGAGAAGCGGGTGTGCCGGATGGCGTACTGAACGTTATTACAGGACCCGGCCCGATCATAGGCAGCGCTTTGGCAAGCCATCCCGATGTCGGCAAGGTTTCCTTAACCGGATCGACCGAAGTAGGTCGTGAGATTTACCGCCTGTGCGCAAACACCATCAAGAAAATGACTCTCGAATTGGGCGGAAAATCGCCTCTCATTGTGCTCGATGACGCAGACATAGATGTCGCGATTAATACAGGATTGTCGGCTTTCCTCTTTCATCAGGGGCAGATCTGCCTGTCGGGAACCCGGCTCTTCGTGCCGCGAAAAATGCAGGATGCCCTTGTGTCGGGAATGATAGAAAAGATTAAGAAACTTAAGATCGGAAACCAATTGGATCCTCTGACGGACCAAGGGCCGATCTCCTCTCAGGCACAGCTAAACACCATTATGCGCTACGTTGAGATTGGTAAGAAAGAAGGGGCAGAAATTGCTTACGGTGGAAAACGCCTCTCGGGTCCTGAATATGACAAAGGTTTCTTCTTTGAACCCACCATTTTCATTAACTGTAACAATCAGATGACACAGGTCAGAGAAGAAATCTTTGGTCCGGTGCAGTGTGTGATTCCCTATGATGATGATGATGAGGCCCTGGCCATGGCCAACGACACAATATACGGGCTGGCCGGAGGAATCGTCAGTACCAATACGGCTCGGGCGCAAAAACTGGCCATGAGGATACGCACTGGAACAGTCTTTATTAATATCTATCATCTCACGAGAGCAGATGCGCCGTTTGGCGGGTACAAGCAGAGCGGAATCGGCACGGAGAAGGCGTTTGAGTCACTCCGGGAGTATAGCTACGTAAAGCACATCTGCCAGGATATGACGTCCAAAGCGCAAGACAAGTTTTGGAATCGTCTGCTGGGATTCAAATACTGATTGATACATATAGCATATAGGAGGTTCTAAAATGAGTATGACACAATCTGTTGCTTGGGAATATCGAGGCATTTTGGATATGGGTTTGGGAAGCATTACCCAGATAGGCGCCCGCTTTATGGAGATGGGTGTGAGGAGAATCGGGATTATTACGGATAAAGGCCTGGTCAACGCCGGAGTGGTTGACATGGTCAAAGACGTGATCGAGGTGCAGGGGGCACCGATCGTGGCCGGCGTCTATGACAGGATTGAGCCGGAAGCAAAAGAGTCCATCATCAATGATTGCCTCAGCTGGTGCGGTGCCAATGGCGTAGAAGGATTCCTGGCGATTGGAGGAGGCAGCGTACTGGACTCAGTCAAGGCCATGAAGATCATGCTGGGATTCGGGGTTCGGGATATTGCGGAAATAATGCGAGGGACAGCTGGAATTCACAACGGCATGTTCGTAAAACCGCTCAACTTCCCTTTCATAGCGGTACCCACCACGGCAGGAACCGGGGCGGAATCTTCACCGGGGGCAGTTATCATGTTCGAAAAAGAAGGTCTGAAGGGCAACATCATGCATCCGCACCTTCCGGCGCAGGTGGTTATTTTGGACCCGCAGGTTACCGTGAGTATGCCGCCCCGTTTGACCGCGGAAAGTGGTTGTGACGCCCTGTCCCATTGCATTGAAGGTCTCTTTGCTCTCAATGCCAATTCCTTGTCCGATGCCTTGATTCTTCATGCAATCAGGCTGATCAAGAAATACCTGCCTATAGCCGTCTCTGACGGAAAGAATATCGAAGCCCGCATGCAGATGCAGATAGCCAGCAATATGGGCATGCAGGGTTATTCCAAGGCTAACGGGGCGGCGCCCATCCATAACTTCGCGCACGCTGCGGGATCAATGCTGAATCTATCCCACGGGCTGACGTGCGGCGTTTTCATGTCTCAGGTCATGAAAGTCCTTGTGCCTTTGTACTTGCCGAGGATTCTTGAATTCGCACAGGCTTTTGGAGTCAAAACCGATGGACTAAGTCCGGAACAAGTGTATGGCCTTTCTTGCGCGGCTTTGGAAGACTTCAAAAAACAGGTCGGAATCCCGGAAGTCTTTCCGCACATACTCACGGCAGAAGATAAGGAAGATTTGAAATTCCGGGTCAAAACCGACATCGCCGGTTTCAGGTTCCCGCTTCCTGATGAAGCGATCGATTTCATTTTGGCGATATCCTTCAGCAAATGATACCTTATTCCTCCATTCCGCTGAAGTACAGTGTGAGGAGAACAGTAAATTAAGCTTAAGGAGGATCATATGATAACACAGGCCAGTTCAGTCTATGTCGTTGGGGCAACACGCATCAGCAGACTTCGGGAAATAATCGTCCGCGCATCCCAGGAAGTCTGCATCGAGCGGGCCCGTTATCTGACTGAAGCCATGTCGCTCCACTGGGATAAACACCCCCTGACTCGTATGAGTATGGCGCTCGAACACATACTACAAAACATTGCCGTCATCATCCGTGAAGACGAAATAATTGTCGGGTGCCGGACTTCCAAGCTCAAAGGAGCGCCCCTTTTCCCGGAAAACAAGAGTCGCTGGATTGCCGGCGATGTTGATAACTTTGATCGGCGTGTCATCCAAAAAGCGCTAATTACAGGAGAGGAAAAACAAGAGCTCCTGGAGAATATCCTTCCTTTCTGGCAGGGAAAAACGGCTGAAGACCGCTTCGAGGAGCTTCTACCCGAAGATGTTGCCGCTGACATGGACAAGTACATCTTTACTATGATGCTGGAGATCACTTACGGCATCGGTCATTTTACCATGGATCATACCCGAATCCTCCGGGATGGACTTTCCGGAGTTATCGCGAAGGCCCGGGAAAGCTACGACGCCCTGTCGGCTGCAGAGAAGATGGAGGAAAAGGGGTATTTTTACGAGGCTGTCATCCGGTCTTTGCAGGGAGCCATTTCTTTTGCCAACCGTTACGCCGCATTAGCCCGAAATCTTGCCGACCAGGATGCCACCCCGCAGAGGCGGATAGAGCTATTGGAAATAGCCCGGGTCTGCGAGCGTGTTCCCGAGCACCCGGCATCGACGTTCCATGAGGCTGTCCAGTCTGTGTATTTTATTCATCTGATTTCCCAGATCGAGTCGGGGGGCAACTCCATCTCTCTGGGACGTATCGACCAGATCCTTTATCCTTATTACGCGGCGGATCTGGCAGCGGGCAGGATCACACCGGATCAGGCCCGGGAACTCTTGGCATTGCTCTTCCTTAAAACCAACGAGATCTGGAACGTTCTGGAAGAGGCCTTTATACCCGGAGGTGAGGGAACGGAAGGAAAAACGACTCAGAATGTAACGGTCGGCGGTATGGATGTTCAGGGTAACGATGCGACTAATGACCTCAGTCTCATCGGTCTTCACGCCTTTGCCGATATTCGGACAGTACAGCCCAACTTTGGCGTTCGGCTTTGCGCCCAGTCACCAGAGCCTTTCGTCCTGCAGGCGGCCAAGTATGCCAGAGAAGCCTTGCCTCTTCATTTCTTCAACGACGAGGCCGTTGTTCCGGCACTGGTCAGGGCGGGGCATACATTGGCGGACGCCCGCAATTACGGTGTTGTGGGATGTCTCGAACCAAGCGCCCAGGGAAAATCATTCTGTTCTACATTCGCCGTCCAGTTTAACGGAATCAAGTGTCTGGAGTTCGCCCTCTCCAACGGCATCGACAATATATTCGGCTATCCTGCCGGTCTGCAAACGGGAGACCCGGCGTCTTTTGTCTCCTTCGACGAAGTATGGCAGGCCTATGATCTGCAGATGACTCATTTTTTAGGACAGATGATGAAGGGCATGGCTGTTCTCGACAAGGTTGTTGCAGAGCTGGTTCCCTCACCGTTTGCCTCGGCCATGATCGACGGACCGCTGCAAAAAGGGCTGGATCTCACTCGGGGCGGGGCGATCTACAACGCCACGGGAGTGCAGCTTATGGGGTTTGCCAACATTGCGGACAGTTTATTTGCGCTGAAGAAGGCAGTCTTCGAGGACAAGCGCTTTAACATGGGAGAGGTTGTTGGCTGGCTTTCCGAAGACTGGCAGGACGCGGAACCACAGCGCCGCTTCTTCCTGGAGAAGATACACAAGTATGGCAACGACGAAGACGATGTCGATGCCATGGCCGCGCAAGTTATGGCTCATTTTTGTGACTGTTTGACACCGCACCACAATTTCCGGGGAGGGGCTTTCTGGCCCGGAGTCTTTTCCGTAGGCTTCCATCTTGCCTTTGGTTCCTTCACGGGTGCCACACCGGACGGCCGCAATGCCGGAGATATCCTGGGTAACGGGATCACGCCCGCCAACGGACTTGCCCTCAGTGGTCCCACGGCGGTAATGAACTCTGTGACAAAGCTTCCCCTGGTCATGGCGACCAATGGAGTCAACCTGAACATGCGCTTCTCGGGAAAGCGCCTGGATCCGGCCATCCTCAATGCTCTGATTCACGGGTATTTCCAGAAAGGTGGTGTTCAGGTGCAGTTCAATATGATCGACTCCGATATCCTCAGGGATGCCCAGGCGCATCCCGAGAAATATCAGGATCTCGTCATCCGGATGAGTGGATACTCAGTGACATTTGTCGATTTGAGCGATACAGCACAAAATGAGATTATCAATCGTATGGAGTATGTTGTTTAGGTCGAGGGACAATGAAAGGAGCGAATGCCGTCCGTTCCAATGAAGACCGGACAAGGTTGACAGACAACTATAAAACGAAAAGGGGACAAGTCACATGAAATCAGGGCAGAAGATTTTCTACGGATGGTGGATCGTCGTCGGCGCCAGTTTCCTTAACTTTGCCGGTATCGGTATCATTATGAATACCATGGGCGTATTTATCAAGCCTGTTGCCGAATCCCTCGGGTTTACCCGGGGGGGCTTTACACTTTACTTCACGATTGCCGCGCTCGCCATGATGGTTATGGCTCCGGTAATGGGTAAACTTCTGGAACGTTACGACATCCGGCTGATCATGACTATCTGCACAACAATGATGGCCGTCAGTTTCGCTCTTTTCTCGCAATGCCGGACGCTTCCGCAGTTTTATGTTGTTGCAGTATTTCTGGGAATCGGCAGTGCCGGTTCGCACATTATTCCCGTGTCCATGATGATCACCAACTGGTTTGTCGACAAGCGGGGACTGGCCATGGGGATCGCCTTTGCCGCGACAGGCGTCGGCGGACTCATTTTCAACCCGCTGGCCAACTGGATCATCATGAATTACGGCTGGCAGACCACCTATCTGACCTTCGGCCTGATCATCGGCGTCTTTTCAATACCGACGGCTATCTTCATTGTCCGCGCCAAACCGACCGATCTCGGACTCCTTCCCTATGGCGGAGAAGCGGCGATTAAGCGGCAGTCGCAAACTGAGACGGGGGGACTGATGGCGACGGAAGCGTTCCGCAGCAGTGCCTTCTGGATGCTCGCACTAATCATACTGTTCATTGCCATTGCCAATATGGGCGTTTTGCATCACATCGTGCCTTATCTGACCGATCTTGGATTTTCTTCGACAACTGCAGCAGCGCTCATGTCTCTGCACATGACGATGCTCGTCTTCGGCAAGGTGCTGGCGGGAGCTCTGGCCGACCGTCTGGGGTTGATGAAAAGTTACCTTCTGCTTATGACCGGACTTATGATCTCCATTGTCCTTCTTTACGGGGCGCAGTGGATGTGGGTGGCAGTTGTTTTCAGCGTCCTGTTCGGCTTTTCCATTGCCGTCCGGACGGTACTGCCACCGCTTATGACTGCCAGGGTTCTGGGACAGAAGCACTTTGCCGTGATCTACGGATTTCTAAACATCTTTACCACTCTCGGCACCGCTGTGGGTGTTCCGCTTTCGGGCTTTATTTATGATTGGACAAAAAGTTACTCACTGGCGTTTGCAATTTACATTGGGTTGTGCATTATTGCAGCGGCCTTAGGCGGTGCTGTTCTGGTCAGGAGTGGGAAAAAATAAAAAGGGCGCATCCGTTGCTGCGTAAAGCAGGACGGGAGTGCCAGTTTAAAATGGAGGATAGGAATGAACAAAGTCATGACGATGAAAGAGGCTGTGGCGGCCAATGTCCATGACGAAGATTTTGTCTACATCGGCGGCTATATTTGCCGGACACCGTTTTCGGCGATTCATGAAATCATTCGCCAGAGAAAGAAGGGGTTGACGATTACCCGGGGCAATGCCGCCGATGATTTCGACATGATGATCGGGGCAGGTGTTGTCCGGCGTTTCATTTCCACATTCATTTCCCTCGGTTTATACGGTCTTGCCCGCTGCTACCGTCGCTCTCTCGAAAAAGGCATTCCCCACAAAATCGAGGTAGAGGAATACACAAACCTGTCCCTGCCGCTGATGCTCATGGCGGGGGCAATGGGGATGCCCTTTATTCCCGTGAAGGACCTTCTGGGTACAGACCTCATGAAGATAAAGGGATTCCTTGGAGAGAATAAATACAAACTGATCGATTCGCCCTTCGATGGCAAACCAGTTCTCCTTGTTCCTGCTCTCAATCCTGACGTCGGGATCATTCATGTCCAGCAGGCTGATGAAAAGGGCAATGCACAGATCTGGGGGATCGGAGGAGATTGCAAATACGGTGCGAATGCGTCAAAGAAAGTCATCGTTTCCTGCGAGCGCATTGTCAGCCGGGAGGTGATCGGCAAGGATCCATCCCGCACTATTGTTCCGGATTTCAAAGTCGTTGCCGTGGTGGAAGAGCCTTTTGCTTCTCATCCCGGTTATACGCCGGGCTTCTATGATATCGATTTTGGTTTTGGCTACCTTTACAAAGAAGCCTCGGGTACGGAAGAGGGATTTCAGGCTTTTCTGAAAGAGTGGGTATACGATATCCCGGACAGGGCGGCCTATATCCAGCATTACATCGATCGTTTCGGCTATGCCGGGTTCCGGAAATTGCAGGCTAAATTCGATTACGGATATCCAGTTAGTTACGAGTATTAAAAGGAGAGTAGACAAATGAGTGAACATCCGAATGATTATATCAAGCCGGAACTCATGGCGTGTTGTGGCGCGCGGGAAATTTGCGACGGCGATGTCGTGGTAGTCGGAACGGGCTTTCCCACAATGTCGGCCAACATTGCCAAGCATATCCATGCCCCGCGGGCGGTCATGATGCAGGAATCGGGCGTCTATGATGCCCGTCCGCGAAGGCCGGCGCTGTCTGTCGGCGATGCCTGTCTTAATCCCGGAGCGGCCATGATCGGCGGTCTGGTCGATGTCATGGGAATGTTTCTCCAGGGAGGTTGGGTCGATGTGGGATTTCTCTCCGGTTCTCAGGTAGATCGTTACGGCAACATCAACACGACATGTATCGGACCATACGAACAACCGCGGAGCCGGTTGCCCGGAAGCGGCGGCGCCAATCCTATCGGAGCTATGGCGAAACGGGTTCTTATCATTGTTCAGCACGATCCGCGGCGACTACCCGCCCGTGTCGATTTCATAACAACGCCGGGATATATCGACGGTCCCGGCGCCCGGGAGAGGTGGAATTTGCCGCCGGATACGGGTCCCCATGTCATCGTGACGAACAAGGCCATTCTGCGCTTTGATCCGGTCACCAAGGAAGCCTATCTCGCCAGTTATCATCCCGGGAATACGATTGACGACATCCGGCATTCCACCGGATGGGATCTTCAGGTGGCCGATGAAGTCCAGGAGACGGAACCGCCAAGGGCTGAAGAACTACGTGTAATTAGAGAGGTTCTCGATCCGCACAGGATGATCAAGATTTACGAAGGCAAGGGATATGTATAATTCCGAAGAAGGAGGTTATTCATGGATCATACGCAAAGATTAGCCGCGTTTCTGGCGGAGGTTTCCTGTGGCGCATTGCCACCTGACGTTGTCCATAAGGCCAAACTCTGTATTCTGGACTATGTGGCGAATATATACGGATCACTGGAGCTTGATGCCGTAGCGGGCGTGGCAAACTATATCCGTTCTCTGGGCGGACCGCCATCAGCCACTGTCCTGGGTTGCGGTTTCCAGAGTGATATTCACCATGCCGTTTTTGTGAACGGAACAACAGCGGAAGCAATAGAAGCTCAGGACGGCCTCCGTTTTGGAGGGAATCATCCCGGCACGGCAGTTATACCGGCCGCCTTGGCAACAGCAGAAGTGATGGGGCTTGGCGGGAGAGCCGTCATCGAGGCGGTAGTTGCCGGATACGAGGCGGCAAACCGTCCGGCAGCAGCTATGCACCCGTGGCATACCCTGGGAGGTTTTCTTCCCACGGGAACGTGCGGGACATTCGGCGCAGCGGCGGCGGTGGCGCGTCTGAAAGGGTATGATGCGGTCCGGATGCAGAACTCTCTGGGGTGTGCCGGTTTTCTAGCCCCTATTTCCATGGCGGAGCAGCTCATGGGCGGATTTACAGTCAAAATAGTTCAGGGCGGTCAGGCCGCATCGGCTGGTCTGATGGCAGCGGGTCTTGCCGGCGCTGGGATCACGGGCGACAGGCAGGTATTTGAAGGATCAGAACTGAAAGGCGGATTTACTCAGATCACGACCAAGGTGGATCCGAAGTTGGAAAAACTTACGGAAGATCTTGGCAAGCATTACACGATTATGGATATCTACTTCAAACCATACACGGCCTGCCGCCATACTCATGGTTCTGCTCAGGCGGCGTTGGCCCTGTTGAGGGAACAGCCGATTGACATTCAAGACATCAAAGCTATCGACGTCTTTACTTACGGGATGGCTGCGATTGCCGTCGGGAAAGGAATTGCCCCGGGAGATACTTTTGTGAACGCACAGTTTTCGATTCCTTATGTAGTTGCCGTCTGTATTCTGGATGGTGTGTTGGGACCGAAACAGCTCACCGAAAAACGAATGGGTGATCAGACTCTCCTCGCCCTTGCGGGGAAAGTTACCGTTAAGATGGATGAGGAGCTCAACAAGATTTATCCGGAGAAGACCTCCAGCCGCGTGGAGATCGTCCTCATGGATGGACGAAGGCTCATCAAACAGATCGACATTCCCAAGGGCGATCCACGGGACCCCATGGAATCATCTGACCTGGCGGACAAAGTTCGGTTTTTTGCCGGCAGCCGGGATCATGGTAAAATTGAGCGGATCATCGAGCTGATCCTCAATCTGGAAAATAATCCTGACATCCGGGAACTGATCGGACTGATTTGACCGGAGAAAATATTTCACAGCGAAGAGAAGGAGTGTAAAGAATGAATTTTTCGTTAAACGATGAACAGAAAATGTTGGTGGAAACCCTTAAAACCATGGGGGAACGGGAGAAGTTTAAAGAGCGTGCAATGGAAATTGATCGGACGGGCGAGTTCCCCTACGACTTGATGGCGAAATATGCAGATATGGGACTTTTGGGGATGACTCTTTCGTCGAAATACGGCGGCGGTGGACAGCCGGCAATCAACGCAGTTTTGGCCATCGAAGAACTGGCCAAGTTCAGCTCAATGATTGCGGCGCCGGTTTTTGAATCTAATGTAGGACCAGTGCGGGTGATCGATCTGTTCGGGACGGAGGAACAGAAAAAGGCAATCATCCCAGGAGTTTGTACGGGAGAGCGCAGTGTCTCCGTTTGTATGACGGAACCGGAGGCCGGTTCGGATCTGACGGCTCTTACAACTAAGGCTGTGGAAGACGGAAACTCGTACATTCTCAATGGCCGTAAGATCTTTATTACAGGCGGCGGCCATGCCAGCCACTACATGGTCTATACGCGCTTCGGCGAAATATCGGGATACAAGGGCATTGGTGGGTTGCTCGTGGAAAAGGGAACACCCGGCTTTACCTTTGGCAAGCAGGAAGAATTTCTTGGCCTGAGGGGAATGCCTTCCTGCGAGTTGATTTTTGAGGACGTTCGGGTACCGAAAGAAAACGTTGTGATCAAGGCCGGGGATTTCAGCAAACTCATGTTGACATTCGATATCGAGCGTTGCGGAAATGCGGCCATGTGTCTGGGTACTGCCGGTGGAGCGCTGCGAGAGGCTATTGCCTATGCCCAGACCCGTCATGCATTCGGGCGACCGATCTGCGAGTTTCAGGCAATTCAGTTTATGACCGTGGATATGGCGATGAAGCTGGAAGCGGCGCGATTACTGGTCTACAAGGCGGTCTCCGGGGCAGGGCAGGGATTGCCCTCGATTTACGAGGCCTCTATGGGAAAGTGTTTTGCCAATGAGATGGTAATCGAGGTGACGAACACAGCCATGCAGGTCTTCGGTGGGTACGGCTACAGCAAGGAATTTCCGGTGGAACGAATGCTGCGCGATGCCCGGGCATGGGGAGTGGCCGGTGGCACAGTGCAGATGCTTCGCAACACCATGGCCAGTATTCTATACGGCCGACGCTTCGATCAGCGCCGGGGAAAATAAGCGGGAGCGGAAAGAAAAGGAGGGATTATGGGGATATATTATCGTGATGCGGAACATCTATATGAAATCTATGGATATTTTATGGAACGGGTTCTGAAGGATGAAAAAATCGGGGCCAAGATGGCCAAGGCGGGAATCATAATCCGCTTCATATACACTGATCCGGACTCTGAGATCACAATAGATCTGAAGACTTCTCCGACAAAACCCGGATATTACGGGTCATATCGACTGGGTCCCTGCGACCTTGTGGAGGATGTCTGGTCGAAACAAGCGGCAGACTTCTCGCACAGTTTCTGGCACGGCCTGGAAAATCCCGTTGCCGCTGTCACCAGGGGCAAAGTCAAACAGGGCGGAAAAATAACTGCCATGCTGAAACTCCTGCCGGTTGTGAAACCTGCCTTTCAGCTGTTTCCGGTGATTCTGCAGGAGATGGGTTACGGCGATCTGGTTATTAAGAAGGCATGAAGCCAATTGCCCGATAGGAGGAAGGTTAGGATATTGCGGCAAAAGATTGATAAAGAAAAAGGCACTGTTTTCAATATTCAGCGTTTCAGCATCCACGACGGACCGGGTATAAGGACGACTGTTTTTCTGAAGGGTTGTCCCCTGAAGTGTGTCTGGTGCGCTAATCCGGAATCACAGGATACTTTACCGCAGCTTATGGTGCAAGACGACCATTGCACGGCCTGCGGAAAATGCCGGGAAAAATGCCCCCAAAAGGCCATCTGTTTTACGAAAGATAACCGGCGGCGAGTAGTCTGGAAAAAGTGTAGCTCGTGTTTCCGGTGTGTGGATGTCTGTGATCATGGTGCCCTCAAGGTCATCGGCCGGGAAGCGAAGCTCGATGATGTGGCCGGCATCGTGGAAAGAGATCGGCATTTCTATGCCAACTCCGGGGGCGGCGTTACCCTGTCGGGTGGCGAACCACTGATGCAACCGGAATTTGCCATCAGCCTGCTCGCGAGGTTTCGTAAGATGGGTCTTCACACCGTTCTCGATACATGCGGACATATCCCTCCGGAAATCCTTTGCGCGGCTCTTGCACATGTCGATCTTGTGCTTTTCGATATCAAGACGATGGATGATGATCTGCACAGACAATACACCGGTGTCGGCAACGACTTGATTATGGAGAATGCAAAAATCTCGGCAGGCCTTGTCCGAACCTGGTTTAGAATTCCGTTGATTGACGGATTCAATGACAGTATTGAAGAGATACGCCAAGTTGCGTCAATGGCTTGCCTTCTTGGTGTCGAAAAGATCAGTCTCCTTCCGTACCACGCAGGCGGCAAGGCAAAGTGTCGCCAAATCGGGCGAAAAAGCGCGTCTTTTCCGGCAAAACAGCCGCCGGACAAACGCATTGCCCAACTGCTGGGTGCCATCGCCGCAGAAGGTATTTTTTCAGCAGTTGGAAGCTGATGTGCCATGGCTTACGATTTTGCGAAGCGATCTCGACAGTAAGAGAAAAAGCACTCTGGAGAATATGACAATTACCGCCCCCCAACGTCCGAAAGATAAATTTCAATATCAAATTCAATCCCCGACAAATTTCGAATAAAAATAGTTCCTTTCCAAAGCACAAGTTGCTGTCGGAAGAAGAAAAGCCAGTTCCTTTCTGTGGATTGATTTGGTGCTGAATGGAAAAAACGATATTGCAGCTTATATCGATAAGATACGGCATGTTCAGCAGAGAAGGTGCCGTTAAAAGACAATATCTATTGTAATAAAAAGATGCCGCGTGCTAAGAAGGGGAAAATATCGGGAAGGTTAATTTGAACGTGATGAATATGGTAAAGATGCTTCAGGAGACTGCTGAGAAATATCCGGAAAATACGGCTATCATTTATGAGGGAAACGCAATATCCTACCGGAAGCTTAACTTGTTTGTGAACTCCCTGGCCCATCATTTCAGGACACTCGGCATTCAAAAAGGCGATAAAATTGCCCTCATGTTGCCGAATTCACCGGAGTTTGTTATTTCCTATTTCGCCGCGCTCAGGCTGGGTGCCATCGCCGTGACCCTGAATGTGATGTCCACTGCATACGAGCTCCTGCATGTCATTGAGGATAGTGATGCCAGGATCTTCATCACGATGGATAATTTGTCCAAACGCTTCCATGAAATCAAGGATCGCCTCACCCTTTGCCGACATCTGATTGTCTCCGGTGGTTTGGAGGCCGGATCTCCTTTCGGCGAGATTATCAACAGCGGACCGGTGACAATCGAAGTCCCGAAATTGCAGGGAGATGATCCTGCTGTTATGATCTATACGTCGGGGCTGACGGGCAAGCCTGTGGGTGCGGTTTTGACCTTTAATAACCTGATGACCCAGGCCGTTCTGTTGCGAACGGTATTCGACGGGACGGAAAACGACCGGAGTCTGGCTGTAATACCGCTTTTCCATTCCTTCGGTGCCGCCGTCAACATGCTGGCGGCCATCCATGTGGGAGCAGGCATCGTCCTTATGGATCGTTTCACCATGGACGGGATTTTTGCGGCAATTCAAAAAGAGAAGGTGACCTATATCGCCGCCGTTCCCCGCCTCTTTATGGGCATGCTCTTGCACGAAAGGCGCGCCGAGTATGATCTTAGTTCCCTGCGCTTCGGCATCACCGGCGGGTCGGCGATGCCGCCGGAATTGTTTCCGGAATTTGAAAAGCATTTAGGCATCAGGGTGCTGGAAGGATACGGCCTGACGGAAACGTCACCCTGCTGTGTCTTCACGATGCCCGCACGGATGCAGAAGCCCGGTTCCATTGGCACGATTCTTCCCGGTGTGGAAGTTAAGGTTATAGATGAAGAGGATCGGGAAGTTCCGGCGGGAGTCACCGGCGAGCTTCTTATCCGCGGTGCTGTAGTGATGCAAGGCTATTATAAAGATGAAGAGGCCACGGCCGATGTCATGCAAGGCGGATGGCTCCATTCCGGCGATCTCGCTTACATGGACGAGGAAGGATACATTTTCCTGGTCGGGCTGAAAAAACGAATGATAATCACCAGCGGTTTTAATGTTTATCCCAAAGAAGTAGAGTTGGTGCTGGATATGCATCCTGCAGTTGCCGCTGTAAAAGTGGTAGGCCAGATAGACGTCATGCGCGGAGAGATTGTCAAAGCCCTGATTGTGAAGAATCCGGGCGTTGCCGCCGACGAAAAAGAGATTATGAGGCATTGCCGGACATATCTTTCCGCTTACAAGGTCCCCCGGGAAGTCGAGTTTGTAGCAAACCTTAATTGAGGGGAAAAGTAGCAAGGCTGCTTATTTAGCTTGATCGTCAATTATAATGCCTTTATGTAAGTACAAAAGAAAGATCACAACATAGAACGATGAGATATAAAATTGCTGCAATTGTCCTTGCTCCTTTTTTGATAGCTCAGGGTCTTTATGTAAGGCGTTTAACGCCCAGATTACCCGAGCCGCCGGGCGAGCGGTCCGGCGTTAATGGATTCGGACCGCCACTGAGCCTGCTGATTCTCGGTGATTCGGCAGCGGCCGGCGTTGGTGTTTCGACACAGAGCCAGGCCCTGTCCGGTCAACTGGTTACTGCGCTTAGTTCAGATTTCCAGGTATCCTGGAAACTAATGGCCCAAACCGGTCATAAAGCTAAAGAAGTTGCCGCCAGCCTGAAGATGGCGGCACCGGAGACGTTCGATGTTGTTGTCACTTCTGTAGGGGTGAATGATGTCACCCATGGAACAAATTCTAATAAATGGATTGATCAGCAAGGTCAGATCATCAGGCTGCTCCAGTCGAAGTTTCGTTCCCGGCACATTTTTTTATCGAGCATTCCTCCGATGCATCTCTTTCCGGCCCTGCCGCAACCTTTGAGGTGGTATCTCGGCGCGAGAGCAAAGCAACTCAATAGTGAGTTGAGAAAATTTATCGCAGGCTGCGAGCGGTGCGAGTTTGTGACGGCAGACATTCCCCTCGAAGCGACGTATATGGCCGAGGACGGTTTTCACCCCGGAGCGCCGGCTTATTCTATCTGGGCCAACCATATTGCGGGAATTATTCGCTCTCGGCTGGCGTAGACGCATCTCGGGAATGATAAGAGCATTTTCCGGATAATTCATACAGTCAGACATATTGATGGCAGCGGAAGGAAGAGAGCTTGCAAAATAAAACCCCCTTAAAGCTTGTTCATTAAGGGGGTTTTCGTTCTATATAAAACAGATCATGTTTTTGTTTGCGGAGGTTAAACGTCGTTTCTTT
>CAYXZW010000057.1:0-18004 GCA_964469905.1 uncultured Smithella sp.
TGAACCCATTAATCCAAAGTTACAATCATCTTTTTGTTACGTATAGCATCTACAAGTCCTCAAAAACGGAAATCTTAAAAAACAATGAATATGGTTTGTAATGGTGACAATTCTTTTCAATTTAGTATCAGTCGTTAATTTAAGGCTTGTAAAATTATTCTTGACAAAAAAACGAACGTTGATATATTAAACAAAAAAGAACGGACGTTCGTGAATGCAATTTCAGAAAGATGACATAAAGGAAAAAATATTAGCTGCCGCCGGAGAAACTTTTTTAACGCAGGGGTTTGGCAAGGCGTCTATGAGAGAAATTGCTAAAAAGGCCGGAATCAGCACGAGCAATATGTATAACTATTTCAAAAGCAAGGCGGAGTTGTTCTACGCCATTGCCGATCCGGTGTTTCATCACCTGTCAAATCTCCGGAAAGAGGTCTTTGAATATAAAGCGAATAAAGATTTCAATAATGAAAACTTTATGCAGCAATTTACTGAATTTGTTCCCAAGGTGATGTTTGAAATGATCAAGCAATACCGCAAAGAACTTTTAGTGATTATGGATTGCAGCAAAGGCACGAAATATGAACAATTAAAAAAGATGGTTGTTACGACAATGGAAACTAATTTTACCGAAAATATTATATCAAAGAAAAAGAAGATACTTCTGCAGGATAGTTTTTTAATGCACATTCTGGCAATGAATCTGATCGAGGGTATCCTGGAGATTACTCGGAACTATAAAAATGATGAATGGGCAAAAAGCAATATTGAGTCTTTGATGAAGTATCACATCAGAGGCATGGTGCAGTTTTTCACATAGAAAAATTTTTAACCTAATAACGAACATATGTTCGCTATTAGTAAATAAAATGGGGGATTTGGATGATGAACATTTTTAAAAAAATAAAAAGCGAAACACAGGCGGCAATGTCACATATGCTACTGAGGGGGCTTTGCATGCTGATTATTGAGTATGATTGCGCACGTTTAATACAGCAAGCAACCGGCCAACCGATGATCAGAGGTAATTTTGTTTTAGCCTCTCTCTATGCACTGGGATTTCTGGTGAGTTTTGTTAACCGGAAAGTAGGATTCATTATCGGTATGGTGGCCGGATCAATCAATGTTATTATTAAGATCATTATTGTTGTCACAGGCCACGAACATTATCCTTACTATCCGATTGTCTGGATTACGCAATCTTTGATGGTGATATATTTCTGTTACAAGGCTTTTAAAGCGGAACAGGCTTAAGCCTTCGCAGAAAAATAATGAGGAGAGATACGTTATGAAACAATCAACGAGGTTTATTATCGGATCAGTCGTCTTTATTCTTTTGTTCAGTGTTGTCGCCTTCAAGTTACAGGATAATTCTTTACTGCTCAATGCCACAACATTGCATGAGAAACTTGTTCAAACCACGAGCGACTTTAAAGGACTTAGTTTAGTCAATCATCTTCTTTTAATTCTCATTATTTCTGGTAGTGTTTTCTGGAAGAAAGGGAGGAATATTCTTTTTGCGTTATTCATGATCCATCTCTCTATCGGTGTATTTATCAGTGCATTCAAACACAACATTCCGTCGAATTATTTCTACTTCCCTGTCGTGGTCGGACTCATTGGATATGCCGTGAAGGCACAGAAAATTCGTTTTGATTTTAATGCCCTTTCTCTTCAGGATAAAATCATTGGCTCAATCGCTCTTTCGGGTGGTTTCTATTATCTGGCTCTTGTCGAAAGTCCTGTATGGATCAATGCCCTGATATATTCTCCTGTCGGCGTGGTGAATTGTCCGACCATGCTTGCATTATGCGGGTTTCTTATCCTCAACAGCGAACAGGGAAACCGATCCCGGCTACTGGAATATTTTGTGATTTGTGGCGCTCTATTCTTTGGTGGACTGGGATTACTGACAATGCATGTTTATTACGACATCATTCTTGTCGCAGTTGCCCTGTATCTGACATGGCGGTTATGGAAAGAGTCCAACAAAAGTCCCAAATTAGTTATTTCTTGAACTGGCAAAAGAAAAATAGATGACGCCAACGTGGCAAAGGAGATGTACTAATGGAGAAAGTAATTATATTGAGAGTTCTGTTCGCTATATTCGTGATTGCGGCAATATGTCCAAGAATTATCCAGAAACTTAAGAAAGTAGAAACTGTGGGGTGTATAGGAATAAACAAGAAACTGTTTTTTCTTGGAAAAGTATCGCTCTTTGCATCGTTCATACTAATTCATGTTCAATTGCAGGTTGGCAATCTCTCGCTATTTTCAAAGAACGATGTCTTTTTCTGGATATGCATTGCCTTAGTCGGCGTAGGAGTTATGTTTTTTACACTTGCAATATTAATGCTTGGGACATTTTCACTTCGTGTTGGACTTGCACAAGCAAATACGGCTTTGCGCACAACCGGCATATATCATTTGAGTCGAAACCCCATGCTATTCGGTCTTTATCTGATGGCGCTGGGATCGGCTGTTTATGTCCAGAACCCCATCAACTGGATGCTGGTGATCATTGCATTGGCTGTTCACCATAAAATTATTCTGGTCGAGGAAGTGTTTATGGAAAGTCGATTTGGTGAACAATGGCTTGAATACCGCAATCAAGTGCGACGGTACATTTAATATTAAAAGAGGGGAAATATGAATCCAATAAAATCACCTACAATTTATCTTCAAGTTACTGTTGCTGCATTGCTCTATAATCTATTGCACATATTGGCATGGGAACTGCCTTTGGCAGTAAGGATGGGCTGGCGGATCAATGTTGTCGGGGATGTTTTTATTATTGCAATTGGAATCATGAGCATTATTCTTATATCCCTGAGAAAAAAAGCCGGACTGATCTTGGGAATGATGCCGGCTTTATGGGCTATATTGCTTCAATGGCTTTTAGTCTATGTCCTCTCCGGCTATGAAGAACCCAATGGTGTCTGGTGGTACCCCTTGTTCCCGATCTTTCAGGGTATCATGATCATTTATTTTATCAACCTCACGTACCGTGGTGATGAGGGACAGCATGATCAAAGGATTGGGATGGGGTTAAAATCACCCACCATCTATCTATATGCCCCGGCGGCATTTTTGTTAGTACAAACCGGCCAGAAGATCGTAAGGGAGCTTGTTGTTGGTTTTCTTGACAACGGCGGCATTAAAGGTGCTCTCCCGAGCGCTCTGCTGGCTTTGATCGCCATTGCCGCTGCGATACTGCTGATCAAAAGAGTGAAATGGAGTATCGTATTAGCGATCTTCACCGGGGGCTTTCTCCTCATGCAGCCTGTTGTCTATCACTTAATTATGGGAAAGCCCTGCATAGGCGGCATCTGGTGGTATCCTTTTTTCACAGTAGTTCAGGGATTATTCATTCTCTACTTTTCTGCCCGGATTCTCCTGAAGGAAAGGGAGATGTCGCATGGAACGTAAAGACCGCTATAAGGAATACCATTTGAAAGTAAGTATGTCTGTGAAAATTACTAAACGCTCACTTTCAGGAAGCACAGAGCAAAAGATCCGACTACTATTTTGAGAACGGCTCAAAATCGGCGGAATAGTAGAGCGGTATCCACAAACATTGTTTGAGAGCCTCTCTCTCATTGTGTGAATTAGTCCCCCCGGCGACAACCTTCACTATCCCATCTTCGATCGAACCAAGAGGTATCTACCTTTAAAGGGCTGACGTTAGTACCGAAGGTCTTTTTTCCATTGTCTTGACATACTCGTTCCGCTACATTCTGGTATCGTTCCTTACATAGTCTGCTGGCAAGGGCCCAAGTATCAGAGGTGGGTTCACACTTGTCGAAGCAGAACAAATTCGGCCAAATAGAAGGACAGGTTCCATTAACGTCTACGGTTCTATTTATCAACCATCTGCATTTCGTATTATGACTAGTACCAGTCGCATCGGAACCAAATAAACACAGGGTTCCGCACTCAACAGTGGCACTGCATCCTCTGTCGGCTTGAGCCTCACCGACAGATATATTGAGTAACGAAACTATTACAATCATGACAAACGCAATCTGTTTCATTTCCCCCTCCTATTAAATTTTTTGCGTGATAGAAAACCGCCTTTTCAGCATATGGAAAAAAGACCGAGATACAGAATAACGAACTTGTTAATATCTGAGTAGATATTAACACCAGAAAAAGTGGGAGTCAATATCGTAGTCCATAAAATAATTTCCATTTGAAGTGCAGCATTTTCTTCAAGGGCAACGTTTTACTGCTTTCAGGAAGATAAAAATACTGTCCCACCGGAATCACTTTACCCATCTACTACTACACACTTTTGAGTTTGGAATTGGAGTGTAGATTGCCATTTCAAACAATCATAGATTCCTCATGCTACTGGCAGGAAATTACGGCTGCATAAACAATCGAGACAAACCGTGCCGCGTAAAACAAAAAGCGGTTGAATAAAATTCTCCAATCGCCGGAAAGATCATAATAGTGCAGGTATGATGTTAATTTCTATGATGAAGTTAATTCAATTTTTGATAAATGTCACATTTTCCTGATCTCTCATCAAGGACAACATGAATGTCAGTATATGGAACCGCCCATATTGTCTTTTTTTCGAGAGGAGCAGATTGGGCGGGTTGATACATTACTGCGGTAATTATAGCCAATCCTGACTGTTTATAGGAGTCACGACACGCGCTATAAGTCCAAGGAGTCACGTGGTCGTATGAGGTGGAGAAGAAATCCCAATAGAAGATATAGAAGCTTTGGCCCCCGCCTTTGCAATTATTTGTAAAACAAAGTTTTTGCCCAGCCTCGCTCGGTATTGTGAAAATCAATGTCAGGGTCAGTGCGATAATGGGCACAATCATTTTCATGTAATTTTCCAACTTCATAAGCTTATTCATCCTTTACTTTTTTTGAGTCGAGTAGACCGGTTTCTCCCGATATTTAGTTTGCTATTTGTTTTCTCTGTTTGCCGTCTGGTTTCCCGGTCCGATCATTGTTCTTGCTGTGAGGCACCCTTCGTTGTGATTGGTGCCTCGCATTTATGACCCCCTAAAATTGGGTAAACCATTGCACCTGCAGGGCGCCGGAATCACCGGGCGTAATCTCTAACCGCAAGTTCCTACACTTTACGCTGCCGTCATCGGCTCTCTTCCATGGCATTTGCTCCATGCCACTGCCCCATTCATATCGCGCCTCCCCAGACGTCGCGCAATACTCTCTGAAGAGCCCCCCGGTTTGGAACTTTTCGTTTGTACCAGGGTTTAAGCGTGTGTCGACCCATTGTTCTTCCCCCTTCCAGGTCTTCTGTTGTACCCTGACTTCTACACTGTGCTTCGTCTTGTTGTAGACGTATACGTCCCAAGCATATGAAATTGAGATAAAACTCGCTAGAATAGTGACCGTCACGACCAACTGCACAAACTTCTTCATTTGAAAGCCTCCTTTGTTTGATACTGTTAATTTTATATCATTAAATCTTAAGAAGATCATACTTTTTAAAATTGCTGCTTTCTTTATTTGACTTCGTTTTGAATATCTCTAGCAGCATCTTTTGTGCCATTATGAAATATGTCATTATTTATGATAGTTACAACAAAACCTGCTTTGGCGGCGCCCCTGCCTGCCAACATTGTGGGCAGGGGTGCCAACTGAGTTGGCAGTGGGATGGACATTGCTGCTTTCCGATCGAAAGCTTGCATATTGAAGGATATATCATTTTTACTGATTTCAGGAAGAACATCTCAGAAAAAGCCACCATTGAGATTTTAATTTCCGGCAGCAGTCAAATTTTGCACCATCCTTCAAGTCCTTGGGAATGTAAATCTTATAAATCATTGAATACGGTTTGATAAGTACTTTTTAAAAACACTCTACTACCTGGCGGCCCAACGCGCCGATGGGGTCTGTCCTGCGTTTTGAAACAAAAACATCAACGTATTGTAACACATGGCGCCGAGTCCTGTGAATTCGGTGGTGTTTGTGCCTTTGCTGGTTGTGAATGTTGCGGTTGCTGAGACGGGACATATTAATCCCGGCATTGTGCAAGTACCATCGGAATGTGGTTGCAATGTCTTTACACAATCTACCTGCCTCCAAAACAAGTGCTCGCCTTTTATTTCAACTGTCACAATATGGTCCGT
Organism: uncultured Smithella sp.; assembly: GCA_964469905.1. Lineage (GTDB taxonomy): Bacteria > Desulfobacterota > Syntrophia > Syntrophales > Smithellaceae > MVRV01. The sequence continues at coordinate 6,114 of CAYXZW010000057.1, forward strand.
AGTGTTGTTTATGTAAACATCCCAAGCGTTTGCGCCTGATGACATAATAAATAGCAAGCCAGCCATTATCGCAAATTGTGTAAACTTCTTCATTTGAAATCCTCCTTTGCTTGACAGGTTTAATCTTTACGTTATTCATCAGTATAGCAATCTATATGTCATTTGATAATAACCAGCATTGCAGGGTGCTTGCAAGATTTATTTTTTCTGGGGAAGTTCTTGCCTGCCAACTTTGTGGGCAGGGGTGCCAACCTGGTTGGCAGTGGATTAATTCTGCTGATTAGCGATTGTAAGATTGCATAAGTAAGGTAATATCATTTTTATTGATAACAGGAAGCAGTGCTTGCTGTCTGCACCTACAACTAAATGACTTGGGGAAGTTCGTGTTGCTGAAGATTATAGATTGCAAAGGAGCATTTTCTTACAACGAGCAGAAATACGCACTGTCCCCCAATAGAAAATAGCCGAAGAATCAAAGAACCAAATGATCTATTTGACGAAACGCACCGGGAGCGCACTCAGCGAACTGTCGTTCTGAGGATTCCACTCCGGCTCGGGTGTCGGGACAAGAGCCCCGAAACTCAAGTATGCGGCATGGGAACCGCGCGTCTCGGAAGCCCAAATCCAAGTACTGCGTGTAAGACGAATCAATCCTGTTAAATAGACATCGCGGCCGCTGGCATTCCTGCTAAGCTTAGTCTTGTCATACAAATCAACCAATTCATTTTTCGTCGGCATCCGCCAGTTCGTATATCCTCCCCCGCGGTAAGTCTCGCAGTAACTCTTAGCATCCAGCCAGTTGACTCCGTATTTGTCTTCTGAAGCCCACATGAGCTTTGTTCTTGTATCAAATACTGTTCCGTTGTCATAAGCGATGAAGCGGCCGTCGCGGCCGGTCTCTTTTACCGTTGATTGCTTGCCGACGGTCCGCACCGGGATAGCATGAGCATCGTTCTTGAGGTGCTCGGGAAACCAAAGTTTACCGCCATAGGAGAAATTGAAGTAAGCAACGTCATTAAGGCCGCGCTTATTGGAAGCCCAGATACAGGTGTGGGTCAAATCAACCAAATCGTTAAGATGCACCGGCCAGTCAGGTTGAGATTCATTTTTTTGATTCTTGTTATAATCGAACAGCCCCGCCAACTCGTCGTGCGTCGGCATCCGCCAGTCTGTGTAGCCGCCACCCCGATAGCCTTCGCAATAATGTTTTGCATCGCCCCATCTTATTAAATAACCGTTGTCCTTCGCTGCCCACATCAAGTTCGTCGCTGTATCCAGTACGGTCCCGTCGCTGTAGGCAATAAATTGCCCGTCACGCCTGATCTCGGTGACTGCAGGGACTGGGGGGGTCGACATCGCAAGTTTCTTCTTTTCTTCTTCCAGTTTGCTCCTTTCCTCCTCCAACGCTGCCTTCTGACGGAGTAGTTCCCTCTCAGCAATCGGGGTGCTGGTCATGGGCGCTGATTCGACTGCACTTCCGGGACGGAAGTAAAACTTCCCTTCCAGTGAAGACAACTCCCAAGGAACCTGCCCGGTCTCCTTGCGCAGCTTCTGCCGGACACCCTTAAAGACATCCTCAATGGTCAAACCCGGTTCCTGCATATATTGAAGAAGAGCTTTTGTGTAAGGGCTGTTACGATCCTCACCATCCCGTGCTACCTGACCGGCACCGGTGGAATATGAAATGAATGTGCCCGCTGGGGCAGAACTTACAATGGCCAAGCCACGGGAGGCGCTACGGAAACTCTTGCCGAAAGGGTTATCACGACAAGCATCGAGCAGAACGATGTTCAGGCCATTGTTCGCATTCTCCATCTCGGCGAGGACTCGTCCGGCATCGAAGGCCTTGAACCGGACGTCCGATTCTTTGTTGATTTTAGCCCCTATGGGGATGAGGTAGTTGACGCCATTCACCTGAACCCCATGTCCGGCATAATAGAACAGTCCGACACCGCCTCTTTTTAGCCGGTTGCCGAACTCCTCGATAGCCTCTTCCATCTCCTGTATTTGGGCGTTTTTCTTCAGCGTAACGGAAAAACCGATTTTCTTCAGTGCAGCAGCGATATCCGTGGCATCATTCACAGGATTCTTCAGAGGACCAGAGCTGTAAGCGCCATTCCCGATAACTAAAGCGATGCGCCGCTCCGTTGCTGCGGTAACTGATGATGGATTGATTAGAATAAGAAGAAACAGGACAAGGAAGATTATTATACGCATGGATTGCATAGAATTGCCCCTCATTAAGAAATCTTTATTTCTTATACTTCAACTATCTCTAAATGACAATTTGATTTTAGGCATTTCCGATTGAAAGAGTGAATATCGAAGGATACAGTAATTTTACTGACTTCAGGAAGTTGTTCGTAATACGCCTGCTAAAGAAAACCACGATAAAAGCTGCACGTTTCAAACCGTTATCGTGAAACTAATCGTTCAATCGAAATATCGCTTTGTGTTTAAAGACCGGAGTGATTACAAATATATCATTAAACTATTTCAAGAGGATGCCAGCAATAATTGCCAGCCCGCAGATGAAGTAAAACATCCGCACATATTTGCCGTATTGATCAAGCAAAACCCAATTTGCAGTTCTATTGATAATTCCACATAGCTTTATGATCAGGGGCAGGCTCAGCAGGAAACTGAAGCTCCACCAGGAAAGAAGTCCGGAAACAATCAGCAGAATAATGCTCAGATAAATCAGGGCAAAAAACAGCAAAAGTACGCGATACGCGCGCTTTTGTCCCAGTCGGACAGCCAGAGTGTATTTGTGTGCCTGGTAATCTGTTTTCATGTCCGGCAGGCTTTGATAGTAAAGTATCAGAGCCACCATAAGTCCCACCGGAAGGGAGACCAAAAATGGTGTCCAGCCGGGATGTCCGGCGATGACCCAGTAAGTGCCGGTGACCATTATCGGTCCCATATTGATTCCCACGAAAAGTTCTCCCAACCCGTGATAGCCGTAGCGAACGGGCGGCGCCACATAAAAGTAGCTGCTGAAGGCCGCAAATAAGATGGGCAGCGACAGAAGGTAAAGACGGAAATAAAAAACAATAATAAGAGCAATAATGAAGGCAATAATGTAGAGGGCAATAATAACTTTCAATATTGTCTGTGGAGCTATTTTCCCTTCCTGGATAACCCTTGATCCGCCAATGGCCTCGCCGGCATCAGTGCCGGTGTCATGTTCAAAATAATCATTGGCCAGGTTTGTTATCAGATGCACAATCAATGAACCCGCAAGAACCAGGAGAAATCTTCCGGTGTGGATATGGCCTGACTCTTTAAAAGCCAGGATCCACCCGATGAAAAGAGGAATAAACGTGGCAACGAAAAAATGCACCCGGCTGGCCTGAATCCATGCCTTTATTCTATTGTTAATCACAGCAGCTCTCCTTGAGGTTTTTCGCCGATGTAGAGATAGGTGATTCCGAAGGTGAGCGGATATTTTTTAACAGACGTCATGCCCGTATCTTCCAAAATCCTGGCAAAAGCCGCAGGTGTGGGAAAATTCATGATGGAATCGGCCAGGTAATGATAGGCGGCGGGGTTAGTTGAAAATATTCGGGCAAACAGGGGAAGCAGATAGTTTAAATAAACATAGTAAAGAAATTTAAAGAGACGGTTCTGGATAAAGGTCATCTCCAGTACCATCACCTGTCCACCCGGCACAGTGACGCGCAGCATTTCTTTTAAAGCTTTCAACCTGTCCGGAATATTTCTTATTCCGAAGGCAATCGCCGTAACCGCGAAAGTATTATCATTAAAAGGCAATTTCAGCGCATCGGCCTGCAGCAGGGTAATTCTGTCGGTAAGCCCTTTCTGAATAACTTTATTATTTCCCACTTGCACCATTTCCGCAACGAAATCGATACCTGTGACCTTAATTGAGGAATCGTGCAGAGCAGCGCCGAGGGATAAGTCTCCCGTGCCGCAGGCGACATCAAGAAACTTGTTGTTTTGAGAAAAATTCATTTTTTTAATGGCAAAGCGGCGCCAGGCGATATCACGTCTCAGGCTCAGCAGATGATTCAAAAAATCATACTTGCCGGGAATCGTAGAAAAAATATCTTTAACTATGGCGATTCGCTCATTGTCGCTGACGGCACTTACCTGCGGATATTTGTGTTTTGTTGGGTTTTCCATTTGCTGAATTTCCTTTCCAGAAGGTCGAAGAATTCATACAGCACAATACCGATACTTGAAAGGGCTATGATTCCTACGAACATGGTGGCGTAATCCGCCCGTCCCCAGGAATCAATGATGTAAGCTCCGAGCCCTCGGCTCGTAGCGATGGATTCAACGAAAAATAAAACGGCAACGGCCGTTCCGGTTCCTATCCGCAAGGAAGTGAAAACACCCGGAAGGCTTACCGGCCAGACAATATGTTGATAATAATCCCAGCGTGTTCCACCCAATGACTGGAAGGACAGAGTTATTTCTTTGGTGATTTTACGGGCGCTGTCGCGGGTGGTGATCAGCAGTTGAAAAAAAACTATCATGGTCAGCAGTACAATTTTCCCCGTATCGCCCAGGCCAAAGAGAACAAATATAATGGGCATCAGGACAATTTTAGGAACAGGATAGCCCAGGTAAATAAGCGGCGCAAAAAGATTGTCGAGTTTTTGGTTGCTGCCGAGAATCAGTCCGGCCGGAACGGCCAGAATAAACGCAATACCAAGGCTGGCCAATAGCCGGAAGAGGCTTGCTTCCACATGCAGCCAGAAATCTGCTGTGGCAATTTCCTGAAAGCCGCGGAGAAAGACAACAAATGGATCGGGAAGAAGATTGCTGCCCAGAATCAGAGAAAGAATATACCAGAGTACATAGATGAGAATAATTGTCGCACTGTAAGTAATAACCTGCCGTTTGATGCTCATGGCACTTCCTCTAGTACTGAACGTAATTGTTTGCTGAGGTTAAAGAACTCCGGTTTATCGCGATAATCCGTTTCACCCATTCCCGGATTATCGAGAATCGTATGAATGCTGGGGGCGCCATTACTCAGAACGATTATTCTTCTTCCGAGAAAAACAGCTTCTTCAATATTATGGGTGACAATAATATAGCTGAAATGGCGCCGTTGAAATAACAGCAGCAGCTGATTCTGGAGCCGCTCCCGGGTGACGGTATCGATGGCGGCAAAAGGTTCGTCCAGCAAAAGCAGATGGGGATCCAAAAGAAGCGCCCGGGCTAATGCCACTCTTTGACGCTGTCCTCCGCTTAATTGTGCCGGATAGAGATTGTCGAGACCATTAATGTCCAGCTCATTTTTTATGGCTTCCAACCACCGGGGGGAAAAATCGATTTTTTGCAGTCTTGCTCCGAGGATGATGTTGGCCTTTACCGTTTTCCAGGGGAATAAACCATATTCCTGCAGGACGAGGGCAATATCGCGGTTCGGGCTGGTAATGATACGATCCTGAAAACACACTGTCCCTTCTGTGGGCGCAAGGAGCCCGGCAATAGCAAGAATTGCGGTTGTTTTTCCACAACCCGAAGGCCCGACAATGGCCACTGAGTCGCGAGAAGCCATTGCGAAGCTCACATCCTGCAGAACTTTCTTTGTTCCGTTTTCTGCAAGGAAGGACTTGTTTAATCCTTCTATCTGCAGAAAATTATGGTAGGTAGCCATTGGCAATCATTTCCTTATAGGTCATTCCCTTTTTAATGATCTGTTTTTCCCTGAGCCAATGATAGACATCCATAACTTGTTTTTCCGAAGGCATTGTCAATTGCGGAAATTCAGGAATGAGAAATGTTTCTTGCAGCGGCTCGGGAATCCGGCATTCTTTGTTCATGATGGCACGTACTTCCCGGGGATTTTTATTAATATAATCGACTGATTTCTTCAGCGCGAGATGAAAAGACTTAATGTCCTGCGGATACATTTTTAGATATTTGTCACTGAAAACGAAGATGGTTGTAGACAAGCCCTTTGCCCTGTCGTCAATAAGTGCTTTGGCACCCTTTTTTTCAGCCAGAGTGGCCAATGGTTCCGGCAGAAGCGCTGCACTTACCTGATTAGACAGCAGCATTTGCAGGCGGATGGGGATGTTCTTTACATCGATTAATTTAATACTGTTTGTATTGATCTTTTGGGATTGCAGCAGACGGACAATGAGATATTCCGGTATGGCATTGGAACTGGTGGCAATGCCTTGCCTGGCAACTTCCTCCAGACTTTTGTTTTTGGAATGGGGAGAAGTGAGAATCGCGAACATACGCTGCTCAGCGGATGTGTTAAAATTCGCGGCAACAATTTTAACACCGATCCCGTTAGCCTGCAGGACAAGGGGAGTCATTATGTCTCCGAAGTATCCGGCAATCTGACCGGAAGATAGGGCAATATCCTTTTCCATGGCTGAATTAAAAAGGATAATTTCCACCTGGAGTCCCTGTTCCTTAAAAAATCCCTTCTCTGCGGCAACGAAAAGCGGCAGCGACTGGAGAACCGGTATTGTTCCAAATTTCATAACCACCGGTATTGCGTGCTTTTTATCAGTTATTTCTTTGGAGTATCCTTTTGTGACCACGCCCAGAATGCAGAAAGTTAAGAGTATTGCCGTAATCTTTATGAATTTCATTGTGCCCTCCTTTTTATCAAAGAGGAGGCAGTCTAATGCCCGAAGACATATTTTTCAATGAAATTTAGCAAAATAATGAAAAATGAGAGAAATTAAAAAACTGCCTTGATGATGGAAAATCGTCCGGCAGTCTGGGGATGATAGGTTTGATTGTTGCCGGCCGCACCGTCGGCAGTGCGGCCGGCTTTCTTTTAAGCTGATTTGATAGAAACTTTCGTTCCCTTTGCTTTCGTTCCCTGGCTTTTCGGGATTGTAATGCTCAGTACGCCGTTTTTGTAATTGGCTTCGGCTTTAGCCGATTCAATTTCCGCATCCAGAGAAATTATGCGGTGAAAAGAGCCATAAGAACGCTCCATAAAATAATAATTCTTTCCCTTGTCTTCCTTCTCTTCTTTCTCTTCTTTCTTTTCACCTTTGATAGCGACAGTATTATCCGTAACCGTTACTTCAATTTCTTTCTCCTCCATACCGGGGAGTTCGGCTTTGATAATGTACTCCTTTTCATTTTCTTTTACGTCAACCGATGGTGTAAAACTCACCGGGCGGTTCGTATAAAATCCATGCGGAGTTATATCAAATCCTCTAAAGAAATCATCAAACAGGCTGTTCATATCCCTTTGTAAAGCATAGAAGGGATGATTGTCTTCACTCTGATTTTTTCTGCCGACAGTAGGCAATAAATTTCTCATTTTCATAATCATTTCCTCCTAGTGAAATTCCAATTATGCAAGCATAGCGCAGCAGAATTGGTTAATTAAACTATCCCGCATAAGCGGTGGTCATGAGACTCCGACTCCGCAAGCAAAGTGCTGCGGAATCGGTTAGTCGAATTGTCCCGCCGTAGGCGGGGTTAGTACCTTCCAGTTTTTACCTTTAGCCTTATCTTACGCTGCTTTTACCGTTATTTTCTTTGGTTTAATTTTTTCCGCTTTAGGTAGTTCCAAGCGTAATACACCATTTTTAACGGTTGCATGAATTTTTTCACGGTCTATTTCATCAGATAAAGTAAATGTTCTTTCGTAGTCACCCGTTTCGTATTCGGAATAAACCAAGCTTTTGACCGGTGTTTCGTCAATATTCACACGACCGTTAATGGTAAGAATATTTTTTTCCAGTTCTACGGCCACGCTTTTTTCGTCGACCCCGGGCATATCGGCAATTAAAAAGAGGGCATCTTTGGCCTCATAAATATCCACACGGGGCACGAAAGTTCTTACATTGCGTATTCTTTCTACCGCTGTTGCATTTTCGGTTTTATTCAGGTCTTTTTCAGACATAATTAATCGACCTCCTTTTTATTAATTAATCTTAATTTTTTTGGGCATGCTGTCTTCTAAGCGCGGGAGTGTGATGCTCAAGATGCCTTTTTCATAAAGTGCTTCCACTTTTTGGGGATCAATAGGGAAAGACAATTGAATTTTGCGCTTAAAGCTGCCCTGAATTCTTTCCTGACGCAGGTAAGTTTCACCTTCCTTCAGGTTATCAATCTGGCTGGTTCCTGACAATGTCAGGATATCACCGGTAACTTCAATATCAATTTTTTCCGGATCAATTCCCGGCAACTCGGCAGTTAACAAAGCGCTCTTCGTGTTTTCCCAGATGTTGACTGCCGGATAATCCTGTTGTGACCTTCTTCCTGCATTGGAAAAAAGCCGGTTCATCTCTTGCTGCAGGCGCAACATTTCGGGAGCCGCATCAGGGAATCTTCTAAATCTCCATAGACTGGGTGTGAACATAAACTTTCCTCCTTTCGGTTAATTATTATTATCTAAGGTTATATTATAATTATCTATTTATGCCTCATTTAAAAAAAATATATTAACGAAACTTTTCTTGTCAAGATTCGCCCGGTCCGGAATTACTGATTGAATTTAAAAAGAAAAATGAGCAGAAAAATCCATCTGCTGCCCTTGACAGGGGGTAGGCGCGTAAATATATTAGTGCCGCTTTGCAAGAGGAGATTAAATAGAATAATTATAGGTAAGTATGGAAGATCACATAATAAAAATATTCAGGGAAAGCAATCGCGTCAAAGAAGCTTTTGTTAATGAAAACCTGAGCCGCCTGGTGACTGTTGTCGAGGCAATAATATCTGCTCTGAAAGCAGGAAATAAAATTTTACTTTTTGGCAATGGTGGATCGGCAGCAGACGCGCAACATCTTGCTGCGGAATTTGTCAACCGCTTTGTGATTGAAAGACCTCCTCTCCCAGCTATAGCGCTGACCACTGATAGTTCCATAATCACCAGTATCGGTAATGATTATGATTTTTCTGAAGTGTTCAGTAAGCAAATTCGAGCCATCGGCCAGGCCGGAGATATTGCCTGGGGAATTAGCACGAGCGGCAATTCCCCCAATGTATTAAAGGGGCTGGAAGTTGCCAAGAAGATAGGGCTGGTAACGATCGCTTTTACGGGCAAAGATGGAGGAAGCATTGCTAAGATCGCTGATTTATCGATTAATGTTTCTTCTTCGGTTACGGCGCGCATTCAGGAAGCTCATATTACAGCGGGCCATGCGATTTGTGATTTAGTCGATATCAAGCTTTTTCAAAAGCCCGACTTAAAATAATTAAGATTATATTCAGGGGTAATAGTGAAGAAACATAAAAAAGAACATGTAGATGAGCAGGTTCCGTCCCAAGAGGCACAAAAGCAGGATAAAGAAGGTATTGTTGCTGATCATGATTCCGAAAATACGGAGTTAAAGGAAAAGCTCGCCGAAAAAGAAAAAGAGGCAGCGGACAATTATGATAAATATCTGCGCGCCATTGCGGAATTAGATAATTATAAAAAACGAGCCGCCCGAGAGAAGACCGATATATTAAAATACGGTAAAGAAGATATTATTAATGATATTCTGCCTTTTGTCGATTCTTTGGATCGTGCCCTGGAACATGCAGGAAGCAGCACTGATATCCAGGCTTTTAAGGAAGGGCTGAAGCTGATCCAGGATCAACTCTTGTGCGGTCTGAAAAAACACGGTGTAGAAGTGATTGAATGTGCGGGCAAGGAATTTGATCCCAATTATCACGAGGCAATGATGCAGATAGAGAGCGAACAACACGCAGCAAATAAAATAATTAATGAATTTCAAAGAGGTTATTTACTCAATGGCAGGCTTCTGAGGCCTTCCCGAGTTTCTGTTTGCAAAAAGATAAATAACGGAAATTGTACCGATGAACAAATTGTGGAGAATGGAGAATAAGGAGGAGAAAATGGGAAAAATTATCGGAATTGATTTAGGAACAACGAATTCTTGTGTAGCTATAATGGAGGGAGGAGATCCCATCGTCATTGCTAATCAGGAAGGTAATCGTACGACACCATCTGTCGTTGCTATAACAGAAAGCGGTGAGCGGTTAGTAGGGCAAGTGGCGAGAAGGCAGGCCATTACTAACTCGGAAAATACTATTTATGCAGTTAAAAGATTGATTGGCCGAAAATTTAATTCGAAAGAAGTCCAATATGATATCAAAATTATTCCTTACAGAATAACAGAGGCAACCAATAACGATGCCCAGGTTACAACCAGAGGCAAAGATTATTCGCCAGCCGAAATCTCGGCGATGATTTTAGCTAAGATGAAGCAAACAGCGGAAGATTATCTCGGAGAGAAAGTAACCGATGCCGTTATTACAACACCGGCATATTTTAACGATTCCCAGCGTCAGGCTACAAAGGATGCAGGACGCATTGCCGGGTTAAATGTTTTGCGTATTATCAATGAACCGACAGCAGCCGCATTAGCCTACGGTCTGGATAAAAAGAAAGATGAAAAGGTTGCCGTTTTTGATTTGGGTGGCGGAACTTTTGATATATCCATTCTGGAGTTGGGTGAAGGAGTTTTTGAAGTTAAATCCACAAACGGCGACACGCATTTGGGTGGTGAAGACTTCGACCAGCGCGTAATGGATTTTCTCGTGGCTGAGTTTAAGAAAGATCAGGGCATTGATTTGCGAAGCGACAAGATGGCGTTGCAGCGGTTGAAAGAAGCCGCAGAAAAGGCGAAGATGGAACTTTCCACAACGATGGAAACTGATATCAATCTGCCGTTTATCACCGCCGATGCTGCCGGCCCCAAGCATATGAATATCAAGCTGACCCGGGCCAAGCTGGAATCATTAGTAGAGGAATTGATCGAAAAAATTGTTGATCCCTGCCGTACGGCGATCAAGGATGCTAATCTAACAATTAAAGATATCGATGAAGTTATTTTGGTCGGAGGGATGACCAGAATGCCGCGTGTGCAGCAGAAGGTCAAAGAGATTTTCGGCAAAGAACCGCATAAGGGTGTTAATCCGGATGAAGTTGTGGCGATTGGTGCTGCCATTCAGGGTGGTGTTCTGGCGGGCGATGTAAAAGATGTTCTGCTGCTTGATGTCACGCCGCTTTCTCTGGGTATTGAAACTCTGGGCGGTGTCATGACCCGATTGATAGAAAAGAATACTACAATTCCCTGCAAGAAAAGCCAGATATTTTCTACCGCAGCCGATAATCAGCCGGCGGTCAGCATTCATGTTCTGCAGGGCGAACGCCAGATGGCAGCCGATAACCGAACTCTTGGACGCTTTGAGCTGGTGGGGATTCCTGCGGCGCCGCGTGGTGTGCCGCAGGTAGAAGTTGCTTTTGATATTGATGCTAACGGCATTGTGCATGTTCATGCCAAAGATCTTGGTACAGGAAAAGAACAGAGTATCAAAATTACCGCTTCCAGTGGTTTGTCGGAGGAAGAAATTCAGAAGCTGGTGAGGGATGCGGAAGCGCATGCCGAAGAAGACAAGAAGCGCAGAGAATTAATTGAAACCAGAAACCATGCTGATTCGATGATTTACAGTGTGGAAAAGAATATCAAGGAATTCGGTGATAAGATTGACGCGGCGGAAAAAACCAAAATTGAAGAAGCGATAACCAAAGCGAAAAAGGCTTTGGAGGGCGACGATATTGAGGCCATAAAGAAGACCCAGGAAGAATTGACGAATGTTTCGCATAAACTGGCGGAAGCCATGTATGCAAAAACTTCTGCCGGTCCGGGTGGTCCTCAGCCCGGTGCAGGTGGCGGCTCTGGGCAGGCCGGTCCCCAGCAGGCAGCAGGAAAAAAAGATGACGATGTTGTTGACGCTGATTTTGAAGATGTGAAACAATAGAAATTGTCCCCCCCCCGAAAAAAGCCCGGAGCTGGATACAAGCCCCGGGCTTTTTTGTGGATTCGATTCCATAATTAATTCCATTTCCAATTCCTAAATAAAAAAGCGGCAGCGAGAATGAAAGGGACGAGCCTCCGACCCAACAGGTTATACAATAA
>CAYXZW010000058.1:0-17279 GCA_964469905.1 uncultured Smithella sp.
GCATTTAATCCCACCAACCCACCGGTATTGTGTTGGCCGGTTATACTTACATTCACTAGCCCGATATTCCGAACAACCGCAGAACTGCTTGTTTGTCCGAACAATCCTATGTAATCCGTTGTGGGGCGATCAATATAGAGGCCGGTAATTGTGTGGCCGAGACCGTCAAAGATGCCGCTGAATGTTCCTATGGGATTGAAGCCCGCCCCGGAGTTAGTAGAGTCCGTAATATTTGAACCAAGCGCATATTTCCCGTCGTTATTCATGCCCTGCAAAGCAGCCAGGTTGTTAATTACGCTGTAGGTAATTATGTCGCTATCACTACCCAGCTTGGTGATGAAGTTGTTGCCGTTTGGCAGATTGACCGGGGCGTTGATGTTGTAAGTGGCGGCGCTCCCCCCGATAACGCCATCGGCAGAGCCCTGGCCGTAATACAGCGCCAGTTGGGCAGTTCCGGAGCCGTTGAGCGCCGAATTGATGGTGATGTTGCGGTAGGCGTTGAGTGTTAGCTTATTGGTGCTCCAGCTTACAGTGTCATTGACAAAAATGTCGCCATTACCATCAGCGGTGGAGCCTTGGCTGGAAAGGATCGTAATGTTACTGCTACCTAGAGCGGCGGATAGTGTGGCACCGGAAATGTCGCCAGTCGGAGTACCCTCGATGAACAGTCCAGTTTTGCCGGCTGCTATGGTGAAACTAACAATCGGATCAATCAGCCAGTTGCCGCCATTGGTCTGGACGCGAATTCCGTTCAGGTCAACCTTGGCCGCTGATGTTTCGATAAAACCGCCGCTGCCGCTGGTTCCATCGCCCTGAGCGGAGAGCAATCCCCTGCCGGTGAGCGTACCGCTGATTTGGCCGTCTTCCGCCGTCATGGCGATAATCTGACCGCCCTTGCTGCCATCGGCGCTGATAACACTGGTGTCCGCCAGTTCAATCGACTTTGTGGCCTTGAGGAAGATCCTTCCGCCTTCCGAAACGGCGCTGTCCGCATTGATAATGCCCTTTTGCGAGATCAGGCCGCCGTATATCCCCACTTTGCCGCTCTGGGCGACGATCTGGCCTAAGTTCACGGCCCTGTCTGCCGGTGCGCTGACGACGACGGATATATCGGGATCAAGCGAATCGACCAGGTACACGCTATGGCCTGCCGCCAGGGTTATATCGCCCTGCGGTGAATTGATAATTCCGCTGTTCGCAATATCCGGCGCAATGAGGAAGACCTTCCCGCCGGTGGGTGTCGTAATGGTGCCCTGGTTCTCAATTGCTCCGGCATTAGCTCCGGCGGTGAAGTTGTACTTTCCCGCCAGAAAATCCTGATTGCTGAGGTTCAATGTGGAGGCAACCAGGCCGTTCACATCGATTCTGGCACCCTGGCCGAAAAGGATGCCGTTGGGGTTAATCAGAAAAACCCGGCCGTTGGATTGCAACAGGCCGAGAATCCGGGAAGGGTCCTGGCCGATAACACGGTTCAGGATTGCGCTGGATGCCGACTGCTGGATAAAGCGGACGGCTTCATTGTTGTTAATCGAAAAGCCCTGCCAGTTGATGATCGCATTGGGGCTGTTCGTGATCGTGAGGTTGTTGCCCTGAGTATTAAAGCTTGCCTGTCCGTTTACCACCTGCTGCCCGACAGGAAGGGCAAAGACTGTGCTGGAGCTGAAGAAAATCAACGTGATCAAAGAAACAATCTTATTGGCTATCAGGAAAAGCCTCTTTTTTCTACACGGATTTGTTTTCATATCAAACTCCTTTACTAATGCTTGTTACTTGTTGCTATTGTTCCTTAAAGTCTTTTGCCGAAAATCTTTAAGCCTGTTTAAAACAATAAACTTGCCGACAAATGCCAGGCACTGCTCCAGCGCTTAATGTTTTCATCAGGGGGGTCAACGACAAAGCCACAATCAACAGAGAGGGAGAATCTTTTGCCATCAGTAATACGTAAGCCGGGACCAATGCTGGCAATTTGCGTACTGACCGTATCACCCGGTAGAGCATTATTCCGGTAAACATAGCCCCGGTCATAAAACCCTAGTAGGCGGGTTTGAAAAGCACTGAAATTGAACAACATGCACAGATCCGGAGTGTAGGCCTCGACACTTCCGGAATATCCCTGATCGTTGGAGAAGGCCCTCTCCGCAAAGCCACGGACAGAGGTCGCTCCGCCAATCCCGTACTGCTCGCCCGGCACCAGCCGATCATTGGTATATTGTCCGTTAACCAGCATACGCGCCTGCCAGTCCGCACCCAGAATATAAGACAGATTGGCACCGTAGCGGAGCATGTTATAACTCCGCGGTGCGCCGGCACGGGCAGCTTCAAAATCGCTGGTGTTGTCCCGGCCGTCCCAACTGCCTGCGATATTTTGCATAGCCATCAGATAAAATCCGGCATTGATTTTCTCGAAACTCAATGTTCCACCGTATGTCAGGCTGACAGGATGCACTGTTACGTTGTTACCCAGTTGGCTGCCCAGAAAATCAACGTTGTTTTCATAAGCACGGTAATCCAGGCCTAAGGTCACTTTATGCTCGTAGCTGCTGATTCTGGTGAGATTCTGGTTGTAGTGTATACCCAAAATTGAACCTTTGCCACTGACGTTCAGATTGTTTGCGGCAACGTTTATCGTACCGGAATCCACATTGGAATAAGCGCCGATCAGATCCAGAGATGATCCCAGGGAATAAAAAGGAACACGGTAACCGAGGCTGTAAATGCTGACGCGATCAATTTTCTCCGGAGATGTAGTGTATTGCAACGTCAGAAGATGATCTCTGTCGAATACATTGGCGTGCTGCAGAAGGACGCCCAGGCGAGTCGGACCGGTTTCCTTGTTGCCGGTGTTATCTCCGGTTATGCCCAACTTCCATGGTTTTTCATCCTTTACCGTCAGTATCGCGTCAGTTTCATTTTCCTTGTTGCCGGTTTTTAGTTGCAGAGCTGTTTTTTTTGCGGGATTGTCGTTGGCCAGTTTCAGGCTGCGGGATACGGCATTGATATCGGGAGTTCCACCTTGCCGCAGTCCCGGAAGGCTGCGCAGAATATTATCTTGCTCAAAAAAACGGTTTCCTTCTACAGTTATTTTCGCGAGGCTGGTTTCTATTACTTTAAAGCGAACAACCCCTTTTTCCAGTTCCTGTTCCGGCAGCATTACCATAACCAGGGAAAAGCCCCGATCGCGGTAGGCTTGTTCCAGGGCATCCAGAGCTTCCTGTACGGTACCAAAATCCTTCGCTTTGCCGGTGAAAGGGGCCAGCTTTTTTTCGACCTCGGCATTGTCAAGAAGGGTATTCCCCTCAATCTGGAACCGACTAATATCGAAACGAAGGATATCATCCGGCTTTTCACCGACAGCGTAAGCGGCGGTTATCGCTGTAAAAATGAATAAAGCACATAAAGCAGATTGTAATAATCGAATTCTCATATAGGGAAGGGCTCACTTAATACTAAGGGTTAATGCAACCTGCTCAAGAATAAAAAACAGCTTTGGCCTGATACATTTCTAACCTTAAGCTATTACAGGGAAATTTTTAAACCTGTTTTTGTGGAAAGTCAACAGAAAAAAACTGAAAAATGCTATTAGGAAACGCGGTTTTTGAATTGTTTGCAGCAACAATTAAGATTCCAGGCATTGATCAATAGAGATGCGGCTGATTACCCCTTCACGTAGAATTTGGGGGGGGCTTATGGTAACGTCGATTATCGTAGAGCCAAGTCCTCCGGCAGTTTTTCCCATGTCAACCAGGGCATCAATTTTATTGCCGATTTGGGCGGAGACTTCTGCTGCGGTGGAGCATTCCGTTGCGCCGGATAAATTGGCGCTGGTGGCCGTCAGCGGTCGGCCGAGTTTTTGCGCGATAGCCGTTGCGCCGGGGTGGCTGGAAATACGTATACCGATTTTACCGGTTTGTGCCGTCAGCAGGGGAGATATTTTAGCGGAGGCTTTAAAGACGATGGTGAGCGGGCCCGGCCAGAAGAATTGCATCAGCTTTACAGCACAGGCGGGTACTTCGTCGACAAGCGATCCTAGATTATCCTGGCTGGCGATAATTATGGAAATCGGATTGTTGAAATTTCTGCCTTTCAGGTCGAATATTTTCCGGATGGCATTTTCGTTTAGTGCATCGACACCCAGGCCATAAAAGGTTTCCGTGGGATAGGCGATGACGCCGCCGGCGGCTAAAATTTCCGCCGCCCGGGATAATACAGCTTCTTCAGAAATTTCTCTATCGGCTTTCAGGTTTTCCGGCATGCAACACTCTCCGCTTTTTTCTCCACATCCTGCGCCATTTTTTTAATATAAGCGGATAGTTTACTGCTGACCTTTTTGTCTTCGAGCGCCAGAATACGCACGGCATAGAGAGCCGCGTTTTTTGCTCCGGCCTTGCCGATAGCCATTGTGGCCACCGGTATGCCGCCGGGCATTTGCACGGTGGAAAGCAGCGCGTCCAGACCTTGCAATGCAGTCGCATCAATCGGTACGCCGATTACCGGCAGCTGTGTTTGCGAGGCGATGACACCGGCGAGATGCGCGGCAGCGCCGGCGCCGACAATAATTATTTTTACGCCGCGTTTTGCTGCCTCCTCGGCAAATTTTTCTGTTCTTGCGGGAGACCGGTGGGCGGAAGTTAAGAATAGCTCATGGGGGATGCCGAACTCTTCCAGAATTTTCGCCGCTTCGGTCATGATCGGCAAATCGGAATCACTGCCCATAACCACGCTGACTAAAACATCTTTTTTCTTATTCATAATTCTCCTTGAGTTTTAGTAAATTATACAGTTTCTTTTCATCTCTCAGGTTAATGAAAAATTGTTTGATGGAAATCATGAATTAAATATGTGCGCCTAATAACTCATTGGAAATGTAAATGCAAGAGGCAGTATTAACCACCTTTATGGTTTTTATCTTGACAGATAAGCCCGAAATATCTACAGTTTCGCTTACACTACGAAAAGGGAGAAGCTAATGAAAAATAAACTTGTCGCTGTTATTGAAACAGATAAGGGAACAATCCGCCTGCGGCTCTTTGCCGATCAGACGCCGCTTACCGTGGGAAACTTTGTTAATCTGGCCAGGCGCGGTTACTATAATAATTTAAAATTTCACCGGGTTATCCCCGATTTTATGATTCAGGGCGGTTGCCCCGATGGCGATGGCCGTGGAGGGCCGGGGTATAAATTTCCAGACGAGTTTGTTTCGGAACTCCGCCACAGCAAGCCGGGTATCCTTTCCATGGCCAATTCTGGTCCGCAGACAAACGGCAGCCAGTTTTTTATCACTCATATTGATACACCGTGGTTGGACGGCAAACATACCGTCTTTGGCGAAGTGGCCAGCGATGTTGATCAGGAAGTTGTCAACCAGATTGTTCAGGGTGATAAAATCCGTTCTGTTCTGATTGAAGGCGATATTTCCGACCTATTGAGCAGCATCAGTGGTTCCGTCGACAAATGGAATAAGATTATTGACGAGAGATTCCCGCAATTACCGAAAGTGCCGGCTTGATGATTGATGCCAGATTGCATTCTTTGCCTGGCTTTGTTGGCAGAGCCTGTACCGGCGCATAACCTGATAACCTGAAGGTCACGCGAGGTCACGAGGGCTGTGGTCGTCCGCTCTTAGACCGTCGCATGCCGTTCCTCAACGTATGTAAAATACGCCGGATGCCGGGGAGACTTTTCCCTGCCACAGCTGAAGCAGGATAGTTCAACTTACCAATTCCGCAATGCTTCGTTTTCGGAGTTGGAGTTTCACTGCAGTCGCGTTATGCTGTGAATGCAACTTGGTATGAGTAACACCGGAGATAAATTATTATGAGAAAGGTGCAAGAAACCCCGGCACGGATGGTGGAGGAAGACGGTACTGTCCATTTCGGCACTTACCGCACACCGTTTCGGAATGCCAATATTCTTGCCGCGCCCCTGTATTCTTTCCCTGTGCCCGGCTTCTGGAAGAATTTTCGTTTGAAAGAATGGCAGCATTTCGGCATTATCACTCCGACTCACTATCTGGGCATGGTTATTTTTGATGCTAAATTTACAGATGTTTCTTTTTTCTATGTCTACGACCGTTTTAGTAATACTCGTTTTGAGCACACCCGGCAGGATAGTAAACATAAAATAAAAGTGGCCGCCCAGGTTTATGATGACGTCTCCTTGTTTGAGACAACAGGTTACCGCTTGCGCTTTGAAAACAAGCTGGATCAGGGTTTCCACCGGGTTATAGTCGACATTGATGGTTCTCTCGATCGTCTGGCCGTAAGAGGTGAAATAACGATTCATGAAGATTTGAGTGTCATTGAGCCGTTGGTTCAGGTATCACCCATAACAGCCTCCAGGCCTTTTTATACGCACAAGGCGGCTATGCCCGCGTCGGGCAGCATTTGGTTGGGTTCGCAAGAAATTGTTCTGAAGCGTGACGCCTGCATCGCGCTGATCGATGAACAAAAAACTTATTATCCCTATTGCAGCTTCTGGAAATGGGCCATGGCGGCCGGTTACACTGCTGACGGGAAACTTCTGGGCTTCAACCTCTGTCAGAATATGATTGCCGACGATGAGAATTTTAATGAAAACTGCTTCTGGATAGACGGGAAAATATCCTGTTTGAAGGCGGCGCGGTTTGAGTTCGGCGACGTCATGAAACCGTGGAACATGAAAACGACAGATGGGAAACTGGATTTATCTTTTGTTCCGGTAGGTGAGCGGGCGGAGATTATCAACGTTGCCGGTATCATCCGTTCCGACTTTCGTCAACCCTTTGGCCTTTACAAAGGCCGCTTTGCCGACGGCCAGGGAGTTACCCATTCCATTTCGGATTTCTTCGGCCTGGCGGAACATCACGTTACCAGGTACTAAAACAATGACTGCGTAACACCCAAAACAATTATAAGGAGTGAGAAGAAAATGAAAAGATCGTGCAGGGGGCTAATTCTGGCTTTGATGTTTGTTACGTTATTTTTCGTTTCCTATGCATCCGCTGATGAAGCTGAAGGAGTTGGTAAGGCCCATTGTCGGGACAAAGTTTTTGCCTGTTACGAAAAGGAAGGCCGGGGAGTTGGTGCGGGAACAGTAGACGTGCCTCAGTGCTGGACATGGAAATGGCTTCCTCCGGGTTGTCATGACTGTCATACGTCAGCAGAATTTTATGCCAAGTATACAAAAAAGTGCAATGACCAGGCTCCTAATGATTGCAAGGGAAAATGTTGGGCCTGTGATAGACTTGATACCACTAACACTACGCACGTAAACAATTGCTATGACCTTGAGGGCAATATGCATACATTGCAATGAGTGATTAGACAGCAGAGCGTCCAGATATTATCCTAGCTTATGATAGCAGGGCGCAAACAACAATCGGCAGGGGTGCTGGTTGTTGCTTGTTCAATATATGACATGAGCACGATCAATACCTGACCAGCATCGTCAATATCCCGCTTTTGTTGGGGAAATTAATATGCCGCCAAATCCGGTTGACAGACGAAACATCTCTTCATATACTCCCGCCACAAAAAACTGATGCCAAATACCAAGTCGCATTCTTTGGCTAACTTTGTTGGCCGCGTCGTCGGCTTCCTCAACGTATTAGTAATACGCCTGTGGAGCCTTCTCCTTGCCGTCGCGTTATCCTTTGAATGCAACTTGGTATTGCACATGATTAAGGAGAGAAGTAAAAAAATGAAAGAAAGCTTATACGAATATCTGGCCGGCAACGATTATCCGGGGCGCGGCATCTGTGTAGGGCTTACGCCCGGTGGAGGCAAAGCGATGATTGCCTACTTTATCATGGGCCGCAGTGTTAACAGTCGTAATCGCGTGTTCGACCCCATTGATGGTGGCATTCGCACTGTGGCTTGCGACCCTTCCAAAATGACGGATCCGCACCTGATTATTTACAATCCTGTGCTGACCCTCGACAATACAACGATTGTAACCAACGGTGATCAGACCGATACCATCCGCGAATATCTAACCCGCAATGATTTTCCCGGTTACTGTTTTGAAGCTGCTC
This sequence comes from uncultured Smithella sp., assembly GCA_964469905.1. GTDB lineage: Bacteria > Desulfobacterota > Syntrophia > Syntrophales > Smithellaceae > MVRV01. The sequence continues at coordinate 8,012 of CAYXZW010000058.1, forward strand.
TGGCTACCCGTACCTTTGAGGACGACGGGCCGAACTGGACGCCCCGTATTTCCGGTGTGGTGGATATGCGTACGGGCGGCTACAAGCTAAACATTTTGAAAAGCAACAACGGCGACGAAAAGAGCTTACAACGCTTTACCTTCGATTATTCGCAGCCACTGGCCGGTGAGGGACATTTTATCAGCACGTACAAGTGCAACGGAACGCCGATCCCCAGTTTTGCGGGCGAGCCGCTGCGAGTTGCCTTGGACGAGGAAGATCCCAATGAATACGCGGGTCTTCTGTGGGAAGCTTTAAATGAGGACAACAAGGTGAGCCTGTTTGTGCGTGCCATCGATTTTAAGACCGGGGCTTACGAGGATGTGATCATGAACAAATACAAATTGGTGGAGGGATAGTTAATGAACGAAATCGCACCTAAGTACGGCTGCAACCCCAATCAGAAGCCTGCCCGGATCTTCATGGCGGACGGAAGCCCCCTGCCGGTTTCCGTATTGAATGGCAAGCCCGGCTACATCAACTTCATGGATGCGCTCAACAGCTGGCAGTTAGTGAAAGAATTAAAAGAGAATACGGGGATGGTTGCCGCAACATCATTTAAACATGTCTCGCCCGCCGGCGCCGCTTTGGGCTACCCATTAAACAATGTCCTGCGGAAGATGTATCACATCGAACCAGGCTTGAAACTCTCTAAGCTAGCCTGCGCTTACGCGCGCGCCCGCGGCGCCGACCGCATGAGCAGCTTCGGCGACTGGATTGCGCTCTCCGACGTGTGCGATGTACCCACGGCGCAAATTATCAAAACCGAGGTTACCGACGGTATTATTGCGCCGGGTTACAAGCCGGAAGCACTGGAAATTCTGAAGTCCAAGAAGGGCGGCAACTACAACGTGGTGGCCATCGACCCCAACTCCGTGCCTGTTTCTCTGGAGCACAAGCAAGTATACGGCATTACCTTTGAGCAGGGACGCAACAGTCTGAAAATCGACAGCAGCATGCTCATGAACATTGTTACCGAGAACAAGACCATAAACGACGCGCAGAAACGCGATCTGGTACTTGCGCTCATTACCCTGAAATATACGCAGTCCAACAGCGTCTGCTACGTACAGAACGGCCAGGTAATCGGCGTAGGAGCCGGGCAGCAGAGCCGTATTCACTGTACCCGTCTGGCCGGCCAGAAGGCCGACAACTGGCAGTTGCGCCATATGCCCAAAGTCCTCAATCTGCCTTTTCGTGCTGATGTTGCTAAGCCCAACCGTGACAATGCCATCGATGTTTACTTGGGTGAGACACCGGAAGACGTCATTGGCAATGATGTCTGGGCCGAAACCTTCACCAGCCAACCGAAACCATTGACCAAAGCTCAAAAGAAAAAATGGCTGGCCAAGGTCACCGGTGTTGCTCTCGGTAGCGATGCGTTCTTCCCCTTCGGCGACAACATCGAGCGTGCGCATCGCAGCGGCGTGACCGCCATCGTCGAGGCCGGCGGTTCCATCCGCGATCAGCAGGTAATTGACACCTGCAACAAATACGGCATTGTCATGGCGTTTTGCGGGCTGCGGTTGTTTCATCATTAAAAAAATAATTCAATTCCTGGATTCCGGACTCGCCAAGCGTGATCCGGAATCCAGGAATTGTTTTTGTTCTAAACCTTTCTTGTCGAAACCCAATAATTAATATCCAATTGATTTTCAAACCGATTTTCTGAAAAAATAGACCAATTACAAAACAGAAGATGTTTTAAGAGGAGCTTCCTTACCACTCTCTTAGTCAACGATATAAAGATGGACTGCGTCTCCGGCATTATGTTATAAGAAAAGAAAAAAAGGGGGGATGCTTATGAAAAAGATTATTTTGATTCTTTCCGTTACTATTTTGGCGATTACGGTTCTGGCTTTTGCCGCCGAAGACAAAAAGACGGAACTGCGCCCTGCTCAGAAGCTCATGCAGGCCCGGGCAGCAGGGCTGACGGCCATGAACAAAAATCTGGGAGCCGGCCAATTGGCAGCTATTGTTAAGGATGCTGATGATCTGGCTGCCGAAACCATGAAGAATGGTGATAAGCTTTCTAATCCTCTGGCCAAAGAGATTACACTGGCCATTTCAATGTATGCCAAAGAAGCTTCCGCTGCCGCAGCCAAGAGCGATGCCGCAACCGTAAAAGCCAAACTGGGAGAAATCAAGGGTAAGTGTGGCGAATGCCACGTTAAAATCCGGGACAAAAAATAACCGGTGAAAAAGCAGAATACCAGATAGTGGAGATGGGTTTCATGCCCGTCTCCACTGTAACACCAGCACACCTACCACGGGAGCAGTAGTAGGGGCGCCCTTTTTAAATTGGGTGAAAGCGTGGAATGCCCTTACGATATTCAGCTATTCTTTCCGTAACTTACTCATATGATCAATGCGCTTTTGAATCAGCGCGTCCGTGCCGATGTCTTCGCGGTAGGCCACCGGGCCTTTCACCGCTTTGACACCTTCTTCGGCTACTTTGCGGGCTTCATCCAGAGTGTCGGCAATGCCCACAATGCCGATGGCTCGTGATGCACTCAAATACAGGCCGTCTTCTTTTTTATCGACCGATGAATAGTAAAGTCTCGCGGCTCCGACATCGCCCACTTCAATTTTCGCTTTTGATGAGGCCGCATCGGGATGATCGGCGGGGAGTCCGTAGCCCTTGGGAACAACGTACTTGCAGACCGTTGCTTTTTGTTCAAATTCAATTTTCAGCTTATCCAGTGTGCCGTCAATGATGTGGCGGCAGACATCTACGAAATCAGTCTTCAGCAGCGGCAAAATATTCATGGCTTCCGGATCGCCGAAACGGGCATTGTATTCCAAAAGCTTTGAACCGTTTTTAGTAGCGATAAAGCCGCCGTACATAACGCCTTTGTAAGGGCTGCCGGTTTCTTTTAAGAGAGCTGCCGCGACCTGGCGCGTGATCTCCAGGCCTTCTTCAACATCTGACGGCTTCAAAAACGGCATGGAATGATCGGGCAGGGAATAAGAGCCCATGCCGCCGGTGTTGGGGCCGCGGTCACCGTCAAAGCGCCGTTTATGGTCTTGTACCAGGGGTGTGCCAACAACTGTCTTGCCGTCGCACAGGCATTGCAGTGAAAATTCCTCGCCGTCGAATTTTTCTTCGACAACCAGCGAGTTGCTTTCGGTTAATATCTGCTGGCAAAATTTCAGTGCTTCCTGCTTTGTGGTAAAGTGGTCGCCCTGCACCAGTACGCCTTTTCCGCCGGTTAATCCATCCGGTTTCAGGACGATGCCGTCGAGGGAATTCAAAAATTCTTCCACGCCATCTATCGCCGTGAAGACTTTATACTGCGGATTGCCGGGAATGTTGTATTTGCTGACCAGATCACGGGTAAAAGACTTGGAGGTTTCCAGTCGCGCCAGACTTTTATTGGGGCCTACGGCCGGAATGCCGGCTTTCGCCAGAGCGTCGACAACACCGTTGCCCAGTGGATCTTCCGGGCCGATGACGGCAAAATCAACTTTATTTTCCTCAGCAAAGGCAGTAATTGCCGCCAGATCGGAATAACTGCCAATTTTTATTTTCGCTGATAACGATACTATTCCCGGATTGTTTGCTTTCATATAAGAGAATAACAGCGGGTTTTCTTTTGATCGCCTGATAGCTTCGGCCATAGCATGCTCGCGGGCACCGTTTCCAACTAAAAGTATGTTAGGCATTTCACCATCTCCAAAACGTGATATGCCGGAGTAAATAACGGAAAAGTCATTTCAAGTCAATTACTATAGGGTTCTGTTCCGGATATTTCTTGACAGAGCGCAGTGTTTTCGATATTATCTAGACAGACTAGACAGGAGGCGCCGATATGAAGCATATCTGGCAACTGCAGGAAGCAAAGAATAAGTTCAGTGAAGTGGTGGAAGGCGCGCTCTCCCAAGGGCCGCAACTTGTGACAAAACGCGGCATCGAAGCCGTCGTCATCTTATCCTGCAGCGACTATCGTAAATTATTGGTTTCCCAAAAAACCCTCTCCGAATTCTTCCGCCAATCCCCTTTGACAGGCGCCGATCTTGATCTGCAACGCAATAGGGACGCCGTGCGAGCGGACATGAATCTATGAAATATCTTCTGGATACCTGCGTTATTTCCGAACTGGTCGCCCGGAACCCACAAGGCAAAGTTCTTGAATGGCTCGACGAGCTTGATCCGGAGCACGTTTACCTGAGCGCCGTCACCATCGGCGAGATCCGGAAGGGCATTCAGAAGCTTCCCGATTCACAGCGGAAGGCAATACTTCAGGAATGGTTGGACAATGACTTGCTGGATCGATTTCAGGGACGAATACTTCCCCTCGACACAGAGGTCATGTTGACATGGGGACGACTTGTCGGCGATTTGGAGTCGCAGGGCAAGATAATGGCGGCCATGGATTCTCTCATCGCGGCCATTGCACTAAACGGGCGTCTCACGCTTGTGACGCGAAACGAAGAATATTTTAAGCACGCCGAGATCCCCCTGGTAAATCCATGGACGTAGAATTAAGGTACTGCACAAGCATATTAGCTACAATACATTAAGCAAGCAAGGATTTTGAAAACTTTGGACATATCATTACAAATAACTATAATGTTTTTACTCTTATTGCTCTCCGGTTTTTTCTCATCTGCCGAAGCTGCTTTATTTTCTCTGACCGATTTGCATCTCCACAAGATGAAATTGGACCGCTATCCTTTTTTGCGCTTTGTCAGTGAATTATTGGAAAACCGTCGCCGTCTACTGATTACCATTGTCGTGGGCAATGAAGCGGTTAATATAGGCATATCGATACTGTCAGCAGCTTTTTTCATCAGTCTTTTCGGAGTTAACGGTCAATGGCTGGCCATTCTTATAACCAGCGTGTTTATTCTTATTGTCGGCGAATCCGTACCCAAAACATTCGGTGTGACCTATCCCCTGCAAATATCTTCCGCCGTTTCTCCTCTCCTGGCTGTCGTCTCCCGGTTGGAATACCCTTTTGTCGTGGGTTTGGAAAAATTATCTGATTTTATCCTCAACCGTTACAGTCAGGGTAAATTCCGCACTGCCGATCCGATAATGGAAGATGAATTTAAGACATTGATAGATGCAGGAAGTCGCGAAGGTATCGTTGAGGAATCGCAAAAAGAACTGATCAATAGAATTTTTGAACTGGGAGATAAGCCGGTAACCGATATTATGGTGCCCCGGGTTGATATGTTTTGCCTATCCATAAGCATGACAGTGGATGAAGTGGCTGCCGAGGTAGTCCAGGCGCGGCACGAACGGGTGCCTTTTTATGCCGGTGATCGCGAGGACATCACCGGAATTCTTTATGCCCGCGACCTGCTCAATGCAGCCTTACAAGAGAAAAAGCCGGATAGCGTAGAAAAACTGCTGAAGAAACCGTATTTCGTTCCGGAAGGGAAAACCATCAACGGGCTTTTACATGATTTCCGGGAAAATCGCATGCAAATTGCCGTAATTGTCGATGAATACGGCGGTGTGTCCGGTTTGGTTACACTTGAAGATATTCTGGAACACTTATTTGAAGAAGAACTGACGGATATCCATAATCTCCAGAACGGTTGCGAAAGAATAGGTGAAAATACCATCATTGTGCCCGGTAAATTGCCGCTGGAGCAGTTCAATACTATCATGCAGGCGCAATTACCGGAGGAAGAATTCGATACCATTGGCGGGTTTGTTTTGCATTTGTTTGGCAATCTGCCGGCTAAAGGTGAAGAATACAGCTATAACGGTTTTACGTTTCGGATAGAAAATGTGGGCAGATCGAGGATATTGAAAATAAGGATAGAGCGGGATTTGGAGCAAATTAAAGACATATGAGCATTTATTTAATTATAGCCATTATTTTTATTTGCCTCATTTTGGAAGCTCTTTATTCCGGCGGCGAAATAGCCTTGATTTCTTCTGATATCAACAAGATTCGATTCTTTGCCCGTCGCGGCTCCGCCTCCGCGAGACATGCCCTGCAGCTAATGGAAAAGCCGGAGTGGTTTATCTCGACAACGATAATAGGCACTAATCTGGCCATTGTTACCAGCACTACTCTGGCCACAGGCCTTTTTCTGTCTTTATTCGGTCCTGTGTATGGTGAACAAATCTCCATGCTCATCATTATACCGACCTTGCTGGTTATGATAATAGCCCGGAGTATTTTTCAGCACTATGCAGAGACAATGGCTATGAAACTGGCGTTTTTTATCCGGATATCTTCGGTCATCTTTTATCCGGCGGCTTATGTTATTGCGGCAGTGTCCAAAGGAACGGTACGATTTTCGACCGGCCAAAAAGTAAATAATCCTTCTTACATTACCAAGGAGGGGTTGAAGTTTATTCTGGGAGCAAAGACACAAGGCAGCGATATTTTAAAAACAGAAAGAGAGATGGTCAGCCGGGTATTTGATTTTTCGGAAATTACGGCGGATGAAATAATGATTCCCCTTTCGGCGATGACGGCGTTGCCGATTACAACAAAAATTACTGATGCCGCCCGGCTTGTCGCCAGTAAAAAATATTTACGGATACCGGTTTATTCCGGTCAGATATTCAATATAGTCGGAATTTTGCACTATTTTGACTTGCTGGAAGCGCTGCATAAAAAGAAGGATGAATTGGGCACGCCCGCGGCAGATTTAACCATAGAATCCATTTTACAGACGAAAGTGCTCTATGTGCCGGAAACAAAGAAAGCCAAGGAACTGCTGGTAGATATGCAAAAAAAACGTGATCACATGGCTGTCGTTGTTGATGAATATGGAGGAGCCGTCGGCATTGTAACCAGCGAAGATATTGGAGAGGAAATTATTGGCAATATTGATGATGAATACACTGCCGGCGAAAAATTATCCAAGAAAATCGCCCCTGGTAAATATCTGGTTAACGGACGTATGGGCATCGATGAGTTGGATAAGATTTTACAAAGGAAATTACCGGCAGGCAATTATGAAACTTTAGGCGGCTTCCTGATGAGCATGTTGGGAAAAGTTCCCCAGAGAAAAGAAAAGATTGATTACGAAGGAATTAATTTTATCATTGAGAATGCTGATCAAAAATCGATAAAAGAGGTCCTGGTCATCCTCCCCGATCAGTTAGATAGGGAATTGACGAAAAAACCAGAAAGGTATTTGTAAATAAAGTGAAAGCAAATAAATTTTGTGCCTTGATTCTGGCAGCAGGCAAAGGCACCCGCATGAAATCGGATTTGGCCAAAGTGCTGCATCCTTTAGAAGGAAAGCCCTTGCTGCATTATTCTCTGGCCGCGGCGCGAGCTGCCGGCGCAGAAAAAATTGTCGTGATTATCGGTCATCAGGCCCAGGTAGTGCGCAAAGAGTTTGCCGCCTCCGGGGCGGTCTTTGTTGAACAAAACCCGCAATTGGGTACAGGGCACGCGGTCCTGCAGGCAAAGGACGTGCTGGCCGACTATGACGGTTTGACGGTTATCCTTTGCGGTGATGTGCCCTTGCTTAAAGAGTCCACAATTGAGGGATTGATTAACAGACATCTCTCCTCCGGGGCGTCGATTACAGTCCTGACCACATGTCCGGCTGATCCTCAGGGTTATGGACGGATTGTAAAAGATGCTGCGGGAAATATTTTAAAAATCGTTGAAGAGCGCGATGCTTCGCCGGCGGAAAAGAACATCGGTGAAATAAATACCGGGATTTATTGCGTCGAAACATCTTACCTGTTTGCGGCACTAGGTAAAATAACCAATAATAACAAACAGCAGGAATACTATCTGACGGACATTGTTGAAATCGCCCGCCGCGAAGGATTTGTCGTCGTGTCCCATATTGCCGCAGACTTTGTCGAAGTAATGGGAATTAATACGCCGGAAGAATTGGGCCGGGCAAGTCAGTATCTGCAAAACAATCGAAAGAATCTGGTTTAATTTGTGTTTGATATAATTAATTCACTGCGGGGCAAAGCTTTTCTGGCGCCGCTCGCCGGTATTTCCAATCTGCCTTTCCGTTTGATGGCTCGATCTTTCGGCTGCGCCCTGGCTTATACGGAAATGATAAGTAGCAATGGCCTTATCCGGAAGACGGATAAAACATACGAATACCTGCAAACCTGTGCCGCAGATAAGCCTTTGGGGATGCAGATTTTCGGTGCGGATCCGCAAATAATGGCCGCAGCGGCTGTTATAGCCGCCGAACGAGGCGCCGACTTGATCGATATCAACATGGGTTGCCCCGTGAAAAAAGTCGTTAAGTCCGGAGCGGGGGCGATTCTGATGAAAGATCAAAGCCTTATTGCCAGAATCATTGTCAGTGTAAAAAAAGCAGTTTCCGTTCCCGTCACCATAAAAATTCGTTCCGGCTGGAATCGCAGCTCCATTAATGCCGTGGAGATTGCCCGCATTGCTGAAGATTCGGGAGCTGACGCTATCACGGTTCATGGCCGGACTGCCGATCAGGGTTACAGCGGGACGGCGGACTGGGGAGTTATTGCGGCAGTCAAAGAAGCCGTGCAGATTCCGGTATTTGGCAATGGCGATATCTGGCAGCCGCGCGATGCTCTGGCCATGATAACGCAAACTTCGTGTGATGCGGTATTGGTGGGTCGGGGTGTGCTGGGCAATCCGTGGATATTTACAGGTATAAATCAATTGCTGTCAGGCAGGCAGGAGGACTGTATACCCGATTTGGCTCAAAGGTCAGAAATAATTAAAAAACACTGGTCATTGGAGGCTGAAATGGGTGGTTCCCGGGCTGCGACCAGAAACTTTCGTAAACACCTGCTATGGTATACAAAAGGACTGGAAGGATCAAGCCGGTTTCGTAACCTCGTTTCCACCCTGCCGGACCGGGAAAGCATGCTCCAGGAACTCGACAAATATTTCCGGTCTTTGGCAACTGTCCCCCCTGAAATAATACCTTGACTTTGCCCGGAGGAGTTGGCATAAATGAAAATAGATTATAAACGTTTACGAGAATTGTTTCTTAGTTTTTTATATTTATTACAGCATTAGAGGAAGGACAAGTATTAAAGTGGAACTGGGTAATTTTAAAGAGCTGGAAGACAAGATTAAAGGAATAGTCAGCGAACAGGTATTTTTGAAAAAGCAGATTTCAGTATTAGAGGAAACACTAAAAAATAAAGAATCGGAGATAGAAGTTTTAGGTAATAAACTAAAGGCATTAGATGGGGAAAGGGACAGCGTACGCGCGAGGGTAGATTCATTGCTTGATTTACTTGCGGATATAGAGTTGGCAAAATAAGCTTCCAGGGCGTGTG
>CAYXZW010000059.1:0-16113 GCA_964469905.1 uncultured Smithella sp.
CGACCCAGCGGATCAAGTGCTGGATGAGTGTTTTGGGCACACTGGTATTGACATTATAGTGCGACATATGATCGCCGATACCATAAGTGCACCAGCCCAAAGCCAATTCGCTTAAATCTCCGGTGCCTAATACCAGCGCCTCTCTCATATTGGCCAGACGGAAGAGATGAGAGGTCCGCTGTCCGGCTTGTATGTTTTCGAAAGTAGTGTCGTAAATTTTTTTGCCGCGGGCAAACGGGTGCTTGATATCTTTAAACATTTGCATACTTGCGGGTTTGATATCTATTTCGTTTGCTTCGACATTCAAAGCATTCATCAGTTTCAGAGAGTTACTGTATGTTTTCGAGGTTGTAGCAAAACCGGGGAGAGTGTAAGCCTTAACATTAGAAGGCGGCAAGCCCAACAGGTCCATGGTTTTGGCGGCAACAATCAGAGCATGTGTGGAATCAAGCCCCCCGGAAACTCCGATAACAATATTTTTAATCCCGGATGCCTGGAGACGTTTGGCCAGGCCCTGTACCTGGATGTTATAGGCTTCATAACAGCGCAGATCACGCTTGGAAGGATCGGCGGGAATGTAAGGAAAGCGGGGATATTCTCTATCCAGAAGAAGCCGGCCTTGGGGAACATCTATTTTAAATTCAACTTTGCGAAATGAAGAGAGCTTATCTTTGTGGGTAGTGGCATTTTGCGAAAAAGAGTTCAAGCGCATCCGGTCTTGCGCGAGTCGGTCCAAATCAATATCGCTGTAGATAATTTGCGCGAGCCTGGAAAAGCGGGCCGATTCGGTAAGCAGATTGCCGTTTTCATAAATCATGGCATGGCCGTCCCAGGCCAGATCAGTCGTGGATTCGCCGGTACCGGCAGCGGCATACAAATAGGCGGCGACACACCTGGCCGACTGGTTGGCCGCCAACTGATGACGGTATTCGGATTTGCCGATGGTTATATTGGATGCGGATAGATTGCCGATGACGGTAGCTCCGGCCATGGAGGCAAAGCTCGATGGCGGTATAGGAACCCAGACGTCCTCGCAAATTTCCAGAAAAAAGCTGAAATTATTTAAATTGGCAACTTTAAAAATTATATCGGCGCCGAAAGGTATATCTTTTTGCGAGGCTAATTCTATTTTGCCGGAAAGTGCCGCCGAGGCCGGGGTAAATTGTCTTCCCTCGTAAAATTCACGGTAATTGGGTAAGTATGATTTAACGGCAACGCCCAGTATCTGACCACGGTAGAAAACAACCGCGCAATTGAAAAGCCGGCAATCAATTTGTAGAGGTGCGCCCACCGCCATAATCAGATTTATTTTTTCGGAAGCTTTCTTTATTCTTATCAACGATTCGTGGACGCTTTGCAAAAGAGCATCCTGATGAAAAAGATCCTCATTGGAGTAAGCAGAGAGACCCAGTTCGGGAAAAATGGCGAGAATTGCTTTTTGGGACGCCGCCTGCCGGGCCAGCTCGATAGTTTTCTGCGTATTGAAAAAAGTATCGGCAACCTTGACTTCCGGAATACAAACAGCCGTGCGGATAAAACCCTGGTTATATAAATTAAAGAACCGGCTCGATTTTCTGGTAGCCATGATTTCATCCTTTCTCTACATAGGCATAAGCACTGTGGTTATGGATGCTTTCAAAATTTTCCGCTTCCACGCTGTACCAGATAAAATTATCATCAGCGTTTAGTTTTACAGCAACACTCCGGACAACATCTTCAACAAATTTCGGGTTTTCGTATGCCTTTTCCGTAACAAATTTTTCATCAACGCGTTTCAGGAGAGAATATACCTCGCCACTGGCCGATTCCTCAACCATTTTTATAACATCTTCAATCCAGAAGAATTTCTGGAAACGCACTTTTACCGTAACAAGGCTGCGCTGGTTGTGAGCGCCGAATTTGCTGATTTCACGGGAACACGGACAGACCGTGGTAACCGGAACGATAACCCCTACTAAAAAATCGGTTTCGTCAGCATTGTTTTCTCCGGCAAAAAAGCAGCGATATTCCATGAAGCTTTTAGCATGGGAAACGGGAGCCTTTTTTTCCAGAAAATAGGGAAAATCAATTTCCATGTGAGCAGATTGCGCATGCAACTTCTGGCGTGTTTTTTCCAATATTGTTTGAAAAGTTTTGATGCTTATTTGACCGTTGAATTCGTTGAGCACTTCCACAAAACGGCTCATATGTGTGCCTTTGAAATGATGCGGCAGATTCACATACATATTTATTGTAGCATTGACCTGTTGAGTTCCCCGGGCGCGATCAAGAACAATAATCGGATACTTGATATTCTTAACGCCAACCTTTTTAATATCAATATTGCGGAAATCTTTTTGATTTTGTATGTCGATCATAAAAATAGGTTTTTAGGCTGAAGGCTGAAGACTGTTAGGGAAAAATAGTATATTAATCCAATATTTCTAATATTAGTCTTCAATCTTGAGTCTTTGTCCTTTCTCTGCGAACATTCGGCCCTCAGCCTTCAGTCTTCTCTATAGGTCACCGCAGCGTTTTGCGATTCCCAGACTTTTACACGAGATACCTTAATTTCGGCCTGATGGGCTTTTAATTTCATTTCCCGGTAAATATAATGAGCGATATTTTCCGAAGAAGGGTTGGTTGTATTAAAAAAAGCTAATTCATTTAAATGTTTATGATCCAGGTTGTCGAGTATTTCCTGGAGCCATTTTTTTACGTCACGGAAATCAATCAGTATTCCAGCAGAGTTTAAGTCTGGCGCTGCTACCGTTACTTCCACGCTAAAATTATGGCCGTGCAATTCTTCACATTTCCCGCCGATGGCGGCCAACATATGTGCCGCGGAAAATGACTTTATTATCGTAACTTCGTACATTCTTTTCTCCGGAAATTTCTCTGATAATTTCTAGCACACTTTGCTGTTGTGGGGAATAGCTAATTTCAGACTGAGGGCTGAAGACTATTAGGCGATAAGGAGGGCGCGTTTGGCGCCTTCATCTTAACCTTAATCTTCTGCCCTCAGTCCTCAGCCTTCAGCCTAATTAAAGAGGAAATTGACAATCGCGTGGTGAAAATCACCTGTTTTCTTAACTTTAAAACGATAGTTTAGTTTGCAAAATAATAAAAAAATATTTATTCACAGTAATCATTATGAAGACGTAAAAAGTCGAAAAAACAATAGAATAGTCATTCCGGCGAAGGCCGGAATCCAGTATTTTCAAGATGTTCTGGACCACCCCAGCATTTGCCGGGCTTTGGGCGGAGTAAGACCAGGCGCATGTCGGGCCGGGGAGACGGCATTTGGGACTTTTTACGAGACCGTTATTATTGATAATTTCCCTTGCCTAATCCTGATGTTCCTCCAATGTCCGAACAGATCTGGTTTGTTTGGCACATGAATTGCTTTTTAGCCCAGTGAAATTGTGAGATCATAAACAATGTCTTTATTAGTCTGGAGGAGGTGATAGGGGTAAATAAAATATTGGACAAAATCTATAGAATAATGTAAAAAACCAAAAATATCAAAGCAATTATAAAAGGAGGAACACTATGTTAAAGTATTTTGGTAAAAAAGGACAAAAAGGTTTCACGCTGATCGAACTCATGATCGTTATCGCCATCATCGGTATTTTGGCCGCTATCGCCGTCCCGCAGTTCACTGCTTATAAAAAGAGGGGCTATGTTGCAACTTTGACCGCTGATGCGAAGAATATGTTCACTGCAGCTTCTTCCTGGTGCAGTTCAACGCCTTTGCCTGCGGCCATGACAGTAGCCAATCTTAATACATCTGGTTACACGGCTTCTGCCGATGTTACTCCTAGTGTTTCATTCACCGACTGTGCCACTTATACCGTAACGGCGACCGGTGCAGCGGCTTGGGGACTTAGCGGTAATACGGCTACGATAAACCAGGCTGGAACATTGACGGCAACGCCTGCACCATAAGTTGTTGACCTGATAAATTGAACATAATAAGGGGTAAGGAATGCGTTCCTTACCCCTTTCCTTTGCGGCGGTTATAATGAATGAAGCAGAGCCGGAGGTGTCGAAGTTGAAGGTTTCCTTTTCTCGTATAATTTTTGGATTTATCAGTGTGGGCATAGGGTGTTTTTTTCTGGTCGGCACCTGGGGAGCATATTTAGAACATAGTCGGGTACAGGAATATAAAGGGCATGCCCCAGGTAAGATAACGAAAAAGCATTTTCGGATGGCGGGCGACGGCAGTGGCAATTACTATCTGGAATATTGGTTTGTACCTTCCAATGGCGGTAAAATCAACGCCAGCAGCGATATCTCCAAACAACAGGGTGATGCACTGAAGGTTGGTGATACTTTAGAAATAAGATATGATCAATCCAATCCCCAGCGCAGCATTCCCCTGTACGGACGGAATCCATCGTTGGTTTTTGCTTTTTTTATGCTGATTCTGGGGGCTGTATTTATCGCTTTTGGTATTTCGCGTTTCCTGACCAGTATCAAAAAACAAAAATCGTCATCATAATCATTGTGTTCCGAATAACAATATAATTTAGTTTTCAATCAAAGAGCTAGCAAAAGTATCTTGTTAATTTCTTGCCGGGAAAAATATTTATTACCCTTGACAGCAGAAATTAATTGATTTACATAGCGCAAAACTATAGTCACTTACAGACTCGTAGTCATCCAAGTTTTTAGAAAAAATATATCAACAAAAAGGAGCATTTTATGGGGCTTACAGAGCGTAGAGAAAAAGAGAAGGATAACCGCAGAATGCTGATTCTCAATTGCGCGCGGACGCTCTTTTTTGAAAGAGGATTCAAAGAAGTTACGGTCGATGAAATTGCCAAATGTTCCGAGCTGGGAAAAGGTTCAATATATCTATACTTTAACAGCAAAGAAGAAATTTATGCTCAACTTTTGCTCAATGATCTTGATACATTTCATCAGCAAGCTTTAGCTTTATTTGATAAAAAGAAAACAGCTACGGAGTCATTATTTGAGTTTTCCTGCTTCTATACTGATTTTTTCCTCAATGCTCCGGAGTTATTTCGAATACTTATGACGTTCATGCTGTATCCCGATCAAATGAATCTCTCCAAAGAGCAATATAAAAATATCGTTGCCGCCATGAGAAAAACTATTGACGTAATAGGTTCGATATCGCAGTTCGGTATTGATTCTCAAGAATATCCGTCCACTATTGATATTAAATATAACCAATTTGCCCTTTGGGGTATGCTCAACGGTATTATAGCTCTCCATATTTTTTCCGGTGCAGAAAGCAGAAGAAGAGTAAAAATCCATTCCACAATAAAGTCAGCATTAAAAATATATGAAAATGGTTTGAAACACAGTTAGTTTCGATTAAGCAGATGACCAGGAAAATATATTTCCCTTGAAATAGAGGTAACTTTAGGCTATAGCAGACGGCACTTGGGCGGTTAACTCAGCGGGAGAGTGCTACCTTCACACGGTAGAAGTCACTGGTTCAATCCCAGTACCGCCTACCATGATAATTAAAGGGCTACGGTTTACATCGTAGCCCTTTTTTATGCAGAAGCGGTTGGCTGACAAATAATCCTTTAAAAGAAGAACAGGTTGTATTATAGTTCCGCTGCAATTCAGCCATTTTTTGTTAGTAGCAATATTAATTGTACATTCGCAAGACGATGATTCGCCATGCGGCTGACTAGCTTAGCCGTTGAAGAGAACGCTTAATTGAAACTTGGCATAGGGAGGTCATGGTATGTACGAGCTCAAGCCCTGGTTGAAGCACTATGGCAATGTGCCTCATACAATTAATTATCCCCGCGTCACGATGTATGAAGCTCTTGAGCAAACTGCACGGGAAAAACCTGATGCGATTGCCTATGATTTTCTCGGTTACACTTCAACCTACCGCCAATTTATGACAGAGATTGACCAGTGCGCCGATGCCCTGGCAGCGCTGGGTCTGAGGAAAGGTGAAAGAATTACCATCTCGATGCCCACATCACCCCAGGGGATCATCTGCTTTTATGCCGCCAATAAAATCGGTGCCGTCTCCAGCATGATCCATCCCCTGTCTACCGCTAAGGAAATTGAGTTTTATCTAAACATAGCTAAAAGCCGTTTTGCACTGACGATCGATGCCTTCTACGCCAAATTCAAAGAAGTCCAGAACAATACACCGCTTACAACCCTCATTCTGGCACGGATTCCGGATTATTTGAATCTATTCAAAAAAATCGGTTTCAATTTAACCAAAGGCCGCCTGATCCCCAAGGTGCCCGATGATCCGCTGGTGAAATGGTGGTCTGCCCTCATGAAAGGCAAGTATGCCCGAACAGCAAAGGCGCCAATGGATACCGATGAGCTGGCGGTCATTCTCTACAGCGGCGGAACGACCGGAGTCCCCAAAGGAATTATGCTTTCCAATATGAATTTTATCTCGGAGGGCAAGCAGGTGTCGGAATGGGGGAAACTCGACGATGCTACATCTGTGCTGGCCATTCTGCCGATCTTTCATGGCTTTGGTCTGGGCGTTTGCGTCAATGCCTGCTTTATGGGAGGCGGTAAAAGCATTCTGGTGCCGATGTTTACACCGGAGACAGTCGCCGATATTATCCGGTCGCAGAAACCGTCTTTTGTTATTGGTGTACCAACTCTGTTTGACGCTTTGAGCACCAATCCGAAGATGCACAAGGCTGATCTCAGCTGCCTGCGGGCTACATTCTCCGGCGCCGATTCTTTGCCCCGGCCGGTCAAAGAGCGGTTCGAAGGGTTGGTTAAAAAGCAGGGTGGAAATGTCCAGCTTCTGGAAGGTTATGGATTAACCGAGGCGGTGACGGCCATTATGGCGACGCCGCTGGGTTGCTATCGGGAAGGCAGTATCGGTGTGCCTTTTCCGGATATGCTGGTCAAGATTGTAAAGCTTGATACGACCGATGAAGCAGCAATCGGTGAAGAAGGCGAAATATGTGTTGCCGGCCCCGCGGTGATGATGGGCTATCTCGATTCGCCGCAGGAAACCGCCGATACTCTGAAGCAGCATGCTGACGGGAGAACATGGCTGCACACCGGAGATATCGGCACGATGGATGAAGACGGATTCTTCTATTTTAAACTTCGGCAAAAACGTATGATCAAATCATCCGGCATGAATGTTTATCCCGCGCAGGTGGAAGAAATTCTCTATAAGCATCAGCAGGTGAAGGATGCCTGCGTGGTCGGTGTGCCCGATGAAGCGCAGGTTCAAGCAGTGAAAGCATTTGTTGTCCTGAAGAATCCGGCGGATGCGAGCCCGGAAATGGAGAAGGAATTGATTAACTATTGCCGTGATCAGTTGATTAAGTGGAGTTGTCCCCGGTCTATAGAGTTTCGTTCTGAACTGCCTAAGACGCTGGTCGGTAAAGTCGCCTTCAATGTATTGGAAAAAGAAGAAATTGCCAAGCTGAAGGCTGCAGGTCGTTATGCCGGAGAAAAATGATTCTGGTTAAGGAGATATTATTAATGCAAGCAATAAAGGAACTCTCTGCGATTGTGGGCGACCCGCTGAGCTATGCGAGGAAGCTCAAAGAACAAAGCGGTAAAAAAATTATCGGCTATATGTGCACATACGCACCGGAAGAAATCATCCTGGCCGCCGGCGCACATCCATTGCGATTGTTCGGTTCCAACAAAAATATCTTTCTGGCTGACGGCCATTTGCAGGCCTATTGCTGTTCACTGGTGCGCGGCGTTCTGGAAGACGCACTGGCCGGAGATTTAAATTTTCTCGACGGCATGATCTTTCCCCATACCTGCGATACGGTGCAGCGCCTCTCGGATATCTGGCGGCTGAATATTGCTTACGGATTCCATCTGGATGTTGTTTTACCGGTGAAGCTGGATACAAAAAGCTCCCGTGATTATATGATCGATGTGCAAAACCGCTTCCGTAATGATCTGGAAAAGGCGCTGCAGGTTAATATTACCGAGGAAGACATTAAAAAATCTATCGCCCTTTACAACGAAATCCGCGGCGGCCTGAAAAAAGTTTACGAACTGAAAAATATAAATCCGGAAGTCATCAGCGGCAAGGATCTCTCTGTGCTGGTTCGGGCGGCTATGATTATGGACAGAAATGACTATTTAAGAATTCTGCTCAAGGTAATTGACGAACTGGAGACGAAAGGCAGCACGATAAAATCCACCCCGAAGCGGCGCTTAATTATTTCGGGAGGCATCTGCAGCCAGCCGGATATTTATTCTGTAATCGAAGCTGCGGGTGGTGTGGTTGTCGGTGATGATCTTTGCACGGGTTCACGATATTTTGCGGGCTCAATAGAAACAGAAGGCAATCCCATTGAAGCGATCGCCGAACGATATTGGCAGCGGCCGGTTTGCCCTGCCAAACATCTGGATAAAAATGCCCGGGCGGAAAATTTAATCAAAATAGCTCAAGACAGCAATGCTGTCGGAGTAATTTTTATGCTGCTGAAGTTCTGCGATCCGCACGCTTTCGATTATCCTTATTTGAAGGAGACACTGGCTGCGGCCTCCATCCCCAGTCTGCTGCTGGAAGTAGAGGATCAGCCGCAAGCCCAGGGGCAACTGGGGACACGCATAGAGGCATTTCTGGAAACTTTATCGTGACAACCTCGCACTGCATCACTCCCCGGCCTTCGCCGGGGCAGGCTCATTGCGACAGATTACTATTTACTAATTTATCATCTTTAAGGAGATAATAATGGCTGAAAAAGATCCCGAAAAAGAAAAGAAAAAAATCAAGTCCGTCAAAAAGATGAAAGACATCATGACGAATTATTATATCGATGCCAAGATGGCGGAGCAAAACGGTAAAAAAGTTGCCTGGATTACGAGCGGCGGCCCGGTGGAACCTTTAATTGCGATGGATATCATTCCAGTCTATCCGGAGAACCACGGCGCCATGATTGGCGCCAGCAAGATGGGTATTGATCTATGTGAGAAGGCCGAAGTCATGGGTTATTCCAGCGATCTTTGTTCCTACGCCCGTAGCGATATTTCTTGTGCTACCGTCAACGGCGGACCTATTGGCGGCCTGCCCAAGCCCGATATGCTGGTTTGCTGCAATAATATCTGCGGTACGGTACTGAAGTGGTATGAAGTACAGGCCAGATATTTTAATGTGCCGCTGTTCATCCTGGATACACCTTTCTGCCATACACAATTCACGAGCGATGCACGTAAATACGTCCACCGGCAAATTGAAGAATATATAATATTTCTGGAAAATGTCTGCAAAAAGAAAATGGATCACGACCGGATGAAAGAAGTCGGCAAGCTGTCGGTCGAAGGCCAGAGACTATGGCAGGCGGTGTTGGATACAGCGATGAACAGACCGGCGCCGCTTTCCGCCTTTGATGCCTTTTTTCATCTGGCGCTGATTGTCACCCTGAGGGGAACAAAGCAGGCCGTCGATTATTACGAAGGATTGCTCTCGGAAATGAAAGAGCGCATTGCCGATAATATCGGAGCGGTCGAAAACGAAAAGTACCGTTTACTCTGGGATAATCTGCCGGTCTGGTACCGCACTAAATGGCTTTCGGACAAATTTGCCGCCGCCGATACCTGTCTGGTTGCCGATACCTACACATCAGCCTGGTGCGGAACTTTAAAATATATCGATGAAAATAATTTTATCGAATCCATGGCGGAAGCCTACACCCGGATTTATTTGAACATCGGTGTCGATGAAATGGCCGAGATTGTAGTTTCGATGATTGATAAATACGGCGCTGACGGGCTGGTCATGCATTCCAACAGGAGCTGCAAGCCCTATTCTTTCGGCCAACTCGACATTCAGCGCATTGTCCGCGAAAAGCGCGGTCTGCCTTCCCTGATGATCGAAGCGGATATGGTTGATGAAAGATTCTTCTCCGAAAGCCAGATTGAAACACGCATTGACGCTTTTATGGAAGTAGTTAAAGAAAGGAAATCATGTACACGGTAGGTATTGATATCGGTTCCATTACGGCAAAAGCCGCTTTATTACTCGATGGCCGGCTGATCAGCACCAACCTGATTTTTACCGGCTATAATTCCGCCGCCGCCGGCAAAAAAGTATTTTCCGAGCTTCTGTCCGCTGCAGGCATGGGTGATGCTTCCGGCATCAAAATAGTCTCTACCGGCTATGGCCGCAGCAGCGTTGATTTTGCCGACAAGGCCGTTACAGAGATTACCTGCCATGCTGCCGGAGCGTATTTCCTCAATGAGAATATACGCTTTATTATTGATATCGGCGGCCAGGACAGCAAGGCGATTCTTCTGGATGAGCAAGGCAAGGTGAAGAACTTTGCCATGAACGACAAATGCGCTGCCGGCACAGGCCGCTTTCTGGAGGTAATGGCGCGGGCGCTGGAAATCAATCTGGATGATTTTGGCACTTTATCGCTGGCCGCTCAGAATCCTGCCCAGATCAGCAGCTTGTGTACCGTTTTTGCCGAGTCCGAAGTCATCTCGCTTATTTCCAAGGGAGTTGCCAGAGAAAACATTATTGCGGGAATTCATGAATCTATCGGCTCACGCATTGTTGCACTGGCCGCGCGCGTAGGTCTGGCAACACCGTTAATGGTCACCGGCGGTGTGGCCAAAAATGTCGGTTTGCTTGGAGCCCTGGAAAAAGTTCTGGGATTTAAACCCGTCGTATCGGAATACGCCCAGCTTACCGGCGCTATCGGGGCCGCCTTTCTGGCCAACAATTTATAGAATTAATTTCATTGTGGCTAGATACTTGCGGCAAAGATTGCAGTAGGTATCTACCCCATCCCGGGCCATCTGCTTTTGTTTTTCTGATACATCACGAATGATTTCCGCCGGATTGCCGGACACAATCTTGCCGGCCGGGATTTGCATGTCTTTAGGTACGAGTGACCCTGCCGCCACAATGACGTCTTCTGCACAGACAACATTAAACATCAGGATAGAGCCCATGCCGATTACGCATCTTGCTTTGATGTGAACATCATGCAGAATGACACCATGGGCAATGACAACATTATCTTCGATGATTACGCGCATATCCGGATTGACATGAATTGTGGAATTGTCTTGAATATTGGAACGATTGCCAATTTCCACCGGGCCGAATTCCGCCCGGATGACGACACCGGGGGCAATCAGACATTCATGGCCGAGCCGGACATCACCGATTAACACTGCAGCAGGGTGAACAAAAGAATCAGCCGGAACGAGGGGTCTTTTACCATCTAATTCATAGAGCGCCATATATTGTCTGCTTTCCAGTATTTAATAAGTTAAAGATATATTGATCGAGCCACCCCTGCCCAATATGTCATGCATGTGCAGATAACCCTTGAGTTCTTTTTTCTTGTTGATGACGGCAAGCGCGGTGATTTCATCTTTTTGCATATGTTCAATGGTTTCCGCCAGGGAAGCGGTTTCATCAATTGTTTTGGGATTGCGGGTCATTAGATCATCAATTGTTTTGCCGTCAAAGGGGACTCCTTTGCTGATCAGACGGCGGCAATCGCCATCAGTTAAAATACCGAGCAGTTTGTTTTTCTTGTCGGTGACTAACACAAAACCGACATTTTTGTTATCAATCTCCTGAATTGCTTTGCGGGCATCTGTTCCCGCCAGCACTTGTGGAATCTGACGGCCGACAATCATGACATCGCCGACTGTTGCTTTTAGTCTTGTTCCCAGGCTTCCTCCGGGATGAAATTTATAAAAATCTTTTTCCCGGAATTTCCTTTTATCGATCAGGGCAATGGCCAGGGCATCACCCATTGCCAGCGCTGCCGTAGAACTGGATGTCGGGGCGAGGCCAAAGGGGCAGGCTTCTTTTTCGACGGAGACATCAATAGCGATATCGCTTATTTTGGCCAGACTTGACGACATCTTGCCGGTAAAGGCGATGACAGGAGCACCGATGTGACGGACGGAACTGATAACAGGCATAAGTTCACGGGTTTCGCCGCTGTTGGAGATGGCCAGAAGAATATCTTCCTTCGTGACAATGCCCAAGTCACCGTGAATTCCTTCTACCGGATGAAGAAAGATTGCCTGTGTTCCTGTGCTGGTCAGGGTGGCGACAATCTTGTGGCCGATTAAACCGGACTTGCCGATTCCGGTAATAATTACTCGTCCCTTGGATTTATAAATTAAATCCACAGCACGGGAAAAGTTTTTATCAATTCTATCAATTAAGCGAAGAATACTTTGAGCTTCAATTTGTAATACTTCTTTGGCTCGTTTAATTGATTCGAGTTCTCTTGTCATTATTTCCCCTTTAAATCTTAATTGGTTATGCTAAATCCGGCTGCAAGCTAGCAAAAAATGCCGGATATGACAACTATCAATTATTATTTCTTCATGGCTGCCGCCATTGCTTTTTCGATTCCCTTGATATCCAAAAAAGCGGCATTCCACGCGGCAACATAATTCAAGCCTTCCTCCGGTCCATGGCTTTCCATATAATTAAGAATCTTTTTTGTTCCCCGAACCGTGGCCGCCGGATTTGCCGCAATTTCATTGGCGAGATTTATTGCAGCGGTCATCAAAGCATCCTGATTTTCATGCACTTCGTTGAGTAAGCCCATATTTTGAGCCTGCGAGGCGCCAATATCACGGCCTGTATAGGCCAAAAGACGAGTGTTGCCATGTCCGATTATTAAAGGAAGCCGGTTGAGAGAACCCATGTCGGCGACAATAGCGATTTTTGTTTCCCGCAGGGAGAAAATTGCATCAGTTGTGGACAACCGCAAGTCGCAGGCAACAGCAATATCCAACCCTGCGCCGATGCAATGTCTGTGAATAGCGGCAATGTATACTTTTTCTCCATTGGCGATGGCGCGCAATCCCTGCTGCATTGCTAAAATCATCTCCAGAAGCTTTTCCCTGGCCTCCGCGGTAGCGGCGGCAATTGTTTCGGAATGGTGAACAGCAAGTTCTATTACATCCAGACCGACACTGAAAGACTTTCCTTTGCCGGCAATAACGACAGCCACAATGTTTTTATCTTCTTCGATTTCTTTAATAACTGCAGGTAGATCACGCCAGAAAGGCCAGTTCATGGCATTTAGTTTTTCCGGGCGGTTGAAATAGAGTATTGCTGTTTTATTTTCCGGGAATTTTTCGAGCTGAAAAAAAGGGTAATTGCCATTCATTGTTAGGCTCCTCCAGAGAAGAAAATTTTAATAAATATTAATTCTGCAGATTTATTACAGGAAAGATACTATTCTTGTCAATTAGTCTATGTGGGTGTTGACCTTAATTGTATTTATCTGATAAAGAATAATAAAAACATTTTTAAAGTCGAATTTATGAAAGCAATCTTCATTTCTGATACTCATTTGAAAAGTACCACTGATGCGCGCTATGGTCAGTTACTGAATTTCTTCGATAACATAAGAGACGGTAAGGTCAAGTCGCTGCTTAATTCCGGGGAAGCGACGGGGAAGCCAACAACTGTTACTGATCTTTTCATCGTTGGTGATTTGTTCGATTTCTGGTTTTGCAACAAAGATAAAATTTACCCTGATTTTATTTTAGTTATTAATAAACTAATTGAATTGCAGAAATCAGGCATACATATCCACTTGAGTGAAGGAAACCACGATTTTTTCCTTAAGGATTATTTTTATAATGTTTTAGGGATGGAAGTATTTGAAGAATGGGCCGATGTTAAAATAGATAGTTTAAGGGCCTTAATTGCTCACGGCGATACAACTGATAAAAAGAATTTTAAGTATTTGTTGTTCAGAAAAATTCTACGCAGCCGAGTCTTTTATCATTTCCAGCGTTTTGTCCCGGCGAGGATTCGTTGGGCATTAGCCAACGCCAGTTCCGTAGCCAGCAAACAGATGACAATGGAAGACGGCGATGAACTGGTCGAAAAAATGCTGACTTTTGCCGTGGATAAGTTTCAGGAAGATTATGATGCTGTTATCGTTGGCCATTGTCACATGCCGGTTTTGCGCCATTATACCGTTTCCGGAAAGAAAAAAACATTTGTTGCTTTAGGAGATTGGATCAATCACTATTCTTTTCTGTATTACGAAAACAAAAATTTTATTCTCGGCTATTACCGGTAAACAGACGGGGAAAATAAAGACCATCAGTATTAATCAGAGATAGACATTAATAATAGATGCTTATCTCAGTGATATGAAAAACTGGACATATTAGCTTCTGTATGCTAGGAAACCCGATCTTTTGAAAGATTGGCGATAATATTCATTTCAGTTACCTGACTTGAGGATGCTGTAAAGTAGCGGCTTCAAGGCTTTAACTTCAAACCGTTGTTTTTCTATCGTTAAATAATGTGAGGATTTGACCTATGAATTTTGGTGGTATTTATCCGGAATGTTCAATGCGGGATTCATTATTTGTTGTTGTTCCCGTTCCTTATGATCTAACGTCAACATATCAGCCGGGGAGCCGTAGGGGACCGTTGGCAATTATTGAAGCTTCTACAAATATGGAGCTCTATGACGAAGAGTTGAAGAAGGAAACTTTTACAGCGGGTATCCATACAACAATGCCTCTGTCCATTGATGCGCGCGGGCCTAAACATATGGTCGCAGCAGTTCGGAAGAAAATATCCCGAATCGTGGCAATGGATAAGATACCGGTTATGCTTGGGGGCGAACATAGTATCAGCTTCGGTGCTGTTGACGCTCTTAAAGAAAAATATCCGGAATTAATGGTGCTGCAACTAGATGCTCATGCGGATCTGCGGGAAAGCTATCAGGGCAGCCCCTTCAATCATGCCTCGGTGGCAAGAAGAATTTCCGAGATTTGTCCGCTTGTTCAGGTAGGAATCCGGAGCATGAGCAAGGAAGAAGCAGATTATTTACCCCAGAGTAAGGTTAAGTCCTATTCAGCTGAGTTTGTTCTAGAAAACAAAGACTGGTGCGAGGCGATTTGCCGGGATTTAAAAGGCGATGTTTTTATCAGTATTGATCTTGATGTCTTTGATCCATCCATTATGTCGGCAACGGGAACTCCGGAACCAGGGGGACTTTATTGGCGTAATGTTCTGGGCCTGCTTAAAGCAGTATCTCGCAAATGCACAATTCGTGGCTTTGATGTAGTGGAGCTGGCGCCAATTTCCGGTATTGTTGCTCCGGATTTCATGGCGGCAAAACTTATATACCGCCTAATGGGATATATAACTGAGGAGCATAGTGCACTTCAGGGTGATAAAGGCGATTGACCAAATATCTCCTTGACAAATATTGGAGATAATGGTCTAAAGCCATCGATTTCAAACAGTGCAATATCGCGGGGTGGAGCAGCTTGGTAGCTCGTTGGGCTCATAACCCAAAGGTCATAGGTTCAAATCCTATCCCCGCTACCAATAAAAACAAGGGGTTAACCACTTAAGGTTAGCCCCTCTTTTTTTGATTTATACCCTATTTATACCCTTTTTACAGTTCGCTAAAATTATTACATAGCTTGTAGCATAGTGCTGTTGTCTGGCATAAATGCGATAAAAGCATCATCGCTAATAACCATTACCCCCCCCCTCCCCATCCGGTACAGTCGTCCGAGGGGTGTCTGTTGTTCGCTCACAATCGACTGACCTGCCTCCGAAATATACCGGATATTTTTAACGTTTATAAAATTGATATAAGCAGTAAAAGTTGCTACCCCATACCTTACCATCTATGCCACCCTTAAAACAACTAGTCTCCGGATCCCTCTGGAGCGCCTTAGAGACCATTTTTGCGGCCTTTGCACGGTGGAGGTAGTCCGGCAGTTTACTCGTTCCCTGCGAAGAATGTTTTTCTTTCGCTACTTATTGAAGTGCCGAAAAGATTTAAAATATGGAAATGCAAATAAAGTCTTTGATTTGGATTTATCGGGCAGTACATTTGATGCTGGATGAAAGATGCAGTCTTTGAGCATGATTTATTCAGTCGAAGGTGGCAATCGTACTTCTTGTATTCAATAAAATTGAAATTTATACAGGAATGCTGTATTTCAAATACAAGTCTGCGCCTTGGTTTTTCAGGGCATCGCATTGATAACGGGTTGAAACGTGCAGATTTTCGAACCTGGTATTTTAATATGATGTGTTATTTGTGTCTTCCTGTACTACACAAAATGTCAAACCCCACAAAAATGCAAGACTTCAAATTGTAATCAATATTAATTGACATAAGACCTATGAAGTTATAG
>CAYXZW010000060.1:0-15816 GCA_964469905.1 uncultured Smithella sp.
GACTGATCATATTCTTTTCCCGTCGCATGCAGCGAGCAGCCCGGATAATATGAAACTTTCAAGAGAGTAGCCTCCTTTTATACTTGTAACTTCCTCGCATCAGGCCAATTACGGCTCGACACGAAACACTTATGCCATTAAATATTTTTTGTTTTCTCAAAAATATTTTTAACCGATTTTATATCCTTGGTCCGCGGAGAAAAAAGCGACAGCTTTCCTTTCAGGAACATACCCGGCGCAATAGTAACATCCGAGAACAAATCTCCCGACATGAGTTTATACTGAGCCATCATCATGGGTTCATTGATCCGGCCGCCACGCTTAATTCCGGCAAGAAACGCCTGATGGAACTTTAAAATATTTTTCTCCCGGGCGCCGACACCGGACTCAATGGCCATCTGCCGCAGCACATCCATCATACGGGCAATATCAACCTGATTAGGGCAGCGGGTAATGCAGGTTTCGCAAGACAGGCAAAGCCAGATGGTTGAACTATTCAGAACCTTCTCCCGCTGGCCATTCTGAATCATTTTTATAACCTTATTGGGGTTATATTCCATGTGCGATGCGGTGGGACAACCAGCCGTGCACTTCCGGCAGTGATAACAGGCCTGTAGCGGCACACCGTGTATCTTTTTGTTTACTTCTTCCAGAAAAGTTTCCATGTAAACTCCATCATACCAAACTAATTATGGGTTGTAGATAAAATCCTGTTTATCGTGATGCTCGTCGAATTTACCCAGAGGCGGCATATCTTCCATGCTGGAACCGGCGCGGTTGCCGAACATTTCCCAGCCATCCTTGTCAATCTTCTTGAGGAATTTGCGCAAATCAACGCCCATCGGACAAACAGCAACACAGGAACCGCAATCCACACAACGCCCGACCATATGATACAAGCGCATGAACTGGAATACCTGCGTATCGGACTTATCTTCGCCAATCCCTACCCACTGCGGCTGACTCTGTTCCACAAAACAAGTCGGACAGTAACAGGACGGACAGGCCTGACGGCAGGCGTTGCAACGCATACACTTTTCCATCTCTTTGGTGAAATATTCCCAGCGCTCTTCCATGGATTTAGCTTCAAACTTTTTGACATCATTGTATTCGGCGTCCGGATTCATCGCCTCGGCCGGTGATCCGATCAGGACATCGGAAATAATGGGATTGTTGAAACGACAGGTCAGGCAGCACTCTGCCAGAACGTCTTTGAGCGCAACCGTTTTATCACCGTCGGATGTCTTCATCTTAATCTGGCCGCCGTCAATAGTTCCATCTAAAATATCCGCGCCGCCAATTTTTACTTTCAGGCCTTTGCCGTCCACATAACCGTCGCAGGGGACGCCGATGATGCAAACTTCATCGCGCTCATACTGCCTCTCCTGAAGATTAATGACGAGCGATCGGGTTGTGCAGCCGCGGGCGACAACGCCTATGACTTTTTTCTTCCGGTCTTCGGGCTTGACGCGCTTTTGTGAGTTCTTATGAGCCGTGATCAGGTCGTGCACAAACTTGGCCAGATTCTGCGTGCAGAGGTTGTTCCAGACCAGCTTGTCGGCTTCTTCCGGTTTCGTGATAAAACACGGTGTGGCCGTTAACGGAAGCGTGCCTTTTTCATAGCCGATGACCACATCGGCCTTCTTTTCCAAAAGCAGCCTTTTTGCTTCTTCCCGCAATTTTGTTTCGATGTTTTCCACAGTGATGAATTCCCCGTTTATTTATTATTATCCTTAATCAGACAAACCAATCTTCTTAATCATCTTCTTGGCCGGTCCCAGTGCCTTTATTTTTTCCGTAGCGCCTTTGATGACCTGTGCCCATCTGTCGCCTTCAGAAGCGGAAACCCATGTAAATATAGTTCTGTCGCCTTCGACACCGATGTAGTTCAGAAAACTTTTTAACGTCGCAAACTTGCGCCGTGCCACCAGATTTCCTGAGATATAGTGGCATTCACCCGGGTGTCAACCCGAAACCAGAACGCCGTCGGCTCCGGTCTGCAGGGCTTTCACGATATAAAAAGGATTTATTCTTCCCGTGCAGGGAACGCGGATGATGCGGACATTTGTCGGATACTGAATTCTGCTGATACCCGCCAGATCGGCTCCCGCGTAAGTACACCAGTTGCAGACAATGGCAACGAATTTCGGTTCCCATTCCTTGTTTGCTAAACTTTCAGCCATATATTCTCCTTCCATCGGCAATGCGGCTTCATCAGCCGCTTACCTTAGTTTAAATTAAATATCTGTGCCAGCACTTCTTCGTTGTTGAATCCATTTAAATCCACCGCGTTCATACGGCAAGACGCTGTACAGACACCGCAGCCCTTACAAAGCACTGCATTTACTTCGGCACAAGCCTCGGCAACGTTCACACTAATCGCGCTGTAAGGACAATTGATTTCACATAACCCGCAAGCCGAGCATCTTTCTTTGTTCACATAAGCGGTTTTCCCTTCCGCCTCTATGAAATCAAGACTTAAGACCAGACAGGCGCGGGAAACGGCGGCGTTGGCCTGGGTGATCGTCTCATCGCTATACTTGGGTGAATGAGACATACCGCACATGAACACGCCGTCGGTTGCGAAATCGACCGGGCGCAGTTTGACGTGCGCCTCCAGGAAAAAACCATCCTGGTTGGTGGGAACTTTCAACATATTGCCGATAGTTGCGTTTTCCGGATTTGGTACAACACCGATGCTCAGAGCCACGACATCAGCGGGCAGATTGACCGATTCGTTGAGAATCGGGTCAAATACTTTGACTTCTACTTTATCGCCAGTTGCCAGCACTTCCGGCCTGCAGTCTTCTTCGTAGGAAACGAATTTGATATTAGCTTCTCTGGCCTTCTTATAATAATCTTCTTTGAAAGCGAAGGTGCGGATATCCCGGTAGAGAATGGTGATATCGCGGGACGGATCGGCCGTTTTGAGTTCCAGCGCGTTCTTGATCGCCTCGCCGCAGCAGTAGCGGCTACAGTATGGTCTCTCTTTGTCGCGGCTGCCCACGCACTGAATCATGACGATATTTTTAACATTAGCCAGATCGGCAGGCTTTTCATAAATCAGCGTTTCCAGTTCTCTTTGTGATTTTACTTTGGCATTCTGACCGTAAAGGTACTCTTTAGGTTTGTTTTCATAAGCGCCGGTGGCTACCAGCACTATGCCGTGTTCGAAAATTTTCTCGCCGTCTTTAGCCTTAACAGTGGTTTTGTAATTACCGATAAACCCGTCAATCTTTTCAATGCGGGCAGAGGTTACAACGGTGATTAAAGGATTCTTGTAAATCTTGTCCAGAAGTCCCTTCAAGTGAACGCGGGCATCCAGGCCTTCGAGTGTCTTATACAGGTGATTATAATTACCGCCCAGGCGATCTTCCTTTTCAATGACAAAGGAAGCAAATCCCTGATCTGCCAACGACAGAGCTGCGGTTATACCGGCCAGACCACCGCCGATAATCAATGCCTGATGGTTGACGGACAACTGTCCGGGTTTTAACGGTTTGAGGTATTGAGCTTTGGCTACGGCCATTCTCAGCAAGTCTTTTGCTTTCTGGGTAGCTGCTTCCGGTTCGTGCATATGCACCCACGAATTCTGGTCGCGGATGTTGGCCATCTCGAACAGATACCGGTTCAAACCTGCCTTTTCGCAGTTTTCCTGGAAAAGCCCTTCATGTGTGCGGGGTGAACAGGAAGCTACAACCACCCGGGTGAGATTTTCTTCTTTGATGACTTCCGCCATCTTCACCGCTGTATCCTGCGAACAGGTAAAGAGATTATCGGTCGTATAGACAACGGTGGGCAGTGTCGCGGCATAATCCCGGACTTCGGGAACATTGACAACACCTCCGATATTGATGCCACAGTGACAGACAAACACGCCGGTGCGGACACCCTGCCCGCGCAGATCTTTTTCTGCCGGATTTTCCACCGGTGTAATCATCGTCCCGCGCTTCGAGGCCAGCATTCCTTCGGCACAGGCGGCGGCAGCTGAGGCTTCCATAACAGTTTCCGGAATGTCTTTTGGCCCACCGAAGGCGCCGCAGACGAAAACGCCGGGACGCGATGTCTCCACGGGATTTTCCAGTTTTGTCTTGCAGAACCCGTGTTCCTCCAGCTCAATACCGAGGCTGGCGGATAGCTTCACCGCATCTTTCGGCGGCATGAGACCAACGGACAGAACAACCATGTCAAATTCTTCTTCGGTAAAACTGCCGTCGGGATTGACATACTTAATCAGCAGATTATTGGTCTGCTGCATCTCTTTAATGACTGAGGGCATTGAACGGATATAACGAATTCCGTATTCATCCTTAGCACGATTGACAAATCGGTCAAAATCCTTGCCGTGAGCGCGAATGTCCATGTAGAAAATTGTGGGCTCGAGTCCCTTGGCATGTTCCTTACCGATGATTGCTTCCTTGGTCGCATACATACAGCAAACCGATGAACACCAGCTGTTACCGCAGGAAACATCGCGGGAACCGACACATTGGATGAAAGCGATCTTTTTGGGTTCCTTCCCGTCGGAAATTCTTTGGACATGGCCGAAAAACGGACCGGAGGCGGAGAGAATTCTTTCGAACTGAATTGCGGAAACTACGTTCTTGTATATACCGTAGCCGTATTCACCACGCAGGCGGGCATCAAATATTTCGAAGCCAGGTGAAGCTATCACGGCGCCGACTTCAACAATTTCTTCTTCCACCTTCATCTCGTGATTAACGGCCTTCGCCAGACAGACATCCACGCACCGATAGCATTCGGAACAGATACCGCAGGCCAGACAGCGATTGGCTTCGGCAATTGCCTGCGCTTCGGAAAATCCGATGCCCACTTCCTGGAAATTAGTTTTTCTGGCATCCGGTTTCATATGCGGATATTTTTCACGGGGAACCTTGGGAACAGCGGAGAGTTCCGCCTTATCCGCCAGATCTTTAGTCCAGTCTTTTTCACGGCCGGCTTTCATATCAACGCCCTGCAGATACCGGTCAATAGATTTGGCTGCTTCTTTGCCGGCGTAAACGGCTTTCACAACCGTCTGCGGACCGGTGGAAACGTCACCGCCTGTGAAAATACCGTCTACGTTTGTGGCGTATGTGATTGCGTCGTAATCAACGTTATTCCACTTGTTGATGGAAACGCCGCTTTCTTTAGTAATGAAGGACAGATCTGCTTCCTGGCCGATCGCCGGAACAATAGCGTCGCATTCCACGATAAATTCGGAGCCTTTTACTTCCACGGGACGTCTGCGGCCGCTGGCATCCGGTTCACCCAGCTCCATGCGGGTACACTCGATGCCGGTCACTTTTCCATCCTTGCCCACCACACGCTTCGGGGCAACAAGGAATTTCATCTCGATTCCTTCTTCAATGGCTTCTTCGATTTCTTCCGGAGAAGCCGGCATTTCCGCACGGGTACGACGATAGAGAATGAAGACATCTTTAGAACCGGTGCGCACCGCTGTACGGACGGCGTCCATCGCTACGTTACCGCCGCCGATAACGGCGACTCTGTCGCCCAGATTTACTTTTTCACCCAGGTTGATCTTCAGCAGATAGTCCACACCGTGAACGACACCCTGCATATCTTCGCCGGGAATATTAAGTTTGCTGCTCTTCATCGTACCGCAACCGATGAACACAGCATTATAATCACTTTTGAGTTTGTCGAAGGAAATGTCCTTACCTACGCGGGTATTGAGGTGAATCTTTACACCCAAATCCTGGATGACTTTGATTTCCGCATTCAGAACATTCTTGGGAAGACGGTATTCGGGAATACCAACCGCCAGCCAGCCGCCGGCCACCGGCAGAGATTCGAATACGTCTACATCGTATCCTTCAATCGCCAGATAATAGGCACAGGTCAGTCCGGAAGGACCGGCGCCTACGACGGCCACTTTCTTTCCCTTGCTTGGTTTCTTTTCGGGCAGATAACGTGTATCGCTGTTTAAATCCAGATCCGCCACGAAACGCTTCAGATGCATTATATCAATTGCCTCATCTACTTTGCTACGCATACAGGCTGTTTCGCAGGGATGGTTACAAACGCGGCCGCAGACTATGGGGAAAGGGTTATCCTGCTTAATGAGTTTGAGGGCCTCGGTGAATTTACCTTCAGCGATAAGTGCTACATACCCCTGGACACTGATGTGTGTCGGACAGGTTGCTTTGCAGGGCGACGTACCCAGTTTATCAATGGCAAAACCACTGGGAATGGCCTGGGGAAAATGTCGATATATTGCTTTTCTTTCGCTCAGTTCACCGTTAAAGGCTGCCTTTACTGTAATCGGGCAAACGTTCGCACAGTCTCCGCAACCGGTGCATTTGTCGAGATCCACGTAACGCGGGGCGGAAGTCAGTTTAACTTTGAACTTTCCCGGCTCGCCTTCCACGGATTCTACAGTTCGTCTCGTCTTGATAGTAACATTCGGATGACGGCCGACTTCTACCAGTTTCGGCGAAAGGATACAGGCGGAACAGTCATTTGTGGGAAATGTTTTATCCAACTGGGCCATGACGCCGCCAATGCTGATCCCGTTTTCGACGAGAAAGACTTTCATTCCGGAATTGGCTAAATCCAGGGACGCCTGAATACCGGCAATGCCCGCACCAACCACCATTACTGCACCAACTTTTTCGTTATCTTTTATCACCTGATTACACCTCTATATTCTAAGTGAAAGCTTTAAAAAATACTTTCTGAACGACGGTCAGACAAGCTTGCGTCCGGTAACATAATTTAAAAACCATGTCAAGAGCGGATGATTTATTTTGTTCCATTTTTTTATAACTTTTTGATATCTCAGATAAATTTTATCTCTTCCCCGGGAAACAATTTCCGATGGCTTCGTAAAAATCCCCAGAGGTAAGGCGTGCAAATTGAGAGGAATGAGGCGTACTTTTTGCGTACGCCGCAGTGACTGAGGAATGCAGCGCCAACGTCACCTAAAGGTGATGAACAGCATGTGGACTCGCGTGCCCCTCAGGGTATTTTACGAAGTCGTCATTTTGCCGTTAATGATTGCAGATGTGCATCAAGCGCCTGCCATATTTCACTTTTGCCCTTCTGAGTCACAGCGGAAAAGAGGATGGGCTTTATCCCGCCAGAGGCGTGCAGATTTTTTTCAATAATCCGCTGGCGGTTAATCGCCTGATTATTGGATAACTTATCGACCTTGGTTAATATATACAGATAAGGGATCCGGTAGTCGTCCAGCCAATCC
This sequence comes from uncultured Smithella sp., assembly GCA_964469905.1. GTDB lineage: Bacteria > Desulfobacterota > Syntrophia > Syntrophales > Smithellaceae > MVRV01. The sequence goes on from CAYXZW010000060.1 coordinate 7,226, forward strand.
CTTAGCGACAAATCTTCATCGCTGGGATCGCGGCGGATATCTAAAATTAAGACGACCATCGCGAGCGAGGACCGCTCCTTTAAATAAATGGCGATCATATCTCCCCAGTCTTTCTTCACGGATTGGGATACTTTTGCAAAACCATAGCCGGGTAAGTCGACAAACGATACCGTATTGTTGATGGAGAAAAAATTTATCAGTTGGGTACGCCCCGGAGTATTGCTGGTCTTGGCCAGTTTTTTATTTCCGACCAGCGCATTGATCAGCGATGATTTGCCGACATTAGAGCGGCCCACAAAAGCAATTTCCGGCATCGTCGCCTGCGGATACTGATCAGGCCAGACTGCACTTTTTACAAATTCCGCGCTAGTAATTTTCATAATTGGTTTTCCCGATTCCATAAAATATTTGGGCACAAATTTCTATTCATTTCCCCTGGGCTATTACTCCACATAGTGTCCCGCAAACTGCGACTGGTTATGGATAATGCCTTTTTCGCGGCGGAAGCCCAGGCCGCACGCCTCATAGGAAAAAAATACACTGGCCTGATATAAGCGACCATCTGAGTCTGCGGGCAGATCGGCCCAAGACTGATAAATTTTACCGTAAGTGCCATACTCTCCATCCCTGGCGGAAACAACATTGCCTCCTGCATCCAGAATACGGATATTGGCCCCTTCCCTGCTGAATGTTCTTTTCTCTACACATTTTTTCCCAACTATAGGTTTCGTATCCGTCTGCAGAAGTAGCGGATGCCCGGGAAACAAATCCCAAAGCACTTTCATTATCGCCTTGGATTGAAAAAGCAGCGTATAAGGAGGATTGAGCAGAATGCAGTGCTTGCGGCGAATAATTTCGGTGAGCAACAAAGTCAGTTCCGGCTCATGGGCACTGATGAATTCATAGGGAAGCAGCTTGAACCAGTAATTATAAGCATTCCCTTCTTTATCCAGAATACCCTCCTCCCTTCCGAAGAAAACCTTCTCCACATATTCAAAGCCGGTAATGAATCCTGCCTCATAGGCTATCTCTGCAAGCAGGCGGACGGTGTTTTCGTCTTCCTCCCCGGACTCCTCGAAACAAGAGAAAAGTGCGTGCGGAATGCGGTCGGCCTCTTTCCCGAATACCGGATGCTGCGCCTTGAGTCTAGTGAAATTATCCCTGATGGCTTCGTAAAGGTTGTTGTACTGATTTTCTTCCTTCATTCTGTTGTGCTTCAAAAGCAGCCATTGAACAAGCGCCACTTCAAAAATGAGTGACGGCGTGTCGGCATTGAACTCAATGAGCTTAACGGGTAGATCATCCAGTCCTCCGGCCAGATCAAAACGCCCCAGCAGATGGAAATGGCTGTCGTCATCCCAACTGTTTTCGATCATTTCCACAAGATTGGGCGAGATATCCAAAAGCGGGTAAAGCTTTTGATCAATAACATGCTGGCCGGCCGTTACATACATTTCGTAGAGTTCATTGGCGGCCCGGTAATAGGCATCGCCCTCGGCCTCGCTTACCACAACCAGTTCTTCTGCCACATAAGATTTATCCTGAGGGGAAGTGTACCAATAAAATCCGAGTTTCTCATATATTTCATCCGGCACCGGATTGACCGCAAGAATCTTCATCAGCCAAGGCTCCGGAAACTGCCGCCCATTCGGGAGAAAAAACCGGATTTTGCCGAACCGGTTGACGAGCGACCGACATAATTGCCGCCTCCCTGACGGTTATGGCTGTAGTAACGGCCTCCCGACCAGTAGCCTGTATATCCACGGCGCCTATCTTCCTCTTCCTGCTGTTTGCTGACCAATTCCCTGTTCAGGAGACTCTGTCTATAAAGAAGGTCATCTTTATAGACGTAAGGGCTCAGCGATGAATTTCGGCCCATCAGATATCCGGCAAGCCCGGCGGTAATCACTGATCCCAGCCCCATACCCTTTTCCGTTTTTGCCTGATCCATGACGGAGGGAATTTTTTCTTCGGGAATAACTTCCTGCGAACCGTCCTGTTTCTTGACAACAACACCTGTTACCTTACTGGGATATTCCTTAACGATCCGGAAATCGCCGGGGCCGACTTCCTCGATCATGGTCATCACACCGCTTTGACTTTGTGCCATGATATTGCCGCCGCTGTTGTCCGGATAAGAATGTGGCCTTCCCAGCGTAACACTATCATCCGCCGAATCGCAGCCGATCAAGAGGCTGTTAGCCAGAAAAAAAATGCCGCCGATGACGATTCTGCCGGTAACTTTATGACTCATAGCGTGCCCCTAACCACCTAAATCAGCTGACTGATGATCAGCGACAAAGCAATGGTAATACCTTGCACCACTATAATGGCCGCCGTATTGTTGTTGCGGATCTGCTCATGGATTGATGTCCGGGGCAGAAAGATTAACGCGGCAATTCTTTCGAAAGCAATGAGAAAGATCATGCCCACCAGCGCACTGACGGCAAATGCTGTCAGGCTGTTGATCCATCCGGTAAAGTCTCCGGCAATGCTTGCTCGCAGAATAATACTGTAAGCCAGGAGTAATCCCGCTACTGCCACTCCGGCGCTCAAGTTATTGTCTTTAACACACGCAACCACGTCAAACCGGTAGATTTTTTCATGGAGATGAATGGCCGTGATCATAACAACCTGTCCTAATAAGAAAAAGGCCACCGCGCTGACAATACCACCCTCCCCGCCGGAAAATGCTCCGTTGATCATAATGCCTGTGGCAATAAATGCACCCGCCTCAATCATCCCTGTCGGGACGTTGCCCTCTTTGACCAGATCGTTGTTGGATACTTTGGGAATAATAATAAAATCATTAATAAAGTGAGCGGCAAAAAAGATAACCACTACAATCAGGGCGTAAACACAGAAGGAAGCGATGTCCCGATACGATGATACGTCTTTAGTCAGCGCCTGCAGGGCGATACACACACCGACAAAGATGCCGAAGCGCCGCAGGGCAATAGCCAGGTTGTCGTTCCGGCTGATCTGGGCATCATCGTCAAACCGGGTAATGGCATCGGCAACTTTTTTGCTCAAAAACAAAAATACGATTACCAGCGCAATTAAAATAATCATCACAAAATATTTTTCCATAAGCCCTGTTTCCCTTTGTTTTTAATTTTACAAATGAAATAGTGAAATAGTAGTGTTACGCCGTTGAAATAGTATTTTCATTAATTCGCTGGATTCCCTTGTCTCGCGCATGTTATCAAGGGGATGACACCTGGAGTTGGCAATACCTGTTGCCCTAAATATCAGTTAGAGCGGACATTGCGAGCGGTTTGGTTAATAAATCTTGGCGACGCGCAAGATCGGCGATTGCAACTGTTTGAGCCGCAGGCAAGTTTTGTAATCGCCTGAAGCGAGCCTTAGATTTATCCAAAACGCTGGCTGGCAGCGAAAAGGATTTTGGGGCAACAAAACTTATTCCCTTTCAAAGGTAATGCCATACTTTTCCAACTTCCGCTCGAAGGTAGGCCGGGAGATTCCCAGAACTTCACAAATCTCCCCTTTATTTATATCAGTCTCTTTAACTACTTTACGAATGTAGCGTTCTTCCACTTCATCCAGAGTAAGCAATTTGCCGCGTTCGGAAGGCTTAAATATTTCAGCTGTTTCATCCGCAACGGCTTTTACATTCTCATCTGCACCCAGTTCCGGAAAATCGCCCTTCCCCAAAACCTGGCCTTTAGCTACTACGCAAGCCCGCACCAGTAAATTTTCCAGTTCACGGATATTACCGGGCCAGTTATACTTCATAAACGTTTCCATCATTTCATCGGAAACTCCGATGATCTTCTTATGCAAATCGAGATTGATCTTGGCCAGCAGATAATCGATCAAGTGAGGTATGTCCTGTCGTCGTAACCGCAGGGGCGGGATAGTTATAGCGACAATGTTCAAACGGTAATACAAATCGTCGCGAAACTTTCCTTCGTTTACCATTACCTTCAAATCTTTATTGGTCGCCGCCATAATGCGGGCATTGACCCTGACCTTATCCTTACCACCAACCCTTTCGAATTCCATTTCCTGCAAAATACGCAGTAGCTTTGCCTGAAGATTGATCGACATTTCGCTGATCTCATCGAGAAAAACCGTACCGTAGCGGGCAAGTTCAAACTTGCCGAGCTTGCGGGCAATAGCACCCGTAAACGAACCCTTCTCATGACCGAATAATTCCGATTCCAGCAACGTCTCGACAATTGCCGAACAATTAACAGCAATAAACGGCTCATCGGGTGAAGTGTTGTGATGAATGACCTTGGCGATCAATTCCTTACCGGTACCACTTTCACCTTGAATAAGAACAGTAGTGCGGTTTTGCGATACCGTACCGATGGTCTTGAAAATATCCCGCATTTCGTTGCCGGTGCCGATTATATCGCCGACCCGAAAACTACGCGACGGCTCGGTCAAAAGGCTTTCAATCTTTTTTTCCATCTCGTGAGATTTGAGTGCCTTCTTGATGGCCATATCCAATTCATCGACATTGACAGGCTTGTGGATGTAATCGAATGCCCCGCCCTTCATGGCGTTGATCGTTGTTTCCATGTCATGAAAGGCCGTAATCATTATGACTTTGACGTTTTCATTTTCTTCCCGGAGATCTTCCAGAACGGAGAAACCATCAACATCCGGCAGACGAATATCCAGAATCACCACGTCCGCGGGATTGCTTACATATTTATTCAACCCTTCGGTGCCATTCTGAGCCGTGTCCACAATGTACCCTTCTTCCTCGAGATACAGCTCCAGTGTTTGGCAAATCGAAACATCATCATCAATAACAAGAATACTCGGCATAATAAATTACCTTCATATACAGCACAAAGCGTTTAATCGCGGTTTTACCATTTACGCAGATTGAAGCAATCGCCTACCATGTTCGTCTTTCATTGCACTGCAAGGTCACTCTTACTATTGTTCCCTTATTTTTTTCACTTGTAATATCGATAGTACCGTTATTAAGATCAATTATCCTTTTCACCTGAGAAAGTCCTAAACCCGTACCATAGTTTTTCCGGGTAAAGAAAGGATTAAATAGGTGGGGCATATCGGCGGCATCAATACCGCAGCCACTATCTTTAACCTGGATAACAACCGCCTCCCTGCTTCCCTCAAGATTGCTCAAAGAAATAATAATGCTGCCTTTTTCTTCGACAGCTTCTATTGCATTGCGAATTATGTTGATGAAAGCATCAACCAGCATCGCTGAATCTGCTACAACCGGGGGAATGCTTTCGTATTGTGTCTGGATGTCGATATGCTTATCGGCAATACCTTTTTCGGTCATAGCCAAAGCTTGTTCCAGAACCTTAGTTAAATTCACCGGCGCCATGTTGGGTTCCAACGGCTTGGCAAATATCAGAATATTATTAACTAACTCCTCCAGATGCTCAACTTCTTTTTCGGCGATTTTAAATCGCTTGAGATCGTTGCCGGCCGGATTCATCCGCTTTTCCAGAATATGCAGACTCATTTTAATTGAAGACAGCGGATTGCGCACCTCATGGGCAATTCCTGCCGATAATTGTCCCAGAGCAGCCAGTTTTTGGCTTTCGTAAAGCTTTTTTTCCAGATTCTTGACTTCTGTGATATCTCGCTGCACAACCAAGTAGTGGCTTGTCCCGATAATTGGTGAAGTCGTCACAAAAAGATTCACTTTGCCCCCGTCCCTCTTTGTTCTTTCAATCTCATAAGGTTTGTATATGCCCTGCTTTCCTTCCTCCCATTTCGCCAAAACATAATCTCTATTTTCGGGTGCAACAAATTCCAGGAAGTGTTTGCCCTTAAATTCACGCGACTGCTTTTCACCGTCCCTACTTGTTCCGCGACTGATATAATTGATGATACCATTTTCATCCAACTCATAAATCTTATCAGGCAGACTCTTTAAAATTGACTGCATATAATTGTTAAGCTCTTGAATTTCGTGCTGCAATTCAATATTCTGAGAAAGTTCATTTTGCAGGCTTTCTGCATATTCGCGCAAGCTTCTGGCTATTTCCTCTTCGTGGGAAACATCCTGCAATGTTTCAATTGCTGCGATAATTTCTCCTTTTTCATCATAAATGGGGGCCGCTAAAAAATATAAATGCCGGCTGTGACCACCGAGATTTTCGAAGTGATCGGTTGCTTCATAAGCGTTAACGACTTTCAGCGATTTTTTTACTTTCTTGTTGCCGTAATATTTATCCAGGCCCGCCAAATCATGATCAACGATCAAATCGACGATGAGCGGCCTCTTTACCGAATAAAAAGGTATATAATGTTTGTCGGTATTGACCATCTCGCTTGCCGGATAACCGGTCAATTCCATACAGGCCCGATTCCATAAAATTACTTTGTGCTCCCTATTGATAACAAAAGCGGGAATAGGTGAACCTTCAACAATTCCTTCAATTGTTTTCTTTTCCAACAACAGTTTTTCCTGCCAGTCCTCACGCTCTCTCACCCTTTTTTGTTCTTCTTCAATCCGCACCCTCTTGCCCTCGCGATATGCAAAATAAATACTTGCAATTACTACAACCAGAATAAGCAAAAAGGCGCTGAATAGAGTGTAAATGAAAGTCTTACGCACAGGCATAACAACCTGATTATAAGGAGCAGCGACAAAAACAATCCATTTTTTATCTCCGGTGTACAGTGGATAATACGCGATGACGCTGCGCTGCGTTTGCTGATCCGACCTGCTCACCATAGCATCCATGTAGTTGCCACGTTCCTTTGAAATATCTATCGGGCTTTCAGGGATTCTTTGCAGCAGGTCTTTTACGTTTTTCCCCACAATGGTCGCATCTGGATGAATAATTATTTTCCCGCGATCATCAGTCAACCAGAGATTGCCTAAGCTGTTTTCTCTTGTCTGCTTTTTGTAATCTTCGATTATAGCGGCGAGCGAAAAGGAAGCTATCCAGGCACCGGCAAAATTATTATGCCGCCAGATGGGACAACCGATAATCATATACCAGTTTGTGCTTTGCTTGGGCTTTGCAGCACTTGGTTTTTCCGGTAAAGTCAGATCATAATACAGATTTGTTTTTTTCTGCAGGACATTGAAATGTGCTGCCAAATTGACGTCAGGAGAGGCATTCTGCGGAAAGATCATTTTCATCTTTCCTTTGGCATCAAACAGGCCGACGGCGTCGATTGATTTTTCCCAGCCAGAAGAAAGAATCTTAAAGTCGCTATTAATTTCTTGAGCAGATATTTTCTGTTGAGGATCGAAGTGGGAAAACAGAGCTATATTTTTTCCGGCTTGTGAAAAGATATCGGCAATTCTAATTGCTGTATTTTGGGCGTGTGCAAGCTGCTGGCGGCTGAAGACTTCAACCATATCCTTTTCCCGGGCATGATTAACTGTCAAAGCAAGCAACAAAATCAGGATTATTACAATAGCACTGGCCAACAAGATGCGTATCTTCATATCAAATATAGAGACGATTTACCCCTCTCCAAATAATGTCATTCCTCTTCTTTATTATCTTCCCCCCTCTGTGCAGAGCTCCTTATTCCGAGCAAGACATAGACTAGGATGGCCGCCGTCAGGGAAATCAGCAATTTCGCCAGACCGCTTTCAATATTTAATACATAAGTGCAAATAAGCCAGACTATCGGGTAAGTAACAGCGGTCAGCAATTCCTGCATAGCAATCCTCGCAATAAAAACTGTTTATCTTTAAAGAAAATGATCAAAACTTTTTTAATACTAACGGCCTTAGTATAAAATTTCAATAAAAAACATAATAAAATACAAATATATTAATGATGGTTCAATGCAATGACATTGGAAAAAGAGCAAAATGCCATCTGGTCGGTTATTGTGGCCGGGGATAAAAGGAATGAAGTTTATATTTCTTTACTGCATTTGAATGTTTTATATCAGGTCATTTAACAAAACTTTAAATTATTATAAAAAAGCGGCGATTTATTAAACATCACAAATAATCACTCAACGTATATCTACTAGAAAAAACATCATCCGCTTATCTTCTGCTATTTGAAGCAATCTCAATAAATTAGCAGCGTATCCTTCTTTAATATCTGTCGCTATATTCAAGATTACTTCCAAAATAATTTCACCAACTGAGATGATGGCATGTATCGTGCAAAAGTTCTGCGCAAGTTCATATTTGGAATTATTTCCTCTTTGATATGACAGGACGCTTATGCTATGTTAAGTTATATTATTAGGAAAATAATCAATACAATATTACGAAAGGAAATAAATAATGGCACACAAATTTGGTAAAGGGATTTTAACAGCGTTGGCAGCAGTGGCGATTTTGCTTGTATCCAGCCCACTGGTTTTCGCAGCAGCAGAAGTAATACCTGCGGGGGAATCGTACATTAAAGTTATATTTGCTTTTGGCGCAATGCTGGGAGCTGGTTTGGCAATTGGCCTGGGAGCAATCGGAGCCGGAGCCGGTATCGGTAATGCAGCGAATGGCGCTTGCCAGGCGGTTGGTAGAAATCCCGGTGTTCAGGGCAAAATCATGACCGTTATGCTAGTTGGTATGGCCATGGCTGAATCCGTTGCTATTTACGCATTGGTCGTTGCTCTTGTACTGCTCTATGCTAACCCCTACATGC
>CAYXZW010000061.1:0-15272 GCA_964469905.1 uncultured Smithella sp.
GGATAAGGAAATACTTAAGTAATACTCCGAAGGCCTGATTGCATCGAGCGCTTGTCTGCACGGTGAAATAGCATCTCACATCGTCCGGGGAAATATGGACGAAGCCAGAAAATCCGCCCGTGCCTATCTGGACATTTTCGGTGAAGACAATTTCTATCTGGAGATTATGGAAAATGGAATCCCTGAACAGAAAATCGCCAATCAGGGCTTGATTGAACTTGGCAAAGAGTTGTCGATTCCGCTAATTGCTACGAATGACTGCCATTATTTGAATGCCGACCATGCCGAAGCGCACAATATTCTTTTGTGTATCCAGACAGGGAAGACCATCGAAGACAAGGACCGGATGTCGATGACATCGGATCAGTTTTACGTGAAATCCCCGGAGGAAATGCAGATGCTTTTTGCGGCGACTCCGGAAGCGATAGCCAACACGGTGAGCATTGCCGAACGATGTAATCTGACCTTCGAATTCGGGAAGTTCTATCTGCCTAAATTTGAAGTCAAAAATCCTGAAGAATCACTCGAAGATTACCTTGACCGTAAAGCGGTGGAAGGTCTGGAAAAGCTCCTACCAACCATTATGAAGTACCAGAAAGAAGATGAGCCTGCAGTCAAGGAAAAATATAGCAAACGCCTTCGTACAGAGCTGGAAATCATAAAAAAAATGGGATTTGCCGGCTATTTTCTGATCGTTTCGGATTTTATCAAGCACGCCAAACACAATGGTGTTCCTGTAGGACCAGGACGCGGCTCTGCCGCCGGTTCGCTGGTTGCCTATGCCATTCGAATTACCGACATCGATCCCTTGCGTTACGGACTGTTTTTTGAGCGATTCCTGAATCCTGACCGAATCAGCATGCCGGATATTGATATCGATTTCTGTCAGGAGCGACGCGGGGAAATCATTAAATATGTGACAGAGAAATATGGCAAGGATAAAGTCACGCAAATCTGCACATTTGGAAAGATGATGGCCAAAGGCGTAATCCGGGACGTAGGACGAGCCCTCAATATTCCTTACGGTGATGCGGATCGCATTGCCAAACTCGTGCCCACTGTTTTGAATATCACACTGGCGGAAGCATTTAAAATGGAGCCTCGCTTCGCCGAAGAACGCAAAAAAAATCCACAAATTGACAAATTGTTATCCCTTTCACTGGTTCTGGAAGGTCTCAACCGTCACTCATCCGTTCACGCTGCCGGTGTGGTGATTTCAGATGCACCGCTGGTCGAACGAGTGCCGCTATTTGCTCCGAAAGATGATATCGTTTCCCAGTATTCCATGAAGGATATCGAAGCCGTCGGACTGACAAAATTTGATTTCCTGGGGCTAAAGACCCTGACGGTGATTAAGAACACTCTGGATTTCATTAAACAGTCCCATAATATTGATATTGATATTAATGATTTACCATTAGACGATGATGAAACATACCAGTTGTTGATGAAGGGTGAAACCGACGGTGTATTCCAGCTGGAAAGCTCCGGGATGAAAGATCTTCTGGTCAATTTCAAACCCGATCATATAGAAGATGTGATTGCTTTGATTGCAGCTTACCGTCCCGGCCCGATGAAGATGATCCCCGATTTCATAGCCCGTAAGCATGGAAAACAACAAATAACCTATGAACTGCCTCAGCTTGAAACGATTTTGAACGAAACTTACGGCATCATCCTTTATCAGGAGCAGGTTATGCAAATAGCCAATGTGATCGGCGGCTACACAATGGCTCAAGCCGACACATTGCGTAAAGTGATGGGCAAAAAGCAAGTTGCGGCAATGGAAAAAGAGAAACCAAAATTTCTCGAAGGTGCGAAAAAACAAAAAATTAATGAAAACAAGGCAAAGATCATCTGGGACCAAATGGAGACCTTTGCTGAATACGGGTTTAATAAGTCTCATAGTGCCGCCTATGCGATGATCACCTATCAGACAGCTTATCTCAAGGCTCATTACCCGGTTGCTTTCATGGCGGCGCTTCTGACCAGTGAAAAAGATAATCGTGATAAAATTATCAAACACATGTCCAACTGCAAAGAAATGGATATTAATATTTTGCCGCCGGACATTAATGAATCGGAAAAAGACTTTAGTATTTCAGGTGAAAATATCCGTTTTGGTCTCGGTGCGGTGAAAAATGTTGGAGAAGCAGCGATTGAATCGATTATTGCCATGCGCCAAGATGCTAAATTTACCTCCTTTATGGATTTCCTGAGCCGTGTCGATTTGCGTAAAGTCAATAGAAGAGTCATCGAAAGCCTGATTAAATGCGGTTCTTTTGATTCACTGGGTTACACCCGTCGTCAGCTAATGGCTTGCCTGGATCAGGCGATGGATGATGCACAGCGGAAGCAGAAGGAATTACTCAGTAATCAAGCAAATATTTTCGATCAGTTGGAAGCTGCGGATGCCTCTAGCACCAATGGTGGGACATCATTCCAGATTCCCAGTTTTCCGGAATGGGACCGTAAAGAATTGCTTTCCATCGAGAAGGATACCCTTGGCTTTTATATCACAGGTCACCCTTTGCATGGTTACGCCGAAAAATTAAAGCTGGTTACTAACGTAAATTCTACAGGCTTGAGCTCAAAACGAGATAAAGACACAATTACCATCGCCGGCGTGATCAGTACGCTTACAGAAAGGCTGACCAAAAAAAAAGATATCATGTGCAATATCGTCCTGGAAGATTTGCAGGGTTCTGTCAGCATCATCTTCTGGGCGGACGTTTATAAGAAGTTTTATGAGCTGCTCCATGCAGACGAACCGGTTGTTATTTCGGGAACCATTGACGTTGGCGATGAATCACTTAAAGTAATTGCCCAGGATGTTATCCCATTGGCTAAAGCGTTGGAGAATCCTTATAAACAGGTCCGGTTTATGGTTGACACGGATAAAGTATCTCCGGAAAATATCAAATCCCTGTACGATACGATTAAGAAATACAGCGGTAAATACGAAGGTTACATTCACATTCTTAATGGAAAAAGTGAAACAATTGTAAGGCTCGGTGACGACACCAGACTCGATATTTGTGAACGATTGCAAAGGGAAGCGGATTGTATCTTGGGGGAGGGCGGCACGATTTATTGCTGAGCCCATATCGGCCATCGAAAAATTTCCATAGTTCAGGCTCACACTGAAAAATACAGGTTATCCACAGCATTAAATATTAAGACTTGAAAACTATCAACAGTAATATATTAATAAAATGAAACATGAGGAAAGAACATATAGATCTTTAATTAATAACAATAATCTTATTTCATATAATATTAAGATTGCAGAAAGTGATCTGTTCATAAGTTCGGAGGCTAATCTTTCGGAAATGGCCTTTCAATCCTTATCAAAGCACAGAAATTCTATAGAAATCTATATCAAAAATTATCCGGAATTTCGCAATGCTCTTTTGCCTCTTCCTGAAAATCATTTGGCCCCACCCATTATTCGGGATATGATTTCGAAATCCATGATCTGCGGAGTAGGGCCTATGGCTTCGGTCGCCGGAGCCATAGCGGAATTTGTCGGTTATGATCTGCTTGATCAGACGGAAACCCTCATTATCGAAAATGGCGGAGATATCTTTCTGCGGTCTAACAAGAGATCAACCGTCGCTATTTACGCCGGAGAATCTGCTTTAAGTTATAAAGTCAATGTTGTTGTAAAACCGGAAGAAACACCATTAGGAATTTGCACATCATCCGCCACGGTCGGGCCATCATTGAGCTTCGGAAAGGCCGACGCGGTTTGTGTGATATCCAAATCTGCAACCCTGGCCGATGCCGCGGCATCGGCCATAGGAAACAGGGTAAAAAGTAAAAAAGACATCAAAACTGCCCTGGTTTACGGAATTGAAATTCCGGGAATAAAAGGGATTATTATTATCTGCGGCAACGATATGGGAGCAATAGGAGACGTTGAATTTATTTAAAGAATATGGATCCAGACCAATAACATCAAAGCTACTTTATAATTAAAGGAATAATATTAATATGTTATACTTCACGGAAGAACTATGGAAGCGCAGTGCCTTTATAAAATTATTGGGTTTGACTATTGAAAAACTGGAAAATGGTCGATGTTGGAGTCGTCTGGAAATTAACGACACTCTTTTGAATAAACACAAATTTGTTCATGGCGGTGTCATTTATTCCATTGCGGATATCAGCATGGGCGTGGCCGTCTATTCCACACTTAAGCAAGGTGAAGAAACTGCTACCATCGAAATTAAAATCAACTATTTAAAACCGGCAGCGACGAAAATATTATATTGTGAAACTCACATAATCCAAAAAGGAAAAAACATTGCCGTTTTGGAGGCAGAAGTCAAATCGGACGATATTTTAATCGCCAAAGCTCTTGGTTCTTTTTCAATTTTCAAATCTAAAGAGGTAAGGGGTATGGAGTGACGGAATAGAAAGCTTGTAAAAGCTTAAAATAAATAATTGTATTATTAAGTTAACATAAGATATGTTATGAGACTCGATGGTAATTTCAAAAAGTTGTATGAGTTCCTGAGAAATAAGTCCATGTTGGAATGCACCCCTTTGAACGGCTTTTAATAGTCTTCATACCTCTTTGAGTTAAATTCCATCCGCAGCCAGTTGTTCAATGATCTTCATCTGTTTATCAGTCAACTTTTTAGGGACTTCTACATTGATCTTGACATATTGATCGCCTTTAACTGCGCCTTTAAGTCCCGGAACACCATAACCCTTCATCCGGATTTTAGTGTTATTTTGCGTACCCGGAGCAATCTTCAGCCTTTTTGTGGTTCCATCAAGCGTCGGGACATCGATAGCCGTTCCCAATGTCGCCTGGGTAAATTTGATGGTTTTTTCGATATAAAGATCATTGCCATCCCGGGCAAAGATTGGATGAGGCATTACATTAATATTTAAATACAAATCACCATTGGGGCCGCCATTGAAGCCTGTCAGTCCTTTCCCGGGCAATCTCAATTTCTTACCAGTGCTGATTCCGGAAGGTATTTTAACATTAATGTCTTCAATGCGATTTTCCATTTGCAGCGAAATCTTTTTATCAGCGCCCAGTACTGATTCTTCTAATGATATTGATAAATTATACTCGGCATCCTGGCCTTTTTGCGGCATATTGGCATACTGATGGCCACCACCACCGAATATTCCGGAGAATGGGTCATCGTAATCCTGCGCTCCACCGCCGCCTCTTCTGCCGGCGCTGCGAAAAGTGGTTCTGCCTCCCCCTCTTCCGCCACCAAAACCAAATCCCCGCAATATCTCATCCAGGTCAAAATCACGGAAAATGTCTTCCTGAGAGTATTGCTGACGATATTGGTCTGCGGAGCCAAATTGATCATATTGTTCACGCTTCTTCACATCACTTAAAACGGCGTAAGCTTCGCTGATCTTTTTGAATTTTTCTTCAGAGGCCGCTTTATTGTTGGGGTTTTTGTCGGGATGCCACTTTACAGCCAGCTTGCGATAAGCTTTTTTTATTTCATCAGCGGAGGCTTTCTTATCGACACCCAGAACTTGGTAATAATCTTCGGCCATAATTTTTCAAGGTTCCTTTTCGATTGTGAAATTCAATATGGCGGTAATTTAAGCAGTAATTCCCATTTGAAAAGCATCTAAATTCAATTTTACCAGTTTTTGCGGAAAGGATTTCTTGATGACGCTTTCCCAAATGGATTGCTCAACGTTCATCAGATTGGATACTGCTCCAAGAAGGACTACATTTGCCGCTTTAATATTGCCGGCTTTTTGCGCCAGTTCAGCCGCGTTAAACGCGATCACCTTAGCGTAATGTTTCTTTAAAAAACTAATGACATCATCCGGATATGATGCGTCACCCATATTGACTGCCGGAGGATAAATTTCCTCTGTATTGAGAATAATGGACGCGTTTTTGCTTAAGAATTTCAAATAGCGCAATGCTTCCATTTTCTCGAAAGAAACCAGTGTTTCAATAGTTCCGGGCTCAGCCAATGGCGAATAAACCTTCTCGCCGTAACGAACATGGCTGGTCACGCAGCCGCCGCGCTGCGCCATGCCATGAACTTCACTTTTTTTGACGTCAAAACCCGCCTCCATCATGGCCATACACATAACATCACTGGCCCTCAGAATTCCCTGGCCGCCTACACCGGCAAACAATATGCTCTTTACCTTAGAATCAATCATTAACGTTTTCCTTATTATTAGCTGATCGCGTCGAATTTACAGACTTGCGCACATAAACCACAACCATTACAAAGTGTTTCATCAATAAACGAGATGCCCTTGCGCTTGGATCCTTCCTTGGTCACACCTTTTTTCCAGGAAATTGGCGGACAATTGAGTCCCAGACAGGATTTGCAGCCTTCACATTTATCTGCATCAACTTTCAGAGAGGGTTGAGATTTCATGCCTGCCCGTTTAAATAGAACACATGGTCTCTTAGCAATAATGACGGATGGACCCGAACTGGCCAGTTCATCCTTGATCGCATTGTGCGTTTCTTTGATATTGTTAGGATCGATAACCCTTATATTTTCTATTCCTAGAGCCGATACTAAAACATTTAGATTAACTTTTTTAGCCTCTTTTCCCATCAGGGTGTAACCGGTTCCGGGGTGTTCCTGCATACCGGTCATGGCCGTTGTGCTGTTGTCTAATATGATAATGAGAGCATCACTGTTATTGTAGGCCATATTTAAAAGCGGGGTGATTCCGGAATGCAAAAAAGTAGAATCGCCAATTACGCCCACTATCTTGCCCTTCCCTTTTTCCTTCAGGGCTTTACTCATGCCATGAGCCATGCCGATGCTCGCCCCCATGCAGATACAGGAATGAAGCCCTTCCAATGGTTTCAGATAAGACAAGGTATAGCAGCCGATATCGCCGTGGACATAGCACTTGGATTTTTTCAACGCATAAAACAATCCCCGATGCGGACAACCGGGACAAAGGTTCGGTGGGCGTTGCGCGAGATCAGCTTTGTATGGAGAAACCGCTCCCAGCAGATTACGATCGATAGCGTTTCTGATAATGCCGGGATCAAATTCATTCGTGTAAGGAAAGATATCCTTGCCCGTCACCTCGATCCCCATGGCTTTGATCTGTTCTTCAAGGTAAGGATCAAGTTCTTCGATCACGTAAATCTTTTTCACTTTGGAAGCGAAATGGCGGATCATTTTCTCCGGAAGCGGATAAACCATGCCCAGTTTGAGATAGGAAAAATTCGGGAAAACGTCTTTGGCATAATTATAGGTCATGCCGGCTGTGATAATGCCAACATCCGGATCATTGATTTCCATTTTATTTTCAGGAAATGTCTCCACAAATGCTTTTAAAGCGTGCTGGCGTTTTTCGACCTCAACACGGCGCACACGGGCGTTGATCGGAACCATGACATACTTTTCCGCATGGTGAACCAGTCTTGTTTTGTCCACCGGTAACTGCGGTTCGTGGAGCGTGACAACGGATTTGGAATGAGATACACGCGTTGTTGACCGGAAAAACACAGGTGTGTCGAACTTTTCGCTGATTTCAAACGCCAGCCTGATAAAATCTTTAGCTTCCTGAGGATCTGCCGGCTCCAGCATGGGGATTTTAGCAAATTTAGCGTAATTGCGATTGTCCTGCTCATTTTGCGAACTGTGCATGGACGGATCATCCGCGCTGATGATTACCAGCGCTCCTTCGATGCCGGTGTAACTGACGGTAAAAATCGGGTCTGCAGCGACGTTGACTCCTACGTGCTTCATCACGGCCAGCGCTTTTACTCCACCTAAAGCTGCGCCGATGGCAACTTCGACTGCGACTTTTTCATTGGGCGCCCATTCGGCGTAAACACCATCGTATTTTGCAAATTCTTCCATGATCTCGGTACTGGGCGTGCCGGGATAGGCTGCTGCAAACCTCACACCCGCTTCATAAACGCCACGAGCGATGGCTTCATTTCCTGACATGAGTTGTTTTTTCAAATGTTTGTGCCTCCGTATAAATCAGCTCAGGGTAGATATTTTCCGCTTGATAAAAATGGTTGTTGCGGGTTCAGTCGTTTTTTCCAATGCTTTTTTATAGTACTCCAGAGCTTTTTCTTTGTTATTTAATTCTTCATACGCGCGTGCGATGTTCCGTAATCCGATTGCTTCAAAGCCAACATTATAAGCGCTTTGCGCTTGTTCAAAATATTTCAGGGCTTCCTTATAATCTTTTTTGACTTCAAAGGAATATCCCAGAGACGTTAAAGCAAGAAATTTAACGCCCGTTTTATCCGATCCAGACTTGCCAACGAACTTTTGATAAGAGTTGATCGCCTGATCAAACTCGCCTCTGCTATAATAAATATTGCCGAGGTGATAATAAGCCATTCGGCCGCTCCAGCTGTGAGGATATTTTTCAATCAATTCTTTGAATATATTGATGTTTTCATTAACCGTTTCTTTATTATCGCCGCTTTTCAAGATATTTCCCTGCGCTTGGGCATATAGTTTTAAAGCGGAACCGGAGTAATGGCTCCAGTAAAAATAAATTCCCATGGCAATGATGACGGCTGAAACCAACGCTATCCCGACAACCATCACACGGGTTTTGTTTTCTGAAATATAATCGCCTACTCTTTCGAATGTGGTTTGAAATGCGTCATGGCTTTTCAGTTCTTTTTTTGATAACTTCGCAGACATATTATTCCCCTTTATTGATATTATATTTGTCAGTCAATTCAAGAAGCAATGGTGGTATCCGGCGGATTTTGCCTTCTTTGTTGGTGCAGGCATGGATGGTATAGCCTTCCACGAGAAGCTTTTGTTGGTTTTCGTCCCAAATTTTAGAATTAAACTTAATGCTTGCCCTTTTAATATAATCAAACCCTGTTTCAATCGTGACCATTTGGTCATATTTTGCCGGTGCAAGATAATGACAGGACACTTTGGTCAGTGGAAGATTAAGCCCCAGTTTTTCCAACTCCGTATAGGCCACACCCAGTTGACGCATCAATTCATTGCGGCCCAGTTCAAACCAGCGGATATAATTGGTATGGTAAACGATGCCCATCGCGTCTGTATCGGCATAAATTACACGGACTTTTACAAAATTATTTTCCAAGAAACGCGCTCCAGTCCTGAATGAATTGATCCATAAGCAGGTAGCCGGGAGAAACTATAATTCCACTTTCCCTGGCGGTATCTTCAGTAAAGGGGCGTCCAGCGGCAAGGTTCTCGTTCTTGCGGGATGATAAAACAGCAAAAGGACTCGGATCGCCGACATGGGTTTTCAGATCGATAGGGGTGGGATGGTCGCTTAAAACCAGAATGCGGTTATCACCTAATTTGCCGATGTTATTTAGTATCGGTCCTACTATTCGTTCATCGAAAAGTTCGATAGCCTTAATCTTCCCTTCGGCATTGCCCTCATGCCCCATTTCATCCGGGGCCTCCAGATGGAGAAAGACAAAATCCATGAATTTCAGCGCATCGAGCGCCATATTCGCTTTGCCTTCATAGTTGGTGTCGATATAACCAGTAGCCCCTTCTACGGTTAACCGCTTCAGTCCGGCAATAGATCCTAGGCCATTAAGGAGATCAACAGCCGAAATCATGCCGCCTTTGAAATCATATTTCTGGGTCAGTGGGATAATTTGCGGCTTTTTCCCCTGCCCCCATAGCCAGATGGAATTTGCCTGTTTCTTACCATCGGCCAGGCGTCTGGCGTTAACCGGGTGGTTCTTTAAAATCTCCGCCGCTTTTGCTGTTAGTTCATTAATTTCGTCTGCGTAATCTCCTTGAGGGAGATATTGAACGATGCCCTTGCCCGGAATGTCATGTGGCGGCGTGCTTTGTGGAGATCCTGCGGCATTGCGCCATACCAGCAAATGGCGGTAGCCCACGCCGGGATAAAATTGGTATTGAGACGAATTGAGCGTTTTGTTGATATCCAGAATAATTTCTCTGGCTTCGGACGAAGAGATATGTCCGGCGGTAAAATCATCCATAAATGCCTGGTCAGTGTCTTTTTCACCGATGCTCACCAGATTGCATCGATAAGCGATATCATTGGGACCCAGGTCAACGCCCATGCTGGCCGCTTCCAGCGGCCCGCGGCCAGTGTAGGTATCAGCAGGGTTGTAACCCAGGACGCTGAGATTGGCCACATCAGAGCCCGGTGTTAAGCCCTGGGGTATCGTATCGACCAGACCCAGAGTCCCTTGCGAGGCAATTTGGTCCAGAAAAGGGGTCAGAGCGCATTGAAGCGGCGTTTTCCCCCCGAGTTTCTGGCTCGGATAATCCGCCATGCCGTCGCCCAGTAATACAACATATTTCATAAGTTTTCCTTCTGTGTAACTTAAAGCTCATCCTCAATACGGATCAGGATGGTTTTATCACGCACAACATTGAGTTTATCTATTTTTTTCAGCGCCTGGCGCACATCTTTCTCTTTCGCTTTATAGGTCGTCATGACGATTGGCACAGGCCCGGCTACTTCGCGGGATTTCTGAATAACTGTTTCCAGACTGATGTTGTGTTCTCCGAGAATGCCGGAAATTCTCGATAAAACGCCCGGACGATCCAGAACGGAGAAACGGAAATAGTATTTGGTTTCGATATCGTCCATGGGAATCAGTTTGATAGGTTTCATGGCGCTTTCGTTAATCGATCTGAGGGGCACACGGCCGGCAATCCCTTTTATAACGTTTCGGGCGGCATCGAGAATGTCGCTGAACACAGCGCTGGCTGTCGGCATCATGCCTGCGCCCTGTCCGAACAGGAAGACCGGACCGGATGCATCGCCTACCAGATGAAAAGCATTGTAGTTTCGGTTGACATTGGCCAATAGATGTCCGGAAGAAATCATCGTCGGGTGAATTCTGGCTTCCACCGCGTCGCCTTTCAGAATGCCGATCGCCAGTAATTTGATCCGAAATCCCAATTCTTTGGCAAAAGCGATATCCTCGCCGCTGATTTTCGTAATCCCTTCCAGATAAATGTCCTTGAGGTTGACTTTTTTGCCGTAAGCCAGCGAAAGAAGGATGGCCATCTTATGAGAAGTATCAATGCCTTCAATATCAAAAGTCGGATCCGCTTCGGCAAATCCCAGTTGCTGAGCTTCTTTCAACACGACATCGAACGGCTTGCCCTCATCGGTCATCTTGGTTAAAATAAAATTGCAGGTGCCATTCATAATGCCGACAATGGAATTGATGTGGTTGGCAACCAGTGACTCTTTGAGTGTTTTGATGATGGGAATCGTCCCGCCAACACTTGCTTCAAAGCCGACATCCACACCTTTTTTCTCGGCGGCCGGAAATATTTCATTGCCATAAGTGGCGAGCAGCGCCTTGTTAGCGGTGACGACATGCTTGCCATTTTTAATGGCGTCGAGAACAAACGTTCTTGCCGGTTCATAACCGCCCATTAGTTCGATCACAATGGATATTTCCGGGTCGTCGAGGATTTCCCGGGCATTGGTCGTCAGCAGATTTTTAGGGATTTTGATCCCGCGCGATGAAGTGATATTAATATCGGCGATCTTCTTTAAAACAAGTTTGGCGCCAAGTTTTTGAGTAATCAACTCTTCGTTTTGCTGCAGCAGTTTGACAACACCGGTACCAATGTTGCCCAGACCAATCAAACCGATAAAAATATTTTTCATTTAGCCCACCTCGATTCTTTATCCCGAAAACAACGGATGCCGTCATCCGACTCTGTTTTACAAGGGATGTTATCTATAACAAATCCCGTTGTTTTGTCAAATAGATAAGAGATGGAAGTCTATTATTCCGGATGTACAACAGCGAAAGTCTATCCGGCAATGAGTTGTTTGTAAAACTCGTTGTGCAGCGGCAGTGAAATTCCCAATTTACGTCCTGTGCGGATCAGATAAGCTGTCAGGGTGTCCACTTCTGTTTGCTTCCCGCTTTCTTTATCCAACTGCATGGATGTTTTTGCATTGAAGCCGAACCGGCTGACCATTTCCATAGTCTTATCAACCGCATTTTCAGGCAAATCAATATGGCAGGCTTTAGCGACGGTTGCGACTTCCTGCATCATTCCCCTCAGTTTTTCGCGAAGAACGCCATCCTCAAGAATTGCCCCATAGGTTTTGCCTGTTGCCGCAGTCAGTGTTGCCAGAGGACACATCAGCAGATATTTTATCCAGAGAGATTCCGATATTTTATCCGTAAGTACGGCATTGATTTTTGCCTGTAATAAAGTATCCAGAATGCAGGAATATTTCCGAACGGATTCCTGATCATCCGTACCGAACGTTAATTTGCACGCGCCATCCTCCTGGCGGACAACACCCGGCTTTTCAATGTGGGTGATAATATAGACACTGCCGGCAACAATATCAGCCTGGGGCAATATGGCGCGAAGTCTTTCCGCGCTGTCCACGCCATTGAGCAGAGGAATAACCACCGTGTTTTTATGGATATTGTTTTTCAAGGATAGAGCCGAACTCTCCAGCGAATAACTTTTAACACAAAAGAAAATCACATCAAACATGCCAGATATGGCCGGATTATCCGTAGCAATGTTCGGCCAGGCGATGTAATCACCTTCCCGAGTGAATAACTGTAAGCCATTTTGTTGAATAGCTTTAAGATGTTCTCCGCGAGCAATAAAAATAATCTCATGTTTCCCGGATGCGGCGTATTCTCCGGCCAATTTGCCGCCGAAATACCCCCCTACCCCACCGATGCCGACCATCGCGATTCTCATTTGTCCGTCCCCCTGATGACCAGGAATGATATACCATTGATCAGAAAGATCAAGCGTCAATTCCAAATCATCCGCCGCTAGTTGCCAATAGATACAGACAGGCCGGCTTTTTCAATAATTGTCTTCAATTTCTGAAGATGTTTTTCATCGGGTGTTTTTCCATCAGGGAAGCTGTAAAACGTCCCTAGCTGCACGCACTTTGATTTTCCCCCTTCATGATAGGGCAGTATGGATATCTTTTGCGCATGAATCTCTTTGCCTAATACTACAATATTTTTTATGTGTTTTTCAGAATCATTGAATCCGGCAATCAACGGGACTCTGAGCCAGATATTATTTGTCCCGGCGGCTTTTCGCAGGTTTTCCAGGAGAATATTGTTTTTGATGCCCGTTGTTTTTTGATGCCTGTCGGAATCGAGGTGTTTTATATCAAAGAGGATTAAATCGATATAACGAAGCATCTTTTCCATTTCCTTCCAGGAACCATGACCCGCTGTTTCCAGAGCCGTGTGCAATCCCTCCTTTTTACAGCAGGCGAGTAATTCACATACGAATTTGCTTTGCGATAAAGGCTCCCCGCCGGATATCGTTATGCCGCCGCCGGAATTCTTATAAAAGAGCCTATCCTGTAAAACTTCATCAAGGACATTCCGAACAGTCATGTATTTTCCGCATTCAGTTAAGGAACCATACAGACAACTCTCCACGCAAAGCAGGCACTGATCGCATTTTTGTCGGTCAAGGATTCGACCGGCTATTTTTGTGATGCTGATCGCGCTCTGCGGGCATGCCCTAACACAGACGCCGCAGCCCCTGCAGTTGATGTTCCTTACCAGAAGCTCGGGCAGGAAACTCTGCGATTCGGGATTAGAACACCACAGACATTGCAGCGGACAACCTTTCATAAAAACGGTCGTCCTGATGCCCGGACCGTCATGAACGCTGAATTTCTGGATATTGAAGATCAACCCTTTTTCTTTATTGGTCACGTCAGGCTCTGCTCCGTTCTGGCGATAATGTGATCCTGCAGGCCTGCGGATAAATCGACAAAGTATGCGCTGAATCCGGCAACTCTTACGATCAGGTCACTGTATTTTTCCGGTTGGGCTTTTGCTTCGAGCAGCGTTTCGCGATCGACAACATTAAACTGGATATGAGGAATATTCAGCTCTTTCCAGGTTTTGAGATAGCCGAGGAATGCCGGTTTCAGATCTTCATCGAGGAATTTGGGCAGAAACTTCTGATTGAGGAGATGATTAAAAGTATCGACCGTACTGATTTTGGAAACAGACTTCAAAACGGCCGTGGGGCCTTTCTTGTCTCTTCCCGGTGCCGGCGCCAAGGTCGAATCGGAAAACGGCTCACCATCCGCGCGGCCATCGGGTGTAGCCGGCGTATCAATGGCTAATCCGTAGGTTGCGGAAACGGCGCTGCCATCGCCTCTGTGCGAATGGCCGAAACGGTCTTTTACCAATTCCATGGCCGCCTCGCCCCTGGCCTGCACGTCACGGGCGATTAAATCCGCGTAATCGTCATCGTTGCCGAACTTCGGAGCGTTGAGGCAGGCTTGCCGGATATCCTCACGGCCTTCCCAGTTCCTGTCCATGATTGTAATCAATTCCGGCAGCGTGACCTTCTTGTCCTCAAAAACAATTTTACGAATGGCGGTGATGGAATCGGCCACATTGTTTCCGCCGATCACCTGCGAAAAATGATGAAGCATGGAGTTGTAGACCCACTTGCGGCATTCTTTCCCCTGTTCAATGCAACCATCCAGAATAGCCGAGTAAAACGGACGCGGGCAGTATTCGGCCAGGAGTTCATTATTGATTCTTTCCAGATTTTCTATCTTGCCGGTAAAGAATTTGACCTGCTCGGCATAGGCATCGAGCACGTCTTTCCAGCTTTTGAAGGTTGCCGGATCAGGAGTTTTCACCCCGTGCTGTTCGCCGGTTTTCGGATTCACGCCCTGGTGCAGCGCCCACCAGAGACATTTCGGCAGAACAAAATAACCTACCGAGCGGCGGACGACATTTTTGCCGGGAATCTCGATGTACACACAGCCGGTGACGGCATACTGTTTCGCTTCCTTGGTCGGGACGCCCCATCTCTCGAGCAGAGGGATAAGAGCTTCATCATTAAAAAGGGAGGGATACCCGATACCGGTTTTTATGACATCCGCCGCCTTGGAATACACTTCATCAGGCGTTCCATCATGCATTCTCAAGACGATGCTCGGTTCGATGATCTTCAACGTTTTGGCGGCTTCCATCGTGAGATACGTCAGATCGTTCGTCACGTCTTTTCCGTTTTCATCCGTCCCGCCGATAGTGACAGCCTGCAGGGAGGCGACGCCGCCGTAAACGGAACTGACCGTTGGAGAATACACCAGACCCAGTTCATTGAGTTTAATCCAGAGCAACTGAAGAATCCCCAGTGTCTCTTCTTTGGTGATCCGGCCTTCCTTCAAATCTTTCTCATAATAAGGACCGAAGATATGGTCTATCCGAATGCCGATTCCCAGTGTGGAATATTCCAGATACCGCACCAGATGAATAAAATAGAAAAACTGGATGGCTT
>CAYXZW010000062.1:0-12222 GCA_964469905.1 uncultured Smithella sp.
CCATTAAACTTCTATAGTTTTATTATTTTTACGTCAAATTTAATGTTGAAGATAAACCGGCGCCATTCAGCAGATAAATTTTATTGACTGTAAACAAGCTCCATGCAAGAAAAACAGCGGATTAAATCAATGACACTCGCTGAAAACAAGCGAAGCGCAGTTTGAAGCGTCAGTGGAATTGGTCCCGAAAGTTCAACACAGCGAATGCTAGGCGAAGCCCGGCAGGCTGAGCTATCCGGGATCCAGTTGGTCATATTCCCCGCCCCTTGGGGCGAAAAGATTGAGGCAGAATCGGTATGATAACCCGTGGCTTGCAGCGGGGCAGTTCATTAAGCTGTTTTGGCTATAACATAATATTCAAGTCCCAGAGCCTGAAGAGGAGGAGACATGTCGAAAGTACCCCAAAAATTGAAAAAAACAAGATCAGAGGTTTATAAAAATGCTCCGATTGCTCAATTTGGTGAGCGTAAACCTGATTTTACGACAATGGGCAGAAAAATTAAAAATCCCCACAAGAAATTCCGCGAAGTGGTTTGCGTGGCCGCCTGCCGGACTCCCTATGGCCGTGCCGGAGGAGCGCTTAAAGATTTTTCGGCAATGGAACTGGGTGCTCTGGCTATAAAAGAAGTTCTCGAAAGAACCGAAGGCAAGATCAAACCGGCCGATGTGGATTATATTTTCATGGGGCAGGTTGTTCCGGCCGGTTGCGGTCAAATACCCGGGAGGCAGGCGACAATATTAGCCGGAGTGCCGGAATCAGTGCCGTCGATCACCATTAATAAGGTTTGCTCGTCGGGTATCAAAACCATCGACTTGGCCTTTCAGATGATTTTGCTGGGACGCGCCGATATTTGCATTGCCGGGGGGCAGGAAAGCATGAGCAATTGCCCCTTTTTGCTGCCCGATATGCGGTGGGGTGCGCGGATGGGGTTACCTAACGGTCGTGTAGTCGATGCAATGGTTTATGATGGCCTGTGGGATGCTTTCTATGACCGGCATATGGCGATTCACGGCTCGGAAGTGGCTGACGAATTCGGCTTTACCCGCGAAGAACAGGATGAATGGGCGCTCAATTCGCAGATGAACGCCGTCCGCGCAATGAATGAAGGCAAGCTCGATGATGAAGTTTTTCCAGTGGAAATAAAACAAGGCAAAAAGATTGCGGTGATGGATAAAGACGAGGGGCCGAGAACGGAGACAACACTGGAAGGATTAGCGAAGCTGCCGCCGGTTTTTGGTCATCTCAGCACCGTCACCGGTCAGCCGGGCTCAGTTACCGCCGGTAATGCACCGGGAGTAAACGATGGCGGCGATGTCTGTCTTTTGATGAGCAGGGAGAAAGCCGACAAGCTGGGTCTCAAACCTATTTTCACCATCGTTGATTATACTGAAGTATCGCAGCCGACCAAAGATATCGCGACCGTACCTGGTTTGGCCATTAAGAAAATTCTGGAACAAAATGATCTGACACTCGATCAGATGGATGTTATCGAAATCAACGAAGCCTTTGCCGCGGTAGTGCTGGTGAGTTGCCGGTCGATTCTGGGCATGACTAAAGAAGAGATGTTTAAAAAGGTGAATGTCAACGGCGGAGCGGTCGCTTATGGGCACCCTATCGGAGCAAGCGGAGCCAGAATTGTTATGACGCTGGGCTATGAACTTCAACGTCGTGGCGGCGGCTATGGCGTCTGCGGCATTTGCTCGGGAAACGCACAAGGCGATGCGATGCTTATTCGTGTGGATTAAAATTAATTGTGTCATTCCGGCGAAGGCCGGAATCCAGGAACATTAAGCCCTGACTATTTTACTGTGACGTGTAATTAGTCGGGGCTTTTTGCATAACCATGATTATTTGATGAGTATAAGTCAGGAAATAATGATTGCTTTACTTTATCAGGCTCATCTGCATTTTCCCGATTACCCCAGCATCTTCTCGACAACATCCGCGATCCGGCGGCAATAGGTCCGGGTTTCTTCTTTGGTAGGGCCTTCGACCATGACGCGACACATGTTCTGGGTGCCGGAGTAGCGCACCAAAACACGGCCTTTATCGCCCAGTGCCTTTTCAACCTGCTTGATGGCGGCCATTATTTCCGGCACAGCTTCGATTTCCGGTTTTCTTTGGACATCCAGATTGATGAGCACCTGCGGAAAAACCGTCATGACGCGGGCAAGCTCGGAAAGCGGCTTGTCTTCCTTTTTCATCGCAGCCAGTAGCTGTAACGCCGTGATCAGGCCATCACCAGTGGTGTGATGCTGCAGAAATATTAAATGTCCGGAATCCTCGCCGCCGATAACTGCACCACAAGCGCGCATTTCTTCCAGGACAAAGCGGTCGCCGACATTGGCAAAAACCGAATCAATACCCATTTTCTGAAAAGCAACGGAAAGCCCCATATTGCTCATGACCGTGCGTACAACAAGATTATTAGTCAGCGCCCCTTCTTTTTTCATGGCAACTGCACAAATGGCCAGCATTTGATCGCCGGTAAGTACGTTGCCTTTTTCATCCACGGCAATCAGGCGGTCGCCGTCTCCGTCAAAGGCAAAACCAACATCAGCTTTTTGCCGCAGCACCGCCTCGGCCAGCGCTGCGGGATGCTGCGATCCGCAATTGGCATTAATGTTCCTGCCGTTCGGTTGATCAAAAAGAGTGGTGACTTGCAGGCCTAACTCCAGAAAAGTTGCGGGAGCAACACGGTAGGTCGCACCATTGGCACAATCGAGAACCACCTTCACGCCTTCGGGATTCAGCTCCTTGGGAAATGCATGTTTTAAAAAAACTATATAGCGCCCGGCGGCGTCATCCATCCGCGATAAATTCCCCAGTTCTCCGGGCGACGGATGAAGCCTGTGCATGTTATTGAAAAAGATCATTTCTTCAATAAGATTCTCTTTTTCATCAGCCAGCTTGAAGCCTTCTGAATTAAAAATCTTTATGCCATTATCCTGCAATGGATTATGCGATGCGGAAATGACAACACCGGCATCAGCACGCATGCTATTGGTCAGAAAGGCAATACCCGGCGTGGGAATCACACCGACGGAAATAGCATTGACACCCATCGAGCAAATACCGGAGACAATAGCGCTTTCAAACATGTCGCCGGAAAGGCGTGTATCGCGCCCGATGATTATCCGGGGCGTATGCCCCTCTTTTTTGGAGATGCAGGCCAGTGCACGGCCAACGTTCATTGCCATTTCCGCAGTCATGGGATGAATGTTGGCCATTCCCCGAATGCCGTCAGTGCCGAAGAGCTTTTCCATAGTTATCCTCCAGAATATTGATTAATTTTCTACCTTATGGATTTCTTTTTTGCAACCCCCAAAAAAGATTTGCGGTTGTTTTTATTTGCATTTTATTATACTACGCGAAAAATAGAACTAATAATAATTTGAGGTATTGATATGATTAAGAAAGTTACCGTAGTGGGAGCAGGAAACGTCGGTGCAACAGCAGCGCAGCGACTTGCTGAAAAAGAACTTTGCGACGTTGTGCTGATTGACATCATTGAAGGTGTGCCGCAGGGGAAGGCTCTGGATTTGGCCGAGGCTGCACCGATTGAGAAACACGACGCCCGGCTAACCGGCGCCAACTCTTATGAGGCGTCAGCAAACTCCGACATCGTTATTATCACAGCGGGAATAGCCCGCAAACCGGGTATGAGCCGCGATGATCTTTTGGCAACAAATAAAAATATCATGAAAAGTGTAACGAAAGAAGTAGTGCGGTATTCCCCCCGGGCTATCTTGATTATTGTCAGCAATCCCCTGGATGCAATGTGTCATGTCGCTATGGAAGAGAGCGGCTTTCCGAGAGAGAGAGTAATAGGAATGGCCGGTGTTCTGGATTCCGCAAGGTTCCGTGCTTTTATCGCCGCGGAACTCAACGTCTCTGCAGAGAATGTTCACGCGCTTGTTTTAGGCGGCCACGGTGATACGATGGTACCATTACCACGTTTTTCCACCGTCGCCGGCATTCCGATCACGGAACTGATGTCACCGGAACGCATTGAAGCATTAGCCAACAGGACACGCACCGGCGGTGCGGAAATCGTCAGCCTGCTGAAAACAGGCAGCGCCTATTATGCGCCGGCCTCCGCCGCTGTGGAAATGGCCGAATCAATTCTAAAAGACAAAAAGAAGATATTGCCCTGTGCCGCTTATCTAAGGGGTGAATACGGCATTTCCGATTTATTTGTCGGCGTGCCGGTGAAACTGGGCAAAAACGGTATGGAGCAAATCATTTCTCTGAATCTCACTGCGGAAGAAAAACAGGCACTGGCAAAATCTGCGGCCGCAGTGCAGGAATTAGTAGAGGCAATGAAGAAAATGGCTTAACAAATTCATATCAAACCAGAAGAAATGACAAAGGCGGCAGACTTGGGATAAGTTTGCCGCCTTTTTTGTTCGGATCAGGCGATAACTGGCGGAGAGAGGGGGATTCGAACCCCCGGTACACCTTTGTGAGCATACACACGATTTCCAGTCGTGCTCCTTAAGCCACTCGGACATCTCTCCGGTTTTGTTATATTGTGCCATTGCGGAATGACAAATTAATTGTAAAAAAGCAATTACTATTTTTAAAATTGGCGGAGAGAGGGGGATTCGAACCCCCGTGGGAGCTTGTGGCCCCCAAATCGATTTCGAGTCGATCCCGTTACGACCACTTCGGTACCTCTCCGCACTTAACTAATTGCGCTTTGCAAAGCGAATCGTTATTGCTTTACCGCAACGGCGGCGGATACTACTCTTTTTTCCCGAAAAAATCTACTGATTATTTCCCCGCATTCTTCCTTTAATATTCCACCCGTTACGGCAACCTGATGATTCAACCGTTTATCGTTTAATACCTCATATAAGGAAGCCACTGCACCGCATTTGGGATCACTCGCGCCGTAAATCACCCGCCCCAGCCGCGCCTGAATGATTGCACCCGCGCACATGATGCACGGCTCCAGCGTAACGTAGAGCGAGGCCTCCGTCAGCCGGTAATTGCCAATTGCTTCGGCGGCTTGACGCAGGGCCAGCATTTCCGCATGCGCCGAAGGATCATTCCGCGTGATCGGCTCATTATGCGCCCGCCCAATAATCCGCCCTTCTAACAATAATATCGCCCCCACCGGCACTTCATCCTTTTTAAAGGCCGATTCGGCTTCGGCAAGCGCCATCTTCATATAATCGTCATCAGTAACCATTTTCACCCTTTTCCCAAAGTACATCCGTGGGTCTTTCTGGCGCCCCTGACATCTTCCTCATAACATGCGTATAAATCATTGTCGTTGCAACTTTTTCCTTGTCTAAAAGAAAGGTTTGAAACTCAGGAAGAATGTCGGGTTTATTTACGCTTGCCAAATTCCCCATAAAAAACCACCTTTGCTTTCGGCCTTATTATCTTGAAAAGCCAAACGTTTTTTCCAAAGAGGTTGATTTTTTGAGATTTATTGCTTTTATTTCTGCCTCAGATCGTTTATCTTTGCAAGCAGAAATCTGAAACGTGGCATATTAATCATTGTGCAACAAATGGAAATATCTGATGGTTGAACAAACAATCCACCGTACCCACATTTCGTTGGCCGGTGATCTCCACGTTCTTCTGAGTGAACTATGAATATCGAGCGTTTGTATCCGATCTGGTTTGTCCTTTGTGCATTGGCAGGGGCGACCATCGGGAGTGTGACCGGGCACGGGGCAATCCGCGGGCTGACCGGAGGCATGATAATAGCAGCATTGCCGCTTTTCCTACTGGGGCTGTCATATCTCCTGATGATGCTCTGGCGGCCAGACCTTCCAGCCTGCCGCTGCCATCAGTGTAAATACAGGGGCTATGTGTTCGCTGGGTCGATTGACGGCCTTGAGGCCGGCGGCTCTGTCAAATTCAGATGCCCCCTCTGCGGGAGAGTATATGAGTTGGCCGGTGATCGATTCAATGAGCTTACCGATGATGGTAGCACTGTTCCTTATATGCACCACACAAAATGGGGAAGATGGAAAGAAACAACCGCCGAACAAACACCTACAGGCGAAATCGCCAAATGCGCCGCACCGTTGGCCAAAAAAAATGAAGATTAAAGATAAATTGAAAAGCTATTTTAAGAGCATATTAAAAGAAATTGAATATTATAAATTATTATTCCGTCATCCTGGAACACCACGTATTTCTAAGTTTTTTCTCGGTGCCGGGATTGCCTATGCAATTTCGCCAATTGATTTGATTCCGGACTTTATGCCGGTAATAGGCCATCTTGATGATATAATAATTGTTCCTTTGCTCATTGGGTTGGCTGTTATATTCATTCCCGAAAGTGTTATTTGTGAGTGCAGAACAGCAAATCAAATAAAGGGCCAACAAGACAATCAACCGGGACCTCGCTGCTCAGGCCGGTGAGCTGCACATAAGGCTGGGACATGAACACTGCAACAGGAATCATGATGATGTATGGTATCATTGGCATTATTCTTATTGTGGCTGTATGCAGATTTATAATTCAACGCAGGCAGTTATCATCCGGTCGAAATTGTGAAGATGGAAAGGCCCAACCAACAATTATACCGGGTGACGCTGCTCTTGCGTTCACCGCACCATTATGCCTTTTAATGCCAAAATAAAAAGGAGTAGTTTATGAGCAAATGTCTTATTATGGTTGATTTACAGAATGATTATTTTGCAGGTGGTATAATGCAACTTGCAGGTATAGAGGACGCGGCGGAAAACGCTCGGAATCTATTGACTGAATTCAGAAAGACAAAATCATATATCATTCATGTGCAACACATTTCTGTTCCGCCTAACGCTTTCTTTTTCTTACCAGGAACAGACGGAGCCAAAATAAACGCCAAGGTAGCTCCCCAAGCGGGTGAAGAAGTTGTTGTAAAAAATTATCCCAACAGTTTTCGTGATACATCCTTATTGAAAATCCTGACGAATTGGCATATTGACGATCTAGTAATTTGCGGTGCTATGAGTCACATGTGCATAGACGCAACTACCCGTGCGGCTTTCGACTTGGGTTTTAAATGCGTTGTCGCTGAGGATGCCTGTGCAACAATGGACTTGTCCTTTAATAATAAAATTATAAAAGCATCAGATGTTCATGCATCCTTTATGGCTGCATTATCATTTCCTTATGCCAAAGTAATTTCAACAAGAGAAATTTTGAAGGATAAAGCATAATCAATCAACCGCATCCTAGTTCCGCGGGCTGGTGATTTCCTCATTCGGCTGAACCGAGAAGCAAACGGCTGTTTGAGCCGAACGCTGACTGCAAACACTATATTCAGGAGATTAGTCGTGACTATTAAGATTCGCAAAGAAGCAGAAAATGATTATTATCAAGTCGAGAAATTAACAAGAGAAGCATTCTGGAATTTATATAAACCCGGTTGTGATGAACACTATCTGGTGCATACTCTGAGAAGCAAACCTGATTTTATCAAAGATCTGGACTATATTGCTTTAATAGATGAGCAGATTGTCGGCAGCATAATATATACAAAGTCCTCTGTCGTTAATGAAAATAACGAAATATTAGAAACAGCAACGTTTGGACCTTTCTGTGTACATCCTGAACATCAACGAAATGGCATCGGCACAACCCTCTTGGAATATACAAAAGATTTGGTTGTAAAAATGGGATTTCCCGCGATTATCATCATGGGTGATCCTCATAATTACTGCAAGCATGGTTTCAAGACCGGCAAAGACTACAGCATAAGCACTATGGAAGGGAAATATCCTTTAGGCTTGCTTGTTTTGGAATTAAAGAAAGGTGTATTCCAAAACCATAAATGGAAGTTTAAAGAAAGCGCTGCATATGAAATAGATATCGAAAAAGTTGACGATTATGACAAGAGATTTCCCGTCAAGGAAAAAGCACTCGCATATAGCCAGGAACTATTCTCCATGATGATAAGGTCATTTGTTGAATAATGAAGACAGTCAACAATCGCTTCCACTGGATTCGGTTAAGACACGGTGTCGTGCCGTCGCTCCAACCGGTCGCAGCATCGGCATAGTTTCCGTAGCTAAATGAGGACATTACAATGAATTGGCCAAGAGCATTCGCAACCTGGTTCTTTATTGCGGTTGCGGAATCAATCCACGGAACTCTCCGCGGGTTTTTTATATTACCGGTGATAGGTGACTTGCGAGCACACCAGTTTGGAATACTGGTCGGAAGTCTCATCATCTTTGCCGTTGCATGGACTTGTATCCGTTGGATCGGTGCGAGAACGTTTTCTGAACAGTTAAAGGTTGGAGCGTTCTGGATGGTGCTTATGATTATTTTTGAGGTGAGCCTCGGTTTGGCGTTGGGCTATTCGCGGGAGCGCATTTTCGCCGACTATAACGTCGTGGAGGGCCGTCTCATGATCTTGGGAATGATATTCATGCTGTTCGCCCCCGCGCTTGCGGCAAAAGCGCGTAGCTTCAGATGACCGCCTGAGTGATTTCTTTGGCAATTGATATTTTCATTGCAACAAGGCATCACCTCATTGGAGATAAGCTAGCTGCCTTGCAGAAATGATCTGCTGTTTCCAATCTCCCGTAATTCCCCCTGCCATCATATTGTTGATTTTGTAGCAAATGCCGTATATGATTGTTCTTCGGTGGTATAAAACATGGACTCAAAAAAAGTAATATTTTGGCCGGTCATTATCTCCATTATCGGACATGTTGCCCTGATTTCGGCCTCCGGCATGATAGACTTGCGCGATAATGTCAAAGCCGCGGAAATTTTTACCGTCGATATCAAAGGAATGGAGCCGGACAAATCAGTTCCGGAAGAGGAAAAGAAAGAGATAAAAAAGCTCACCGAAGCCAAAACAAACAAAGAAGTAAAAGATACCGGCACGGTTGGCATGAGAGAGGATACCGTTAATCTGGGCAGCATTGATACTAAGTATGTCCCCTATTTGGTTAAAATAAAAAGAAAGATTTTACAAATATGGGAATACCCTCTCAAAGCTTACGAAAACAATGAAGAAGGGGTGGTAGTCGTAAAGATAACACTGGACGCCAGAGGTAATCTTGACGAAACGAATCTTATATCTTCTTCCGGATCAGCACTTCTGGATACCGGCGCCCTCGGTATTGTCAAGTCCGCTGCGCCCTTTGACCCGCTACCGGATAGCTACGGTCTGGCTCGCCTGCATATAGTTGCTTCATTTCGCTATAAACTGGAAGACTAATTTCCTCATCGAGCTTTTACAAACGGGATTTTACTTCAGCAAAATTCCGGTCCGCTGCCTTTAATAATTCCATTATTTCCGCCTTCCGTGCAGAAGATAATTGCTGGATGTTCTGCCTGATATTATTGAGATGCTCAATTTTTGCATTCAGGTCGTCCAATGCTGCATTGATGTCAATCTGCGGTTCGAAGATCTCCGGCTTTTTCACGGTCTCTGTTTGCGCATCCACGCTCAACTGAATTTCTTCCAGATATTCGGGAATATCCACCGCAAAGCCATATTTATTCTTGATTATCGCGGCCAGTTGTTCCTGCGCCGACAATTCACCATGCACTAAAAATATTTGCATTTTTTTATTTTGAAAATTACCCAGCCAATCCAGAAGCTGATCCTGGCCGGCATGAGCGGAAAAACCGCCGATCGTAAATATTCTGGCATTGATGGCAATATCTTCGCTGAAGATACGGATTTTTTTCGCGCCGTCCACCATCTTGCGACCAGGCGTACCTTCCGCCTGAAAGCCAACAAAAACAACACTCGCACCCGGACGCCATAAATTGTGCCGCAAATGATGTTTGATCCTGCCGGCATTAGCCATGCCGCTGGCGGAAATAACTACTGCCGGGCCCTGCATTTCATTAATTGCCATGGATTGTGCTGTTGTCAGCGAGAACTTTAGCTGCGGCAAATCCAGAGGATCTTGACCCTTTTTCAAAAGGCTTTGCGTCTCTCCGTCCAGATAAGACCGGTAGCGGCGGAATATTTCGGTTACCTGAATCGCCAGAGGGCTATCCAGAAACACCGGCATGTCCTGGGGTAATTTTCCAGCGCGATGCAGAAGATACAGTGAATAAAGAATCTCCTGAGTTCTTTCCACGGCAAAGGCGGGAATGATGACTTTTTCCTGCCGGGAGTAACTGAAGTTAATCGCTTCGGCCATTTCCTCCAAGCTGTCTTCTTCACCTTTGTGATTGCGGTTGCCGTACGTTGACTCCATAAAAAGGAAGTCGGCATCATTGATTGTGCTGGGGTCTTTCATTAGAAGCTGGTGGCGGCGGCCAATGTCACCGGAAAACACCAGTTTTGTGGATTTACCATTTTCTTCGATAAAGACTTCCAGGATAGCCGCACCCAGAATGTGTCCGGCATCCTGAAATTTTACTTTTACGCCCGGCGCCGGACTGAAGGCATCGTCATAAACCCGGGATTTAACAAGCGGGGCAATGGCTTCGGCATCTTTCAAACAATACAGCGGCAGAATATCGGGACGCCGTCCATTACGCTGCATTTTTTTATTCTTCCAACCAGCCTCAACTTCCTGAATATGAGCGCTGTCGAGCAGCAATATTTTCAGCAAGTCTCCGGTAGGCTCAGTTGAATAAACAGGACCGGAAAAACCTTTTTGCACCATCCGGGGCAGCAACCCGGTATGATCAATGTGGGCATGGGTGATAATGAAAAAATCAATATGCGCCGGATCGTATGCACCTGTTTCCCAGTTGCGCTTTTCTATCTCCGCCGCGCCCTGGAACATGCCACAATCGACAGCAAACCTGATTTTACCGGTTTCAATGATAAAGCAGGAACCGGTAACCGTTCGGGCAGCTCCCAGAAATGTAATTTTCATCAAGACACTTTCTATTTTTTACTGGCCGGCTTTTTTCAACTTCTTGGCTTCTTTCTTTTCCTTGGCCGTCTTTGCCGGTTTCTTCTTTTCGTCTTTCTTTACGTCTTTTGATTTAGCCATTATTTTATCTCCTTTAAATTTACTCAACCATCAGTGTTTACTATTTGCTTCATTCCGTCGGCTAAACTTTCCCTTCACTGAGCAGTTGCCTTTCGATTGCTAAAATTGCTCTACTCAGTGCGACTTCCAGTTGCTTATTGTTATATTGAAATTGAACACTGACATATTGCAGGTTATGATTTCCCGCAACATCATCCAATGGCTGCACTTCGCGCACACTGGTCTCCAGATCGAATACCGATGTGCCGATTAACAACTTGAATTTTGCCTTATCCGCCGGATGCAATAAGAAATCCTTCGGGCAAATGAACTTGGCGCCCGCTAAAGAAATGTCGATTAAATTAACTTTTTCTTCCTTGAAAAAAAGATTGATATCGCTTTGCAGCGGCAGCTTAATACGGAAAAAAGTCCGGAAATCAATCTGCTCTGATTCATCATACTGCTGCAGAACAAGTGCTTCCACGTATTTCTGAGAAGCAAGTTCATAATTATTCACCACATCAATCAGTCTGGCAGGAAAACCAAAGCGCAAATTACGTCTATCACTTCTGGCCAGGAAAGAAACCATCAGCCGGCGATTAAGAAAATTTCTATTTAATGCCGGAGACGTTTGGGAAATGATTATTTTACGATCTTCGATATCATAAACCATGGCTTTCAGAAAATGGGCATTGCTTTTATTGATCTCATTTTCAAAAACAATATTTACGTTTGTTCCTATTTTTAACTGGGGCATAATCATTATTTATCCACATAATCTCCGTATTAGTTCATTTTTCCTTCAGCAAGCATCTGTCTTTCAATGTCAATAATTGCCCTGCCCAGGACGACGTCAAACTGCTTGTTTTCACGTTCATGTTCAAATTCAACACCGACGTATTGGATGGTTTCTTTAGCTGACGATGATTGAGATGATTGAGGTGTTATTATATTCCGCACTCTTCCTTTGAGATCAAATACCGTAGAATTGATTGTTAATTTACAATTTATCACATCGCCGTAAATTAATGCATTTGATTTGGGATATGCAAACTTGGCTCCACCTACAGAAATGTCAAGCAGATTGACTTTTTCCTCTTTGAGAAAAAGACTGATATTGCTTTTTGAAGGCAGCCGGACGCGGAAATGCATGCGGAAATCCACTTGCTCCGGCAAATCATATTGTTTGAGAACAAGCGCCTCGACAACATTATTGGAAGATATTTGATAATTGTTGAGTAAATCAATTAAGCGTGCCGAAAAGCCGAAACGCAAAACACGTTTTTCCACATTGGCTAAAAAAGTAA
>CAYXZW010000062.1:12322-15076 GCA_964469905.1 uncultured Smithella sp.
CGTGCCGAAAAGCCGAAACGCAAAACACGTTTTTCCACATTGGCTAAAAAAGTAACCAATATGCGACGATTAAGGAAGTTACGATTTAACGCGGGAGATGTTTGTGAAATAATGATGTTCTTGTTTTCATAATCATAAACCAATGCTTTCATGTAATGGGCATTGCTTTTATTGATCTCATTTTCAAAAACTATGTCTATTCTTGTTCCTACTCTTAATTCCGGCATCTTCAGCCCTTAGGCATTAAAATTTAATTTATTTTATAGCATAATAAAATGATCTCATTTAAGCAAACTGTTTTTTGCTGCCGAGCGAAAAAAACGTCCTTGACTATTATTCAATAGTATGAGCTTGTCCCTACAGCACTTTAGAATGATCATGCCATCTAAAGGCTGCGAGGTAAGGCATGCAAGCCCCTCACTTTTTCCTTCCTTCTCAACCAGGAGCCGGATGGGGGTGATTTTGATGCTTTGGGGTACCCCATCGGGGAGTGAAGGTTTAATAAGATTTATTAAAAAGAAAGGGATTTTAAATGAACAAAAACTTGTATGTCGGCAATCTATCCTTTAAAGTAACTGATGATGATCTGCGATCCAACTTTTCCGAAGCCGGCGAAGTGGCCTCCGCAGCGATCATTAAGGATAAATTCACGGGACAATCCAAAGGCTTTGGATTTGTTGAAATGAAAACAGAAGAAGGCGCGGCCGAAGCTGTTAAAAAATTCCACGGTGGAATGCTGGATGGAAAGGCAATCACAGTGAATGAAGCCAGACCGAAGAAGGAATACGGTGCCGGCGGCGGTGGAAACCGCGGTGGCGGCGGCGGATTCCGCGGTGGAAATCGCAGCGGCGGTGGCGGTGGAAACCGCGGTGGTGGCGGCGGCAGGTACTAAGCAATATTATTAATTTTCAATAATTTGCCTTTAATCGCAGAAGGGTCTATTTATAAAACCCTTCTGCGATTTTTTATTCCATTCCAAATCAAGCGCTACCTTTGTTGGCTACGTCGTCAGCTTCATCAACGTATGTAAAATACGCCTCGTCGCCTCCTCCTTGCCGCCTCGGTATCATCTATGATTTGGAAATGTAATTATTTACCCGACTCAATATATTCCACAATTTTATCAGCGATGATTTTGACAATCTTCCTGAATTCTTCTTCGTCTTTATCCAGCAGCGTCATGCGGAAACCGGGCAGAGGCGTGAAAAAAGATGTCAGCGGCACAACACAAATTCCCGTGGCCGCCAAAAGGTAATAAACAAACCGTTTGTCTTTCTCGACATCACCTTCGACCAGTTTCCCGATATATTCTCTGATCTCCTTCTGCTCAATGTGCAGGGTTTGCCGATTGTTAAGCGCCGATTCATTAAACACGGCCGTCATGTAAAAAGCGCCGTTTGTCTTGTTTACTATCAAATAAGGAACATCTTTCAAAATATCGTATGCAATATTAGAAAGCTTTTCATAATGCTTAATGCGCTCCGCCAGATATTTCGGGTATTCCGGGTGACTCATCATCCGCGGAATCGTCATTTGCGGCAGCGTCGTTGAACATACTTCCGACATTTTCTGGTGAAAAATAGTATTCACAAACCGGGCAAAAGCAGGGTCTTTTTCCGCATTATAAACTTCAATCCAGCCGCAACGCGAACCCGGCCAGGGAAATTCTTTAGAAATTCCCTTCATGCTGATTGCCGGCACATCCTCAATAAGATCGGAAATAGGTAATGTCCTTTTCCCTCCGTAAACAAGATTAATGTAAGTTTCATCGACTACGAGGAAAAGATCGTGATCCCTGGCAATACGGACCATTTGCTTGAGAGTTTCTACCGGATACACAAATCCCGTCGGATTATCAGGATTTATCAGCAAAATACCCACTATTGACTTGGCGCTTTTCACCTTCTGTTCGATCTCGCAAATATCCGGATACCAGTTACTGTATGGATTCATGCGATAGGTGTTGGGCGGAAACGAAGCATGAAGCACTTCCGCCATAAAATGTGTCGAATAGGTCGGTTCCGGCATGATCACGCGGGCATCAACCTGTAAAGAACTGTACGAACGGGCAATCGCATCACCCAGGCCGTTGAAGAAAATTATATCATTGGCCGTAATCTGCGTCTTGCCTCTCTTATTCACCAACCCGGCCAAAAATTCTCTGGTGGCATCAACACCTTTTGTCGGGCAATAAGCAAAAGAGCAATCTTCTTTGACGGTCTCTGTAACAACCTCTTTCATCCAGTCAGGAATTACTTCGCCCTTCTCCACGGGATCGCCTATGTTTTCCCTGATGATTTTTACACCATATTCCTTCAGTTTGTCGGCAATCAACATAATATTGCGGATTTCATAGGTTAGTCCGCTGCCGCCTCTTGCAATCTCAAATCTCATAAATCACCTAACTCCTTAAAAAATGTGATTGTTTCATAATACATTTTCATTTAATTATCCATGATTTTTTAAGTTGCCGAATTTTAATGACAATTTCTAATAATTTTCTGAAAGACAAAACATGCTTTTCATGCTATCAGAGCCGCATGTCAATGTGTGTTAATGATGCAGGGCACACAATTACAAATTAATGAAGAGGCTGATAAATGGACGAAAATAAGAGCTTTGCTCAAATGCTGGATGAATCATATTTAACGCCCAAACGTTTTTCCGTGGGCGAAAAGGTGGAAGCGGTAATCGTAAAAATATCTCCCGAATGGATTTTTCTTGATCTGGGAGCGAAAAGCGAAGGCTATGTAG
>CAYXZW010000063.1:0-15061 GCA_964469905.1 uncultured Smithella sp.
TAGTAAAGAATTATGATGCCTACACCGGAAGAAACCCCAAAACAGGCACTAAAATTAAGGTAGATCCCAAGAAATTGCCTTTTTTCAAAGTGGGAAAAGAATTAAAAGACAGAGTAGACAAAAATAGTTAACGCCGGATTATCTGCAATATAAAAAGGGGGCTTTTTTAGAACAGCCCCCTTTCCAGTTAAATCTAATTAATCTGTTTAACCTAAGTTTGCGTTAACGAAATCCCAATTAATCAAATTTTGAATTACAGCGGTCAGGTAATCAGGCCTTCTGTTTTGATAATCAAGATAATAGGCATGCTCCCAGACATCGATTGTCAATAATGGCTTTTGATCATGAGCCAGTGGTGTGTCGGCATTGGCTGTTTTTGTTATTTTTAAAACATTTCCCTCCTGAACAAGCCATGCCCAGCCACTGCCAAATTGGGTAAGTCCCGCATTTTTTAACTCGTCCGCGAATTTTTCATAGCTTCCCCAGGTAGCATCTATCTTCTGGGCGATAGCACCCGCGGGTTTTCCACCTCCCCCCTTCAGGCACTGCCAGTAAAAAGAGTGGTTCCATACTTGGGCGGCATTATTAAATATCCCGGTTTTTGCGGTGTCTTTTGCGGCGATTTTAATAATTTCCGGGAGAGGCAAATTGGCCAGATCTGTTCCCTCAATCAATTTGTTTAAATTATCAACATAAGTTTTGTGATGCTTTCCGTAATGAAAATCAAGAGTATTAGCGCTGATAAAAGGTGACAAAGCATCCTTGTCGTATGGTAAAACCGGTAAACTGATAGCCATATTCATTTCATCTCCTTATTTATGTTATTTTGTTTATAATAGGCTGAGCTTTGATTTTGTCAATTAATTATTGCTTCACAGCCTCATAATCGGAGTTAAGGTCATTTATTATTTTAATTCGGTGTTTCAGCCATATCTCATAAATAAACATAACGGAAATAAATATAATTGCCGGAGGGGCGGCTTGTTTGTTAAAGACAACCAAGGCTATTCCTCCTGCCAATACGTGGTTCTTCATAGTACCCAGGAGAATCAGGGATATGATTTTTTCTTTCGGGATTCGATAAAAAACACAAATTTTCTCAATGACATATCCCAGCAAAAAAGTACTGGCAACTGCAATTACCGCGATGAAGACTAAATCAAGGGGACGGTGAAGGATCAGATAACGGCTGTTTGCCGCCAGAGAATAGAAGACGATGAAAAAACACCAATCGTAAATTGTTTCCGTGTAAGGTGCAAAAAATTTATCCCAGTCTTTGTCTACGGCGACTCTCGAGAGGGCAAGAGGCAGTATGATTAATTCCAAAACAAGGAGAATGATGCCGGAATAATTCAACGGGATATATTTGAGAAAGCCTATGCCAATCAGCGGCGCTATTAAAATCGCTCCCAGATAAGCTCCGGACAGTCCGCCGAATAAATCTCTGGGCTGGCCCGGGAATAATTTAGCCAGAGGCATTATGGATACAGCCGGAGGAACGGCGGCAAGTAAAACCATTCCCACCCAGAGGTTTTCATCTCGGATCAGGAAGATGCTTGGCCAGATGATAAAGTTGGCCAAAATAAAGTAATTCATAATATTGCCCCAGATTGCCGGGATAACCAGCGGCCCGGGGTTACGGAAAAAACCGCGGGGCATGCGCAATAAAGAAATTGTCAGGATGACAGTCAACGCCGGCAATGTCAGCGTTTTGCCGATCTCTGCGCCTTGAGGCAGGATTATTCCCGCCAGGCCGGCCAGCAAAAAAAGAAGGAAGGCACGGCTAAAATAATATTTGATTAAAGGCACTCTATTTTACCTCTTCTTCACTGATCATTATGCCGTTTTTGCAATTAATTGCCCAGATTATTTTTGCAACGGCTTATTCCGAGAACCGTCAGCAGAAATATTACATTGATAATTACTATAGTTCCTCCTGCCGGCAAGTTCAATAAAAAAGAAAAGATGATTCCGCAGATTACGGAAAGGATGGCGAAAATTACAGAAACAATAATAGTCATTCTAAAACTGATAGAAAGCTGGATGGAAGTCAACGGCGGCAGGATCAACAGGGCGGAAACCAGCATTATGCCTGTTACTTTCATGGCTAAAACAGCTGCTGTCGCCGTTAAAATAAACAGAATGATATTTATTTTATTTACCTTAATTCCCATGCTTTGAGCTAACTCTTCATCAAAAGTTACGGCGAAAAGATCGTGGTAGAAATAAATCACCCAAAAAATTACAATTATAAAAAGAATAAAAGATAAAAGAAGTTCGGTCTGATTAACAGTCAGAATATTGCCGAAAAGATAGCTGAAGAGATCGACATTGTATCCTCCGGACAAACTTGCCAAAACGATACCCGCGGCAATGCCCATTGAAGAAACGATGCCGATTGCTGCATCCCCTTGTATCTTTTTGGAGCGGGTTAGTTTGAGGATGGCAAATGATGCAATCATTACCAGAGGCAAGGCCGCCAGAGTAATATAAAAAGGACTGATGCCGATAAAGAGAACTACGGCAACGCTGCCGAAAGTGATATGGGCGAGGCCGTCGCCAA
This sequence comes from uncultured Smithella sp., assembly GCA_964469905.1. Classification (GTDB taxonomy): domain Bacteria; phylum Desulfobacterota; class Syntrophia; order Syntrophales; family Smithellaceae; genus MVRV01. Next base: position 2,564 of record CAYXZW010000063.1, read on the forward strand.
TCAACGACATCCGGCGTAAAACAAGAAATACCCCGAGGATGGAGCAAACGGCAGCAATGAGTACTCCTGCCAGCATAGCGCGCTGAACAAATGCGAAACTTAAGATTTCACTGATGTTCACTTAAAAAATACTCCTGTCGTGTTGATGACAAATAATATGCTGACTGGCCTGGCCAAAAAAACCAGCCATATCCGGTGAAGTGCAGAAAGCCTCAAAAGTTCCGGAAAAAATTACTCTTTTATCCAGATAGAGCAGATGACGGGCATAGTTTCCCAGTACCCCGGTGTCATGGGTGATAAGAATAATAGTTATTCCCTGTTGACGATTTAATTCCTGAGTGAGCAGGTAAAAATTATCTCTTGTTTGCGGATCAAGGGCAGTAGTGGGTTCATCGAAAATAAGCAATTCCCGTTTCCCGTATAGCGCTCTGGCCAGCATTGTTCTTTGCTGTTCGCCGTAGGAAAGTTCGCCGATAAGGCGCGAAGATAGATGCTCGATGTTCATCATCTGCAGTACCTTTTTTATGTCCCGATAATTTCCTTTGTGTCTTACCCCCAACTGGACAATTTCCCGGACAGTCCCGGGGAAATGAGTATTGAGTGCGGCCAGACGCTGAGGTAAGTAGCCAATTTTATCCCACTGAAAAAAATCAGCCAGAGGCTGGCCGAAGAGAGATATATTTCCTTCCCGGGGCTGCAGGATGCCCAGAATGTTTTTAATTAATGTGCTTTTACCGGAGCCATTGGGACCAGCTACTCCCAGATAATCACCCTTTTGCACAGCAAAAGAAATGTTTTGCAGAACTTCCAATCCGTTGTAGCAGAAGGTTAAGTTCTCAGTACTGATAATATTTACCGGCATTGCATGCCCTTTTTTAAATTAACCAGATTTTCTTCCATAAGGGACAGGAAAGAAACACCGCGGGACATTTCCGTCTTGCTGATAGTATGTCCGTTGTTGAGTTTCAGTAAACTTGCCCCTGTTTCTTTGGCAATAGTCTCCGCGAGGCGGGGGTTGATCAAATCTTCGGAATAAATATAGGGTGCTTTTGCCTCCTTGATTTGCTGAATCAGTGTCATTATTTTTTGTGGTTCCGGTTCGGAATCAGCCGACACATTATAAACAGAATAATATTTTAAACCGTACCTGTTGGCCATATAAGCAAAAGCCCAATGTCCGGCATGCAATATAGTCCTGCTTTTACATGCGGTCAATTCTGTACGGAATTTATTGTCCAAAGCCACCAAGTTGGTTTTGTAAATGGCGGCGTTTTTCAAATAATAATCGCTGTGGCGTGAATCAATTTTTACCAGAGCGGAGGCAATGTTATCCGCCATTTTTTGGGCATTATTAAAATCAAGCCAGATATGCGGATCGAATTTGGAGGAATGATGATGCTGGTGATGATCATCTTTTTCTCCAGCACCGGTTAAAGGAAACATGACAATACCGCTGCCTGTTTCCACCGGAAGCAGTTTGCTTTTTGATGATGTTGCCGCAATTACTTTATATGCCCATTGTTCCATCTCCATATTTACATAAAAAAATAAATCAGCCTTGCTGATCTTTATAATATCATCTGGTTTTAATTCAAAATTGTGAGCATCAGTTGACGGTGGCAGCAGCATACTCACCTTGACTTTATCACCACCGATATTGCGGACCATGTCATAAACGGGGAAAATGGTGGCAATTACCCGCAATTTGTTGTCGGGTTTCTCGGGTTCACCGGAATTATGACAGGCAAAAATTAATGGCAGCAACAGGATAATATAAATAATAATCTTTTTTGAAGGAATGCTTTTATTCATTGTTCACCTGATCGTTTTTGCAACTTAGTTGCATTGCGGCAACTGGCGCAAAGTCCCGTAATATTGATCTCTATATTTTCAATGCTGTAGTCTTTATCGGAACCGAACCAATGGTTAGCCTGGGAAAAAGTAAGCGGTTCCAGGCAGGAAAGTGCTGCACAATTCCGGCAGAGGAAATGCGGATGCACCGGATTATCCATTGTCGCCAGTTCAAAATAATTGGTGCCGCCGGTGGAAGCTATTTCCCTGATAAGCATGTGTTTCTTGAATAAAGACAAAATGCGATAGATTGTGACGCGATTGATCCGAATTCTGGATTCCAGCACCTGCCTGATACTGTTGATATTTACCGGTTCGGCTGCGTTAACCAAAATATTTAAAACAGCAATACGTTGCGGTGTTTTGGAAAGTCCGGTTTTTTGCAGCATCAGCAGTGTATCTTTGTTTTGTGTTTTGGGCGGCATGAAAATTAGTTACCAAAAATGCAACTTTGTTGCAATAGCTAATTTATCAGCTACCGGACAATTATCATCCGGGTTGATATTAGTGCTGTTTGTGTTAAGATGAAAAAACTAGTCTGGTATTGGGGAGTTAACAAGAAGAAGACAAGGAGCTTTTATGAAGCCGGTCGGACCTCTGATGTGGGAGCATCGCTTGATTGAAAGGATGCTGGTGTCTTTGACGAAGCACGTCAATAAAATTGAAAAAACAAAAAAAGTAAATCCTCTGGTAATTGATGTGGCCGTGGATTTTATAGGAATGTATGCCGACCGCACTCATCACGGGAAGGAAGAGGAGATTCTTTTTCGTGATTTGGCGAAAAAAGAACTTACGCCAGAACTTAAAAAAATAATGCAGGAATTACTTGATGAACATATCTGGGGCAGAAAGACAACGGCGGCGCTGGTTGCCGCCAGAAACAAGTATTTGCAGGGCGATGAAAGTCAATTGGCTGTAATAATCGATTTGGCGCGGCAGTTGGCCGATTTTTATCCCCGGCATATCGAAAAAGAAGATAAGCATTTCTTTTATCCCTGCCAGGAATATTTCAGCAAAGAAGAACAGGAGAAAATGCTGGCGGAATTTTGGGAATTCGACCGTAAAATGATTCATGAGAAGTACAACAAAGTTTTTGCAGAATACAACCAACTCAGTTTTTAACAGCAACAGAGATGATTAACCACAAGCGGATTTTTTTATCTGAGGGTGGAAAAATGCGGGCAACTAATCAAAGTCAACGAAAAAAAAATAACATAAATCAAAACGTTTATAAAAAAATACTGGAGAATGTTCGCGACGCTTTTCTGGTAGCACAGGACGGCAAGACAAAGTATGCCAATGTTAAAATGCTGGAACTTTTAGGATATGACTCTGAAGAAGAATTGGTTGGTAAGGAATTTAAGAACTTTATTCATCCTGATGATTACCAGAGAGTATTGTCCAATCATCAACGCCGGCTTCGTGGAGAGCAGTTCGAATCAGTTTACGAATTTAATCTGCTGCGTAAGAATGGCGAGCCCGTTCCGGTAGAAATACGCGTCGCTATTCTGGAATGGGAAGGCCGCCCGGCGACTCTAAATTTTCTCATTGATATCGCATCGCGCAAGCAAGCGGATAAGGAGCTGCGAGAGAGTGAAGCAAAATATCGTAATCTTTACAGCTTCTCAGCACTTGGTATTTTCCATTCCACTTTTGAGGGCAGATTTATTGATATAAATCCTGCTCTGGCGAAAATGTTGGGGTATGATTCTCCCGAAGAGGCAGTCAGCCTTATCACCAGCATTTCCGAACAAGTCTATGCTGATCCTCCTATACGCGATAGCGTCGCAGACGAGGCACTGAAGGCGGGTGGATTTATCAATGTGACAAACAGCTATCGACGCCGGGATGGATCTTTGTGGTACGGCAGATTGCATTTGCGAGTTGTACCTGATCAACAGGGCAGGCCCAGCCATTATGAAGGGTTTGTCGAGGACATCACCGAGCACAAACAGGCGGAAGAGGAACTGCGCCAGAACAGGAACATGCTTGACCAGGTATTGAATACCATCCCTCAAAGTGTTTTCTGGAAAGACCGGGACAGCAGATATCTGGGATGCAACTTGCAGTTTGCACGCGCCGCCGGCTTGGAGAATACCGATAAAATCGTCGGAAAGACGGACTTCGACCTTCCCTGGCCGGGAGAGGAAGCCGTGGCATACCGTAATGATGATCGTTTTGTCATGGACAACAATTTGCCCAAGCCTCATATCATCGAACCTTTACAACAAGCCGATGGCAGCAGGCTATCCGTTGATACGTCAAAAATGCCCCTTATTGATGGACAAGGTGGTGTATATGGGGTGCTGGGTATCTACGAGGACATCACCGAGCGTCAGCAGGCAGAACAGACGCTGCGTCTGCACGGTGAAATTATGACACATATTTCCGAAGGAATAATCCTGACCAGAGTTAAAGATAATATCATTGTGTATGTCAATCCGAAAATGGAAGAAATGTTTGGATATGGCGCCGGGGAGCTGATCGGTAAGCATAATTCCATATTAAATGCACCCCGGGAGAAAAGCTCCGGTGGAAAATCCCAGAAAATAGTGTCCTGTTTGCAGAAGCATGAAATGTGGCAAGGTGAAGTAAACTGCAGAAAAAAGGATAGAACTCTTTTCTGGTGTTCTGCTAACATTTCCAAATTCCATCATGCTGAGCATGGTAATGTTTTGGTTGCTATCTATTCAAATATAACGGAGAGGAAATCGATGATTGAGGAACTTGAGAGTTCCTATCGACAGTTGCGGGTATTGAACCAGCGCTGGGTGGAAATAGAAGAACTGGAGAGGAAGCGGCTCTCGGCAGAACTGCACGACGAGCTTGGACAAAACCTGACCGCCCTGGGCATCAATTTCGGCATAGTTAAAATGAACCTGCCACCGGCGACTGCTTCCCTTGTTTATAATAGAATTGACGATTCCCTCAATCTGCTGAAAAGATCTTCTGTCCACGTTAAGAACATTATGTCCAATCTCCGACCGGCACTTCTGGATGATTACGGTCTTGTACCGGCTTTGCGCTGGTATGCGCAGGATATCGTCAAAAGAACAGGAATTGAAATCTCCTGTGCTGCTGAAAACCTTCCCAGCCGGTTGCCTACTGAAATCGAAACCGCACTTTTCCGGATTGCCCAAGAGGCAATAAACAATTCCGTCAAGCACGCCGAAGCGAAGTCTATCGTTCTGAACTTAAACTATGCGGAAAATAGATTGCATCTGGTCATTGCTGACGATGGTGTCGGATTTGATACTCAAGTTACTTCGGGAGAGGATTTCCCTGGCTGGGGATTAATGATTATCAAGGAGAGAAGCGTCGGAATAAAAGGAATATGCCGAATCGAATCTAATTCCGGTCGTGGTACAGAAATATCCATCGAGGTTCCGCTATGAGCATTCGAGTGTTTTTAGTCGATGACCACGAGGTGATCCGAGAAGGTCTCAAAATACTTCTGGAAAGCCAAAAAGATATTAAGGTAATCGGATATGCGGCCAACGGCCGCACCGCAGTTAAAAAAATCCAAACCCTTGGGCCGGATATTGTTATCATGGACATCGCGATGCCGGAGATGGATGGCATTGAAGCAGCGCGACAGGTTCTTGGCAGCTGCAAACACACAAAAGTAATCATTTTTTCCATGCATTCATCCAGAGAGTATGTCGAAAGAGCCTTGCATGCAGGTGTTGACGGTTATGTGGCTAAAGAATCCGTAGGAACTGAAATTATCCAGGCGGTGAGAAATGTCCAAGCCGGTAAAACATTTATCAGTCCGATGATCAGTGAGACGGTAGTGAATACTTATTTCCGGTCCGGCGGTGGGAAGCCGGATAAGGATCCTCTGGATCTTCTCAGTCAGAGAGAAAGGGAGATTCTCCTGCTGCTTGTTGAAGGTAAAAGAAGCGTGGAAATAGCCGGGATTCTGTATCTGTCTCCCAAAAGTGTTGATACCTACCGCAGTCGCCTGATGCAGAAACTTTCCATTCATGATTTGCCCAGTCTGGTGAAATTCGCCATCAAACGAGGGTTAATTACCATTCCATAATATCTGTCGGGTTACTCTTACAAATATTGTCAATATTCCCCTACATACATTGTATGACTTTCCTGACAGACAGTTTGCTTTTATCCTGTTAAAAACAAAACCCAAAAGGATGGTCAGTGTGAAAAGGGAAATTCTTATTGTTGAAGATCTCCTTTATCTTCAGAAATCTTTAATTGATTGGCTGATGCAAGTATATCCAGAATTTGAGATACTTGCTGCGGATAACGCAGAAGATGCCTTCGACACAGTTAAAGCTAATCTGCCATCTCTGATCATTATTGATTTGAATCTTCCACGAAGCGAAGGATTTGATGCTGTACGCCGGATAAAGGCCGTCCAGCCGGAAATACCCATCCTCATGATAATGGATGAGGATAGTGATATGCACAAGGATTTTGCTTTTTCGGCAGGCGCTGATGCCTGTCTGTCCAATAGCAAAATGCAGATGGCGTTGTTGCCCGCAATAAACGAGCTGTTAAAAGACAGTTAAAGATAGACCAGGAAAAAGCATGAGTTCAATCAACATATTATAAGGAGGAAAAGAGATGATGAACAAGGAAATGTACGAAGATATGATAGGGCAGTGGCAAAAATTATTCAAGACACCGTTTGCCGTAGTAGGGAATGATAAACAAAGGGAAGCTTTTCTGAATTTTTATAAAGATGAACAGGATACTTTTCTGGAGTTTATGGCCGCCTGGCAGAATTATGTCAAGAATAACAAGCCCAATGGAAACAGCACCGATATAGGAAAGTTCTGGCAGAATTATCTGGACTCGTCGCGCAATCTCGTGCACGTTCTGGATAGTTGCCGTCAGCATCAGCATGAGGTTCTTTTTACTTTTTATGAAGCCCTGACGCCGCAAATTCCGCCGAAGGTTGCCGCAGCAAAAAAGTAACTAAACGTCAGTAAGTATCCTTCTTTTCCGGAAAAAGCTGCGACGCTGCTGACAGAAGATTTCCCACAGCCGCGCCGTGTCAGTACATGTGAATGTCGGGAAAGTCACCATAATTTATTGCTAATATTGGGGTGATGTGGGGATTGCTTTGTGAAGGACACATTACAACCCACGGATAAGCGTGGAGAAATGGCGGTGTTTTATGGAGAAGAAAATTGGCGAGGCGATTAGAAACGGTATTAAGGGAGTTTTTGGAGGCACCAAGGATGTAGCCGTAGGAATCGTCGATATTGTAAGTAGCACGACAGTAAAATTACTGGAGGGCGTAAAAGACATAGAAACAGCTGTCGGCACTATTATTATCGGGGCAATCAAGGTGTCAGGAGAGATAGGTGCTGATCTGACAACAGTTACCAAAAATACGATCGTCGGTATACTCAAGGGAGTTCATGAGATAGGTTCTGTAACCATTGATGTTATTCGCAACGCTGCTCATGGGGCGGTAAAAGGAACCGCAGAGATCGGTGGTGACATTACGTCTGTAGCAAAGGCTACTATCGTGGGAGCTATAAGCGGCACGAGGGATATTGCGGTATCAGCAGAGGAAGCGGCCTCGGAAGCGGCGCGTGGTATCATTCGGGCGATATCGGAAGTGGGGGGAGATATGAGCCTGGTAACCAAAAGTGCCGTCAAAGGCGCTATCGGAGGTGTAGCTGAAGCCAGTAGCCAACTAACAACGGTAATAAAGGATACCTCTAAAGGGTTGGTACTGGGGGCATCGGAAGTAGGGGGGGATGTCGTTTCCGTGGCCAAAAATGCCGTATTGGGTACAATCGAGGTGGCCGAAGAGATTGGATTATCGGCAGAAAAGGCTGCATCGGCAGCAGCAACCGGTGCCGTTGAAGCGGCCGAGATAATTGGTGGCGCAACGGGTTCGGCGGTTAGGAAGGCAGTTACGGGGACAATAAAGGGCATAAAAGTTATTGTAAAAGAACCGTTTATGAAGGTGAAGTAATTTTTAGCCTGTATACAAACTCAAAGAAACTGCACAGCGGCAGCGCAGGAGAATGCCAGGAGAGTCATCATGAGAGAAGAAGCCGAAAACAAATCATGGAATCCGGATCACAGGATGAACAAAAGCAGGCATGATAGGGATATTTCCATCACCAGGGACATAACCTGTCTGAATTGCGGCCGGAATGGTCTGATGGATATCCATAATGAGACCGATGGTGTCGCCGAGGGGCGTTTATTCCGTCATCTCGGCCATAATCCATTTAGCGGAGACCTGCATTACCAGTGTCCTGCCTGCGGGATTGTCCTTCTGGTTGATCCGCTGCTGGCCTTGGGAGAAACGCCAGTCAAAGGAAGACCACGGCAATTAACAAACAAAAAAAAAGCAAGGGAAAGAGGTGTCTGGTCAGGTTTAATCAGTATACTTCAGGCCATGGTCCTTACGGAAGATAGTGAAGAGTTTCAGTATGAGGCCCACCTTTTCGGTAAAAAATAAGGCGAGAATCGGAATATAACTTACTCAGATTAATGCTGCTTATAAAATAAATCCTGATGGCTTATAATTATGGAGCAACAAAGAATTCATCCCGATGAATTATTGAATATCGCAGGCGTTATTCCCGGGGATAATAAAGAAGCACCGTCTGTAGTGAGAAACTGGCAGAAAATGATGGCCGGGTGGTATATGAATAATGCTTTTCGCCATCAGGAAATCCTTGATTATCTCTGCCGTTACAGCCCGATTTTTACCCCCCTTTCCGTCGCTGCATCGTGGCAGAGGAATATGTTGCAAACTTTTGTGACGGAACCGATCAAAAAGAATGTCCAGTTGGCTGTCCGTCTGCGCCAGGAACCTGATATTTTCCGTGATTCAGACAATGATATATACAAAAACTATGCTTATTTGCTGCAGCATCTCTGTGAACAAGTCATAACGGATGATTGCTTCGATTGTGAGAAGGCCAGTCAACTATCCAATACATCACAAGGAAAACAGGTATTGAAATTTTTCTGCAACGAGTTTTCCCGGCTGGAAAAAGCTCATATTTCGACAGGTCTGACCAGGCTTCGGGCGATGAAGGATCTGTTGACCTGTCTTCTGGTGGTTATTACAGAGACGCCCCTGAAAGATGCCCCGCTGCCTTTTATGAGGAAAAATCAAGACGGGTCGGACATGTTAACGCTGGAGGAATATCTTGCCGAAAATCGGCAACGTTTGGAAAATTTGTACCGCGCTGAGGCTTTCGATGTCAATTATTATGCCCAGAAGGAAACGCGCGGCAGGCTGGGCTGTTCCCAGTATGAGATCGTCAAAGACTCACAAATTCATTCGGCAAGCTTGCGGTACTACCCGGTGCCCGCCGGTGTAAAACCTTTTGACCACATTCTCTATCTTTCTACGCCCCTCATCAATAAGCCGGAGATACTTGATCTTGCTCCCGGCAAATCTGTTGTTGAAGGACTCCTCCGGGAAGGCTATCGCATCTATATGGTCGATTACGGTCATCCGACAAAAGAAGACGGTCAGCTTGGACTGGACTTCTTTGCCAAGACTATTCACGATCACTGCCTTGACCTCATCACTCGTCTGCATCCGGGCAGCCCGGTGAGTGCTGTCTGCTATTGCATGGGCGGTTCACTGTTGCTTCCATATCTGGCCCGCCGGGCTGAAGAAAGACTAAGTACGGGTCTCCTCATGGATGTCCAAAAGGTCTGCCTGATGGCGGTCCCTGTTAAATTTGACGACAGCGAAAGCGGCCAGGGGCCGATGCGGGCCTACATCCGGAAAAATTATGATGCCTATGTAATGGAGCAGCTCTTTGGTTCCGTCAATATTCCCGCCCAGGTCATCGATCAAGGCATAATGGAGATTCAGCCCGGCGTTCAGTACAGCGTACTAATGGGTTTCTATGAAAGGGCGAGTCAAGCAGATGCCATGAAAGACGCGGCGCCATTTCTTTTCTGGTTGACTCATGGGACGCGTTTTCCCGCCCGTTCTCATTATGAATGGCTCAGTAAATTTTTCCTGGGCAATGAGATGATGAAGGGCGAATTTTGTCTGCCATCGCTTAATCCCGATTTAGACGGAAAACCGGTGAAAATGAATGTGCTACAAAAGGCCGGAGTCGCCATCTTTGATTACCGGGGCACCCGAGATCCCATTGCCCCTCCCGGTTCGTGCGTGGCCAGCGAAATCTGGGGCAAAGTAGGTGCAGGAAATCAAACCATCGAGAAAGATATCGGTCATATTTTTGTTGTCAGCAAAAAATTGCTAACAGAATTCCTGGGCGCAATCAACGATTTTCTCCGGCAACCATGACCGCCCGAGGCGACGCTTACACCGCTTGCGCAAGTCTGCTGACAATTTTCCCCCAGATGGCTATCACCTGAATATCCCTTGACAAAATGCTTGTATTTTTTTACGCTATAATCGTCTTGCGGGTCAGGAGGTGAAAAATGACTGATACTCTCGATGTGATAGTTCTCGATGACGATGCGAATGTATGTGACCACGTTACTAATGTCATTAGAGATTTCTACGTTTGGGGTCAGGTCTATTCTTTTACCGATGTCGATAAAGCGATCAGATATTGCCTGGGCAGGGAGGTGGGCGCAGCCATCTTTGTTGTTGACGTTTATTTGTCCGGAAAGAATGCTTTTTCTTTTCTGGATGCCATCGCCGATAAATACCCTATGGCCTTTGAAGATTGTATAATCATTACAGGATGGGCCAGTGAAGACATTGTGAATGCTTGCATTGCCTCCGACATCAACTATCTGCTGGAGAAACCCATCCGATCCTATGCCCTGCAGCTGGCCGTGCGGGCAATCGGTGCAAAATATATGCGCTTTGCAAAAAAGCTTCATATGAATCCCGATTTGATGAAAAGCATCGCCAAATTTTCCACCTGAAAAGTTCGTATCAACCGGCTGAACCTTCATCTTAAATAAGAGCCAACGCCACAACCATCACTTTGAATTCTTGTTTCTTATTACTGTCACTTTATGCTACATTACAACTGAAAACGGAGAAGAAAACCTTTAACCAGCAGCAATGTATAGAAACGGAATGCTCGACTCAGTTAATAAAGGTGATAACCGTATCTTAAAAATCATGCCCCGGCAAAACAGGGAAATGAATCATGGATAATCAGAGCAACATGAAATTGCATCTGCTGACATTGAAGTTCTCCGGGGAATCGTCCAATCTTGAGGTGCCGTTTCAACGCGAATATTTCCGGGCCTCGCTGCCTCACAACCGTGCGGCTCTGATCGTCGGAGCACTCTTTTACTCAGCTTTCGGCATCCTCGATCTGCTGCTTATGCCGGAAAACAAATCAACAACATGGCTTATACGTTTTGCTATTGTCAATCCGGTGCTTATTGGCATTTTTCTATTATCGTTTTCCAAATCCTTTGAACATTATATAAATCCTCTGCTGTCTTGCGCCTCCATCCTGGCCGGCGGGGGAATTATCTGCATGGTCGTTATCGCTCCACCACCGGTTAATTATTCCTATTATGCCGGAATGCTGCTTGTTTTCATGTGGAGCTATGCCTTTGTCCGTATTCCGTTTCTCTGGGCTTCAATGTCCGGTTGGGTGCTGGTGGTACTATACCAAATAGCGGCCATCTGGATCAGTCCGACGCCCTTTGCCATTTTACTTAACAATAACTTCTTTTTTATCAGCACCAACATAATGGGAATGATTGCCTGTTATTCTCTGGAATACTATGCCCGGCGTGATTATTTCCTGACGCGCCAGTTGGATAAGGATCGCGAAAAGATCCACAGAGTAAACAGAGCACTGGAAACCCAGACCGCGGAGTATCAAACAGTCAATCAGACGCTCGAACAGGAGATTGCCACGCGCCGTCAGGTGGAGGAAGTGCTGCGGGAAAGCCAGGAAAAATTTCGCCTGATTGCCGAAAACACGGCTGACGTCATCGCTGTTATGGATATGAATCTGCGCTTTACCTTTATCAGCCCATCAATAAAGCGCAGTCTTGGATACACCGTTGAAGAGTTTATGCACCTGCCTATCGACCGGATCATGACTCCCCGGTCACTGGAAAACATGCTCACTATTTTCGATGAAGAAATCAAATTAGAAGCCACCGGGACCGCAGATCCCGGGAGAATTCGGATCGTGGAGATTGAAGAATACGCCAAGGATGGATCCGTTGTCTGGCGGGAGAGCAGCATCTCCGTTCAACGCGACCGGGAAAACAAGCCGATTAGAATCATCTCAGTTAACAGGGACATTACCTTGCGCAAGAAGGCCGAGGAGGCATTGCGGGAGAGTGAGGAAAAATTCAGAAAGCTTGCCGAGGCGTCGAATGTCGGAATCACGATAACCGACGGACAACGATTTCTCTATGTGAACCCCGCGACCCGCAAGATGTCGGGATTCAGCGAAGAGGAGTACCTTTCCAGGCCGATGATAGAATTTGTAACTCCGGATTCGCGGGAGCTCATTTATCAGCGGGCGATGGATCGCCTTGCGGGAAAACCGGTTCCCGATCGTTATGAAATATCAGTCCTGAGCAAAGAAAGCGGTATCAAATGGGCGGAAGTCGGAGCGACTGTTATTGAATACCATGGCAAACCGGCTACGATCTTTACCATGCTGGATATTACTGACCGGAAAAAAGCCGAGGCGGAGAAGGAATCTCTTCAGGCGCAAT
>CAYXZW010000064.1:0-14341 GCA_964469905.1 uncultured Smithella sp.
TACCACTTGTACTCAAGTATAAAAAGTTAAAATAGAAAAACAACATTTCAGGAAGATAAACTTAGAATCATATCTGTATCTCCCATTCAGCAACATCCTTCTGCTCATTTTCCAGATATGCTATCCAGTTTAAAGTCATCACGTCGATCCCATGGTGCATTCCTACGGGTACGAGATGCCGGGCCAAGCCGGGTTTCAGTTTTTCTATTTCTGGTTGGAGTATAGCGGGCATTGATATTTCATATTCTTTAGCGATGTCTTCCATTTTTGCTGCGACGTTAACCGGTGCGCCGATGACTGTTGACTCACGATATTTGTCGTTGCCAACTTCACAAATAAGCACCTCGCCGTAATTGATTCCGATGCCGATCGAGACCGGCTCATAACCGCTGATCTTCAAGACTTGATCCATGGCGGCGGTTGCCTGCTGCATGTCGATAGCGGAATAAATTGCCTGGATGATCTCTTCACCCGTCCGGTATGGATGACCGTAGACCGCCATGATGCCGTCACCGAGCAACTTGTCCACCATGCCTTTATGGCGCTCGATGATGATATTGAGCATTTCCGGGATTATAAGGTCGAGTAGTTGCACGATACGGTCGGGATGCATCATTGATGTACGAGAGGTGAACCCGCGGATATCGGCAAACATTATAGATAGGTTCTTGACAACCCCTCGCTTGATATCCTCTCTGACGCTGCCGTCAAGCTCCAGTCGCTTGCGGATTTTTTCCTGCATCCGGCCGGTGAAGCAGTTGGTTTCACAGAATTTTTTATGCCTGACATCGGCTTTTTCAAGCCGGCGACTGAAGTTAGCTATGAATTTGTTGAAGAGGGCAGTTGTGGGACAATGTGATTTATTCATGTGGTTTCTATATCATGTTTAAGGATGGAATAAACATCATTTATTACGAATTGAAGTCATGCATCAACGGCAGAATATTGACATGCTTGACTTCAGCTAACTTTTCTAACTGATATTCAAATCCAGTATGGGATGCTAAAGTCGGAAGGTTAAACAAAGTTAAAGACAAGTTAAAGAAATATATTCGAGGAATATCGAAATTTGCGAATAAAACTGGGAGAGCGGGATTTGAACTCGCTCGATATCGATTATTATTTCGTAATATCAAGGTATTATAGCGGCGTATTGGGTTAAGGTTAAAGAAAAGTTAAAGTATAAAAATTTCTTTTTAAAATGCTTTTATCGTCTAAAGCATTTCAAGAACAAATTAGCAGGAGATTTACGTATCTTATTCAATTATATATTCAATCCTGATACTTTCTTGAAGAATATCAATGTTGTGCTAGGATTTGCCGCCAATCAGTTACTTTTTATTAATTTTACACCGTCACTTCCTTTCCCCGATTTCGTCTTTATAGTTACAAGAGCGTTTCCTTCAAGTCTGAAATCTACAATATCATACTTGCTAGAATTAGATGACATAAGTTTTATGGTAACTATATCCACTTTTATTTCATATGTTCCTTTAACAGTACTAATTTTATCTGTTGGTTTACCGCTTGGACCATAGACCCTCGCTACAAAAAGACAACTGCCATCAGGTCTCAGTTCAATATATGTGGATGGGTCCTCTGGAAATACATATTTTCCATATATTCCATTATCGGCACCTGCTGCTTGTTTTGTCCAACACATAAAACCGACAACAATAATCGTACACAAAACTAACGACAAACCATGCATACATAGTCTTTTCACTGCAAACCTCCTTAAAAGTTAATTTTGTTATGATGTCTTATAACCAAGATGTTACTCTTACTTTTTGAAGAAAGTCAATACATTGCCTTTGTTGTCATATAGACGGATTTCCAAACTTTTGGTTTGCCCTCTGTTATATTTTGTGTTGAAATAAATTCTGTTTCCATCCCGACAAGTTAAAGACTGGAGTTCTGTGCTAGTACCATCACAATCAACAGAAAAAAGTTTAATTTCAGCTGAATTGGTACTTAAGACATCAACAAGAATTTTCGCAGTTGGAACCAAAAAGTTTCCGCCACCTACATCCCACAGAATGACAACAATTCTGTCCGTATCTGGTGCGCTGATTCTTACTGTTGATTCCTGACCATCAGCTAACCCTGTTAGCGAAAACATAACATAAATTATCAATATAACTTGGATGAATCCGCTATATAACTTCATAAGGGACTCCTTTTCAGCTTCAAAGAATAATTAAAACTCTTAATTTTTTTGAGTCGAATAGACCGGTTTCTCCCGATGCTTAGGTCGTGGTTTGTTTTCTCCGTTGGCTTTGCTCCTTCATAAAACATCACTCACCATACCACGATTATTAAGAAAACAGAATCATTGATAATGATTTGAAGTCCTGCATTTTCGCTGGGTTTGACTTTTTGTGTGTTTCAGGAAGAAGTCGTTTTACACAAGACATCAGACAATGCGGCTCTCTCAATCTTAACTTTTCAGAAATGATTATGATCTTAGCTTAATTTTCAAATTCATCATATCCGAGATAGATAATGCCTATTTCAGCAGCCCCTGAGTCCCGTTATTTCTGGATTCCCACCCTTGCGGGAATGACACAAGAGGTAATTACAAAACAGTATTATCAGCCAAACGCAGCAAAAGATTGCCGCAGACAGTTCGGCGGTAGGCCTCATCCGCCCGCACATCATCAATCGGGGATACCTCTTGCCGAATTATTCCGGCTGCAATTTCCAATGTCATTGCATCAAGCTTTTTTCCGATCAATAATTCTTCGCAGGCCTTTGATGTAACGACTGCCGGGCCGATGCTTCCCCAGGCCAAACGGGCGGACTCGATTATTCCTTCCTCAGACGACTGCATCAAGGCCGCCAGGCTGACAATGCTGCAAGCCAGGGATTTGCGCAATCCCACTTTTTCAAAATGATGAAGATTATACTCCGGCGATTTGGGCAAAATGATGGTTGACAGAATTTCATCCGGTTGCAATTTTGTTTGCCGCAGGCCGCAGATGAATTCGGCGATGGGTAATGTTCTCAAGGATTGAGCGCTCTTGAGTTCAACTTGGGCTTGCAGGATGTAAAGCGGCGGCAGAGTGTCACCGGCCGGCGAGGCATTGCAGATATTGCCGCCGATTGTTCCCATCTGCCGGATCAAGGGGGAACCCAGTACTTGCAGGGATTTGATCAAGACGGGAAAATATTTTTGCACCAGCGGATGATCAAGCAGGTCGGCCAGTGTCATGCCGGCACCCAGCCTTATGCCGGTTGGCGATTCTTCCACTCCCTTTAGCTCCGCCAGTCTCTCCAGACAAATCAGGGCCGGGGGATCAATATTTCCGTTGTGCATATTGACCAGCAGGTCTGTACCGCCCGCATACAGCAGCGCCAAGGGATTTTCCGCCAAATATTTCCACAGTTCAGCAAGAGTCAGGGGAAGGTAAACAGGCCTCATGGAGTTTCCTTTCGGGACATGTTCCCGGCAGCCGTTTGAACGGCATCGACAATCTTCTGATATCCCGTGCAGCGGCAGAGATTACCGCTCAACCCTTCCCGGATTTCTTCACGGCTGGGATCAGGATTTTTCTGGAGCAAAGCATGTGCCGATATGAGCATGCCGGGTGTGCAAAACCCGCATTGCACGGCGCCGCTCTGGACGAAGGCTTCCTGAAGAGGATGCATATTGCCGTCAGCGGCCAAACCCTCGACGGTGGTAATTTCCAGCCCTTCCAATTGAGCGGCCAGCATCAGGCACGATAGTCTGGTCTCAAGGCCGACGAGAATGCTACAGGCACCGCATTCACCGGCGCCGCAACCTTCTTTTGTTCCCGTCAGACCTAAATCTTCCCGCAAAATATCCACCACGCGGCGGTCAGGTGCAGTGTCAATCTCGGTTTTTATACCGTTGAGGGTGAATTTTATTTTCATGACTGTCCTCCGTTTTCCGGCACACCTTTTAGCCGCAGGCAATCCAGCACGTACCCGGCGGTCAGCGGCGACCGAACCGGATTGATGCCGCAGGCATCGGCCAGCGCATTGGCAATGGCCGGAAGCGGCCCGTTGGTACCCACTTCACCAACGCCTTTCATACCGTAAGGCCCGGAAGGTTCATAGGCTTCTACGGCCAGGGATGTTATCTCCGGAATATCCGGGGCCGTGGGAATAATATAGGTGGCAAAATTAGGATTGAGAATATGGCCTTCCTTTAAGAGAACCTGTTCGCATATGGCATAACCGATTCCCTGGGCTATCGCGCCCTGGACCTGCTGTTCAAAAGACTGGGGGTTAATGACCCGTCCCGCTTCGGTTGCCGCCAGATAATCTTTAACCTCCAGAGCTCCCGTTAATTCATCTACCTCCACATAGACTAAATGAGCAGCATGGGAAAACAACAGGTGAGGAAAACCGATGGTAAACTCTTTACCCGTATCCGGAACATTCCGGACTACCGGCATAAGAAATTGGCTGGTGCATGTCCAGTACTCCCCACTCATCGCCGAGGCAATTTGCTGCAGGGAAATTTCTTTTCCCGACGGCAGGTGCAAAACGCGTCCCGGCTGCAATTCCAAATCCTCGGTGTTATCAGCCATCAGCGCCAAAGCCGCAAAGCCGACGAGTTTCTGCTGGAGGTCTGCGCAGGCTTTAATCAGGGCGTTGCCGTAGGTATAGGTTGTCCGGCTGGCGGATGCGGAACCGGATGGAAGGGTCCGCGCCGTATCCGGCTGCACGAGTTCGAGAGCGGTATTTTCCTGGCAGAGAATCTGACCGGCAATCTGGACAAAAGCGGTAGCATTACCCTGCCCCATGTCGGAGACGCCGTTGTAAACGCGGATGTGGCCGTCCGAGGCCAGTTCCACCTTGGCTATGGCCGAATCGGGCAGTCCCCGGCCGTAACCCATGCCGTTAAATACCGCCGCCAGACCAACTCCTCGTTTTTTAAAAGGGCCGGCTGCCGATTTCCAGGCTGTCCTTTGCTGCCAGAGAGGATGTTTTTTAATTTCTTCCAGACAGTCCACTATGCCTGTGGATTGAGTTAAAACCACGCCCGCGCAATTTTTGTCCCCGCAGAGCAGAGCATTTTTCAGACGCAGTTCGAGCGGGTCCATTGCCAGTTTGTCCGCAAGCTTGTCCATCATCCTTTCAAAAGCAAAGGTCACCTGGGCAACACCGAAACCGCGCATGGCCCCGGCAATGGGATTATTGGTATAAAGGCACCAGCCCTCAATTTGTGTATGGGGAATGCGATAAGGCCCCCCGGCATGCTCCATGCCCAGAGCCATTACTTCCCCTCCGAGATGGGCATAAGCACCGGTATCGTAATAGAGGCGACAATGCAGAGCCTTTAGCGTTCCGTCAGATGCAGCGCCCAGGCGGTAATGCATCCGGGCAGCATGGCGTTTGTATCCGGCCATCAGATTTTCTTCGCGGCTCCACCACATTTTGACGCGGCGTCCACCGGCCTTCATGGCCGCAAGGGCTAGCAGGCACTGAACTGTCGCGCCGTCTTTGCCGCCGAAAGCTCCGCCTAAATAAGGGCCGATAATCCTGAGCTTGTTTGCGGGAATTCCCAGGGCATGGCCGATCTCGAAGCGATCACGAAACGGCGCCTGGGTGGAAACAACCATGACGATATTTCCGTCCGGCGTCTGCCAGGCCACACCATTTTCCGTTTCGATGAAAGCATGAGCTTGAACGGGAACGCTAAACGTTTCTTCCAGGACAACATCACAGCCCGACATTGCAGCCCGCGCATCACCGGAGGCGACTGTTGCTTTCAGCAGGATATTTCCGGTGTCATGCTCTTCATGAATCACGGGAGCATCGGGCTGCAGGGCATCGTCAACCCCGAAGATTCCGGGCAACGGCTCATAATCAACTTCGATTAAGGTAATTGCCTTTTGCAGAGTATCTTTATCTTCCGCCAGCACCAGCGCCACAGCATCTCCACAGTGGCGGACTTTGTCCGCAGCAATCACCGGCTGATCCTTGTGCACGATTCCCTGGCGGTTCGTTCCGGGAACATCGCGGCCCGTGAGGACAGCAATAACACCGGGCAGATTTTTGGCCTGTGCCGTCTTCACCTCACGGATCAGTCCGTGGGCAATCCCCGCCCTTTTCACACCGGCCCAGATAAGGTCGTCACCGTAATGATCCACCGCATATTTTTCCGCGCCGGTTACTTTTGTTGCCGCATCAGCCCGGGGAGTGGCCTTACCGATTCCTGGTATATATGGCTTGAGCATGTTTCCTTCTCTTGCGGCCCAGTTAAAATTCAACTCCGCAGTGTGGTCAGCAAAGGACAAGTGATTTTCACTTCGTTATGTGCTATAAATACGCGAATTTTATAACACAAGGATACTTGTCTTTC
Source organism: uncultured Smithella sp. (assembly GCA_964469905.1). Taxonomy (GTDB): domain Bacteria; phylum Desulfobacterota; class Syntrophia; order Syntrophales; family Smithellaceae; genus MVRV01. The sequence continues at coordinate 6,338 of CAYXZW010000064.1, forward strand.
AACGAATAAACTTCGGGAACGATAAACATGCACCAGACAGATTCATTGCGTCATCCCCTCCAACTTTACCGCTATATCCGGGAATGCCTGGCGCGCCGGGAAAGTATAGCCCTGGCAACTGTTATTGCGCGATCCGGTTCGGGGCCGCGGGAGGCGGGAGCGTCAATCGTCTTGACTGCAAAAGGCCAAACACTGGGAACCGTGGGCGGTGGCCTGCTCGAAGCAAATACGCTCGAAATGGCGGCAGCGGCAATCCGCAATCGCCGGCCCGCCTGCCGGACTTTTTCGCTCACCGACAATGAAGCTTCCGAGGGCGGAATGATTTGCGGCGGACAGGTGGAAATTCTGGTGGACTATCTGGATGCTGACAAACCGATATGCCGGGAAGTTATGGAAGCGTTGTTGCAGCACGAAAAAACAGGAAGCTCCTGCTGGCTGCTTCGATCAATCAGGATAGAGAAAAAAACGGGCCTGCTGGAAACAGGAATTGGCCTGATAGATGAAACAAGTTGCCAAAAAGGTTCTTTGTTCACAGATGGCCGGGACATGGAAAATCTCCTGGCCCAATATCGGAAAAAAGAACCGACGCTTATCGCGCATGATAATACCCGTTATTTTGTCCAGCAGATAGATGTTCCCGAAACGGTCTTCATCTGCGGGGCCGGCCACGTAGGACAGGAACTGGCCACTATCTGCACTTTTGCCGGGTTTCGCACAGTCGTGATCGATGACCGGCGGGAATATGCCAATGCCTTGCGCTTCCCCACGGCCGATGAAATCATCATCCTGAATTCTTTTGCAGAGTGTTTTTCCTCTTTGCCGGTTAATGCGCAGGCTTTCGTGGTTATTGCCACCCGCGGCCATGCCTTTGATCAATCCGTGTTATCAGATGCGCTCAAAACTCCTGCGGGGTATATCGGGATGATCGCCAGCCGCCGGAAAAGGGAAATTATTTTTCAGACCTTGCAGAGCGAAGGCTTTACCAGCGAAGAACTGGCGGCTGTTCACAGCCCTATCGGCATGGACATTGGCGCACACACGCCTGCCGAGATTGCCGTCAGCATTGCCGCCGAACTGATTGCGGTAAGGAACGGCCGCGAAAAAAGAAGGATCGGGTCCAAGGGATGATCACGAGCAATGACATTGCCGCATTGATTCTCTGCGCCGGACGCTCTTCGCGCATGGGATATTTCAAGCCTCTGCTGCCGTTGGGCCGGGATAATTTTATTGAGCGGATTATCAGTCTTTACCGGGGTGTAGGTATCGAAAATATCTTAGTGGTTTGCGGCCATGAAGCACAGCGGGTAATACCCGAGCTCACGCGCCTCGGCGTAACATGGGTGATAAATGAGCGTTACGACAAAGGGATGTTTTCCTCCATTCAAACAGGCGTTAGTAATCTGCACGGACATGGCCTCGCTTTTTTTCTCCATCCGGCGGATATTCCCTTTGTCCAGCCGGACACACTGCAATCGCTGATCGTCGCGTTTTCAGCCGGGAGAAACGATATCTGCCGGCCCGCTTACCTGGGCAAGCACGGGCATCCTCCGCTCATTTCCCTGGCACTTTCCGGACCAATTCTAGAATTTACGGATGAGGGAGGCATGCGTACATTGCTGGCGCGCTATGCCGAAAAATCTAGGGATGTTCATTGCAACGATCCCGGCATATTACTGGACATAGACACACCGGAAGATTATGAAAAGGCCTTGAAAAACATTTCTCCAATATCCGTATTTAATTCTTAGATTCCCTTTATATCTCCGTTTTCTTTTTCTATCCAAATATATCCGTCGCAATAATTTATTGCCGTTGCCAATTCTCGTTCCAACTCATTGACAAACTGCAGACTTCCGTCAAAGTTCCGCTTGATCATATCAGTCATAAGCAATACGGGGTTATTAGCCAGCTTCAGGTTTCCATCCCGCGGGTCAATTATTAACCTGGCTGCACATAGTTTTGTTCCTGCATTTAACGCTTGAATCTGATCGGTGGCAACTCTAGCCGCACATATTTTTTGTCTAAAAGAATCATTATTCATGGCGCTCAGCTCTGCTTCCTTTTTTTCTACCCACATATTATGTTTTATTTTCGCAATTCTCTTTACTTTATATATCGGTCGATTTGATTAATTCATTAGAAAACTTGTTTGGAAAGAAATCCTGATTAGTTATCATAACCTTGCTTGTCTTTTTGCCGTTGCTGCTTTCTCGTCATATCCGGCCAATCTTTATGAGCTGATGGAAATGCTTTTGACTATGGGGCTGCTTTGTTTTATAGTCATTGCCGGAAATGCACTACATATAAAGGAATTTAGTTATGGATGAAGATAAAACCCGCACATTGACTCTGGGGATCAGCGCCCGCACTACTTACCTGCCTGTTGTCACTTCGTTTGTGGAATCGGCGGCAATTGTCTTCGGGATGAAGAAGGAGGAATATCTGAGGCTGGGCCTGGCCACAGAAGAGATTTTTTTGTACCTGAGCAATTTTGTCTGTCCGGGCAAACAGTTGGAAGTACAATGCTTTAACGGGTTTTATTATACCCGCGTCCTTTTCCGCTTTTCAGCTGTGGAGATGAATTTAAGCGGCCTGAATATCGCTTCCACCATCACCCCTGACCGCGAGCCCGATCTTGATGCTATGGGTCTGCTGATCGCCTCCCGGTCGGTAGATCATCTCAATATCATCGTGGAAAAAAACAACCGGGTTTGCCTCACAATTACGAAGGAAAAGGCTTACCCGGAACCTTTGGAATCACTTTCCCTGCCGCAATCGACGGACAAGATATCTACAGAGGCACCGGATGCCGAGCGGCTGAAAATATTTGCCACCCTCACCGCGCAATCCTACGACTTATCCCAACGGCCGTCTTTCTTTACTTATCCCGGCAAGCTGGTGGACATGGTTGCATCCGGCGAATTCAGCGCTATTGTGGCGCTCAACCAGAAGAAAGAAGTCGTTGGCGGCAGCGTGTTTTGTTCTCGTACGGAAAAGAACGTCCAGTTTTTTGGACCTTATTGTTTCGCGCCGGAGCAGGAAAGAACAATCTGTGAAATGTTGCTGGCAGCCTGCATCAGCAGCATTGCGCGTACTAAAGCACTGGGTTTACTCAGTCTGTCCGGGCTTCCCGCCTCGATCCAGAACAATTTCGAGAAACTCGGTTCTCTCCGTTATGCGGAAGAAGGCAAGATTCCTGTTGATCAGTTTTCCTTTTACCGGCTGCTGCATGAAGACCCCGGTTTTGAGGTCTGGTCCACAGGTGCTCTCAATGATTATCTGCGGCGGGAATACAGCCGGCTGGCCCTGGCCCGGGAAATCCGAATTGTCCAGAACATGGGCGAGACGCGTTCCGGCGCTTCGCTTTTTTCGGCGGATGTTCACCGGGACAGGCAGGCAGTTACCCTGCGCCCCCTCTGGCCGGGGGATGATTTTTCGACAAATATTGAAAGGCACATCCGATATCTCCGCAACGACGGTTTTCTTAATTTATATTTCGAGCTGGATCTGGGTGTTCCCTGGCAGGCGGAGCTTATCCCCCTGCTTATAGCCCAGCAGTTTAAACCGGGGATCATTCTGCCTTTTGCCGGAAAGTCTGATATTGTAATATTTGAGCATACTAATGAAACCAAATCTTGATATCCTTGTCCCTGCCTGTGTCAGGGAATTTGAACCCTATATACCCAGCAAACCCGACGCGGAGCTAATGAAGCTCTATGGCTGCGCCCGGCTCTTTCGCCTCAACAACAACGAAAATCCCCTGGGGCCGCCGCCCGCCGCCCAGGAAGTGATCCGGCGGTTTCCTCCCCCGAAAGGCGCGGTTTATCCAAGCGGCGATTCTTACTTGCTGCGCCGGGAAATTGCCGCACTGCATAATATCGATCCCGAGCAGATCCTCGTCGGCAACGGTGCCAATGAAGTCATATCCTTTGTCATCAAGGCCTTCTGTGAAAAAGGGGACAATATTATCACCGCCGACAAGACCTTCGCCGTTTACGAGTGGGTGGCCACTTTTTCCGGAATCGAGGCCCGGGTTATTCCCCTGATCCATGAAGGATTTGACGATCAGGCGATGCTCTCCGCCATTGATGATCATACCAAGATCGTTTTTGTCTGCAATCCGAACAACCCCACGGGAACCTACTGGTCCCAGAAGACCCTGACGGATTTTCTTGACGCCGTGGACGGAAAACAAATCGTGGTTATCGACGAGGCCTATTTTGAATTTGTCGAGGCGGCGGATTTCCCCAACGGGATGACACTTCTCGATCAATATCCTAATGTCGTTGTTTTCCGGACGTTTTCCAAGATGTACGGGCTGGCAGGCTTGCGCATCGGCTACCTTGCCGGCGACCTGAATATCGTCGACATGATCCGCCGCACCTGCGTTGTTTACTCGGTAAACGGCATTGCCCAAGAAGCGGCCCGTGCGGCGCTCTCCGACGACACCAACCATATCCGGCGGACCCGCGATCTGATCAGGGAAAGCAAAGACTTTCTCCGTGCGGAACTATCATCAATGGGGCTTCCCCTCATTGTCGGAGAAGGGAATTTCCTCATTGCCCGGCTGCCGGGGAGCGACACTCTGGCCTATCGCCAGCTCATGCACGAAGGGGTAATGATCCGGCCCATGACCGGTTTCCGCTATCCTAATCACATCCGCATCACCCTGGCACAGATGGAGGCCATGGAAGCCTTTGTCGGCGCCCTGAAAAAAATTCTGCATTGAAAGAGAATAACCTTGCCTGACCCCAACGAATCCCCCAAGCTGTTCTCCTTCGAATTTCTTGCTCTTTGCCTGATCCTGGTTGCGGCCTTTGCCAACGTCTCCGTGTTCTACGGCTTCTATCATTATCTGGGCATCATCGGCATCCCGGTGGCGTGGCGCGGCTTTCTGGTCGGCCTGGAACCGATGGCGGCATTTGCACTGCGTCTTTTTGTAATTCCCCTGATCCACACGCGCAATGCTGTTGCCGTCCTTATGGCCGCGCTTATCCTCATGATCATTGCTTCCTGTTCGTACCTGTGGGTATTGACCGTGCCCCTGATGATCTTCCTGCGCATCGTTCACGGCGCCGCTTTCGTTCTCCTCACCTCGGCAGTTATCTCCCTGATCGTCCAGTTCATTCCCAGAGAAAAAAGCGGGCAGGGATTCAGCATTGTCAGCATCTCCACGATGATTCCCTACGCGGTGATTCCGACCTTCACGGAAATCCTGCTTCCCCATGTGCGCAGTGAAGCGATTATCTATGCGGGTGTTTCCGTCTTTTCGGTGATGTCGCTTCTTCTCCTTATCGCCTTAAAAAAGCGTCTGGCGCATGTTCTTGGCAGCATGGACGCAGCCCTGGCGCGTCGTCCCCGTCTGGACGAAATCCGGGAGAATTTCCGGCAGCAATCCGTAGTGCTGCTGCTGGGCACGGCCTTCCTTCTTTACCTGGCTCACGCCGCTGTGTTCTACTTTACGAAGGACCTCTCCCTGCAGACTGCTATCGGCGACATGGGTCCCTTTTTCACCATATCCATGGTCACGATGATCGCTGTGCGCGCCCTGGGCAGCACGATATTTGACCGGACCAACAAATTGTACGTATTTCAGGCCGGTCTCGTGTTCCTGATCCTGTGTCTCGTATTGCTGCCTCAAGCCGGCACACGCCTGTCCTTCTACCTTCTGGCAGGATTGTACGGAACTTGTATGGGTATTGTTCTGCCTCTGCTTTCCGCTGTGCTTTTTTCAGCGTCTGCCCCGCCGCTGCGCGGCCTCAACACCAATCTGACCATGTTTGCAATGGATGCGGGTTATTTCATCATGCCCTATCTGGGTGGAATCATTATTGCGTTTGGCGCCGGATTTGATATACTATTTTACGTCAGTGCCGGATTCATTCTCCTTTCTCTGTCCCTTGTCATGACCTTGACACGCCTGCAGCGGAAGGAGTAGACTGACAAACATAAACACCTTACAGGAAAAGGAATTCAAACCCATGGAAGACAATCGCCCGGATAACCCGAAAACGGCAATAGAGAATTTCGAAGTAGGATGTTTCCGGCCGGAAGACGCCGAGGGAATTGTGCATTTGTTCCGGTCTGTTTATGGGGAAGGATATCCTGTCCGCCTTTTTTACGATCCCCAGGCTATTATCGATGTCAATGCAACCGGGCAATACTACTCCATCGTGGCCCGTACAGCCGCAGGCAGAGTCATCGGCGTGAGCCATCTGTTTCGTTCGGCTCCGTTCCCCGGCCTTTATGAATCCGGCGTCGGCCTTGTTCTGAAAGAATATCGCAACACCGGCGCCAATACCCGGATGTCCGAATATACCTACGAACAATTCGTGCCGCAGAAGGAAAATATTGAGGAGATCTTCGGCGAGGCGGTCTGCAATCATGTTTTCATGCAAAAGGCTGTGGCAAGATTTCGGTATCGGGAAGCAGCCCTGGAAATAGCCCTGATGCCCGCTGCCGCCTATGCGAAGGAAAAAAGTGCCGAAGGCCGGGTGGCCACACTTTCCTGCTTCCGCTCCTACAAACCAAAACACCATCGAATCTACCTCCCGACACACTATGAGCAGGAACTGCGCTGGATTTATTCCCATATCGATGCTGCCCGGAACATCTTGCCCTCCGCAGGCCAGGCGCCGGCGGGAGCGGCCTCTCGCATAGAAATGGAATTTTTTGATTTCGCCCAGGTGGCCAGATTTGCGGTGCACGAGATCGGCGAGGATTTCAGCGTTGCTTTCGATAACATCGAGATGCAGGCCATTGCCCGAAAGGCCTTCGTCCTCCAGGCCTGGCTTAATCTGACCACCCCCTGGGTAGGATCGGCTGTCCAAACGCTCAGAGACAGAGGCTACTTTTTCGGCGGTGCGCTGCCCCGCTGGTTTGACGGCGACGGGTTTCTGATGCAGAAGCTCCTGTGTCCGCCTGATTTTGACGGCATTGTTCTGGAATCAGCCGAGGCCAGGCAACTGCTGAACATTATCCGGCGGGATTGGGAACGAGCGACGGCGCAGCGGAGCTTATAACAACCTTAAATACGGATAAAGCCCAACACACAAAACCAGAAAGAGTATCATTTTTTTGCCACTAAATTTTATAAAAAATACAGGAGGGGAAAATGATCAACGCATCGAATAAGACTAAATTGGCGGTTTGCCTATCCGGCGGAACAATTGTCAAGGGCAGCTTGAATATTCGCAAGTACAACAGGTTATCCGATTATCTCAATTCTCAGGAAGCAGAGCCTTTTCTAACCATCTACGATGCTTCGATGACCGGGTCAAAAGACAAAGTGGTCATTATTAATCGTAATCACATTGTCTGGGCAACACCGGAAAAATAGAACAGGAAAGCTTGCCACCCACAGGGTATTATAAGATCGCTATCAAGATAGCGAGAACGACTATTTCGGCGGTAATTCACCAAAGAGCTTTTTATAATCGACTCCAAAATCTTTCGGTTTGTCGTTGAGATAAATCCAGTAGGCGGCAATCTCTTTCACTTTTTTAATGTCAATATGGCGACAGTCCAGCATCAGTTTGAGAAGTTCGAGCGTCTTCAATGTCTTGATGTTGTACGCTCCTGAAGCTACACTCATTTCCGCATCGTCTGTAACCACTGGAATGCAGAGTTGCTCAGCATGAGCAAGGCAGAGAACATCAACCTTTGATACACCAGGATGCATGTTGCGCACATAGTCGAGAATGAAGTCATAGGCGCGCCTGATTTCCAACTTTTCTTCTCGCGTTACCTTTAATAAATGAGAACGATTCTTGACGTAGTCCGGATCATTCACCCATGAAAAGTCATTCTTCAAACGAGAGCTTCTATTATATTCATCTTGAAGCTCTTTGAGGCAATACAGACAATAGCGCTTGTCTCCGAATTCCACGTTTAAAAGCGGATGAATGCTTTGCGCCAATCGAAAATAAGCGTTGGAATCTACAAGAATCCGGCTTTGAACCATTAACGAAGCTCCTTATACACGTTTTGTGCATCAAGGAGCGG
>CAYXZW010000065.1:0-14329 GCA_964469905.1 uncultured Smithella sp.
AGATATTGAGCAGGTCAACTATCTTGGCATCCAGACCTTCGCGGTGATAAATTAATGGAACTTCATAAATACAACTGACATCCTTGGCTGTGAAAACGGAGTTGACTTCAACATTACAGAAAAGAGCGATCTTGGATTTAATATCTTCGGACAAATAGTTTTCCGTGCGGCACAGAAGAATGTCCGGCTGAATGCCGATTTCGCGCAGCGCTTTAACACTATGCTGCGTGGGCTTGGTTTTAACCTCGCCTGCCGTTTTAATAAAAGGTACCCAGGTTAAATGAATAAAAATAGCATTTTGTTTTCCTGCTTCATTACGGAACTGACGAATTGCTTCCAGAAAAGGCAGGCTTTCAATATCGCCGACCGTTCCACCGATTTCCACAATAGCCACATCAAAACCTGCGGCTGTATTCCGAATGTAATCTTTGATCTCATTGGTTATATGAGGGATAACCTGAACAGTCTTACCTAAATAATCACCATGTCTCTCCTTGGTTATCACGGAAAAATAAACCTGCCCGGTGGTCAGGTTATTGCCTTTACCCATGCGGGTAGATGTAAACCGCTCATAATGCCCCAGATCAAGATCCGTCTCCGCACCATCATCGGTAACAAATACTTCACCGTGCTGAAAGGGGCTCATTGTCCCGGGATCAACATTGATGTACGGATCCAGCTTCTGATTGGTTACTTTCAGTCCCCGGCACTCCAACAGCGCCGATATCGATGCCGCCGCCAGGCCTTTGCCCAATGAGGAGAGAACTCCCCCGGTAACAAAAATAAATTTTGTTTTCATAATTACTCCCTCACTTCCACTGCCCATTGTTTAATACGGCGCGCCAAATCTTCCACGGACTCGCTCAACAGATCACTGATCTGTATTTTTTCCAGATATTGATCATTCCAGACAACATTATATTCGTTAACCAGATTAAGGATATCATTGTAACGATATCCCATAACTTCTTTCTTTTCCTTTACCGACAGACATTCATTATAATCAACATGAATCAAGAGCAGGCCGGCGACAAAATTATTTTCCCCCAGCAAAGGTAAAACGGCAATAGAAGCCCCATCCGATTTGCCCCGGCCGATATAAACATGGCCGGTGCTGACAATGGTTCTTTTCGTGCCCATAAGCGGCGAAGAAGTTTCCGTGCGTGACGCCATTCCGAGCGCTACCCCGCCCTTCTTCCTTACTGCTACAGTCGTTTTTTCGTCCGGATTCCCTTCGGCATCAAGGTTATCAATCCCGTAAACAGTATATCCGCGCACTGCGGCAAGGGCCGGCTGCATCCTGCGCAGCAGCAAAATATTTTTGTATGTTAAATCGCCCGGTGAATATTGCAGCTCTTCGAGAAGATCGAACACAATTCCGTGCGGAATTTTTTCTTTGCGGCTCGTGCCCACAGTAACAGTTTTGGCCTGATGGCGAATAGCGTCAATCGGCCGGGTAAGTTCGTCAATGGCACGCCCCAGCGTTATATCCAGAATATCCAGCGGGGAATCCAATCCTTCATCACCCTTGAACTCATTGCGGAAATCCTCCAACGGCAATTTACCTGCCGCATACTTGAGCAAAAGCACCAGATCGGAAATTGTTTTAACACTGAGCAAATTAAAAGAACCGCTATTGCGCTGGGCATTAAATGATGAATAAAAATCATTGAGCAGACGGCGGAAGTGAACATCTGCGATTTTATCGTAAAGCGAATAATTCATTTTAATCTGTTCAGCCATGGCGAGATTCAAGCTGTTACGAAATTTTCTGAAAAAGAGCGCCTCATCGTTAATAGCGCAGGCTGCATAATATCCCCACAAATGACCGGCCATTGTATTGAGAATAACCGGCAGCGGCATCGCGCAGGAGGGCAGAGAAATTACGGCATCGGCAACTTTGTCGAAACGGTCATCACCTTCCTCGGCAAAAACAACAATGGCAGCCTTATGGGCTTTAAATATTGCTACATCTTTGGCAATATCTTCCAAAACAGCTTCGGGGTTACCGGCGGCACAAACCAAAATCAGCGGTTCTGCCGATAGATCAATATGCTTCTTGTTTTCCACGATATCGGAAGAAATTGTTTTATAGCAGAGTTCGGAAAGTTTGATCCGGATTTCGTCCGCTGCCGCCTTATTTGGTCCGCTTCCCACTATGGCCCAGAATTTCTTATCAAATGTTTTCTTCACCGACGCAGCAATATTTTCCCTGCCGGAAAACACCTCTGTCATCAATTGCGGCGCAGTTTCCAGATTATGCAACTGCTCGGCAATATAATCATCGGTTCGGGCGCCAGAAAGCTTGGCAAAATAAAGAGCCAGAATCTGGCCGGCAATAATCTGAGAATAAAAAGCTTTCGTGGAAGCCACCGACATTTCAATATCGCGCCCGTCACTTGTATAAAAGACACCATGTGATTTTGCGGTAATATCCGATTGTCTTCTGTTAACTATAGAGATAATAAAGGCACCGCGTTCCTTCGCCATCGCTACAGCGCGATTTGTATCGGTCGTTGTTCCCGATTGAGTAATGGGAATTACCAGTGTATCGGCAAGATCGTCTTTCAACAAAAAACCGCTTAATTCCGAAGCCACCCTGGCTATTACATTTATTTCTCTGCCTTTCAAATACCGCTCGAAGGCGTCGGCCACGGCCATTCCGGCAACAGCCGCCGTTCCGTGTCCGATAATCATTATTTTTTTGATTGCCCCGTCACGGAAGCCTTTGCGGAGAGCCGGGGGGATAACATCATCTCCCAAATTAAAGATTACCTGCGGCAACGAATTGTCGGGAACGGCAATGCGGTATTTGCCCCGTAATGTTCTTTTTACGGAAAGGGCTGCCTCTGAAATTTCTTTAAGGAAGAAATGAGGATAATCTCCCCTGTCAATATCCCGCGTCGTAATTTGCGCTGTCTGCACATCACGCAGAGTCAACTCAAGTTCTGTGCCATTATAAGAATATGCTTTAACCCCGGACAATCCACCCTGGGAATTTTGATCCAAAATGAAAATCTGGCCGGCCGGATTGTTTTTACTGATCTCATCGGCATCACCGTTCATTTTGATAAAATCAGGCATCACTTCGATCAGGCCATAAAGTTCCGAAGACAACATGTATTGATCTTTACTTATTCCCACATAAATCGATTGACCGCTGCCTTTGAGTGCCGAAAATATTTTACCCGGTTCCAGATCACAGGTCATGACGATGGCATGTGAACCTTCAAAGTCGTTTACGGCCAGACGAAAAGCGCAAGCCAGATTATTGCCTGCTGCCAAATATTTCTCGATTTGCAGCGGAATAATTTTTGTATCTGTTGTGACTTCTGGTGCAATTAGATCGCTATTTGCTTCCAGCTCCGGGAGCAACATAGAATAGTTATCAATATCACCATTTAAAACAACATTGATAGCGGCTGACGCTCCCGGATAAAAAGGAAAAGTCTGAACTTCCTGTGAGCACTTGTAATTATTAACGGGATGACAATTTTCTTCTGTTATGGAGCCGACAGAAGCCCAGCGCGTATGGGTAATTGCTGTTTCACAAACAACATTACATTGTGCAAAAAGCAGAAGTATCCGATCATTCCTGATTATATGGCGCAATTCCTGCACATTGCGCCCCAGCTCACCGACAATGGAAAAAGTTTTGTAGATAAAGGATATATTTATTCTTGCTTTGCCGTCAACTAAGATTCCGGGAGCAAACCCAATAGAACCATTTAACGTATCTCCCGCTTTAATCCGCCGATCATAATCTTCGTATAAACCTTTCTCCCTCAGATCGGACAAGACATTTTCAATTTTCTCTTCACCTTCCACAGCAAAAGATATCTGCAACCCCGCGGAATCCCTGCCGCGCACTTCCAGCCTGTCTATTGCATTGAGCAACAAATTAATTTTTCTATATTTTTTAAAAGCGGCAGGACGTATATCTGCCGCGATCTTTTCCCCGGACAAATCAAGAATTTTGCCGAAGTTCATTAAAATGTCTTTTTCCAGAATCCATTGAATATCTTTGAGCAGAACAATACGGCTACTGATAATTTCCAATTCCCGAGAACTTAATTTATCAGCGCTATCTTCGAGTATCTTTTCTTCTGCATTTAAAAATGTTCTAATTTCATCATTGAGACCGGCAAGCGTTTTCGTCGCCATCTCACGAAAAAAGAAATATTCCTGCGCATCTTCCTGCTTCAATTCCTGAACAGATATTTCCAAAGCCTTCAAGCTTTCCGAACCATTCAAATAATTTTCAGCGTCCAGCTGCCCTTTTAAAATTTTATTTAAACTGGCATTTTGAATTACTTCAAAGACCCCGCCCAGCGTCGGATCGTAAGCGGGCGCAGAAATATTAGCTGCGGAAACAATGGTCATCAGGCCGGCAAAGCCGCAATTGAACCGGCATAGCGTCAGAGGGAAAAAGATAATCGCCGGGGCGTAAATATCTCGCGGATGCCGGCCCACGAATATCTTGCACTGCCCCAGAAAACGACCTGCTTTTTTCAGCATATTAATCATTTTATAAATATCCCGGTTTGCCATCTAGCGATGAGCATCCATCTTGGAGAAGCAATATCCGGCAATGCCGTTTATAACCTCATTGAGCCAGTCGGAACCGATCGCGGCCTGATCCGGTGCGAGAGATTTTATTGCTTCCAGATAAGAATTATTGGAGTCTGATTTTTTTTGAATTATTTTTTTAAATGCTTCCTTCTTTTTTAAACCAAGCCCTTCTTCAGCTTTTGTGCTCAGGTGTTCTTCTATTTGCGGCCAGATCGACAACAGCTCTCTTCTTTTTGAATCACTATTACCGGGCAAGCTCCTTTTCCTTCTGACTTGGGATGCCAGAAGGGAAGTTTCCATTGCTGAGACAAACAAACCCATCTGCTTGCGCCTTTCGGCGAAAGCGCCTTCAAGAACAAGAGTCGCTGCCTCATAAAGACCTATACCATATTTTTGTTTACACAAAAAATCACGGCGTACATGTATGTACCATTGCTTTAATGCCAGCAGATTAGCCATATAAAGAACATTCAGATATATTTTCCGTTGAAGACTTCCATAAACACCTGGCAGGAAAGAACCGGCGGAAGCCAAGATAGTCCGGTGCGGGGCTATGTCTTTACGGCAGATCATTCCGGCGGGAATTACCGTACCGTAATCTATCTGCCGGGGACCTACCATCCCACCCTGACCGCCTAAAAATATCGGCCTTTCTTTTAACATAACACCACGCGGCACATCGCCGATGAGCGAAGCTGTAGCTTTATCCTGGCCCGGAGTGTAATTAAAATGAATATAAGAACTACCTACCTCGCTGTGATTTTTCCGGCTGGTACCCCCTGCCATCAGACAATCGCAAAAATTAATCAGGCTGCCGAGGGTAACATACGGAAAGAGTATTGTTTGCTTCAGACCAACCGTGTGATTTCCCCCTGCTTCCTCTTCCAGAAGGCAGCCGCTGCGAATTTGCGCGTTGCTTCCCATGGAAGCTTTCTCTAAAAAAACGGAATCGGTAAAATATCCGCCTTTTAACTCCACTGCCTTCCCCAACTGACAATTGATCAGGGTAACAGGAGCTTCATAACCCAGCTTGACATCTTCGGCAATTAACGTATTTTCACCGCTAATTCTGGCCGCACCATAAATTATTAACGAACCGTCGATGTTTTTCAGGTTCACTTCATCACTAATTTCCACAGAAAAAGGGTTCGTCATCCGAACCCCTTTCTTCAAGAGACTAGTTATGTTTTGCGGCAAAGTTACAGCTTTTTTCACATCTCTGGCCATAATATTTCCCGATTCGTTCTATTTGGCCTTCTCACCATTAATACCCAGTTTGGCCATCTTATCCGTAAATGTATTGCGGTTGATGCCGAGAAAAGTAGCTGCCGTGCTTTTTATATTATTGGAACGGCGCAGCGCTATTTTGAACAGACCTTTTTCCACCATGGTCGTTACTTCTTCATAAAGTGTGCTTTTGCGGCCACCTGAAGCTGCTAAAACGGTGGCAATATCTTCCAGTTTTTTTTCTAATATTTCTTCTACAGCCAGACAAAGAGTTTCCTTCACTTCTAAAGCCTCGTTATTTTGCTTCTTCGACCGCATTTTAAAGTTCCCCTCTTGACGAATTCCAAGTACCCAACAAATTGATCTTTTAATTAAATCTTAATTTCATATACTCTTAAAAATATCGTAGCGACAATAATCCCGACAGCAATCCAGCTCATCACAATCAGCGCAAGCCTCTCCAGCGGATGATCCAGATAATTTTTGACTTCTACTTCCACTTTTTCTTCACCTAGCCTGTCCGCAAGTGAACGCACGAGTAGAACATGGTTCTCTATAAGATTGGAAAAAATATAAAAACCTTTAGTTGTCGTTAACAGGAAATAAACTTTCTTCTTTAAAACGACAACACCCAGATGAGTAATCTCGGTCCAGCTGAATTCTTTGGAGCGAAAAAGCTTGTTTATTTTCAATCCCTGATCATTAATAATTATTTCTTTCTTTACCATGTCCAAACCAGCAAAAAGAGAGGCAAAAAAAAGAATTGCCAGAACTATAATCTCCCAGTTCTGGCGACTAAAAAGACTGAGCAAAAAGAGGAGCAATAAAAGTACCACAATAGCAATCAAAGGTATCAGAAATGCTCTTCTGATTTTGTAAACATTTTCAATCATTATGAATTAATATCCTGGATTAATGTATTTCGTCCGCAGGGACTAAGCTTTTTCCGCCATTATTCACAGAAAAAAACAGGATAACTCAACCAATTATAATCTTGCCGGCGGCTTTTAATTATTAGCGCTATGATTCCAACCGCCATGTTGCTCCATCTTATCCACGAGTTTGAATACGAATTCGCCATCACAATTATGTCAAAATTCGCGAATTCCGGAGGAAACCTAGTAATTTTTTAATTAATAACATTTTGCGGAAGCCACCAGCATTGCAATGAAAGACCGTAACAAAGGCGGCATATTAAAAACCTTGGATTATTATTTGGCCGGACTCTAGCATAGGCATCATTGCGAGTCAAGAAAGTCGGACAAATTAAATTAAATTTTATTTCTTGATATAAACAGCATGATTAGTTAGTGTTTTTGCATTAAATATCCGGTGGAGAATCGAAGAGTGTTCATAAAAGTTTTTGGCATGAGCATAATTGGCATGGAAGCTTATTCCATTTCCGTGGAAATAGACATATCGGCCGGACTACCTCAATTTTCCACCGTTGGTCTACCTGATGCTTCGGTCAAAGAAAGCAGAGACAGGATTAAAGCCGCAATAAAAAATTCCGGCTACCGTTTTCCCCGCAGCCACGTCACGGTCAACCTTGCTCCCGCTGATATCAAGAAAGAAGGCACCGGTTTTGATCTGCCCATTGCCGTTGGAATTCTGGCAGCTGAAGAATTAATAAAAGAAGACTCGTTGCATGATTGTTTTTTTCTCGGGGAACTTTCTCTTGACGGCAGCATTAAAAGCGTAAGAGGCGTTTTACCGGCCGCCCTGAAGGCAAAAGAGCTGGGCATCAGAAGAGTTTTTGTTCCGGCAGTGAACGCCCCCGAAGCAGCAATGGTGGAGGGAATTGATGTTTTCGGGGTAAATACCCTGCCGGATGTGGTCGACTTTTTGGCCAACCGGAAAATTCTGGAACCGCTTGCGCTGGATATCAGCAGAATATTCCAGGAACATCGCCAATATGAAATTGATTTTAATGAAATCAAAGGACAAAGGCAAGCTCTCCGTGCACTGGAAATTGCGGCATCCGGCGGCCATAATGTTATTATGATCGGCCCGCCAGGTTCCGGGAAAAGCATGTTGGCCAGGAGAATGCCGACAATTTTACCCGATCTTTCATTTGACGAAGCTATTGAGGTCACAAAGGTCTTTTCCGTTGCCGGATCATTGGACAAAAATCAAAACTTGATTGCCGTGCGGCCTTTCCGGGCACCACATCACACTATATCCGATGCCGGATTAGTGGGCGGAGGACAAACACCGCGTCCCGGCGAGATCAGTCTGTCCCATTTAGGAGTGCTTTTTTTAGATGAGCTTCCCGAATTTAAAAAAAATGCTCTGGAAGCTCTGAGACAGCCTCTGGAAGAAGGCAACATAACGATTACGCGCTCCCTGGTCACGGCATCTTTTCCCGCCAGGTTTATGCTGATTGCGGCCATGAATCCCTGCCCTTGCGGATATTTCGGAGATAGAGTCCGCACTTGCCGCTGCAGTCCTCAGCAAATCCGTCAGTATCAGGCCAAAATATCAGGACCGCTTCTGGATCGAATTGATTTACATATTGAGGTGCCTTCCGTTAAATACCGCGCCCTGGCCGACAAGGAGACAGGGGAATCTTCAGCAACAATCAAAGAACGGGTAAACAAGGCACGCGAGCGCCAGATAAGGCGTTATGAAGGGAATGGAGTCTTTTGCAATGCCCGGATGACCGAAAAGCAGATTAAAACTTATTGCTCGATTGACGAAGAATCGCATAAGCTTTTGGAAATGGCCATTGAAAAATTAGGGTTAAGTGCCCGCGCCATGAATCGGATTTTGAAAGTTGCCCGCACCATTGCCGATATGGAAAATCAAGAAACTGTGAAATCGGCTCACGTGGCTGAAGCAATTCAATATCGAAGTCTTGATCGCAGTTTAATTTAATGATATGAATAGCCGTAATTTTTAAACAAAACGGGCTTTACCGAGATTACAAATCGAGTAATGTCACCGACAACTCAGTGAAAAGAGGAATCTATGGAAATAAAAATTAAAAAAGCTCCACAAAAAAAGAGAAAAGCGAAACCAACTGACGAATCTCAGCTTGGTTTTGGCAAGATATTCACCGACCATTTTTTTAATATCAAATACAAGGAAGGTCGTGGCTGGTATGATGCAGTAATTGAACCTTACCGCCCGCTGCAATTAGATCCAACAGCCATGTGCCTGCACTACGGGCAGGAAATCTTCGAAGGCCTGAAAGCATATCGGGGCAAAAACGATGAGATTTATCTTTTCCGCCCGATGGAAAATATCAAAAGAATGGCTGCTTCCGCAGAAAGAATGTGTATGCCGCCCATGGACGAAGAAATATTTCTTGATGCCATAAAGAAACTGGTTATTCTGGAGCAAGACTGGATTCCCCGCGGCGCCGGAACATCAATGTATATTCGCCCTACCATGATCGCCACGGAAGCAGCTCTGGGTGTGCATCCGGCCAGCGAATATCTCTTTTTTATTGTGGTGGGACCGGTGGGCGCTTATTATCCGCAGGGATTTTCCCCGACAAAAATGTTTGTGTCGGAGGAATATGTGCGGGCAACACGCGGTGGGACCGGTAATATCAAAGCAGCAATTAATTATGCCTCCAGCCTGTATGCCAGCCGCATCGCCACTAATAAGGGATATACTCAGGTTTTGTGGCTAGATGCTCTGGAAAATAAATACGTGGAAGAGGTGGGTACCAGCAACATCTTTTTTGCCCTCGGTAACGAACTCATTACTCCACCCCTGGAAGGAACCATTTTACCAGGAGTTACCCGTGATTCGGTTATTAAACTGGCCGGCCATTTAGGAACCAAGGTTGTCGAAAGAAAGATAGCCATTCAAGAAGTGTTAGAAGCAGCGGAAAAAGGCACTCTCACGGAGGCTTTTGCTTCGGGAACGGCAGCAATAGTTTCTCCGGTCGGACAGCTTTATTTCCGCAATAAAGAGTATTTAATCAATGGCGGTAAAACGGGCCCGCTGGCTGAAAAATTATTTAATGAAATTCTGCAAATTCAGTATGGCTTGAAAGAAGATCCCTTTGGCTGGCGTATTAAAATCAAGAATGGGAAAAAAGCTAAAAAAGGGTGAATTTCTTTTTTTCCTCTGGATACAAGCACTTGGATTTGTATTCCACAACACTGTGGAAAGGCCTGTGGATAACCTTGTTGATAATCTTCGCAAGTGCGCAATTAACACGACATTACACCAAATTGCATAAATTTTGAGCACCAACAATATCAAGTATTTTCAGGAACTTGCAAATATTCTTTTTATTCATGGCCACTTAGCGCAATGCGCAATAAAGGATATAAACTCCTTTGAAAAAAATGTGCCAATTTCGCCTCTCTTTTTAATTTTTTATAGGGAAAAAATGATGAAAATATTTTGGAAAAGAAATTCGCAGGTTATCATGCTTGCCGGTAGTCGCCTGATATTTATCGCGTTATTCACGCTGCTAGCGCCATTTAGCGCATTTGCCGCCGCGCTTGTGACGACCGATGAAGTTGTCACGGCACTTCAGCAAACATACGAAAAAACACAAGATTTCAAAGCCGGCTTTATTCAGGAAACAACCATGCAATCGATAAAGAAGACCGACAGGGAAGAAGGAACTGTTTTTTTTAAAAATCCCAAGAATATGCTGTGGGACTATTCGCTGCCCAAAAAAAAGAAGCTGGTCATCAATCCCCGGAAAGCCTGGCTTTATCTTCCTCAGGAAAAGGTCGCCTATACTCAGGAAGCAGATTACATTTATAAATCCAGGACATTAATTAAATTTCTATCCGGACTGGGTAAGTTAAAAGATGATTTTATCATTAAATATGCCGAACCTAAATCTCAGGATAAACAAGGTAATTATCTGCTTGTTTTAACCCCGCTGGAAAAGACGCCCGGGCTTAATCCTTTTGCGATAACTGTTGATAAAAACACTTTTATTATTTTACAGGTCAGCTTTGAAGACGCGCTGGGAAACTCAACTACCTTGAAATTTTCCAACATTTCTACAAACACCGGCCTTTCCGATAAAATGTTTCAATTTAAACCACCGGCAGGTGTTTCCATTTTCAATATGCCGTAGCCTTGTGGGCAACAGAAAGCAATAATGCTAATGCCGCGCATCTGAATTGCGTGGAATAATGAAAGTTCAATCATATTTAATGTCCATCCATATAATTCCGGTAAATAAACTAAGTGATGATGCCTTGCAGGGAGTTATTGAAGAATTTGTCTCCCGTAACGGAACAGATTACGGTGCAGTGGAAGCATCCCGGGCAACAAGCATCAACCAGGTAAAACGTCAACTGGAAATAGGCCGGGCGGTTCTTATTTATGATGACGAAACGGAAACAACCAATATATTTCTGTCGGACGATCCTGTCCTCAAGAAGCTGGATTAAATAAATGAATGCCGGCAGTAAAAAAGATTCTTACCAAATAACGCTGTGCGTCACACGGCAGGCCAAACTTCTGGAATATCTCTATGCCTCATTTCCCGAGCGCAGCAGAAAAGCGGTAAAGTCGCTTCTGGAACAAAAACAGATAATGATTGCTAACCGGATTGTCACCAGTTTCGATTATCCGCTCGTACCGGGGATGGAAGTCTTTGTCCTGAAGAAAAAGGCGGTACAGGATGTTACGCTCAAGAAAATGAATCTGCTCTATGAAGATGAACATCTTCTGGTCATTGAGAAGTCCGCGCGGCTTCTTTCGGTTGCCACCGCAAAAGAAAATGAGGAAACGGCTTTCAGTATTTTGAAAAGCTATGTGAAAAGCAACAATTCCCAGGCACAGTTGTATATTGTGCATCGCCTTGATCGCGATACCTCGGGCGTGATGATGTTTGCCAAAAGCAAAGAAGCACAGGAGAAATTGCAGGACAATTGGGACGTCGCCGTGACGAAAAGGCTCTACTACGCGGTAGTCGAAGGACATGTCCAAAAAGAGGCCGGTGAAATTGTCTCCTACCTTCAGGAAAATAAATCACTGAAGATGTATTCCTCCAGAACTTCTGGTGACGGACAAAAAGCAGTTACCCGCTACCGTGTTTTGAAAAGTAATGCACACTATTCGCTCCTGGAAGTGGAACTGGAAACAGGCCGAAAAAATCAGATCCGGGTTCATCTGCAAGACATGGGGCACAGCATCGCCGGGGATAAAAAATATGGCGCTCTCACCGATCCGCTGCGTCGCCTGGCGCTCCACGCTGGTGTTCTGGAATTTTCCCACCCCATCACCGGGAAAGGCCTGCACTTCGCGACACCAATTCCGGCAATTTTCAAAAAGTTGTTTACTTAGGGTCTATTTGCTCTGTTTCTGCCAAACCCTTTTCAGACGCAAAGAATTGCTGACTACCGAAACCGAACTCAAGGCCATCGCCGCAGCGGCATATTCGGGATTGAGCAGGATTCCGAAGAAGGGATACAAGGCACCGGCGGCAACGGGAATACCAATCACATTATAGAAAAATGCCCAGAACAGATTCTGTTTGATTACCCGCATTGTCCTCTGCGACAGGCTTATCGCCTCCGGCACGCCCATCAGATCATCGCGAATCAGGGTAATGTCGGAAGCTTCAATAGCCACGTCAGTCCCTGCACCAATGGCGATACCGATATCGGCTGCCGCCAGCGCCGGCGCATCGTTGATGCCGTCGCCGACCATGGCGACAACTTCTCCGGAACTTTGCAGTTTTCTTATTTCCTCGGCTTTGCTGCCCGGCAGAACTTCAGCCAATACCTGATCAATTCCTAACTGCATAGCAATGGCCCGGGCGGTACCAATATTATCTCCCGTCACCATCGCCACTTTCAAACCCCTGCCCTGCAAATTCTCTATTGCTTTTCTGGCCGAAGCTTTGGGCACATCGGCCAGTGCAATCAAGCCGCACACTTCTTGTTCGCACGCCACATAAACAACTGTTTTGCCCGCCAGAGCAAGCCGTTGGGCATCATCAGCGAGTGCGCCAGTAGAGACATTTTCCTTTTGCATGAGCAGGCGGTTGCCGATCAGACACAATTTTCCCTGCAGATATGCTTTTGCGCCCATGCCGGAAAGAGCGGAAAATTTTTCTGTGGAGGCAATATTAATATTGTTTTCCTGCGCCCGTTTTAAAACGGCCTGAGCCAGCGGATGCTCCGAAGTTGCCTCCAGAGCCGCCCCCATAGACAGAACCTGCCCTTCCGTAAAACCATTGCCCGCAATAATATCAGTTACCACCGGTTCACCACGAGTCAGTGTCCCGGTCTTGTCGAAGACGATGACGGTCAGCTTATGCACCTTTTCCAGCGCCTCGCCGCCTTTGATTAAGATACCGTTTTGCGCTCCCAGACCTGTGCCCACCATAATCGCCGTTGGCGTCGCCAGCCCCAGTGCGCACGGGCAGGCAATCACCAGTACTGAAACAAAGTTAATCAAGGCACGACTGAAATTGCTCTGGGCAGGAACGAAATACCAGACGGCAAAAGTAACAAGGGCAATCGCAAAAACCACCGGAACAAAAACGGATGCGACCCGATCTGCGAGCCGCTGAATCGGAGCCTTGGAGCCCTGTGCTTCTTCGACCAGGCGGATAATTTGGGCCAGAGCTGTTTGTGCTCCCACACCTGTGGCCCGAAAGGTAAAGCTGCCCATTTTATTCATCGTCGCGGCAAAAACCTTTTGCGAGGCTTCTTTGGCTACCGGCATGCTCTCGCCGGTCAACATCGATTCATCAACGGTGGATTCACCGGTGAGAATAACACCGTCCACCGGAATTCTTTCACCGGGCTTAACCAGCAGGATATCATCCACGCTGACTTCTTCCACAGCTATGTCTCTGGAACTCCCGTTACGCAACAAATGGGCTGTTTGCGGCTTCAAACCCAGGAGCTCCTTGATTGCGTTCGATGTCTTGCCCTTGGCTTTTGCCTCCAGCAATCTACCGACCAGAATAAGGGTGATTATCATGGCTGCACCATCATAATAGACATGGGGCAGGACACCGGCCGTCATGAAAACATGAGGAAAGAACGTTGCGGCGGCGGAATACAGATAAGCCGACAAAGCACCTACGGCAACCAGCGTATTCATGTCCGACGTTTTTTGCCGCGCCGCTTTCACTGCCCCGACAAAAAACCGGCTGCCAACCCAGAAGACAGCCGGAGCAGTCAACAAAAACATGGCATAAAGCATGGTTTGCCGGGGAATCCCCTGCAAAAAGACAAACCAGTGCTGCATGGAACCAAAAAAGATAATGATACTCAGGATAGCGCCGAAGGTTACTTTTAACTTCAATTCCGCAAGTTCGTTGACCCGGGCAGATTCGGCCGGGTCCGGTAGGGAATCTTTTATTTCCCCCAAATATTGATAACCCTGATCGACAATGGCTTTTTCCAGGGCTGCAAGTCCTGCCCACTTGTCAGCATGATTTATTGTCGCCCGGGCGGTGGCCATATTTACGCTGGCATCCTGTACGCCTGCGACTTCTTTGAGAGCATTTTCCACGCGCCGCACACAGGCGGCACAGGTCATCCCGCCCACGGAGATAGTAACCTTGTCCGGTGGAGAGGCT
>CAYXZW010000066.1:0-14157 GCA_964469905.1 uncultured Smithella sp.
AAAGCTGCATGAGATCAAGGCCGTTGATGCCATCAGGTATTCCCGGATAGTTTTCAATCAGATCGGTGATAGTTATCTGACTGACGGTGGACGCACCTTCCAGCAGCAGTGTTTTGAGCCCGGCCCGGGCGGCATAAATGCCGGCAGTGAAACCGGCCGGTCCACCGCCGATAATAATTATATCGTAATCATATTGCGGTAATTTTGTGTCAGCCACAATGACCTCCTGTGTATTTATATGAGACTTTAATCAGGATCGGGGGCTTTTGTAAAGGCGAAATTGCTTTGACCGGCCATCATTTAATCGGACAGGAAAAGTGTTTATTTTACTTTAACTTCCGGCTATAATCATCGCCAAACGAAGAAGGAAATTTTATGAAAAAAATACTAATGGCGGTAATTATTCTGTTTCTGGCCGGATGTGCTGCGCAGAGTCCCGTGCTCTATCCGAACTGGCATTTGAAGAATGTAGGAGAGTCCAAAGCACAAAGCGATATAGAGGAGTGTTCGCGCCTGGCCGAATCTTATATTCAGTCCAATCCGGGGGCGAAGGTTGTCGGCGGGACGATTGTGGGCGGTGCCGGGGGCGCTATTGTGGGCGGGGCAGTAGGAGCGGTAACCGGTAATATAGGCCGTGGTGCTCTTACGGGAGGAGTGGCCGGTGCCACCAGCGGACTGGTGCGTGGAATCTACAAGGCTTCTCAACCCAGCCCTGTTTATAAGGCCTTTGTCAACCGTTGTCTGCGGGATAAAGGATACGATCTGCTCGGCTGGGAATAGTGCCGGAACATTGGAAAGAAATAAAATTAATTTCAGTAGCAGGTCAATGACTTATGAAAACTCATAAACGGGAAAGTAGTCGATATCCTTGATATTCCTGCTCGTGAATTGATTCCGGCGATCTGTTCGGTTTGGTCGGGATTGAAACGACTGAAGAAGTCGTCTCAATCCCGGTTAGCCCAAAGCTTTGCGAAATACCATGCGCCTGCGGCTCCACCATCACCAGGCGGCGTCGCCTTTCACTATGCTCAATCGCTGCTCCAGCAACTCGCCTTCGGGTATTTGTCCATACATGGTCAGCTTATCGATCACATCGGGCAGCATGTCCGCCAATTTGCCTGCCGCCTCGTTTTCAGAGATCCCCAGCGCACTGGCGATATCCTGTACAAGTTGTCCGCCGCCGAACACTTTCTGAATCTGGTCGGCGGAAATCGGCAGGTTGGCGTCGGTGCTGACCCACGATGCAATCTGTTCACCCGCGCCTTTGTCCTGAAATAACTTGATCAGTCCCTTCACGCCTCCGCTTGCCGGGTCGGCAATCATTTTCGTAACGATCAGCAGCAGTTTGGCGGAGTTCTCCGTATCGTCACTTTTAAAAAATCCTTTCACTTTATCCATGAATCCCATGCTTATCTCCTTTGTACATCGAACAAACATGCAGCCCGGGTTTAAGTTCAACTCACCGGGCTTAACTAAAATTCTTCTCTCCTTAACCACCCGCAAGACCGGCCATTCTTACCGGCCACATTAAGATTTCGGGGAAGATGGCAAATAAGGCCACGGCCACGAGCATCAGCAGAATAAAGGGAACAACACCCCTGTAAATGTCGTTTAGCGTCACCTCCGGAGGCGCCACTCCCTTGAGATAGAAAATCGTATAGGCAAAAGGTGGCGTTAAAAACGAGGTCTGCAGCACGACCATATTCATCAGGGCAAACCAGATGGGGTCAAAGCCCAGCTTCACAACAATGGGTGAGAAGATCGGAACGACAATCATCACAATGCCGATCCAGTCGAGGAAGCAGCCCATGATAATGATGATGATCCACATGAGAATCAGGGCGCCCCACCTGCCGAAAGGCAAGCCCATCACCAGTTCATCGACAAAGTCGCCGCAGCCCAGCCGCATGAAAACGCTCGTGAAAAACGAGGAGCCGATGACGACCATATAAACCATGGCGGATACTTTGGTGGTGGCGATTGACGCATCCTTGATGACCTGCCAGGTCAGTTTTCTATAGCAGGCGGCGAGAATGACGGCGCAAAAGGCGCCAAAGGCGGCGGCTTCCGTCGGCGCAGCCAGGCCGAAGAAGATGGTGCCCAAAACGGCCAGAATCAAGATACACACGGGCAATACCGACGTCACCAGCATCTTCATCTTCACCGAAATCGTCACCCGGTGCTCTAATTCAATAGCCGGCCCCTTCTCGGGATGCATATAACACTGATAGCCGGTGTAAAGCAGATACAACCCCGACAGAATAAAGCCCGGCAGGAAACAGCCGATCAGCATAGCGCCGACCGACACGTTGGCTGTGGGCGCATAGACCAGGATCATGATGCTGGGCGGAATCAAAATACCTAAAGCGCCGCCCGCGCAGATCGCGCCGGTGGCCAGAGCCTTGTCGTATTTATATTTCAACATCGCCGGCAGCGCAATGATGCCCATCGTGGTGACGGTGGCCCCGACAACGCCGGTTGCTGCCGCAAAAACTGTGCTGGCTACAATGGTCGCCATGGCGAGGCCGCCCCGCAATCCACCCAAAATGGCGTACATGGCGTCAAAGAGCCTGGTGGCAATTCCCGATTTTTCTATGACCACCCCCAGAAAAATAAACAGCGGAATGGCAATCAGGGTATAATCGGAAAGGTAATAATACATGCGCAGCATGAATAGATTGCTGACCTCCGGCCCGATGAAAGCGATGCCGAAAAAAGTCGCGACGCCGGCCATGGAAAAGCCGATCGGGAAACCCAGCATGATGATTCCGATTAAAATGGACAACATTAAAAAAGTGATTAATTCAATGCTCATATGATCAGCTCCTTCCCCGTAACCAGAATGTACAGTTCCTTGACTAAAACATTGAAGCCCTGAAACACCAGCATAATGGTGCCGATCAGGATCCATGTTTTGAAGGGATAGATGGGGGGCAAAAAACCGATGGTGGAATGTTCCAATATTGTCCAGGCATTAATCACATCGGAAAACATTACCCAGACAATCATCAGCCAGCTCACAAAGAACAGGAAAACCAGACAAATGCTCAGCCAGGCCGCCTGTACTTTAACCGGCAACTTTTTTAGAAAAATATCCACGCCGACATGGCCGCCCATCTGCCAGGTGTAAGCCATCGTCAGCATCATGGACAGGCTGCAGAGAAAATAAGTTACATCAAAGCTCCAGATGGTCGGCGCGCCGAAGACATAGCGCGCGAAGACTTCATAGACCAGCGAAAGAATAAACAAAGGCATACAAAAAGAGACAACCCTGGCTATTTTCGCATTGACGACATTGATAACCCTCATGATAGCAATAACGGTTTTCATAAACATCACTCCTAGATTTCTTGTCTCTTGGACAGTGCCCCGGCCTTCTCCGACCGCGAGTCCGGCTTGAGCAAAAGGCTCAGGCCGGACTGTGCGACCTAAAAAACGACATCAGGCAGAGAAAACAAACTTACTTGCGTACGGGCACCATGAAATACTCGTAGTCCGAAAATTGGGTCCAGAATTTTTGTGCGGAAGCCCATGTTTTTGTGGTATGAGGCCTGTTGATCTTCTTCACTTCCTTATCAATAAAAGCCCAGGCCTGTTTGCGAAACTCTCTTTGCGAGGCGTCGTCAACACGGGTTAAAGTTTTGCCCATCTTTTTATACTTATCCAGGACATCGATACCTTTGATGACATCCTCGGACCATTTCTGAATCGTCATGGCCATTGCGGCGTTCTGAATCATGGCTTTGTATTCGGGGGGCAGCGCATTATATTTGTCTTTATTGAAACCCAGTTCAAAATAACAGGTCGGCTGATGCATGCCGGGGCCGGCAACGTATTTGGTGACTTCATGGAACCCCTGCTGCCAGTTGACGATCGGCGAGGAAAACTCGGTGGCATCGATAATGCCTTTCTGCAAAGCGGGATACAGTTCGGTGCCGGGCAGCATCGTCACGGCGACGCCGTTGGCTTTAAGAATTTCCGCCCACCAGCCCGGGGTTCTGTATTTCAGGCCTTTAAAGTCTTTGACATTCTTCAGGGGTTTGTTGGACATGGCCAGGATTTCCGGATGCGTCAAGCCGCCGGGAATAACGATGACGTTCATTTTCATTTCATCATACATTTCCTGCATCAGTTCCTTGCCGCCGCCGTAATACATCCACATGACGTACATGGTCGGTTCCAGATGCATGGGAATGGAAGCAAAGAAATTAGCCGACGGATGCTTGCCCTGCCAATAACCGGTCCAGCTGTGCCAACCGTCAAGCGTGCCCTTGTTAGTTGCATCCATGTTTTCCATGGCTCCGACAACGGCGCCGGCGGGAAGAACTTTGATCACGAATTTGCCGCCGCTCATGTCACTGACACGTTTGGCAAAATCTTCGGCCATTTCATGAATCAACCAGCCCTTGGACCAGGTAGTCTGCATGGTCCATCTTACGGTGGGCAGCTCAGCCGCGTAGCTGATCCCGGCCAATACGAAAAAACACAACATCATCAATACAACGATAAGACCTAATCTTCTGCTTTTCATTCCTTCCTCCTTCTTTCTTTAGTGACTCAGATTACTGTTTACACGACAATTCTTCCCAAAATTAATAAGGAAAGTATCGTAACCCGTTGAAAATCCTTCTGACATAGTGTTTCGGCCTTCTGTTATCATCTTCCAATTTTCTCCGGATTGCAAATCAATTATTTTCTCAAGTGTTTCTCAACAGCTCCTCCTGCAAATCCATGGACTCGACCCTGAATATCCGTGCATCCATCAGTTTCGGCGTTCCCTTGATTATGGGCCGGAAAGCCATCTGGTCGAGGATATCCTTTTGCAGGTCCACGCCCGGGGCAATCTCGACCAATTCCATTCCCTCTGGTGTCAGGCTGAAGACACACCGCTCCGTAACATAGAGAACGGGCTTATGATTATGGGCCGCATATTGTCCGCTGAAGGTTTTTTGCTCGACCTGTTTGATGAATTTCCTTTCTTTCCCCTCCTGATCTATGGAGAGCATTCCATTGGTTATGGATACTTGCAGATTTCCGGCCGTCAAGGTTCCGACGAACACAACTTTTTTGGCGCTCTGGCTGATGTTGATGAATCCGCCGGGGCCGACGAACCTCGGGCCGAACTTGCTGACATTGACATTGCCCTCCTCATCCACCTCCGCCGCGCCGAGAAAGGCGGTATCCAGGCCGCCTCCGTCATAGAAATCGAACTGATAGGGCTGATCAATCAGGCAGTCCATATTTGTCGCCGTGCCGAAGTTCAGCCCCCCGTTGGGCATGCCGCCGATTGTACCCGGCTCCGTCGTCAGGGTCAAGTATTCGATGACCTTCTCTTCATTGGCCACACTGGCCACGCCTTCCGGCATACCAATGCCGAGATTGACGACACTGTTGGGCTTGAGCTCGAAAGCCGCCCGGCGGGCGATAATTTTTCTGGGACCCAGTTCCATGGGCGCAATAGACTGCATGGGGATTTTGACTTCTCCGCTGAAGGAAGGATTGTATTGTTCGGCAAAGGTCTGCCAGTGGTGCTCGGGCGGTGCCAAAACGATGCAATCCACCAGAATCCCCGGAATCTTCACCTGGCGGCTGTTGAGTGTTCCCCTGTCCGCAATTCGCTCCACCTGAACGATAACGAAGCCGCCGGAATTTTTTGCCGCCATGGCCATAGCCAGGGCTTCCAGCGTCAGGGGCTCTTTTTCCATGGAAACATTTCCGTCTGTGTCCGCCGTTGTTCCCCGGATAATGGCGACATGGATAGGAAAGGCCTTGTAGAATAGATACTCCTGGCCGCCGATCTGTATCAATTCAATGATGTCCTTTCCTTCCGTAAATGTTTTTTGATTGAGCTTTCCGCCGTCATTACGGGGATCGATGAATGTTCCCAGCCCCACTCGCGTGATGGTTCCCGGCTTGCCGGCGGCGATATCCCGGAAGAGATGAGTAACGACCCCCTGGGGCATATTGTAGCCGAAGATGAGATTTTCCCGGATCAAGCGCTGTAGTTTCGGCGCCAGACCGATATGGCCGCCGATGACGGTTCCTATCAGGCCTTCGTGCCCGAGATGGTTCAAGCCTCTGTCTTTTCCGTCGCCCTGACCGGCGGCATAAACAAGGGTTAGATTTCGAGGCGAACCTGTGGCAAGAAAATGCTTTTCCAGGGCGATGGCGATCTCTTCGGCAAAACAGGCTCCGACAAATCCGTCCGTGGCGATCGTGTCACCGCTGCGGATGATGCGCACAGCCTCCTCGGCTGAAACGACTTTGCCTTTTTTTGCATGTTTGGAGAGTTGCGGCAGCATGGGTTGAATGACTTTGGAGTATTCTTGATTCATAAGGGCGCTCTTTTCTCAGGTTGTTATAATACAGTCGGCAATGGAACAACTTTGTCGCGTTGATATTTCTGTACCTAAATAAAAGCCACGAATGAAAGAACGGTAAAGGTTTTTCGACCATGCAGTGACGCATCATCTTTTGCAAAAATGGAACCATTGCCGTCATCGGGAAGGTTAAAACCGAAAATAAAATTATTTACAAATTAATATCAGCTACTTATGTAGTCTATAATTTGTGATATTTTTTCTCGACAAACAGCTGCAGATGGTATAAAAAAAATCAAAATATGTATCATCTGTTATACATGTATCCGCAATGCTACGGAGTCAGCATGAAAAAATGTAAGAATTTGTTGTCTGAAAACGATCCACCGAAAAAAACCCGAGTGAATGCCGAGATTCGGGAAATCGATGCGCTGCGGCAACGGCTCGAAATGTATGAGTTGATTTTTGAAAGCATTCATTACGGCAGCCTCGTCACCGATGACAAAGGCTACATTACCCATTTCAACAAGCCCTATGGCGTTTATCTGAATTTAGATCCGCTTGCCCAGATCGGCAAGCACTGCACCGAGGTGGTTCAAAACACTCGCATGCATATTGTAGCCCAATCGGGCAAACCTGAATTCAGCGACAGCCAGCGCATAAAAGGCCAGAACATGGTCGTGCACCGCATCCCCATTAAAAAAGACGGCAAGGTGATCGCCGTCTTCGGTCAGGTCCTGTTCAAGGATGTGCGCGACGTGGGCAAACTGGCCAGAGAACTCTCCCTGCTCGAATCCAAAGTCAAGCTTTATGAAGCCGAACTGCTGGCCCTGCGCTCCACGCGCTATACCCTGGACAGCATCATCGGCGTGAGCGACACCATTACCTCTCTGAAAGCGCAGGCCGTGAAGGCCGCCGGGAGTCATTTCCCCGTGCTGATCTCCGGTGAAAGCGGCACAGGGAAAGAACTTTTTGCGCAGGCCATCCACCAAGCCAGCCAGCGTAAAATATATCCCTTTGTGCGCATCAATTGTGCCACCATCCCCAAGGACCTTTTCGAGTCGGAACTGTTCGGTTATGAAAAAGGCGCTTTTACGGGCGCAAACGCGGAAGGAAAGCCCGGCAAGTTTGAACTGGCACATCAGGGGACAATCTTTCTCGATGAAATCGGAGAACTGCCCGCGGCAATGCAGCCGAAACTGCTGCGCGTTCTGGAAGAAAAGGAATTCGAGCGCGTAGGCGGAACCCGCGTGATTCGTTCAAATTTTCGATTGATCGCGGCTACCAATCAGAATCTGGACAGCATGATCAAGGACAGACGCTTTCGCAATGATCTTTTTTACCGGTTGAATGTTTTTCCCATCACGATTCCGCCCATACGCGAACACAGGGAAGACATCATTCCTGTTTTTATGCACCTGCTGCGAAAACTCTCGGAGGAAGCCGATCTGTTCGACATCCGCCTCGACAAGAGCGCCCAAAAAATTCTGCTGGAACATGGCTGGCCGGGCAATGTAAGAGAGATGTCCAACGTGCTGGAATGGACCCTGTCCTCTCTTGAAGGCAATGTCATCCGGGACAGAGACCTGCCTTTTTACCTGAAACACAGACAAGACATGCTACCCCCCGAGAAGCACGCTCCCATGCGGGAGGTTCATGCCCACGCCGAGGCTCAGGCCATACGGCAGGCCCTGAAGGAATCTGATCAAAACAAAGCCCGGGCTGCCCGTATCCTGGGCATCCACCGCACCCTGCTTTATAAAAAAATAAAAAAATACGGTTTGGGGGCAGGAAACACCTGAGAAGACATTACACTTCTGTATTGCCTCTGCTATCCGGCCTCTATTCCCTGGAACGCTTTTTCAGATTGGTGGTATAAAAATCGCGAACCATAAACGCTTCGCCAATGAAGCCAAAGGAGATGAAAGCAATGCCTGAAACCATTAAGACCATTCTGTTTATTCTCTTCGTGATCGGAGGACTCTTTATCGTGCTGCGCATCAATGGATGGAAAATGAAAAAGGCAAGTGATGTCATTATCCGCGATCTGCGGGAGAAAAAAGCGCTTGATCCGGCATCGGCGGTCGAGTTGCCTTACACAAAAAATTCGCTTTTTCATGTTGGTTTGCGTGACTATCGGCCCCAGGCGTTGCAGGAACTAATTACGCATGATGTGGTCTGCATAACTGAGGGGGAAAGATACTACCTAAATGAAACGGGGTTTCCTTGAAGGTTGAATGGAGGACCAGTTGATTCGCCGGTATAGCTTTTTTTTTCTTGCCGCCGCTCTGTTTCTGATGCTGGCACGCATCGGCTATCTCTACGTCGAAGTCGGAAAGGGAATTGCCGGGCATGCCGGTGAAACACCATCCATCTTTTACGGACGTCCCGCTGAAATCCATAAGGGAGATCACCTCGGAAATATTCAATTTGTCGAGCGGCTCCAGAGGCTTTCTTACAAGAAAGTTAAGGGAAAGCCATCCACTGCCGGGACGTTCTCCGCAGAGCAACAGCATATCCGGGTATTCCTCCGTAATAATAGAGGTGAAAAACAACCTCCCACCAGCGGTCCGGTGGATATCGTAGTGCGCGACGGCCGTGTTGTGTCGCTGATTTCCCCTGCCGGCAGCGAGCTGAAGTCAATTATTCTGGAGCCGGAGGAGATTGGACGCATTACGGGGCCGAAGATGGAATCACGCCATCCGGTTGCTCTTGCCGATGTTTCCCCTTACCTGCAAAATGCCGTAATTGCCGCGGAAGATGCACGCTTTTATTCGCATATCGGCATTGATTTCCTGGCAATGGGGCGGGCATTGTTTGTCAACATCAAGGCACGGCGTTTCGCTCAAGGTGGCTCCACGATCACTCAACAACTGGCGAAAAATTTCTTTCTTTCTCCGGAGAAGACCGTTTTGCGCAAACTACGGGAAGTGGAACTGGCCCTTGTTCTGGAGATGCGCTACTCGAAAAAACAGATATTAGAGATGTATCTGAATAAAGTATATTGGGGGCAGGATGGCTTCCAGGGTATCTATGGCGTTGAAGCGGCGGCGAATTTCTATTTTTCCAAGCGGGCCAAGGACCTGTTGCTGGAAGATGCGGCGCTGCTGGCCGGGATCATCCATTCTCCGAACCGTTATTATCTGGCCCGGAGCAGAGAGGCGGCAAAAGAACGGCGCAATGCAGTATTGTCCAGAATGCAGCATTTGGAAATGATCGGTCAGGAGGACTTCCGGAGGGCAGTTAATGCACCGGGACAGATACGTCCGGGTAAAGCGCCTGTCCGCCAGGCATCTTATTTCATCGACTATATCCAGCGGATTACCAGAGAGGAACTGGGCAGCGAAAAGCTCTATCAGCCGGGATACCGCTACTATACCACTCTCGATCCTGTTTTGCAGGCCGCAGCACAGGAGGCGGTGACCAGGGGAATCGCGGCAATCGAGAAAACGGCTCTGCCGTCCGGTGAACCGCTGCAGGCAGAGCTGGTTGCTGTTGATCCGTCAACGGGAGCGACGGTGGCGATGATTGGCGGCCGGAACTACGGGCAAAGCCGTTTCAACAGGGCTGTGGACGCGAAACGTCAATCAGGGAGCGCCTTCAAGCCCTTCGTCCTGCTGGCGGCTCTTGCTCAGACAGCACAGGGGAAGTCAGACAAGACGCTGTCTTCGCTGGTGTCCGGCGAGCCGCTATCAATACCTACCCCGGAGGGAATATGGACCCCGGCGAATTTTGAAGACAAGAAGTACGCAAAGATCACGATTCGGAAGACAATAGAGGATTCGGTCAACACGGCCACTACCCGTCTGGCTAATGATATCGGCTTCCCAGAAGTACTCACGGCCGCCCGTCTGGCCGGTATTACCAGCCCTCTTTTACCTGTTCCTTCGATGGTGTTGGGTAGTTTTGAAGTTACGCCCCGGGAACTTGCCTATGCTTATGCGACCATCGCCTCCGGCGGTATCCGCTTTGAACCTTTTTTTCTCTTTGCCGTAACCACGGCAGATGGAGATAACATCATCACTAGGAAGGTTCACCAAAAACAAGCACTGGATCCGCGCGTGGCCTATCTGACAGGGTATGCAATGGAAGGAGTGCTTACGCGTGGCACGGCGAAAGAGGCCAAAGCATTAGGAATCAACTTTCCGGCGGCGGGAAAAACCGGAACGACTAATGGCAACAGGGACTCGTGGTTCGTGGGCTATACTTCCGATGTGGTCTGCGCCGTGTGGGTGGGATATGATTCCGGGGGAGACACCGGTTTAACCGGAGCGAAAGGAGCGCTGCACATCTGGTCGCTCTTTATGCGGTCAATCTATGCTCAGGCGGGACCAAAGGCATTGAATCCACCGGATGGCATTGAAACGGCAATCATTGATCCCGAATCCGGATGCCTTGCCACGACTGCCTGTCCTAAAAAATTCCGCGAGGCTTACCTCGCCGGGACGGCGCCAAAGGAAAGCTGCCCCCTTCATCCCGTGAACACTGTCGGGGATACATTGCAGAAGGGAATGCGCAGCATCGGAGAATTTTTCCGTAATCTTTTCCAGTGAGCAAATTAGTGGATCATTCCCGGCCATGTCCGGAGAAATCTGTTTACCCTCTGCATCACATCTCGGGCGCCTGTGGTGGAACAAGGCAAACAACTTTTAACAGCGTGTTGCCGGTATTTTTTATCTGATGTTCATTATTGGCCGGGATAAACGCAACGTGTCCCGGCAATATTTCCGTCCACCCGCCACCGCAATAAATTTCACCACTGCCCGCATGGATAAACATTTCATGCTCCCACGGGTGCGTGTGTTTCGGAGTATTTCCGCCCGGAGCAATTTCAAAGATGCGCATACAAAAATTGTTCGCGCCATCATTTTTGCCGACAAGAACCCGTCCGGCAACTCCTTTTACCGACTCATTATCAAGATGCGTCGGCAAAATATCGGTATAAGGTATGACTTTCATGACATTGCTCCTAAATTGCTTTGCTCTAGGCGTCCCATTTGCCTGCGGCGCGCAATTGTTTTGCTATTTCCAGCCCCTTTTCTTTTAGAACAACATAGTCGGTTTTAGCCACACGATTCAGCGGCATTGTGCCCGGTGCAATTATTTCATAATGGCTGGGCCTTTTGTAGGCGGCCATTTCACCGGCTGCTGCTTCCAGTTCGGCAAGAGTTATATCAACTGTCGGGGATTTTTCCACAAAGGCCATGATGCCCTCGGTAAATACTTCATGTGGCACGCCGATTAAGGCAACGCCGGCAATTTTCCCTTTTAATTTTTGTTCAAAGAAGTCTTCGATTTCGGTCGGGAATACCTGGTAGCCCTTTGGTTTAATAATCAACTTGCTGCGTCCCGCAAAATGCAATCCCTTGTCGTCGTAATATCCCATATCTCCGGTGTAGCAGAAGCCGTCCTGCGATATTGTTTTGCGGGTGTTTTCTTCGTCATTGAGATAGCCCAGGAATATCTGCGGGCCCGAGAAGCAGATGTCACCTGTTTCCCCCGGTTTCTTTTCCGCTCCGGCATAGCCGTCTGCTCTCATTGACTCCCTGATGGAAATCGGGCAAAGCGGCATGGCGTAGCCGACACTCGATAGAATGTCATCCACGGTGCCGTTCAGCGGAGAATAGGTTACAAATCCGGCGGTTTCCGTGAGTCCCAGTCCGGTGCCGAACTTCGGCGCCATCGTGGACAGCTTTTCCAGAAACTGGCGCGTTACGGCCTGCCCGCCGTAAAGAGCGAAACGCAGAGTGGAAAGATCATACTTATCATAATCAGGCAGGCGCCATTCCATTGAAAATAAGGCGGGAATCTGGCCGAAGGCAGTCATTTTATATTTCTGGATAGCATCCAATGATTTTTGTGCATCGAAAATATGCAACAGAACACTCGTGCCGCCGCCGAAAATTGTTGTGGCCAACTGCTCGGTGACGCAGCCGACATGGCTGGGCGGCAGGTTAACCAGCATTCGATCCTTTTCCTGCAGGCCAAAACAGACACCGAGACAAATGTTTTGAATCAGAATATTTTCGTGACAAAGCAGAGCCGGTTTGGGCTTGCCTGTCGAACCGGTCGTAAATATGATCAGACAGGGATCTCTTTTGTCCACCTTATTCTGGGCCTTTTTAACCTTGCCCAGAATAAGACCATGAATGATGAAGATTTTCTTGATATCGGCGGCCCATTTAGTTACGCCCACTGCACCACTGATAATAAGGTCTTCCTCTTTTTGAAATTGAATCCAGTGTTTGCAAACATTCTTATGTTTTTTCATTACTTCTTCGACCATCGGACGGAAGTCAACCAGCGGTGTCTTGCCCAGGAAAAAATAGGCAACTGGTTTGGCCTGTTCAAAGCACTGATCAATCTCCTGAGCTTTCAGGCGGGGGTCCAAGGGGGCGATGACTGCGCCGATGCGGTAGCAGGCGTACATCAAAAAAACATGTTCTTTCAGTAAAACCAGCGTCGTGGCGACGACATCACCTTTTTTGATGCCCATTGCCAGCAGTTTGGCGGCCATGGCGTTGGAACGCAAAGCAAACTCTTTCCATGTTATCTCTTCACCGGTGTCGTATTCGATCAGGGCAATCTCCTGCGGTTTTTCCTTGGCCCACTTGTCTACGTAGTCGAACATCCGCGGTAAAAGCTTGGCGTATTGGCTGACGCATTCTTTTTCCATTCTGCTGTCTATCATTTTCTGGCCTCCCTGATGTTTAACAGATTTGTTTTATTTTTTATGCAGTCTCCTGCATGTTTTTGCCGGTCATATTCAGCGCTTTTTGCCGGTTTTTTTCAGCAGATCTCCGAGTGTTCCCATTGTCTTTGGCGCTTTGGGCATATAGCCCTGGTAATCTTCCGCATTTTCGTCTCCCTGGGAATCATTGCCATTACCGGCGATTTCCAGAGAAATCCGTTTATTATCGCGATCAATCTTTTCAATTTTTACTTCAATGTCTGTGCCCGATGTCAGCACATCGCGGGCATGTTTGATTTTTTTGCCTTTTGCCAGTTTAGAAATATGCAAAAGACCATCCACGCCGCCTTCCAGGGTAATAAAGGCGCCGAAATCGGTGAGCCGCGATACTTTGCCCTTGTGAATGCTTCCTTCCCGGTACTTGGCAATTACGTCGTTCCAAGGGTCAGGCAGGGTGTCTTTAAATGATAAAGTGATGCGGTTGCTTTCCCAGTCCAGATTAATGATTATTGCTTCAATGGTAGTTCCGGGAGCGTAAAGTGACTTGGGGTCTTCCACCCGTCCCCAGGACATTTCGGAAACAGGCAGCAGTGCCTGAACGCCGCCGATATCGACAAAAGCTCCGAAAGCGAGGACGCTCTTTACTACTCCCTGTACAGTCATGCCCTTTTGCAATGTTTCTTTCAGGGCTTTAATTTTTTCCTGCTCCATTGCTTCCAGCAGCGGACGCCGGGAAAGCACAATTTTACGGCCATTCTCTCCATATTCAATAACTATAAAATCAAGTTTCTTGCCGACAAGTGCTGCTGCGTCGTCAATTTTCTTTGTATCCATTTGAGAGTAAGGACAAAACCCGGTGGCACTGGCACTTATTTTTATCGAGAAGCCGCCCTTGATTTCCTTTTCTACCGTTGCTTCCAGCGGGATTTGATTTTCGTAGGCATTGACTAAGAATTCATCAACGCTTTTGCGCGCCAGTAATTTAGTTGTAAAGAGTTTTTCGCTGTGACGGGAGGAAATAAAGTAAGCAGTTATCGTATCGCCCTCTTTCACGGTGAGGTTGCCATTTTCATCGATAAACTCTTTTCTGTCTACATAGCCTTCGCTTTTCGCTCCCAGATCAAGAAAAATCCATTCGGGAGATAT
>CAYXZW010000067.1:0-13540 GCA_964469905.1 uncultured Smithella sp.
AAGCAGATATCATTATTGAAAATTTCACTTCCGGCACGGTGGAAGCATGGGGCATTGGCTATTCCCAAGTGAGCAAGATTAATCCGAAAGTCATTTATGCCAGCCTGAGCACTTATGGACAGTATGGGCCGAAGCGGTATAATCCCGGCTGGGACTTGCTGGCCCAGGGCGCCAGCGGCGTCCTGTCGGTAACCGGTCATCCGGATACGGAAAAATATTTCAAGGTTCCTGATTTTTTCGGTGATTTTTTCCCGGGTTATTACGCAGCCATGCTGATTCTTATCGCCCTCAACTACCGGGAACGTACCGGTGAGGGGCAGTATCTCGACGGATGTCAGGCCGAAATCCTGATGCGGGCATTATCCCATTTTACCTATCATGATGCCACCGGCAATGATCTCGGGCGCACCGGCAATTCGGATCCCACTATGTCCCCCTCGGGAATATTTAAGACGCTCGACGGAAAATTTATTGCTCTGGCCATTGCCT
Source organism: uncultured Smithella sp. (assembly GCA_964469905.1). GTDB lineage: Bacteria > Desulfobacterota > Syntrophia > Syntrophales > Smithellaceae > MVRV01. The sequence goes on from CAYXZW010000067.1 coordinate 490, forward strand.
CGGACCAGCAATTTCAATCTTTCTGCAAAGCCCTGGGCCGCGAAGACCTCGCTAGTGACGAAAAATATAATAAGGCCTTCCGCAGGCTCCAGCAGGAGCATGCCGTGACCTTGAATAAGGTTACTGAGGAATGGGTGAAAACTAAAGAAGCCGCCGCAATAATCGAATTGGCGCGTAAACACCGCTTTGCTGCGACCGAAGTAATGGATGATGTGCAGATCTGCAATGATGAATGGCGGCAGGAAAGAGGAAGCGTTATTGCCTTTGAAGACGATATGTATAAAAAACTGGTCATCGAAGGACCGATCGCTATGCTCAGCAAGACTCCGGGACGGACGAAATGGCTTTCCCGGCCCCTGGGCTACCATAATCGCTATGTCTTAAAGAAAATCATGGGGCTGACTGAAGACCAGATTAAAGAATTGGAAAAAGAAAGAGTTGTAGGTAACTGGGATTATCGGGTCGGCCAGAGGCCTCCGATTTATCATGACCTGGCCAAGGATAAGATTTTTAATTACGAAGGGGGTGAGGACCATTAAAGAGCGCGTTTATTCCAGATACTTGCAGAAAACAAGTTCATCCGGGCCATTGTCCGAATGGAGCGAACTTCTATCGAAAATGATGGCCTCCGAAGGGAAACCGGAAGCCCTCGATGACATGATGGTCCTCGACTTAAGTTATGCCAATTTTTCCGGTAATATTACGGCTAGCTTTTTCGCCGAAGCCGGAGCCGAGGTTATTAAGATTGAACCGCCCGAAGGAGATCCGTCCCGCATCATCAGCCCTTACGGGGCCAATGTAAAGGGCGTGGGTATTCCCTATCTGATGGAGAGCCGAAACAAGCGCAACATCGCTCTCGATCTGAGCAAACCTGAAGACAGAGAAAATCTCAAACTCCTTGCGACCCGGGCCGACATTCTGATTGAAACCTTTGCCCCCGGAGAAATGGATGAATGGGGAATCGGCTACCGGCAATTGCGGGAACTAAACCCCGGCCTGATATATATTGCCATTACTCCTTACGGTCATTACACAGCCAAGGGCAAAGAGATGGCCGGCATGCCGTGGACTGACCTGACCTCGCAGGCCGAGTCCGGTCTGGCTGCTCTGATCGGCGATCTTCCGAACACTCCGGAACCTTATAACTGGCCGACCCGCGCGGGGTTTTATGCCGCCGGATATACATCTGCTGTCGGGGCAGCCTGTGGAGGCCTTGTAGCGTCTTTCTTCAAGCGCCGGACCGGTGAGGGACAAATGGTTGATATCGCTTCCGCCGATGCTTACGCTTCCTGTGTCGGTTTTCCGCCGACCATCGGCTATGTCTGGAAGAAACCGAGGTTTCGCTACGGGACTCTCGATTACGGGCTTTGTCCCTACGGGTTTTTCAAGTGCAAAGACAGCTATGTGGCAATTGCCTGTTTCCGGGATCAGGACTTCCGGGCAGCTATGAGAATCCTGGGAAAATGGAAGCTGGAAGGGGAATGGAAAACACTCCTTGATCGAATTACGGATGATATTGATAAAGTCAAGGAATTGAATAATGAAGTAGAAGATGCTGTCGGCAAGTATACTTACGATGAGATCAATGAAAAATTTTCTTCCTTCAGCGTAAAATCCGCCCGTTCCAAGTGGCGAGGGGGAGGACTTCCGGTCACAACAAAAATGTTGACACCCAAAGAGGTCCTTCAGGAAAAGCATTGGCAGGTTCGCGGCTCTTTTGCTAAAGTAGAACATCCATCTTACGGAATCGTCACATTACCTGTAACCGGCAAGTTGTCGAAAACGCCTTTAAGAGTCAAATGGCTTTCCGCTGATATTGGCGCAGATAATGACTATGTTTTTAAAAAATACGGCTTAGTGGAAAAAAAATCCGGTTGAAACATCGTCATTGAATAACTCAGCAATGATTGACCGCCCATTGATTTTATTCGGCGTAACTTTTGATCTATGATCCGCCGGTGTCATTTGCATGTCGGTTTTCATTAGGTTGTAGACGGCATATAGACCGGTTAAACACAAAACATCCCAAGAGCAATCCTGCTGGGCAGGCTGAATTTAAAATCTCCAGGAAAATCCTGCCGGAAAAATTAAGATCAGCTCTCCCTGCGGTTGATATTTCAGCACCAAGCCCGCCCGGGAAGCATAATGGAATTATTGATTTCAATAATAATAAATACCAATAAATAATTCTAAGGAGGAATCTGATGTATCAATTAACCAAACCGGACAATATCGTGGAAATGCTGGAGAAATCCGTTGTGAAATTTGCGCAGAGACCTTTTCTGGGAACGAAAAACAAGAAAATGAAGCAATATGACTGGATAACCTTTTCCGATTTCGGATCGCGCGTGGACAATGTCAGAAGCGGGTTGAGTCAGCTGGGTATTGCCAAAGACGATGCCGTAGGTATCATCTGCAATAACAGCACAGACTGGGCTGTATGTTTTTACGCCACTAGCGGTCTGGGAGCAAGGTATGTCCCCATGTATGAGGCTGAACTGGTACATGTATGGAAATATATTATTAATGACGCTAAAGTAAAGGTTCTTTTTATCAGCAAAAAAGAAATATATGAAAAAATAAAAGATGTCCTTGGTTCAATAGCAACATTAAAAAAAGTTATAATAATGGAAGGCGAAGGGCCCGATACGCTGGCGGATTTAGAAAAGAAAGGCGCCGCCCGGAAAGTAAAAAGCATCTATCCCGAACATTCGTCGATATGTATTCTGATCTATACATCGGGAACAACCGGCGACCCCAAAGGGGTGCTCCTTTCTCAGGGCAATATCACAAGCAATGCTCATGCTACGACGGTTAACTTCCCGGACATGAATGAAAATGACAGGACACTATCCATTCTGCCCTGGGCGCATGTTTTTGGACTGGCGGAACTGGTTACATACTGCCACCTGGGCGGATCAATAGGTTTTGCCGAAAGCGCAGCTACCATCGGCGATGATTTGCTCCTGGTTAAACCTACCTATCTTATCGCCGTGCCCAGGGTTTTCAACAGGGTATATGACGGTTTATGGACGAAGATGAACGAGGAGGGCGGCCTTCCCAGGAAGTTGTTCGTTATGGGAGTAGAGAGCGCCAAAAAGAAACGCGAGCTGGCAGCAGAAGGAAAAACCTGTTTCAAGACAAATCTGAAATTTAAAATTGCGGACGCGATTGTTTTTAAGAAAATACGCGAGAAACTCGGCGGCAGATTAACGGGCTCAATGACGGGCAGCGCCGCGATGAATCCCGAGATTTCTCACTTTTTCTGGGACATGGGTATCCCCCTCTATGATGCTTACGGATTAACCGAGACCTCGCCGGGAGCAACTATGAACTGCCCGTCCAAATACAAGATAGGCAGCGTCGGCCCGGTGATGGACAAATGCAGGATTGTCATTGATAAATCGGTAGTCGGGCCGGAGGCAACAGATGGCGAAATAATCATTTACGGCCCTAATGTAATGCAGGGATATTACAACAAACCCGAAGCCACGGCGGCCGTTATGACTCCTGATGGCGGATTCCGGACAGGCGACCGCGGGCGTCTGGACGAGGAAGGCTTCCTTTTTATCACCGGACGGCTCAAAGAACAGTTCAAGCTCGAAAACGGCAAATACGTATTCCCTGTAGCTATTGAAGAAGATATGAAGTTGAACCATTACGTTGAAAACGCCATGATTTACGGAGAAGGCCGGGAGTTTAATATTTGCCTGGTAATTCCGGATTTTGTCGCGCTGGATAAATGGGCCGCAAAAAATAATCTACCCAATGAACATGCCGCATTGCTCAAGAGGGAAGAGACAAAGAAATTCCTCCAGAATGAAATTGTCAACCAATTAAAGGATAGCTTCGGCAGCTATGAAATTCCGAAAAAATTTATATTTATTGATCAGCCTTTTTCACTGGAAAACGGCATGCTGACTCAGACCATGAAACTCAAAAGGCGCGTTGTCTTTGATAAATACAAGGATCAGATTGATGCCTTGTATGCAAAATAGATTTTTGCTCCATATTGCATTCGCGACTGTATTTGGAAAAGCTGATGAGGGAGCCGTTGTTTCTTTTTCCTCGAGCGATAGGCATTGCACAGCTCGTAATAATGAAAGGAGTTATTTGCAAGGCCCGGTTGATTAAATTAGTAAGACTATTTAATACTGCTTTAAATAATAGTTAAACTATGAAATAAAATAATACTTGACAGTGAGACTATGTTATTTTATGATATAATCACATTTGCTATAGGAGAGTTACATGACTGAAAAAAGCAAGGTTAAAAGCAGGAAAGAAAGGATCATGGAGGCTGCCCTGCAGATCTTTGCCGACAAGGGATTTCAGGATACCACCATTGCGGAGATCAGCAAAAAGGCCGGTGTGTCCGAAGCCACCGTATACGAGAATTTCGGCACTAAAGAAGATCTTCTGTTTGCCATCCCCGAAATGATAACAGTTGAAACCATCGCCGAATTCGAGCGCGTTCTTCCCTATATCAGAGGAACAGAGGCTCGGGTCAGAGCTGTATTATGCAGCTACGTCCGCCTCTATCGCGACAATCCCGACTATTCTGCTCTGGTTCTGCTGGAACTTATGCCCAATAAGCGGTTCCGTCAGGCCAATGCCCATGAGAAGATCCGCAGGGCTGCCCATATCCTCCTTAATTGCATCCGGGACGGAATTGCGGACGGTACTTTTAGAAAAAATGTAAATCCGTATCTGCTGCGCGCCATGTTCCTAGGAACTATTGAGCATATGTTTATTCAGTGGCATCTCAAAGGCTTATCAAAAAAAGAGCCTATTATGGATTTCCTGGATCCTTTGATGGAGGCCATCTTTGATGGAATCAGAATGAAAAATCAGGAATCAGGTCTGGTTCTGCGGTTGAATATTGATGATGCCAGACTTCTGAATCAGATGATACAGTCCAAAGAAGAAACGGAAAAAAGAGAATACGGGGTTTCCCGAAAGAGCACAAAGAACGATAAACACTTGAGCAAAAAAAAGGAGTAATAAAATGAGAACAAGAGAACAGTATATTGCAGGGCTCCGCAAAATGCGGAGAAACCTCTATCACGACGGAGAGAAGATCGACCGTGATGACGAGCTTCAGCAGCCTGTGCTGAACGTGATGGGTATCACGTTCGATGCTGTAAACGATCCGGAATTGAAAGATCTGTGTACGGCCAAGTCACATTTAACGGGTGAAACCATCAACCGCTTCTGTCACGTGCATCAGAGTACGGACGATCTGCACAAGAAGCAGGACATGACCCGGGCCCTGTGCCGCAAGGCGGGCATGTGCATTCAGCGTTGCATGGGCACCGATGCCGTCAACGCCGTCAACGCCGTTTCTTTCGAAGCGGACAAGGTGAACAGCGGGAATACCTCCTACCATAAAAACTTCCTGAAATGGCTTGAACGCTTCCAGAAAGAAGACCTCGTGGGAAGCTGCGCCCAGACGGATGTCAAGGGTGAGCGCCTGAAGCGGCCCATCCAACAGACGGATCCCGATATGTACGTCCGCGTTGTGGAAAAGAAAAGCGATGGAATTGTTGTCCGGGGTTGCAAACTCCACATATCCGAGGCCTCCATCTCCGATGAAATCCTGGTTGTTCCTACCCGCGCTCTGGGTCCCGATGAGAAGGACTACGCTGTGGCCTTTGCCGTTCCCTCCGATTACGAAGGGGTCAAGCAGGTCGTTACAATCCACAATATGCACACGCGCAAACATATCAAGCGGGGGACTGATATCGGCTATGCCGACTCCTACGTCATCTTTGAGGACTGCTTTGTCCCCTGGGAACGGGTCTTTCTCTGCGGCGAAAACGATCATGGTGGCCTGTGCGCCCTGTTGTTCGCCCTGTTCCATCGCCACAGCTATTCAGGATGCAAGCCCGCCATCGGGGACGTCTTTCTCGGCCTGGCTGCATTGGCAGCAGAATATAACGGCATCGAAAAGACACCTCATGTAAAGGAAATGCTGGCGGAGATCATCAAAGTTTCAGAGCTGGGCTATGCCGCAGGTTTCACCGCCTCCAGCATGGGCAAGCCGGAAGTCATTATTCCCGGTATGGGCAGTTGCCCCTATGGTCCGGGCAGCTACATTCCCAACTCCATTTACTGCAATGTGGGACGCTGCCTGACGGGCGAAGCTGTTTTCCATGAGCAGGAACTCCTCTGCCGTATTGCCGGCGGGCTCCCGGCCACCTTCCCCTATGAAGGAGATCTGTCCCATCCCGACCTGAAGGCGGTCCTGGAAAAATACCTTAACCGCAATCCCAAGGTTCCCGTGGAAGACCAGATTAAGTTCTGGATGACTCTGGGCGACTACACCATCGGTACTTTGGCTGGTGTTATGAACTACGGTAACTATCATGGCGGCGGATCACCGATCATGGAGCAGATCGCCATCACGTCTCAGTACGACATTAAGTCGAGAAAAAAACTGATAAAGACTCTGGCGGGGATCAAGAGCTGATCAACTTCCATTAGTTGAATTCTAATCTTCCTGTGAACACCCCGGCAGCCGCTTTAATCTCACGCGGCGGCCGGGGTCTGGCATGAATAGAGAAGAGATTGGCAAGGGTTCGAAGTTATTGTAACGATTATTTCCCCTCCAGGAGCAATCAGCAGTCAGAAAAGGCACTTTTAATCCATAATCACCGTGACGCTGTGTTTTTGAGACAGGGAATATCAAAGAATAAACAGGAGGCAGACATGGATTACCAGTATATATTGTTTCAGGTGGATAAGGGAATAGCCACCATCACGCTGAATCGACCGAAAGAAATGAACTGCATCAATTTCGGAATGGTTGAGGAAGTTGCGGATGCCGTCGACCGTTGCGAAAAAGATGGACAAATCCGGGCAGTAGTTGTAACAGGGGCCAACCAGATGTTTTCCGCCGGAGATGACATCAAGATGATGGAACTTGCCGCCACTATGTCGGGGCCGGAAGTGGCCCAAACAATCGAGAGCAAGGCATATCCCGTTGTGATGAAGCGTTTCATGGCCCTGCCCAAACCGGTCATTGCCTGTGTCAATGGCATTTGCTTTGGTGCGGGCGGAGAACTAGCCCTGGCTTGCGATTATGTAATTGCCTCCGATCAGGCGTCTTTCGGCCAGCTTTACATCAACCTCGGACTCATCGGGAACACCTACCTTCTTCCCCAGGCCGTCGGCGTACGCAAGGCCCTGGAACTTATCTGGACAGGTAAGATCATCAATGCCGAAGAAGCGCTCCGCCTCGGCATGATCAACAAAGTTGTTCCGGCAGCATCCCTGGAAGAAGAAACCGCGAAGCTGGCCGGCCGGATGGCCCAGGGTCCCACCCTGGCTTACGGCTATGCCAAGAAGGTGCTGCGCGGAAGCCTGAATAAGGAGATAGATGAGGCCATTTCGCTGATGACGGATGCCCAGGGAAAACTTATGAAAACTACCGATCATTTGGAAGGAGTTCAAGCTTTCACCCAACGGAGGAAGCCCGCCTTTACCGGCGCATGAAATAATTTGCATAAGGAGACAGATTGTGAAACCGGAAGATATTCACCGAGTCCTGATTATCGGCGGCGGCACCATGGGCCGGCAGATCGCCCTCCATTTTGCCATGCATGGCTGCAACGCTGTCATCTATGACATCCAGCAGGAATTGCTGACCAAAGCATTGGCGGTCATTCAAAAGATGGCCGGAACCTATGTTCGCCTGAAGCGGATCACCCCGGAGGAGGCCGAGGCGGCGATCGGCCGGATTACGACCACGACGGTTCCGGAAGAGGCAGCCACGGATATCGATCTGATAAGTGAATCGGTACCTGAAGATCCCGTCCTGAAAGGCAAAGTGTTTTCTCTTTTTCATAGCCTCTGTCCGCCCCGCACCATCTTTACCACAAACACTTCCACCCTGCTGCCGTCAATGTTTGCCGAGGCCACGGGAAGGCCCGGTAAGTTTCTCGCCCTCCACTTCCACGATCTACGTACGAACACTGTTGTCGATATCATGCCTCATCCCGGAACCGATGAAGAAGCGATTCATGCCGTTCAGGGTTTCGCGAAACGGATGGGGCTCATTGATATTCTTATGAGCAGGGAAAGCAGCGGCTATGTGTTCAATGCCATGCTCCGGGCTTTTCTCGAATCGGCACAAACCCTTGCCGCCAATGGCATCTCCTCCATTGAAGATATAGACAGGTCCTGGATGGGCGTAATGAATGCGCCGATCGGCCCCTTCGGACTGATGGACAGCATCGGCATCGATACGTCGTGGAAGGTTACGGCTTACTGGGCAAAACAGACCGGTGATGCGCAATTGCAGAAAAATGCCGACTTTCTGAAAAAATTTATGGATCGGGGAGAATTAGGCCAGAAAACGGGCCAGGGATTTTATAATTATCCCGGTCCGTCGTTCAGGAACGCGGGATTCGTTGCCGGCAAAGCCATTTAATGGGGAAACAAAAAGTTTCCCATAAAATAACGCAGGGAGGATAGAGACATGACTAATTTATTGGTGAATATGAGAGATCAGCAATTCCTACTTTTTGAGCAGCTGGGTATCGAGAAACTGTTCGCGACAGAGAAGTATAAGGATTTCTCGAGGGATGACGTGTCGATGCTGCTAACCGAAGCGGAGAAAATGGCCGTCAATATCATTTTGCCGACAAATGTCATCGGCGACAGGGAAGGCTGCACCTTCAAGGACGGCAAAGTGACCGTACCGGCGGAATTCCACGATGCCTACCAGAAGTTCGTCGAAGCCGGCTGGCTTTGTCCATCCCGGTCTGTCGATGTGGGGGGACAGGGAATGCCTCTGCTCATTAGCAATGCCTGTTCGGAACTTTTTGTGGCGGCCAACTATCCTTTTACAATGTATCCGGGCCTGACCAATGGAGCGGCGGCGCTTATCGAAAATTTCGGTACTGAAGAGCAGAAGAGTAAATATATGGTCAAAATGTATGCCGGGCAATGGGGCGGAACCATGTGTCTTACGGAGCCGGGCGCGGGCAGCGATGTCGGGGCGCTGAAAACTACGGCGAAAAAACTGCCGGACGGCACCTACAGCATCACGGGAACAAAGTGCTTTATCTCCAGTGGCGATCATGATCTCACCGAGAATATAATTCATCCCGTTCTGGCCAGAATTGAAGGCGATCCTCCCGGAACGTCGGGTATATCCATCTTCATCGTTCCCAAGTACCGGGTTAATGACGACGGCACTATCGCCGGCAGTAACGATGTGCAAACCGGCAATATCGAGCATAAAATGGGTATTCACGGCAATGCAACCTGTACGCTTAATTTCGGCGACAACGGGAACTGCGTTGGTGAACTCCTGGGTCAGGAACGTGAAGGCCTGAAGGTCATGTTCCAGTTAATGAATGAAGCCCGCATTGAAGTCGGCTATCAGGCCCTGGGCACAGCAAGCGCCTGCCTGGAGCGCTCCGTTCAGTATGCCAAGGAAAGAATTCAGAGCACGCCCGTCTGGGAAATGAAGAATCCCGACGCCAAGGCCGTTGCCATTATTCAACATCCGGATGTCCGCCGGGATCTCCTGTGGATGAAATCCCGTGTGGAAGCCATGAGGGCCATTCTTTACTACTCTTCCTACTGTCTCGATGTAGCGGAATCCACCGAGTCCAAGCCGGAGCACGATAAGTGGAAGGGCATGGCCGAGCTGTTGATTCCTGTATGCAAGGCCTGGGTTTCCGACAACGCCATGATCGTCTGTTCCAAGGCGATGGATGTGCACGGTGGTTACGGCTTCTGCGCCGAGTATCCCGTCGAGCAGTATCTGAGGGATTGCAAGATTACTACCATCTATGAGGGCACCAACGGTATCCAGAGTCTGGATCTGGTAGGCCGTAAGCTCGGTTCCAAAAAAGGTGCCAATGTAATGAATCTGGTCGGCGAAATCATGGCGACTATTGGTAAAGCCAAGGCCAGCGCCAGCCTGAAGACCTATGCGGCCGTACTGGAAGAGGCGTGCAATGCCATTATCGACCTGACCATGACCTTCGGCCAGCTCGGCAAGAGCGGCGGCTTTCTTCTCCCGATACTGAATGCATCGCCCTTTATGGATGCTTTCGGCGATCTCGTGGCGGGAAATATCCTGATGCAGGCGGCGTTGATTGCCGAAGAGAAGCTTACGGGCATTTACGAGGCGAAAGGCGCCGATACAATCGGCAAGCAGCGTGCCCTTGTTCATGATAATCCCGATGTGGCCTTCTATGCCGGCAAAGTTTCTTCAGCGAAATTCTTTGCCAATGAAGCCCTCACAACGGTGAAGGCCCGGTGTGAAGCGATCAAGTTCGGCGACAAATCTACTCTGGAGATCGCCGACGAATCTTTCGCTTCCTGACATTTACAATTCATCAACCCGGTTTTGCGGTCGTTTATCAGCGAAAAATGATACGCAGGGCCGGGTTAAAAAAAAGAATATCATCAAGGAGGATCATCATGTCGCATGCAATAAAAAAGGCCGCCGTTCTGGGGGCGGGTGTCATGGGTGCTACTATCGCAGCCCATCTGACCAATGCGGGTATCGAGTGTTGTCTGCTGGATATCGTGCCGTTTGAATTGACGGAAGCGGACAAGAAGAAGGGGCTGACCGAGCAGAGTCCCGCCTGGCGAAACCGCTTTGCCGCCGCCGGTCTGGCCGGTGTGACCAAATCCAAACCCGCCAGCTTTTATGCCAAAAAGAATGCGTCCATGATCAGGATCGGCAACTTCGAGGACAATCTGGGTTGGCTGGCCGATGTGGACTGGGTTTGTGAAGTTGTCATTGAAAACCTGAAAATAAAGCAGGAACTCTTTGCTAAAGTCGAAAAGATTGTCAAACCCACCTGTATCGTTTCCACCAACACGTCGGGGATTCCCGTCTCCGACATTTCCGCAAATTTCAGTAAAAGCCTGAAGGAACGTTTCCTGGGCACCCACTTCTTCAATCCTCCCCGCTATATGAAGCTGCTGGAGATCATCCCGGGCAAGGAAACGAAGAAGGACATCGTCGATTTCATGGTCAGCTTTTCCGAGGAACGCCTGGGTAAAGGCGTTGTCATCTGCAAGGACGTTCCCAACTTCATCGGAAACCGCATCGGGACTTACGACCTGACCAATGCCATCCGGATCATGGTGGAGAAGAAGATGAAAATCGACGAAGTTGATGCCGTCATCAGCAAGGCCGTCGGCCGTCCCGGCACCGCCATCTTCGGCACTCTGGATCTTGTCGGACTTGACACAGGCTATCATGTCATGAAGAACCTCTATGAAGCAGTCAAGGATGATGAATCGCGTGATGTCTTCATTCCTGTCGATTTTCTCTCCAAAATGATGGAAAATAAATGGCTGGGCAACAAGACGAAGCAGGGTTTCTACAAGAAGACCAGGGATGATAAAGGCAAAACCGTGAAAATGGTTTTGGACTACAATACGATGGAATACATTCCGGCGGGTAAACCCGTTTTCGAATCCCTGGCCCAAGCCAAGAAAAAAGGTGAGGAAGGCGTGGGGGCCATGGCCAGATCTCTGTTTAACGGAAGCGATGCCGCTGCCGACCTGATCCGGGAATACTTCTGCAATAATTTCATCTACGCCGCCAACCGTGTACCTGAAATCTGCGACAATATTGTGGCTGTCGATAATGCCATGAAGTGGGGCTATAACCACCAGCTCGGCCCCTTCGAGTTATGGGATGCCGTAGGCGTGAAAGACGTCGTCGCTGTTATGAAGAAGCTCAAGAAGAAGGTGCCCAAGAAAATTGAAGAAATGCTGAAAGCCGGCTGCGAATCCTTTTACACCAAGAAGAAAGACGGCCTGTATTGCTATGACTTTGCGGCCAAAGGCTATGTGAAGATCGAGGATAACCCGAAGGTCGTCCTCCTGCCCGCTTTGAAAGAACGGAAGAAGGTCATTAAGTCCAATGAAAGTGCATCCCTGGTCGATATCGGCGACGGCGTGGCCTGTCTGGAATTCCACACGAAAATGAACGCCGTGGACGACGGTCTGGTGGAAATGATTTTTGCCGGTTGCGATATCGTAGAAAAGGACTTTGCCGGTATGGTGGTGGGCAACCACGCCGCTAATTTCTCTGCCGGCGCCAATATCTTCAAGATCCTCGGGGCCTGCCAGAGTGGCCAGTGGGATGTCCTTACGAAACTCAGTTCCGAATTCCAGAATGCCAATATGCGAATGAAGTATCTTTCTAAGCCTGTGGTTACTGCCCCGGCCGGGATGGCTCTAGGTGGTGGCTGCGAGATGGCTATGCACGGTGCGAGATGCCAACCCTGCGGCGAGACCTATATGGGACTAGTTGAAGTCGGCGTGGGCGTCATTCCCGGCGGCGGCGGCTGCAAGGAAATTGCCCTGCGTCTCACCGAAGGCATTCCGACCGGCGCCATTGAGGGTGGTCTGAACCTTCAACAGTTTTATACCAAGGCCTTCGAGAACATCGCCCTGGCAAAGGTGTCCACCAGCGCCGTCGAGGCTATGGACCTGGGCTACATCCGGAAAACGGAAAACATCAGCATGAACAGGGATCAGCAACTCTGGGATGCCAAACAGCTTGTTCTTGGTCTGTCCGGTGTATACAAAGCTCCCAGACCGGCCCTGATTCCCGTCATGGGAGAAAACTTCCGCGGACTCATTGAGGCAGCTCTTTACAATATGAAAGAGGGCAAATACATCTCGGAATATGACGTCCATGTGGCGAGGAAAGTTGCCTACATTTTGTCCGGGGGCGACTGTGCCGAAGGTACATATGTAACAGAACAGGAACTACTCGATCTGGAAAGAGAAGCTTTCCTGAGCCTCTGCGGCGAGCAGAAAACCCAGGATAGAATTACGCATATGTTGACAACAGGCAAGCCCCTGCGCAACTAAGCCGTTGTTCAACAGTAACTATATCATTGTAACATCGTAAACGGCATAAGGGGCCGTAACGAAATGTTAAAAAATTTAATAGTCTTTTCACCCTTTAGCGGCGGTTATTTTGTAACGGCCCCTAACAACCAATAATTGACAGGTTGCCGGCTCTCGGAGCCGGCGACTGTTACATACAAGGAGGAAC
>CAYXZW010000068.1:0-13524 GCA_964469905.1 uncultured Smithella sp.
GATCTGTTTTATATAGAACAAAAACCCCCTTAAAGCACTAGCCTTAAGGGGGTTTTTATTTTACGCAGACTGTCTTTCCGGGTCAATTACAATACAACCATTTTGGAATCATGCTTTAATCTATTCCGAACAACATTATTTTTTGTAGAATGAATGGACAAAGAAAATCTTATCGGTATCTTCCGGCTTGATTTTCGCCACCTCCTTTACTTTCCTGTTCATTTCTTCCGTATATCCACGAATAACGTAGAACTCCGCTCTATCGAAAAATAGTATGACCCTATCGCTCAATTCTATCATCTGGTGTAGTTGCATAGCTGAATCAAAGGCAGTTTCATTTAAAACAAAGAGCCACATTGTTCTTCGCAATGTATACATGGCCCTGATGACCTCGCAAAGTGGTATCTGCAATTTAAATGATTCGATACCTTCAAAGGCATATCTTCTCCCAATCTCTTCTTTCGTTGTATCATAGCTGACCCACCGACTAAGGTTTTCGAGCATGTTTTTCGCCTTTGACTCCAGATATTCAATATTATTTCTATTATATGATGATGTTGTCGGATCAATCATTAATCGCGTTATCCAGCGCTTAACGATCACGTCGCTATGTTTTTCCACTATGGTAATGATTTTATCGGACATTAAATGCATGACATGATTCCTCCTTTATTAAATTAGAGTTTATTTGATTCATCTTTTCTCGTCTATATATGCCTGTTATTATTCTTTGCCTTCGTCATGCGCTGCCGAATGAGTTTTTTGACGAAAACCTCTTCCCGCTCCATTTCTTCGATCCGGTCGGCAATATTTTTTTGCCTCCTCATGAGGCGGGATGAATACCTTTTCCAGGGCATTCACTCGCCGCCGCACTTTTTCAGCTCCCTAAGAGCATCATTATCTCCTTGGTGACGGTCGCATGTTCAACGAGGGCATCGAGGGCCTGCCTTGAATTCTCCCTCGCCTCATCATAGGCCGCCGTTGCACCATCTAATCTCTGAGGGCGTTCTAAAGGCGTAAACCTCAAAGTAATTCGGGACAACTGCAATCCCATGAACTTAGTATATTGAAGAGATAAGTTATATGACTTTTTTCAGCACAACTCTTTAGAGTGAGCAGCTGTAAACCTATTTCCACAGCCGCGTACCGGTAAGGCAGGTTTAAAGTACTTAAACAATCTGATTAACGTGTTAAAATGACAATTAAACTTTTTATAATGAGCGCTCAAAGCCAAGAACATTTCACAGCCGCTCGCGGGGCTTCAAGAATTCAATTTTAGCTCATCATTATCTATGTGTCTTAATATATTATATATTTATCTTGAATGCAATTATATTGATTGGTATCATTTAGGCCAGACGCTGTAGAAACAAAACCAGGCTATCTTAATGTATTCCCAGCCGACCTTCTTCCAGTTAGCCCAGGTGAGCTCCCAGAAATAACCCGGTGCTTTTTCATAAATCGTCGGCACAAAGTAAAACCCATCCTGTTGTACGCCTTGTCCGGTAAAAACATTGTCCACGATCAATTTGATTCTGCGCATGTGATAAGGTGAACTGACAAAGATGGCCGACTGGAGTTTATAGTCAGACATTATCTTTCTTGCCTCTATTGCCTCAACATGGGTATCTTCATAATAGTATGGTGCGGGATTGAGTATAGCTCTTTCTTTCATTGATCGGCGGTAAGACAAATCCGGCGATAAAGATTTTGTGGCTCCTTTGTCAGATATTTTATATACTTTATGATATGCAGGAATAATCAGAAAATCAGCCTTACCTTCATTAATTAATTTATAAGCTTCCTTCTGACGCGCCGTAAAATCAGGGCCCAGGAAAAGAACTATGGCATCCGCCTTCCGGTAACCGGAAGAATAAAGCAAATAGTAAGGAGCATATATAATAATATTAATGATCAGCAGAGCAGCTAAAAGGCAGAGCAGCAGACTGTTTTTGTATTTCTTCACGAAAACATCCTTGATATTATTAATTCCTTACAGCTTGCTTTTTAAGTCACTGAGCTTATTTAGTGCATCCAGCGGAGTCATTGATGAAATATCGATACTCTTTAGTTCGCTGATAATTTCATCCTCTCTTTCCATAAATAGATTAAGTTGCGGCTGATCATTCTTAGCATTATTCAGGCCGCGCGCAATGCGGGGCATCCCTATTTCGTCAAACTCACCTTTTTCCAGATTGTGCAATATCTCTTTTGCTCGAAAAATTACTTCCGGAGGTATACCGGCAATTCGCGCCACTTCAATCCCATAGCTGCGGCTGGTACCGCCCGTCATAATTTTGCGCAAAAAAATTATTTTATCTCCCCACTCTTTAACAGCGATATTATAATTTTTGACACCATCCCTCGTGGCAACCAGATCAGTCAATTGATGATAGTGAGTGGCAAAAAGAGTACGGACACCTCTTCCTTTAAAATCATGGATATATTCGGCAACCGCCCAGGCAATACTCAACCCGTCAAATGTAGATGTTCCCCTGCCCACTTCGTCGAGAATAACGAGGCTGCGCGAAGTTGCACTTTTCAATATTTCGGCCATCTCTGTCATCTCCACCATAAAGGTACTTTGACCGCGGGCCAGATTATCCGACGCACCGATACGAGTAAACATTTTATCAACAATTCCGATTTTTGCTTTTGCCGCTGGAACAAAACTGCCCATCTGTGCCAGAAGCACAATTAAAGCCACCTGTCTGATATATGTGGATTTACCGGCCATATTGGGTCCGGTAATGATCAGCAATCTGTTGTTGCCGATATCCAGCAGAGAATCGTTCGGAACAAAACCCTCCTTATTGAAAGCGGCTTCGACAACCGGATGCCGCCCGTCATTGATAATAATATCATCTTCATCATCAACATCCGGACATACGTAATGATACTTTTCGGCAACTTCAGCAAGCGCCGTGAAGGCATCCAGTTCGGCAACCAGAGAAGAATTCTTCTGTATATCATTTATATATTGCGCGACATCGTCCCGCACATTCAGATAAAGCTCATATTCTCTTTCGCGAATTTTTTCTTCAGCATTTAAAACAGTTTCTTCAAATTCTTTGAGTTCCTGATTAATGTATCGTTCGGCATTTACCAGCGTTTGTTTTCTCACATAGGACGCGGGAACCAGTGCGGAATTGGCTTTGGTAACCTCAATATAGTAGCCGAAAACATTATTGAAGCCGACCTTTAAGGTGTTAATGCCCGTCTTTTGCTTCTCCTGCAACTCCAGGGCAGCAATCCACTTCTTAGCGTTCGTGCTTATCGACTTTAGTTTATCCAATTGTTCATCAAAACCGGAGCGAATGAAACCTCCATCCTGTATTGTCTGCTGGGGGTCATCAGTTATTGCACGGGCAATCAAATCCACAACTGCGGGAATAGATGTGAGAGTTTCCCGTGTAGCAGCCAGCGCCTGTGCTGTAAAATCAAGCAGCATTGATTTTAATTCGGGAATTGCCAGAAGAGAAACTTTGAGCGCCACCAAATCACGGGGATTGGCCACCCGCAAAGCAACACGTCCGGCCAGCCGCTCCAGATCATAAATGCGCGACAGAATTTTACGCAAGTTCGCACGGACTATATGGTTTTCTTTAATCTCCGCAACAGCGGAAAGTCTTAAACGTATTTTTCCCACATCCACCAGCGGATAATTCAGCCACCAGCGTAAACGACGCGCTCCCATCGGCGTTAATGTCTCATTGATTAACCAGAAGAGAGAACCGGCCCGGATGTTATCGGATATTGTAACAAACAACTCCAGATTCCGGCGCGCCGTCTCATCAATCAGAAGATAATTTTCTTTACTGTACCATTTAATGTCATTAATATGCTGCGGCTGTATTTTTTGAGTTTCGGTGACATAACGCAAAACAGCACCGGCAACGGATATTACAGCTGGGCTGGCGGCTATTTTTGACCTCTCCAATACTGCGGAAGGGAAAATATCTCTCAGCATAGATTGAGCTTGTGCATCCTGAAAATAATCATCCTGCAGATAATTCACCCGGCCGGCCGGCAATTGCAGCTCGATATTTTTCAGCAATACTTTATCCGGAAATGATTTTGCTAAAATCAGCTCTTTGCAATCGATCCCGGCAATTGCCTGCAGCAAGGAATCGCGATCAGAGAATTCGCTAACCTGAAATTCCCCGGTAGAAATATCCACAAAGGCCAGGCCGATAATTTCCGCAATGCACGAAATGCCGGCCAGAAAATTATTTTCACCGGAAGTCAGATTTTCCGCATCCAGCAAAAGTCCCGGAGTGATCACCCGTATAACTTCTCGCTTGACAATGCCTTTTGCTTTTTTGGGATCTTCCACTTGCTCGCAGACTGCCACCTTAAATCCCTTCTCCACCAGTTTGGTGATGTAGGAGGAAGCTGCATGATGAGGAAAGCCGCAGAGAGGGACACTATCTTCCTTTCCTTTATTGCGTGAGGTCAATGTTATTTCCAGAATGGGAGCCACCAGCGTTGCATCTTCAAAAAACAACTCATAGAAATCGCCCATACGGTAAAGCAATATGCAGTCGGGATATTTTTCTTTTATCTCCGCGTACTGCTTCATAGCAGGAGTTAAGTTCAGAGTTGCACTTATTCCCATTTGCCGTTACCCTTTTGTTCCAGATCAATGTAATCGGGCGGATCGGTCCTCCGATTCGTCCTTTGCGACCTGATGTCTGCCGTAACTATAAAACGGTTGGCCAACCAGTTTACCAGACTTATCACCAGTGCACCCAATAGTGCAGCAAGAAATCCGTCAACCTCAAACCCGGTCACAAAATAGGCTACAACTTTCAGCAGAAAGGCATTAATGACAAAAGAAAAAAGCCCCAGAGTTATTATAGTCAAGGGCAAGGTCAGAATAAGTAATACAGGCTTGATAAAAACATTGATGATGCCCAGAAGGCCCGCAGCAATAAATGCTGTTGATAACGAATCTACTCGAATTCCGGGAATAATTACCGATGACAGCATAATGGCCAGTGTTATCACCAGCCAGCGAATTATAATCACAATCATGTTTATACCTTTAATTTATACTTTTCATCTACATGATTTCTATTGCTTCGATTTGATTTATATTAATCCGAGGTAACAGTTTTAGCTGATTTGGAAAAAATCCAGGAAACACTAAACCCGCTCATAACTGAAGTTCTGGTTTTCACGAGAGGGCTTTCTTCAAACACGGCCCCGTGGAGAAAATCAGCACTGACAAAAGCATGAAAAATAAGCTGCTTATATGCTTTGTTCAAACCAACAGTGAGCGTTGAGCCGCTGTATCCTCCGCCTGAGGAATAAGCCGGCCGTGCTGCCCGCGCATAAGCTTGCTCCACTGTATAGAAATATGCATTATAAGAATTATCGGCAAACATGGGACCGGCGGAGATTCCCAACTTCAGCCCTGTTTCGGGAATCAGGTCATTCTTTTCCAGATTGAGGCGGGGACTGAATACCCAGCCTTCGCGGCGAACAGAGGAAAAATCTGTAGAAAAGAAAGCCCGCAATGGCAAAGCCAAAGTGACTCTATAACCATCAGCCTTGCTTTCCAGAAGCCTTATTCTTAAAGCTGGCCCTATTTCAAACGTCGGATCCAAATCAGGCATACCGGCACGGGCGGAGTTGCTGGAACTTTTCACCGGAACAGAACCATAGCCGCTTATATCCAATAAGACTCTATCTGTTTTAAAAATTTGTCCGGATATGCGCCGCTCGTCAATTTTTAGTATACCGCCGCGATAAATGAGATAGGGATAAGGCAAAACATAATATCTGCTCTCATCTGAACCCCGATAATCGGGCATCCGTAACATCCCGGCACCGATGCCTAATTCCCAGAGAGGTTTTTCCTCGCTCATTGCACATGGAGGCGATAAAAGTCCCAGCAACAATAACACGACTAAAATGCTGCGCCGAACGTTCATACTCACCTCTTAGGGGCCGTTACGAAATAACTATTACATTTATTACCATTTCGTTACGGCCCCTTATGCCGGTCACGATGGTAAAATGTTACAGTTATTGTTTAACAACGGCTTAGTCGTTATAGTACAGTTTACCTGCCGATAAGTTCACTACTGATCAAAGCTGACAAATTGTTCTTTTTTGGCCCCGCAAACAGGACATTCATCGGGCAGGATGCCATCGGCAACATACCCGCAGACTTTACATACATAATATGTTGTTTCTCTTTCTTCCATAAAATCAGCCATAGCTTGCTTATAAAGTTTGGCATGTGTTTCTTCTACATCCTTGCTCTGGCTGAACTGCAGTAAAGCCGCCTTGTCCCCTGCTTCTTCTGCTAATTTGATAAAGGAATCATAGGCAATTTCGGCTACTTTCATCTCCGATTCAAAACTGGCCGCCAGATTCTCCTCCGTGCTTTTAATTTCTTTCAGGACACGCAAGGCTCTGGCACCATGAATTTCTTCGGAAAAAGCAATCACCCGGAAAAGACGGGCCATTTGCATGTAGCCTTCCTGCTCCGCTTTCTGGGCATAAACTTTGAGACGCAAAGCCGCTTTAGCTTCACCGATATAAGCCTGAGTTAGTGCTTCTTTGAGCTTATCCATATTTATTCCCTCCAATTAATATAATTATTCGTTTTATTCCGGTTTCAAATCAAAAATGCTATCAAAGCGGCAGTGAAACTCCAATTCCGAAAGCGAAGCGTATAACCTAAAGGTCACAAGTCGGAATTGGTAAGTTGAACTATCCTGCGCCAGCTGTGGCAATGAGCAGGCTCCACAGGTGAATTGTGCATACGTTGAGGAAGCCGACAATGCGGCCAACGCAGATAGCGCTTTGATTTGAAATAGTAATCGCTATTCCGGCGAAAATTCGTCCTTACTCGCCCCGCACACCGGACATGACCAGTCGTCCGGAAGTTTATCAAATGGTGTACCGGCGGGAATCCCGCCTTCATCGTCTCCCTTATCCGGATCATAAACATATCCGCATACCCCGCAAACATACTTTTTCATTTTTCCACCTCCGCTTTTTCTTTACCAAGTATAAGGCCATTTCTCCACTAACGACGCAGAACATGATTTATGGATATCCCGAATAGCTTCAACCTGAATGGCCCAGGTTTCGCTTCCGGGATCAATTCCACTATCGCTTCAAACTTCACTAAGTTTGTTTTCAGCGAGTGCCATTGACTCTTTTCAGTAATTCGGCAGCTATTGTTTTACCCAATTCCTGACATTTTGCAAGCACTGCCTCGTCAGGCACATGTTTTACTGAAACCGCCCCGGCAGCTATTTCTACTTTCATTTCTTTGAGCATTTCTTCCAGATGCCGCACGGACTCGCCACTCCAGCCATAAGAACCAAAGGCCGCCCCGATCAGATTAGCCGGTTTTAAACCTCTCAGATAGGTCATCACATCGGCCATTTGCGGCAGAATATTATTATTTAAAGTTGAAGAACCGACAATTAAAGCTCCGGCATTTAATACTTCATAAACAACTTCACTGCGATGAGTCTCATTCATCGATATGAGCCTGACTTTAATCCCCTCGCCGGCTAAAGCCTCGCTAATAGCGCTGGCCATTTTTTCCGTCGAATGCCACATGGTCGCATAAACAACTACGGCCTTGGCGGTTGGTTTCTGCCCCGCCCATTGCTTATATAGCTCGATTATTTTCCCCAGATCTTTTCGCCAGACAGGGCCGTGATCGGGAGCAATTGTGCTAATTCTCCACCCTGCAGCCGTTACTTTGTCCAGAGCTTTCAAAACAATCGGCGAATAAGGTAAAACAATATTGGCATAGTACGTGGCCGCTTCATATTCCAATGTTGCGGCCGGAATCTCATCGGCGAATCTTTCCAACGACGCCAAATGCATGCCAAAAGCATCCTGAGAAAACAAAACCTGATCGCAGGCCAGATATGTAAACATGCTGTCCGGCCAGTGAATCATTCGTGTTTCCATAAAAGTTAATTCCATGTTTCCGAGACTTAAATTTTCTCCATCCTTTACAGCTATAATTTCGCGATCATCATGGAATAGTTCTTGGAGAGTTTTAACCCCGACAGCTGAAGCAAATACTTTTTGCGGTTTGATCATATCAATCACTTCCGGCAGACAGCCGGAATGATCCATTTCCGAATGATTGGAAATGATATATTGAATTTTCGCCGGATCGACAACGGACCTGATTCGGGAAAGCATTTCATCTCTGAATGGTGCCTTGACTGTATCAACCAGAGTGATTTTATCGGCCATAATCAGATAAGCATTATAGGTGCTGCCGCGGGGCGTGGTGTAACCGTGAAAATCTCGAATCGTCCAATCTATTGCTCCTACCCAGTAAACATTATCACTTATTCTTATTGCGGAATAAACATTGCTCATTTTTTTTATCTTCCTCCTGCTTAATTGTATAGCGGAAAGTCAGTCTTATTAATAATTGAGATTAAATCAGTTTAGCTCCGGCATCAAAGGCAAGGAGATTAGTCCGGCGTTTATCGGCGGTCATATTTTTGGCAATTTCTTCTGCAAATGCCTTGCGATCAATGGGCAGTAATTCGGCAGCAGATAATGCTCCAATCATTATTATATTGCTCAAAACCGGATTGCCCAATTTCACGGCTTCCTCTGTTGCATTCAGCAGCCAGTTCTTTGCTGTAGTTTCTTGCAGAACATTTTGTATTTCTGCAAGCGATGGATAATCCAACTCACCGGTAATCACACCAACCGGATAAACTACACGGGAATTGACCAGCGCCGCCACATCCGGATTACCATACTTTATTAAAACACGCAGAGCTTCTACCGGCTCCAGCGCCATAATAATATCGGCAGCGCCCAGCGGCATCTGCGGGCTCATTATAGATTTTTGCGATATCCTGACATGACTCATCACCGAACCACCGCGCTGCGACATGCCGAAGGTCTCGCCGATGGTGACATAGTAACCGCTATTAACCAGCATTCCGGCCAGGACGCGGGAAGCTAAAACATTGCCCTGACCGCCAACACCGGTTATAATCACGTTCATTGGATCTTTATACCAAGTCGCCTTCCTTCGTCTACCTTTGTTGGCGTCGTCATCGGCGCCTCGCCGTATAGTACGATACGACTGCGTCGCCTCTTCCTCGCCGTCGCGGTATACCTTGGAATGCAACTTGGTGTTGGATAGGTTGTGTTTCATTTTTTTTCTGCCTCCGTTCGGATAATTGCTTTTTGGGGGCAAATTGAATAGCAAACTCCACAGCCGGCGCAAATTACTGCATCCACCACCGCCTTCTTTTTACTCCGATCCCAGGTAAGCGCCGGACAACGAAATATTCTTGTACACAAGCGGTTACAGCCACAGGACTCACCCAGGCATAAGGACTCATTTACTTTTACATCAAATTTTTTTTTGCCTTTTTTCTCGGGACTCAGGGCGCAAATCTGGCGCATAATCAAAACATTTAATGAACCTTTATCAGCCATAAAGGAATTCAATATTTTACAGGTTCCCTCCAGGTCAAAAGGATCGCTTACGGCAACATTAGCCCCAATAGCCTTGCAGATACCTGCAATATCAACTGATGGAATCGATTGACCCGTTGCGCTGACAGTGAGCCCCGGATGAGGCTGAAAACCAGTCATGGCTGTCCCGGAATTATCCAGAACAATAAATGTTATATCAGCCCGATTATGCTGTGCATTGATTAACGCCGGAATTACTGCGTGATAAAATGTAGAATCACCGCAGACTGTCAAAATGGGTTTATCGAGACCGAAAGACGCAAGCTGGGCAAAGCCACTCGCGAGTCCCGTTCCGGACCCCATAGAATGCAGCGTAGGAGTTGTATAAAAGCCGGTTGCGGGGAAAAGCGCCCCCATTGCATAACAGCCGATATCACCGCAAACAAATCCTTCACGGCCATCCAGCGCAATAGCGTTATGAATATTCCAAAACGACGCACGGTGGGGGCAGCCCGGACAAAATGTCAACTCTCTTGCGGGTATTAATGACGCGGCCTTTTGCAATTTCCCGGCATAAGCAGCCGGCAGCGATTTATACCTGACCTTCATTAGCTTCGCCAGCGCAGCAGCGACAAGATCGGGATTGAGTTCACCTACTGAGGGTAATGTCCCATCCATTTTACCGTAGAATTTCTTAATACCGATTTTCTTCCCCAACCCTGCCGTCAGAGTTTTTACGTTTTCTTCCAGAAAAGGCAACACTTCTTCCACAATCATGATTTTTTTAGCTGAACTCAAATGCTTCTTTAACAACTTGGGTGGCAGCGGCCAGGTACATCCCAGCTTTAAAATACCCACTCGCTTTTGCAAATTGAGCATCTCGATTGCTTCCCGGCAATAAAGGAAACAGGCGCTGCTGGTGATTAACAGAAGTTCCGGTTTTGGGGGACCGCTGTAACTGTTAAAAGGACTGTTTTCAAAAAGCGCTGTTGCTTTCTTTAACTTATCCTGCTGCAGAGTGTGTTTGGCAACAACAGGAGTACTGATAACCGGCCCTCGTAACGGATCCATAATCGAGCCGTCATAAACAAAGTTAGCCCTGCGGATTTTAACCGGCAGCTTACCGCAAATCACATTGCCGCTGGCATGGGACATGCGGGTGACCGAACGCAAAACGACGATATTGCGAATTTCTTCGGATAATTCAAAAGCCCAACGGGTCAGGTCTTTAGCTTCCTGAAAATTCGCCGGTTCGAGAAGGGGAATCTCCAGCATGCGCGCAAAATGACGGGAATCTCCCTCATTAACACTGGAAAGCGCTCCGGGATCTTCACAGGTTACAAGAACTATTCCGCCGCGTGTTCCGGAAGATGCCAGATGCAAAAGAAAATCGGACGCCACATTGACACCGTTTTGCTTCATCACACAGAGAGAACGCAGCCCGGCAAAGGATGCAGCAGCGGCAACTTCCAGGGCTACTTTTTCGTTCGTTGACCATTCCACATAAAGATTTCTCAGGCTGCCAACTGTCGCCAGACTTTCAATTATTTCCGAAGAAGGCGTTCCGGGGTATCCTGAAGCCACGTTTACTCCGGCTTCCAACGCTCCGCGGGCAATAGCTTCATTGCCCATGAAAAGGACCTCCCTATTGGCAGGGCTGAGTAGTTTCAACATTCATCTACCTTTTTATTCTCACCATAAATTTTTTCAACAGGGGATCAGAGCTACTCAAATACAAAAGATTTCTTACCGACCCGCTTTTCCGGATAATGTTCTTAAGAGCTGTTCTTTTCTTTTCGGCTGCTGCCTCTTTCAGTTCCTTTAATATTCCGTCCGGCGCGATCCGGACTTCCAGAATACCGCGTTGCAGAGCCAGATCAACTAACTTGCGGCCCCGTGCCGTTCTTACTATCATCTGGTTCCACCCGCGCATCTCTTCCCATTCATTTCCGAAGCGCGCCGAACCAACAGAAACATCGGCAAATTCAGCAGTGCTATCGATGCAATACCGGCAGGCCTCTCGAATGCAAGACTGAACTTGATCATAAGAAATCATTTTTTCACCGCTCGCTGTATTGAGCACCAATGCTTTCTTTCCCGCTGGAATATCCATGCCGGTTATTGATGCCGGATCAATATTATTATGTAAAAGCAACGCTTGAAACTTTTTTTGCGAAAGCGTCCAGCCACAATACAAGCCAATAACAATTTTCAGTTTATCAATATTACCGCTATTGTCTTTTCCTGATTTTGATTTCATTTTCGCCAGCGCTAATGCCTGGCAGGGAGTAGCTACAACTCCAACATTCCCTGTATTTTCTGCGGCTGTTTGATTAAACACGGCAACTGTAGGCGATACGGTAAATTTACTTCCCGCACTTTTCCGTAGAGATGTTTTATCTTTAGCGTTATAACCACTTTGCTCGCCGTGGTGATTCCCCGCAGATACAACTACCGAATCAACCAATCCTTCAGCCAAGGCCAGTTCCATCAGGGCGGTTACAGTTCCACCATGCTGGGCAACCTTACTCACTTGGGGATCTGTAGCACGGGCAAGATAATAGCCCTTTACAGAGCCGATTTCCGGTGTCAAGTCTGCCGGATCAAATAAGACGTTTCTTAATAAGCCCAGATCAATTTCCCAACGGGGACAAAAATCCCGACATTTGCCATCATTAAGATCGCAGCGGTGCAATTGTACTGTCCGGTCATGATAGAATACCTGATACGGACACAGATTAACACAAGCGCCACAGCCAGTACATAAATCCGCATTGAGCACATTTTTTTTTAATATTTCCTGACTGCTTAGCCGGCCCGCTGGAGAAACCATAAAACGTTTTTTCCTTCAATAAAGTGCCTTTCTTATACATCATCATCTATCCTGAGGCAAGACAATGTGATCTGCTACCGGTAAAATCAAGCTTTATGTAATTGTATTTCTTAACAATAATCTCCGGAATAATTTTTATTTTTTCGGTTCTGTTGACATCAAAACATTCTTGTATTATGTAACAATAAAGAGGAATTTTTTTCCAATATGGCCAGCTTCAGTAGATACCACCACCGGAAGCCTAATTTAACCAAACTATACCTTGATAATCAGGGCATAGTTTTTTCTTAAAAAACACCTTCTGCAAAGCCGCCTGAAAATCGAGCTTTTCAGAATATTAAATTACACTTTATGGAGGTTATTTTAATGAAAGACGTTGTAATTGTTTCCGCATGCCGCACGGCTATTGGCTCCTTTGGAGGAACTCTACGAGACTTGAATGCTCCTGTTTTAGGAAGCATCGCCATGAAAGAAGCTGTAAAGCGAGCCGGTATTAATCCGGCAATTATCGATGATGTCCGCTTTGGTTGCTGCATGGAACCAGTAGATGCCCTCAATGTTACCCGCGTTGCAGCTTTGATGGCCGGAATCCCGGACACGGTAACCGCAGTTACCGTCAACCGCGTGTGCATTTCCGGCATGGAAGCTGTGCTCTCCGGGATGGCTTTAATACGCGCCGAGATGGCCGATGTTATTCTTGCCGGTGGTGTGGAACACATGTCCGGCGCTTCCTTTTCCCTGCCCGGATCCCGTTGGGGTTATCGTTTACAGGATAATGTAGTTATCGACAACCTCATCCATGGACTGCATGCCGGATCTCACATTTTACCCGGCCCGGAAACAGGCCCCGTCAAGGACGGCCCGATCATCGATTTATACAAGGGCAAGCCATACATCATGGGGATTACCGCCGAGCTGGTCGCTCAGATGCACAACGTCAGCCGCGAAGAAATGGATGAGGTAGCTCTGCGCAGCCATAATAATGCGGAACGAGCCACACAAAATGGTGATTTCAAAGACGAAATTGTTCCTGTCGAACTACCGCAGAAAAAAGGCAAACCTCCCGTGATTTTTGATAAAGATGAGCATTTCCGTCCCAAGCTGACGATGGAAGAACTTAAAAGTTTACCCCCCGCATTCATTCCGAAAATTGGTAAGGTTACTGCCGCGAATGCTTCCGGAATTAATGACGGCGCCAGTGCCATGTTGCTTATGTCCGCAGAAAAAGCCAAAGAACTGGGTCTGAAACCTCT
>CAYXZW010000069.1:0-13072 GCA_964469905.1 uncultured Smithella sp.
TTAAACCGATAAAAATGTAAGGATGATAATTATGCCGAATGTTGCAGTAGTAGGCACACAATGGGGCGATGAGGGCAAAGGAAAAATCGTTGATCTCTACACGGAAGGCGCCGAAGTCATTGCCCGTTTTCAGGGTGGCAATAATGCGGGCCACACACTGGTAGTAAAAGGACGCAAGACGGTTTTACATTTGATTCCGTCGGGAATTTTGCACGACAATAAAATTTGCATTATCGGCAACGGAGTTGTTGTTGACCCGGTTGTATTTATTCAGGAAATTGAAGAGTTGCAAAAAGGCGGACTTTTCCCACCCAACACGAAACTATATATAAGTGAAAAAGCTCATTTAATAATGCCTTACCACAAGCGCTTGGATGTGGCCCGCGAAGCATCCAGCACGGGAAAGAAAATCGGCACCACGGGAAGAGGCATCGGGCCGGCATACGAAGACAAAGTTGCCCGCACTGGCATTCGCGTCTGTGACCTTTATGACGAGACCCGGCTGCTCGAGAAATTAAGACGCAGCCTGACGGAAAAGAATTTTTTACTGACCGGTCTTTACGCCGGCGAGCCCCTTACGGCAGACGTAATTGCGGCTGAATATCTTGGTTACGCCCAAAAGATCAAGCCTTACATTGCGGACACCTCAATGATCATTGACAAAGCAATGAAAAGCGGAAAGAAAATTCTTTTTGAGGGTGCCCAGGGTGCCCACCTTGACGTTGATCACGGAACATATCCTTATGTTACTTCTTCCAATACTGTCGCCGGCAACGCTGCATGCGGTTCGGGAGTCGGCCCCAATGCCATCAATAATGTAGTCGGAATTTGCAAAGCTTATACGACCAGAGTCGGCGAAGGACCTTTTCCCACCGAATTAACTGACGAAATAGGCATTCATATACAGAAAGTCGGCCAGGAATTCGGCGCCACAACGGGCAGGCCACGCCGTTGCGGCTGGTTGGACATGGTGCTGGTGCGGCAGGCTGTTCGCACTTCCGGTATTACCGCACTGGCCATTACCAAAATGGACGTCTTGACAGGCCTGGACATAATTAAAATCTGTGTCGGATATAAATCTGATAACGGAGAACTAACACATGCCGTACCCGCCAATATCGACCTGCTTGATCAATACCAACCGGTATATGAAGAATTAGCCGGCTGGAAGGAAGATATTCTACAAGCACGCAACATTGCCGATCTTCCCGCTAACGCCCGTAAATATGTGCAGCGGCTGGAAGAATTGTCCGGGGCACGCATAAATCTTGTGTCCGTAGGACCGGGCCGCGAGGAAACAATTATCCTGCAAGATCCTTTTCGGGATTAATTATTTATTACAAAGTTACCGGCAGGATGATGTACCGGAACAAAGAGTAATTATCCGGAATTGATAATAAGCTCTTCGGCAAATCCGGTAAAAATTAATCTGACGATTTTTTATTGGTTTCTTCTTGACACAGCAGAAACTAGCTGTTAAGGAGACACCTTCAAAAATAATCCCATATGTGGGCTGTTAGCTCAGCGGTAGAGCAGCGGACTTTTAATCCGTTGGCCGGGGGTTCAAATCCCCCACGGCCCACCACGAATATCAAGGGTTTTCGGAACTTACACCGAGAACCCTTTTTTCGTTTCTCGCCAAATTACGACAAATTAATACAAAAATGCGCTCCATTTGCGCTCCATTTATTTCTAATTAAGGCTCTTTCCGACAGCGGGAATTGAAACCGCGTCCATCTGAGTAACCATCTAATTAATTATGGTCAAATAGATACTTATACCAAGCTGATACAAGTCTTTAACTGCCCTACCCCTATACTACTAAACTCCAAGTGGTTTCGCTTCCCTAATATTTCCGACCATTCTTGTCATGCCGATTGTTTAAGAAAAAGCAGGAATAACCAAACATGTATGATAACCTTTCGTCCTTAGGACGAAAGGTTATCATACATGTTAGCTAATGTCAAGATTATTTTTTTATTATTTTTCTTATTGTATACTATTGACACGCTGCTAACTGTATGTTAAATGTCCTAAGGACATTTAACATACAGTTAGCACCTAATAACATAGGAAAAATTTAAAATTATGCAACCTGCTAAAGCGCTGTCTTTACATTTGTCGGAACTAGACCAGCCAGTTATATCTTATTACGATATAGCGATGTTTATTTTTAATTTATTAATATCTGGACGGTATAAAGGCGATTCAGTGGAACTATCCGCCAATGATGGCAATTATATAAATTCACTGGAAAAAAATATCGAAGCACTAATTCAATTTGGAATTATAGATTATCACAAGGATTTTTCAAAAGGAAAGATTTTCAAGATCACAGCAAAGAAAGCTTATAATGCCGGTGATGTGTTATGCTCTATAGATCCATTTGCGTATCTTTCGCATTTAAGTGCAATGGATTATCATGGATTTACAGACAGAATTCCTAAAATATTGTATTATACGACCCCCCCTACAAAGGATTGGGTAAAATTCGCAAACGACAAAATGCTAAAGGATAGTAAGGGGAAATTAAACGAGTATTTCGATGGCAAATTACCAAGATTGACTAAAACAAAAATACATACAATAGATAAAACTCCTATTATTTCATACTCAAGCATACATCAAGGTGCTTTTAAGAAAATTGAGGGAAGAAGCCTACGGGTTTCAACTTCAGGAAGAACCTTCCTAGATATGGTGAGGAAACCTGACTATTGCGGAGGAATGAGACATGTACTAGAAGTGTACAGTAAATTCGGCAAAGAACACAGTAGGTTGATTATTAGTGAAATTGATAGACATGGCAACCTTATTGAAAAGACACGTGCGGGATATATTCTTGAAGAAATATGTAAGATCAAAGATGAAATAATAGAAAACTGGGCCAAGAATGTTCAAAGAGGAGGATCTCGAATGTTAGATCCCCAAAGCGAATATAGTGATAATTATTCTGCCAAGTGGTCTCTATCCATTAATATGGAGTTTGATGAGAATGAGTGATATTGAAAATTGGGTAAACCAAGCAACCTCTGATAGAGAATTCCGTCAGGCTATTCACACATTTATGGTAGCCATTGCTAATTCTCCATTCTTAAATGCGCAGATGATTATGAAGGGCGGTATCTTACTTGCTATCAGATTTGCGAATAACCGATTTACTAAAGATATCGATTTTTCAACAGATCAAACCTATACAAAAGTAGCTGAAGCTACTATTATCGATGAATTAACTAGGCAACTCGCTTTTGCTGTGGGAAACCTTAATTATGACTTAGATATGAGAATTCAGGCTTGGAAAATAAATCCAGCAAATCCAGAAGCATCGTTTCCGACATTAACAATAAAAATAGGCTATGCATATAAGGGAACGCCAAAGCATGTACGCCTAATGCGTGAGAAATCTCCATCTGTGATTTCCATAGATTATAGTTTCAACGAAACTAATCAAGATATTGACACAATTGAGATTCCTGAAGTTGGAAATGTAAAAGTATATAGTCTCCATGATTTAGTAGCAGAAAAATACCGTGCAATAATACAACAAACATCACGAAATCGATTTAGACGGCAGGACGCATACGATATTTTTAAATTGATAGAGAATGGGTTTCTTGATGTTTCTTCAATAAAGTATGAAATACTTATATCTTTAAATATCAAAGCAAAATCAAGAGGGATAAATGTAAACCAGAATTTATTAGATGATGAGGACATCCAAGAAAGATCAGGAAAAGAATATGGTACATTAAAAGACGAGATAGAAGGTGTATTACCTCCATTTGAATCAATGTTTGCTACTGTAAAAGCATTTTACAGATCCTTGCCATGGGAAAATCTGGCCAATTCAACCAATAATTAATCACGTGCTATAATCCTTTAATTATATTCAATCGGTTCCGGCGAGAATGGGTCGCTCAGAACTCGTCGGAGCCGGAACCTATCCTTATTTAAAATAATACTTGACATAACATTAAAAAATGCTTATTGCTAAAATACATACGTAAACATAATGAATAATACTGAATAAAATATTGCTGTGGAGGTGTAAATATGGGAAGACCAAAGGCAGAAGAGCCTAAACAACAAGTAACAGTAATGCTTAGACCAAGTATCATTAAAGAAATAGACAGATTAATCAATATCAGAGGTAGGAGGACTAGAAGCGAGTTCATATGTAATCTTATCGAGATTGGTTTAGAAGAAATGCAATCACTGGATAGATTAGGTCTATTACAAGCGGCAGCGGTCGGAGATAAAGTATTCAAGAAACTAAAAGATGCAATGAGAAGTGGTGATATTAAATTAGATAAAAATGGAGATTTAGAAATAAGGAAATAAATAAAAGCGAAAGTCCAGCGTGCGCGAACACTAACTGGACTTTCTAATCACATTCAAAATAGGCATTAGCTTCGTGGCATCATGCATCAGAAGTGATCTGTATTCAGTATAGCATCACTATGTATTCTGTCAAGAAGCCTGTCTTGAAACATTCAAGAGAGGTTTTTTTATGTTACATCATGAATTAAAAGAATTTAGATTACTGAAGACTATTAACCAGAAATGTTCAGGGGCGGAAATAGTAAGACATGACGGTTCCAGAAAAAAACTGAGTGATATATTTAAAAGTGCTCCTGAAAAAAAATCGACTAATGAGATTTTTTTTCAGAGCACGATTTCTATTCAGCAGTTGTCTTTTGATTTCGGGAATAATGGCAATGGTCAAGAAAGGGGTGCCACATGACTAACAGGCACCCCGCAAACGTGAAAAATATATTAGCTTCAGGAGTAGATTCTCTTGTAATATCAATGAATATTGATTGGAAAGATGAGTCTTTTTTTACTTTTATTAATGAACTCCAAGAAAAGGCTAAAGAATACAGTCTTGATTATCCCGGAAACATCAAACATTTCAATCCTGAAGAAGTCTATCCCTTCACAATAAAGCCCCACGGAACAAAGGGGTTTACTTGGATTTTAATTGGAGCCGACTTCACCTATAAAATAGCCCATTCGACAGCGCCAAATCCAAGGCCAAACGGCATGATTGAATTTCGCTCAGAGGCGTTATGGAGATTAGGCGCTAAAGATGTATTAAGAATTGCCTTAAGCATCATTGAAGCGAACGGCGGCCATATCATTGAAACAAAGCTGAGCCGTGCTGACATTTGTCTTGACTTTCTTATGTCAGAAAATCACTGGTCTCAAAATCTAATGAAATATGCCGTAACCTGGGCAAATGATTTTGAACCACACTACCCTAACAGGAAGTTTAGCGGAATAAGTATCGGTAAGGGTAATATTTCAGCAAGGCTTTATGACAAGCCTCTGGAAATTGAACAGAAATCAAAGAAATATTGGATGTTCGATATTTGGGGAATTCAGGAAGTTCCGCCAGGAAAAAAGATAATCCGAATTGAGTTTCAAATGAGAAGAGAGTTTTTAAGAGAGCGTGGTCTTAAAACAGCTGAAGACCTTTTTCAAAAGATTGACCAGGCATGGGCTTATTGCACAAAGCAATGGCTCAAGTTTCGAGATCGGCCAGGCTTGCATCCTACGCAACGAACAACTTTCAAATGGTATGAAGAAATTCAAAACGGCTTTCAAGGCATTCAGGATGCTGAACCTTTAGTTAGAGAAAAAGCCGTCAATATGAATAAAAAGCGATTGATGCAACAGATCAACGGATTAATAACTTCCATACATGCCATTGATCAGGAAGAAAAAAGAGCAGACAGAGATAAACCCGTCGATATGGGAGACTGCGTTAATTCATATATCAATGAACTAGAGAAAAATCTTCCAGAGACAGCAATAACAACAGCAAGAGTCATAAGAAAACGCTCAAAATATCATCGAGAAAAACCGCCGCTTGAAGAAGGTCAATCATTATACATGCTGGAGCGAAATGAAAAATGATATTGACCGCCGCACGTTGGATTAAATTAAAAGAGGCCACACAATATGCCTCAATAGGAAAGGCAAGACTGATAAATCTTGCTGTTAATGGCGTTATCCGTGGCGCTCAAGACCCTGATTCCAAGCGTGGCGATTGGATATTTGACCGCCTAAGTATAGATCATTACCGTGAAGCGCAAATGAACCAGTTTTCAGCAAGAGAAAAAGCACTTGAAATTATGGGGGCGTAATCGTATGAGCTTTAGCATGAGACTTTTTAAACATCGGGGAATTTATCACGTAGAGATAAGCCGAAATAAAAAGCGTTCTCTGCGCACAAAGGACGAGCGCGAAGCTAAGTCAATTTTCAACGAAATGAAAAAAGAACAGTTGCGCGGGAAATTGTTCGATTTAGAAAAAGTCAAACGACTGCCCCTATCGGATTTTACACCAATCTATTTAAAATATCGTGAGGGCAACGTCTCACCCATGACGCTAAGAAAGGATGCGTTAAGCCTTAAACTACTGTCAGAGGCGCTTTCTCCTTCAGCCCTTATACAATCGCTAACAAAAAACAAGATAGAAGACTTTAAGAAGATATGCCGGCTAAGTAAAAAGAAGGCATCCAATATTACAATCAATGGTTACTTACGCCACATAAAATCAGCTTTGACTTATGCCTTTGACGAAGGACTAATAACAAAAAAGCCGAAAATCAAGATGTTTCCAGAAGCAGACAATTTGCCCCGAGTCCTGGCAGCGGAAACAATAACCGCTATATTTTCCAAAATCAAAGAAGCGAATCTTGATGATTGGCGTTATTTTACCTTTGAACTTTGGACAGGTTGTAGAAGGAATGAAGGATTATATCTCGATTGGCAAAATGTTAATCTTGAGAAAGGCACGGCAAAGGTAAGGGGTAAGGGAAACAAAGAAAGGCTTGTACCACTAATGCAGCCGGTAATTGAGGCATTGGAACCGGTTAAAAAGGATATCGGCAAAGTATTCATTCAGTATCATCCAGATACTATATCAAAGAAATTTCACGCCTACGCTCTTTCGTGCGGAATCAAGGCAAGGCTGCATGATCTTCGGCATTCGGCTGCTACCTATATGCTCAAATCAGGAATTGATATAAGAGTAGTTCAAAAGATATTAGGACATGCGCATCTGAGCACAACCGAGATTTACACAGATGTTTTGGATGATCTCAAACATAAAGAAATGCAGAAATTGAGGTTTGAATAAAATGCAGTAGGACGAAGTTTTCTTGACAGCAGGTGTAAAGATCGACTGCAAGGCTATCTTCCTGTTATCAGTAAAATTGCTGTCCCTTTCGATATGCAATCTTTTAATCGCTAATCAGCAGAATTAATCCACTGCCAACTAAGTTGGCAGGTATGAACTTCTCCAGAGAAAGATAAAACTTGAAAACGCATGGCACTGCCGTATATTATTAACTGGCATATAGATTGCTGTATTAATGAAGAACGTAATGATAAAAAAGAAAAGGAGAGAGTCTCATGAAAAGGATTCTGGTTTTTGTTTGTATGGTATTGTTTTTGGGGTCTTTTATTTCCGCAGAGTATGCGGCAGCGGATCGTATTGTAAACAACAAAGACGGCACGGTTACGGACACGCAAACAGGCTTGATGTGGGCAGATCATGAAAACGGTGAGGGTATTAACTGGTATAACGCCAAGAGCTATTGTGAGGGATATAGTGGAGGCGGGAAATTCGGCTGGCGGCTGCCGAAGACTCATGAGCTGGTGCAACTGCGTAAAAGCGGCGCCTATGGATCTGTAATAAAGAAAACCGCAGATCATGTTTGGGCATTGGAAATGAGCGGTATCGAGGCGGCCAACTTCGATTTCAGGAATGGCTATGAGAGCTTTATCAACCGGGTCTACACCGTCGGCCGGGCCCTCCCGGTGCGGTCAGGCAAATAGGCTATTTGGTCATTTGATTATTTGGTTATTTTCTTTTGGGTGCAAGGCGTAGCCCTGCTCGCTACAAAATAGGCTCCACTTCAAATCGTTATGATTGTTTTTTAAAATTCGTATTCTCGCTGACTTGTAGGTGAAACAAATATCGAGACAAGGCTTAATTAGACACTGTCTATTAAGTTAAGTATGGGTCGGGACAAATAAAATGCAGTTTTGCGCTCCATTTGCGCTCCGTGGCATCATAAGTATTAGAGATTATTACATGCACAAACTGACTTTTAATCCGTTGGCCGGGGGTTCAAATCCCCCACGGCCCACCACGAATATCAAGGGTTTTCGAAAGGAAACCCTTTTTTTATCTCAACTTTTCACTTCGGAAAAGATCTTTTGGGTAGCAGGTTTATATACTTGATCTCTGCCTTGGTCTCTTCATATTGGAAACCCAGGATATCCCGCATTGATAGCATACCCACCACCATTTTGTCCTCAACTATCGGGAGATGGCGAATTTTCTTCTTCTTCAGTGTGTTTATGGCGTAATCCAAGTCGTCATTCATGGTGGCTACGGCAACTTGTTGAGTCATGATATCCATGATCTTTTTGTCCGCAAAACCAGCGCCGTTTGTGAAACATTTTCTTATTATGTCTCTTTCAGTAATGATGCCGACCAATTCTTGCTTGTCATTACAGACGGGAAGTGCCCCTTTGTTGTGATAACTCAGTTTCTGAATCGCCGATGAAACAAATTCTTCCGGCCCGACGGTAACCATAGATTGTTTTTTGAATCCAATGACCTTTAACATATCCCGTATATTCATATGTTTCCTCCTTTATCAAACATAAAATATTTGTTTTGGTGCAGGTTGCGATTTATTTACTTCCTGAAGATGGCAAATCATTTCCCCCGAGCAGAACAAGAACCGCCAACTAAGAACAATGATCACCGTCTTTTTTCACCACATTTAACAGTTCTTCTATTCTCCACAGTCTTTCCTGGAACGTGGCAATCCCGAGAGCAGACTCCCTCGGGTGCAGCTCTTCGATCTCCGCAATTCGGGAGCGCAATTGCAGCACAATTTCCTCAGTCAACACCAGCAGCAGGGATCTTTCATACTTTGTCATAACTATACCGCCACTATCATTCATTTCGATGCTGTCTTGCTTTGCTTGTCCCGCAGCAATTTCCACTCCAGAAAAGCTTTTTTAACCGAATCGGCTGCGGACTCAATACTTAAATGCTTCATGTTGATCAGCATATCGTAATGTTCCGGTTTGTTAATATCGTCATTGAAGTATTTCCGGATGAACGCAATCTGATTTGTGTCATATTCCACAACATATTTTTTAGCTTCCTCCAGTGAAACCCGGCTGTCGCGAATAACATTCTCGAACCGCATCTCCTGCGGCGCAATGATCCTGACCCGGAAAGCCTCATCACCGAGGATAAAGTTGGCGCCACGGCCAATGAGGATTATATTGCCATGCTTTGCCAATGTATGGATGACCATGGACAGGTGACGCATGTATTCATTGGGCCAGATATGGCGCGATTCAAAAAACGAACTGATCATGCTGTCGAAAAAAGAAATACTTTTTTCATCCAGTGATTTAATTATCTTGTCGCTAATATTGGCGCTTTCAGCAACCTGATGGATTAATTCACTGCCGAACATGTTTACATTAAGATCAGTCGCCAGAATTCTACCGATCCAGCCGCCACCTGCGCCGGCCTCACTCGAAATTGTAATAACATTGCCCGGCTGCCCTTTTTTCTCCTTCTTCCAGCGCCCAATCTCATCTTCTACCAGTTTATCTAGATCCTTATCGCGCAGTTTGATATCTCTTGTATAGTCCGAACAGTTGACATCAAACAAGGCATTAGATTTAACCCGGTAACGCTTGGTGCAGTTCTCGCGCCAGGCACAAATCACGCAGATTCTTTTATCCGAGCCCGTAGTCATAACCAACCTCCTTTTCTAGACAAAACATTAACTTGCCTCTTTCTGCAAAGCCTCAAAACCAGACACTATATCCAGTAACTCTTCCGTAATTGTCATCTGGCGCGTACGATGAAACTGAACATGGAGATCAACCAGTTGCTCTTCGATATTCTTTTCGGCATTCTGCATGGAGGCCAGACGGCTGGCGTTTTCGCTGGCCAGGGATTCGGCAAAAGCACGATATAGGGAAACGAAAAGATATTCCCGAATCAGCGAAGAAAAGATCATATCGCCTTCCATCCGGAAAATAGGCAGTGATTTGGAATCCCATTTTTTCCGGGAAATTTCTTTGAGCCACTCCCGGTTAACAGGAAGGAGCTGAACCATATGGGCGCGATAAGTCGCCCCCGATAAATACTTATTATAATAGAGCATGAAATGGTCAACATGATGGCAGAAATGCCATTCATCAATGATCATGATAATCTCCTGAACCAACGGTGTGATCCCGGCCGTGGAACTGGGTGTTATCATAAGTTCATTTACCGTTTGTCCGGCATCTTCCAGATAATCGGCAACTCTTGCCCCGACGCACAAGATCATCCTGTTATCCTTCTTGATACCCTTTTCCTTCATATGATCCAGAGCAAAAGATGATATCTGATCATTGAGCTGGCCGCATAATCCCTGATCGGACCCGAAGACAATGGCGCCGAGGCGCTTCACCTCTGAACCACTTTTTTCTGGCGCCGCTCCCATCCGCTCTTTGAGCACAATCTGCAGACCCATTTCCACCGTCCTGTTATAGTCCGTCAGCGATTCAACAGCCTTCTGATACTGACGGATACTCACTGCAGCCAACGCCTTCATCGTCTTGACAACGGAAAGGAGATCACCGGCGCTCTTCATCCTTCTTTTTAGAGACTCAGTAGTCTGCATTTGCTTCCTCTTTGACTTCAAAAGGGGCAACAGCAGCCTTGACTTTCGTCAAGACGTTGTCGCGGTCCGTAATTTCCAGTTTAACTCCCGCTTCAATCCTTCCGCACAGTTCCTGTAATTGCTCGTTTACCGCACGGAGAACATGGCCCTCCACCTCCCGCACCTTTTCCGTCGGGACATTGTCCAAAGCCCCTCCGGTTACGGAAATGAGAGAGGCAATCTGCTCGGAGGCACGCAGCGGGCTACATTGATTCTGCTTCAGAATCTCCCGGACGCGCCATCCACGCTCCAGAACCCTTCGAGTACTATCGTCGAGACGCGTACCGAAACGCGAGAATGATTCGAGCTCTTCAAATTGGGAGTAGGAAAGACGCAAATCACCCGCCACGGAACGGTACGCCGGCAATTGCGTTTTGCCACCGACGCGGGAGACTGACTTTCCGACATCAACAGCCGGTAATATTCCTTTGTTGAAAAGTATCGGCGACAGATATATCTGTCCATCGGTAATAGAAATCAAATTTGTCGGAATGTATGATGACATATCCTGCGCTTCCGTTTCCGTAATCGGCAGTGACGTTAACGACCCTCCACCCAACTCGGGGCGCATGTGAGTTGACCTCTCTAAAAGCCGTGAATGGATATAGAAGATGTCGCCGGGAAAAGCTTCGCGTCCGGGAGGCCTCCTAAGCAGCAAAGATACCTCGCGGTAAGCACGAGCATGCGAAGTAAGATCATCGTAGACAATCAGAACGTCCTTGCCCTGCTCCACAAAATACTCACCCATGGTTGTAGCCGCATAGGGCGCTACAAACTGCAAACCTGGTGTATCTTCGCCGGTGGCCACTACGACGATGCATGATCCCATAACGCCGTTATCTCGCAACTCGGCAATAACCTTGGCCACATCCGCGCTTTTTTTGCCGACGGCACAATAAATGGAAATAATCCCCGTCTCTTTCTGGTTGATTATTGTATCAACGGCAATAGCGGTCTTTCCCGTCTGGCGGTCTCCCAAAATGAGTTCCCGTTGGCCACGGCCGATGGGGATAAGGGCATCGATCACCTTGATTCCCGTCTGTAGCGGAACCGTCACCGGAGCGCGGTCCATAACTGCCGGAGCCGGCCTCTCTACGGGAAGACGTTTGACTGTATTAATTTCTCCCAGACCGTCCAGCGGACGTCCCATGGGATCAACTACGCGGCCGAGAAGTCCTTCCCCGACAGGAACGTCCAGAACGCGCTTGGTGCGGTGAACTTCCGTGCCAACCTGAAGGTGTTCACTGGGATCAAGGAGAATCACGCCGATTTCCTCCGGATCAATGTTGAACACCAGCCCCATGTAATTACCGGAAAAGCGCACCAGCTCCTCGGCACGGATATTAGGCAGTCCGCTTACCCTGGCAATATCCCTGCCCACCGACTGGACAGTACCTATTTCGTATTGCCGTAGTTCAGGTTTCTGCTCATCTAAAACCTTGTCCATAGTCGAAAAAGCATCGTCGAGAAATGTTTTTAATTCCCGATTTCCGGTTACGCTTGACTGTTTGTTCATTTAATTCCTCCCTCAATATTCCAACTATCCGCTGTGCGCCTCTTTCTGGAGGGTTTCGGACAGATTTTCCACAAGAGTCTCCAGATATTCATTAAGACTCCAGGCAATTTTATGGCCGTTCACCCGCAATTCAACGCCGGAAACTATTTCCGGTTGGGTTTCATAGCGGATTGTAAAACCATTGGTAATCTGCCCTTTAAGCGCCTGCTCAATTCGGCCCTGTGTTTTGTCCTCGATGACAAAAGCGCTCTGGATAATAATCTTGTTTCCCTGGCCACTGATTGCCTTACGAATCTTGGCGCTTTTTTCCTTATCTAATTCCCCGATACGGCGAATAAACTCATCAATAATACGCTGCTCCAGGTTGGCGTCAGCCAGATCCGTCAGTGCCCTGCGGGCTGTGGCAAATATTTGTTTGGCCGCCCGCTGGCGCAGATCCTGAAAGAAGGCTTCCTGCTCGGATGCCAGCATATCCTGCCAGCGTACTTTTATCAGTTCGACATCCGCCCGCACTTTTTCCAGCAGTTCTTTGCGTTTAACCTCGGCTGCCACGCTGGCCTCGTTGAGCATCTGTTCCGATTTCTCATTGAGCAACTGGTTACGCCTGTCATAAATCTCGACCGCTTCTGTCGCCTTTACTTTCAGCTCATCAGCCTCAGCGAAGCGCGCGACAATCTTTGCCTCTCTATCATCCATCGCCTTGATGATTCGCCCGTAAAGAAAGCGCTTCAACAGATAGATAAGCAAAAGGAAATTGAAGATTTGGCAAAACAAAACAAACCAGTCGATATGCATGG
>CAYXZW010000070.1:0-12843 GCA_964469905.1 uncultured Smithella sp.
AAAGACCGTTTTGTATTCACCCTGCGAGACCATGATCATGTACATCGTGTAAGCCGTAAAGCCGAAACCGTAGCCGAATTGTTCAATCGCCACGGCGGAACCGATGAGCCATAAATTTGTCGGCAGTGCATGCGACAGATACACAAAAATCAAATCCGGCAGATGCATGATGATCACCATCGGCCACAGCCAGAATTTCAAACCGTTGCGGTAAATGACATAGCCGCCGAGAAGCCCGCCCAGCATCAAAGCCACGACGCCCACCGTGCCGTAAATCCAGCCGACTTCGGCAGTGGAAAGGCCCAAACCCCCTTTAGCCGGTGAATCGAGCAGGAATGGTGCAACCATCTTCACCAGCTGTGCTTCGGCAAAACGGTAAAATAAGAAAAAGCAGATGATGATGACTATATCCTTGCGCCGGAAAAATAAGGTAATAATGCGGAAATATTCCGCCAGCAAACCCTTGCTCTTGTCGATGGGGGCGCTGCTATCGGTTTCCGGATATGGCAGGACGAAGAAATGATACAGGCACAGAGCCAGAAAAACTGCGGCGGCGACCATAAAAGTTATCGACCAGGCGGAAGCCACAGGATAGCCGTGGCTTTGCAGGCTACCGGCGAGGATGACCAGGCCGCCCTTGGACGCAATTGTGGCTACGCGGTAAAAGACGGTGCGCACACCGACAAAGGCTGCCTGCTGTGGTGTGTCGAGCCCCAGCATATAAAAGCCGTCGGCAGCAATATCATGCGTGGCGGAAGAAAAAGCCATAATCCAGAACATGGCCAAAGAGTAGCGCACAAAATCAGTTGCGGGCAGGGTCAGAGCAACACAGGCAAAGGAGCCCCCGATAGCCAGTTGCATGAGGACAACCCAAAAACGCTTGGTACGAAAAAGATCAACAAAGGGGCTCCAGAGTGGTTTGATCACCCAGGGCAGATAGAGCCAGCTGGTGTAAAGGGCGATTTGCGTGTTGGAGAGCCCCAGGTTTTTGTAAAGAACTACGCTTACGGTCATGGCAATCATGTAGGGAACACCTTCAGCCATGTAAATGGTGGGTACCCAGGCCCAGGGGCTGCGATTAGTTCTAGCTGTTTTTTCGATAGATTCTGACATGAATGTCCTTAATCGGCGTCTTTTGGCAATCAAACGTTATTTCTTTTTTGCTTTTTTCAGTTCTTCGTTAATATACCAGAATTTGATCTTATAATAATCGCAAAGCCACCTCACGTATTTTAACTTTTCCTTGTCGCCCGGTTCATGATCAATAATAAAAATGGCAACGGCCGGATTCCGGCCGGTTTCTCGTGCATAGTGCAGGGCCTGGCCGATTGCTTCGTGGAATTTTTCCAGCCTGTCGACCTCAATGGCATAATCGTCGGTTAAAAGATCAACCCGGCCGTATTTTACGGGTACTTCCATTTGAGCTCTGCCGCCAAAATAAACTTTGTTGAAAGCTTCCTGATAGTCTCTTTCGTTGCGCAGAGAATGCTGCCTTGGTGCTGTGCAGGCGGCAATGAACAGAATAAGCGCCAGAACAAAAACAATTTGTATTTTTTGCAACACCTGTTTCGGCATAATCATTTATAGAGTTTCTGCAGCTTTGCACCGGAAAAGTAGTGAATCAGAATATCCTCGGCGCTAAATCCCTTCGCGGCCATTACCGCCGCTCCGATCTGGCATAGACCGACGCCATGACCCCAGCCGCCGCCGTCCAGCACAAAACGCTTTATTGCGCCGTCTTTGGAATATTCTGCCGTAACGACAAAAGCACTGCTTAAAAGGTGGCTCGGCGAAAGCCAGCTGCGGATTTCCAATTCCTTGCCGACGATGACGGTTTGTTTTGTGCCTTCAATTTTTAATTTGCTTATTCTGCCGGAAGGGCCACGCTTCAGCGCAACCAGATTTAGCAATTTGCCGAAATCGATGCCGGTTTTTTTTTGCAGAATATCTTCTAATTCTTCCCTGGTATAACTGACCTGCCAGCGGAAGAAATTAATTGTTTCCTGATCAAAGGAAGGCAATATTTTCCCCAGCAACTCTTTGTCCTGGGTATTACAGTAAGCAGCCGGTTTACCCCGCAACCATTTTTCGGCATCAGCCTCAGAGGAAATTTCCGTATAAGCGGTGGAATGGTCGCTGATGCTTTGGAGATACGGGAAGGATTTTTCTTCCCAGGCGGTAGGGAAAATTTCTGTTCTCCCGCCGCAGGCTTTATAATAACGGGCATCACATACTTCATTGTTCGAAACTAAATAGACGCCTCGAGTGGTTTCGATTGCCGTATTGACATCGGTAGCCGTGATCGGCGAGATGCCCTGGTAGCGCTGGCAATGGTCATCGGCGCAGACGTCGAAAGAAGAATGATCGTTAGTATCGTGCCAGCGGATTATTTCCTGATCATCTTTGGGATCAGCGGAGAGATCTGTGCTTATTTTTTTTCTCTCCAGCATGGCGACAAGCCAACTGCGGGCGGTGATGGCCTGAGCTTTTAAAAACTCCAGCGGGGCCTGCGCGGACATTTCCGAGGAGATGACCGAAGTGAGATAATCCTCCAGACCAATGACATTAATTAGATGGAAAGAGTTATCGGGATTGCCAAGCAAGATTATGCTGCCGCAAAAAGTCTGCTGTCGGATGCGCTGCCAGTGAAAACCAATGCCTATTTTTACATCCAAAGTGAAAGTTGAATACTCACCTGCCACAAGCTTTATTGTTTCTTGCGACGCTGATTCCTCTCCCGCTGCAGTGCTCAGGATGATTTTTCCGGGATGGCTGTAAATGTTAAGAGTCTTTGCCGTGATCTTTCTGCCGGAAAGATAAAAATCGCCATTTAAGGTTATTGTAGTTGCGCGGTAATTTTGTAACAGGGCTACTTTAATTTCCGGCTCACGATCAATCATGGAACATCCGCAGTATATATTTAGTGGATTTTATTTGTATGGATAAAAGATAGATAAGTCAAGAAAGTTATCCATGCCGCCACGCCGTCACGCCGTCACAAGGACGGCCAATATTTGTTGCTCAGTCTGTTTATCAATTTATTTTTTCCGGTGTCAGACAAAATCTTTACATACAGTACCGGTATATTTTTACCCGACCAGCAGTTACTGCAGAAAATATTCCGTAAATTCAATATAATGCTTGAATATTATTAATTTATCATGTATGAGGTTTAAAAATAAACGTCGGATGGCTTATGGCTCATATATGGCCAATTGGTGGAGGTAAAGGAGGTTCGGGTAAAAGTTTTTTAACTTGTGCCTTGGGGCGCCTTTTGGCCGGCTTAGGCAAAAAGACTCTCCTGATAGATCTTGATCTGGGTGCGGCTAATCTTCACACCCTGCTGAACATTCCTTATCCTTCTAAAAGCCTTTCCGATTTCATTCGCAGAAAATATTCCTCCCTTGAAAATATTGTTCTGGAAACACCTGTTCCTGATCTTTTCCTGATCAGCGGCGCCAATGATACCCTGGATATTGCCAATCTTCCCTATGAACAAAAAATAAAAACGATGCGGGCCATCGCCAAGTTGAACTTTGATTGTATTTTACTCGATCTCGGCGCCGGAACTTCTTTCAACACTCTTGATTTTTTTCTGATCTCGCAAAATGGCATTTTCATAGCAACGCCCGAACCAACTTCTATTGAAAATGTTTACCGGCTGATCCGGTCTATTTATTTCCGCCGCATCCGTCAGTATTTTACTGCGGCGGATTTTAAAATGCTGGAAGAAGAAGCTGTACAGTATTTTGGCAGTGGTGCTTATGCCAAGCCGGAATGTATAATGCAAATGGTGCAAAGAATATACCCGGAAACAGGTCTGAAGCTGGAGAATGACTTTAATACTTACAAATTTAAGCTCATTCTTAATCAACTGCATAAACAGGATGATGCCGGACTAGGTCCGCAGATTTGCAAACTCATTGAAAAACATCTTGGGCTTAAAGTCGATTTTTCCGGAAACGTTGCCTACGATGAGCATGTCCACGATGCCATCTGTCAACGGGTATCATTTTTAGATCGCTATCCCTATACACGGACAGCGGGTGATTTGCGTGAGCTCAGCAAGCAAATAATTTATTCCGCCGGCGATCAGTTGATGATCAATTATTCTTAATATATTTGACGGGTGTAAAATGTTACAGGAACAATACCAGGGAGCGGATATGGAAAAAAAATTTACCAGAATGAATTATTATGAAATGCTGGATTTAAAACCGGATGCCACATTGTTTGAAATTCGTCATGCCTATAATGCTGCTTTGCAGCTGTATCAGACAGATTCTCTGATTAGTTATTCTTTTTTTTCCCCGGAGGAAAGGAAGGCAATACTGGATCTCCTGGAAAAGGCTTATCTCACTCTGATTAATGAAAAGAAAAGGCAAGAATATGATGAAGAACTAATCCGGTTGGGGGTTCTCGATGAGACGGCAAAGAAACCAGCTGTCAAAACGCCGGTGAGTGTTTTTGATATTAACCGGGCGCACGGCAAGACCGGTCCGGTAAAAAATGCCACTGTCGCCTTGCGGGCAAAGGTTATGGAAAATCAAGTAATCAGCGCAATACTTTCCCGTGAGGAATTAAGCGGCCCTGATCTGCAGATGATCAGAAAAGAACTGGCAGTGCCCCTGGAGCACATTGCTCAGGAAACGAAGATCCGCATTGATTATTTACACGGGATCGAAGGGGATGATGTACAGGCCCTACCGGCGACTGTTTTTCTCAAAGGCTTTGTTAAGGCCTATTTGAAATGTCTCTGCCTGGAGCCTGTTGATGAAATCTGCCGCAGATACATGAATCGTTCGGCTTTTTGCGGAGGAAAAGCATGATCCAGAGGGACTTTACATTCCGCGCTCCGGATGCAACAGAAATATATGTATACAGATGGCTGCCGGAAACTAGGGCCAAAGCAGCAATAAATATCAGCCATGGGATGGCGGAAACAGCCGTCCGTTATGAGCGCTTTGCTTCTATGCTGACCATCAATGGATATGCGGTTTATGCCGCGGATCAGCGCGGTCACGGCAAAACCATCAAAGATCCGGCTCATGCCGGCGAGGCCGGAGCAGATCCCTTCAGGCGGATGCTGGAAGACCTGCATCAATTGTCGGGAATTATTTCGCAAGAAATTCCGTCCGTTCCCCTCTTTGTGTTTGGCCACAGCATGGGTTCTTTTCTGGCACAAGGATATATTGCCCGCTGGGGCGGCGAGTTAAAAGGGGCA
This sequence comes from uncultured Smithella sp., assembly GCA_964469905.1. Taxonomy (GTDB): domain Bacteria; phylum Desulfobacterota; class Syntrophia; order Syntrophales; family Smithellaceae; genus MVRV01. Next base: position 5,225 of record CAYXZW010000070.1, read on the forward strand.
ATATTATCAGGGGCGGCCGGTCCTGCTGACTTCATGGCTTTAATCGGGCAGGGTGTGGCCTATCTCGAAAAATTGCGGGTTGGGGCGACAGGAAGAAGCAATCTCCTGAACACTCTGAGTTTCGGTAGTTTTAATAAGCAATTTCAGCCGGCCCGCACTGCTTTTGATTGGTTGAGCCGGGATGAAAAAGAAGTTGATAAATATGTTGCCGATCCGTTTTGCGGTGGGATTTTTCCGGCTGCCTTTTTCTTTGAGCTGGTAAAGTTTTTGCGGCAAATTCATAATCCGGATCAATTGATCAAGATACCGAAAGATTTGCCACTGTATTTTTTTTCCGGTGCGAAAGATCCGGTCGGAGCGAATACCGTGGGAGTTAAAAAAGTAATTCAAATCTATCAAGAACTGGGCATTGCCGATCTAAGCTTAAAGTTTTACGAGGACGGCCGTCACGAAATGCTCAATGAGACAAACAGAGAAACAGTTATCGCCGATGTAATCAAGTGGCTCGATGCGCATTGCTGATTCTTTCCCCAAACGCTTGAACATAGCGAGGCGGTTTGGTAATATTAATTCTCTTCTGATGAGTGCAGGTTCTTTTCCAGGAAAATCATCGTTAACTCTAAAACACCGGTGTCGATCACGGTTTCGATATCCGCCCCCAACTTCCAAAAGACATGCAGCATCGGCTCATTTTCCATGATGACTGCGGCTGTGAAACCCAAAAGACCCTGCCGTTTGGCTAAATACGTCAGATAATGCAGTAACTCCGAACCGATTCCCCTGTTCTGGTATTCGTCGCGGACCATAAAGGCCACATCGGCCGTGTGCGCCTCCTCTGTTATTACATATTCCCCCACGCCGACCAGGATTTCCTTCCTTCCCTGCTGGCTCATCGCCAGGATCACCGTCTTTTTTGTGTGGTCGATGATTACGAATTCCTGAAGCCGGTCGTGATGCATGTCTTTGCGCAGCGTAATGAACCGGCGGTGCATGCTCCGGTCGGAAAGGGAATAGATAAATTCTTTGAGCAGGGGTTCATCACTTATTCTGACCGGCCGGAAAAAAATCTCTTCGCCATCTTTTGTTGTTCGGTAGGTCTCGAGATCTTTCCGGTATTCGCCGCTTTGTCCGGGAACGAATTTCTGATCCCCGTAAATCAATCCGCTCTTTCGCGCCTCTTCAATGAGGCCGGGACGGAAATCCGGATGAGCAATGGCGATGAGTTCCATGGCCCGCTCCCTGATATTTTTTCCATGCAGATAGGCGATGCCATATTCCGTGACCACGTAATGGATGTCTCCCCGGATCAGGGATGCCCCCGCCCCCTCCCGGAGAAAGGGTACAATTCGGGAAACCCGGCCGTGGTCCGCCGTGGATAGAATGGCCAGGATTGTACGGCCGTTGCGAGCTAGCACTGTCCCGCGCATGAAGTCCGCCTGACCGCCGATACCGCTGTAGAAGGTTCTGCCCAGAGACTCTGCCGTAGCTTGACCGGTCAGGTCAATCTCCAGCCCGGTATTGATGGCTGTCATATTTTCATGCTGGGCAATAATCAGGGGATTGTTCGTATAGTCGATGGTCTTGAACTCAATAAAGGGATTGTCATCAATATATTCATAGGTCTCACTTCTCCCCATGCAGAAGGTGGCAATAGTCTTTCCCCGGTTGATCGTTTTTCGGGAATTGTCAATGACTCCTTTTTTCATCAGTTCGACAATGCCGTCGGACAATAACTCCGTATGGACTCCGAGGTGCTTCTTTTGCGCAAGGCTGGAAAAGAGGGCATTCGGGATTATTCCGTAGCCGACCTGTATGGTGTCCCCATCCCGGATGAGCTCGGCAACATAATGGCCGATCCGCTCGGCAGCTTCGAAGTTGTCCCCGGCATCGTATTCCAGCAGGGGTTCATCGCAGGGGATAATGAAATCGGTGTCCTCGATGCGGATAAAGCCGTCGCCGTGGACACGCGGCATCTGCCGGTTGACCTGAGCGATGACCAGCCCTGCTGCTTCCGTGGCGGCCTTAACAATATCCACGCTGACACCCAGACTCATCCAACCGTGTTTGTCCGGCGGCGCCGTCTGGATTAAGGCCACATCAATCGGAACCATCCCCCGGCGCAGAAGGTTAGGCACCTGGGAGAGAAAGACCGGTGTGTAGTCGGCTAATCCCTTGTTGACGGCTTCCCTGGTCGGATGGCCGACAAAGAAGGAATTATGACGGAAGTTCGCCTTGAACTTCACATCCGTATAGGGGGCAACGCCCAGCGTCCAGACATGGAGAACTTCTGCATCGAAGAAGGCCGTGGGGTTGCATTCCACATATTTGATGAGGGCGCGCACCAGATACTGGGGTTCACCGCAACCAGTGGAAATAAAAATCCGGTTCCCCCGGCGAATCCGGCTGAATATCTTCTCCTCCGGCGCAAATTTCTCCGGATAAATATCCCGCCAGCCTTTGAGAACCTGACTCATTTCATAATCCATATACGCTTCTCCATAAAATATTTGACACCACAAACACCGGTTAATTAAGGACTTCTACGATGGCCGGCTCCGGCAACAGGATTCATTCCCGATTTCAGGTAGCGCAAGGCCAGATCCACGTAGATCTGTTTGCCAAACTGCCATAATTCCTTGTCGGCATCCCGGACATCCCGGACTACAGAAGCGGGATTACCGGCAGCCACTTTAGCGCCCGGAATCTCCTGGTTGGCTTTCACCACCGCACCCTCGGCCACAATAGTCCACTCGCCTGTTTTGGAAAGAATGCTGAGGATCGCCCCCATACCGACCACAGTGTAATCTCCGACGAGGCTGCCATGAAGAATCGCGCCGTGCCCCAAGGTGACGTGCTTGCCGATAAATTGAGTATGACCGGGCGGGGAATGGATAATCACTCCTTCTTCCACCGCGGTACCCTCGCCGATTTCGACCCGACCGTAGTCACCCCGGATAATGGCTCCGTGTCCCACATAGCAGGAGTCACCGATGGCCACATCGCCAATTACCAGTGCCGTTTCACTGACATAGGAATTTTTCCCCACAACCGGTGTTTTTCCTTCGAATTCATACAGCATGGAGCACCTCCAATCAATGGCGTTTAATATTTAATATGTCCTTGTTTGTTGGTTATATCGTAAGGCATGCCATCCTTTTTCTGGATTTGCGTTTGTCTTCTTCCAGCATATTTCCTCAATTCAAGCTAGGAAATTTTTCTTTTAGTTCTTTTTAAGGTATTTTTCTGCGCATGGTGCTGTATTAGATCAAGAAGAGCATCGTCAATAGTCTTTGTCACGCTCTGCTCGCGTCGGTGAGCCCACAGATTAAAGAAAGTGACGGCGTCAGAGAGATAAAGCATGCAACAGGAGGGACTTTTTCGAGGACAGGGCAGATAATAATTGCTAAATATTGGGATTATCTCCGGATATGCACAGTTCGCAGTGTGCATACCCGAAGAAAACCCATGTCTATTACGTTTGGCAACTGTTTAAATGTTACATTGCTTCAATAATTACTGAACGTGCCGGACCATTGCCGCCGCAGAGCGAAGCCAGTCCCAAATTAACGCCTCTTCTTCTCATTTCATGCATCAGAGTAATTACCAGCCTGGCTCCGGTAGGACCACCCGGATGGCCCAGGGCGATACCCGAACCGTTCACGTTGGTTATCTCTCTGTTGAGCCCGAGAAGTTTTTCTACCGCCAGATACTGGGCGGCAAATGCTTCATTGACTTCAATTAATCCGATATCGGAAAGCTTGATGCCGGTCTTTGCCAGTAATTTTTGTGTGGCTGGAACCGGTCCATATCCCATAAGTTCCGGTTCAACTGCGGCCAGCGCTCCGCCGATGATTTTAGCCAGAGGTTTAATGCCCAGTTCTTTGGCTTTATCCAGGGACATCACCAGAATTGCTGAGGCGCCGTCGTTTAAGCCGGAAGCATTGCCGGCGGTAACCGTGCCGCCTTTCTTAAATGCCGGCTGCAACTTGGCAAGGTCTTCTATCTTCATGTTGAATCGGATATGCTCATCAAGCTTAAATTCCTCAAATTTTCCTCTTCCCTTCGGAACAGTTACCGGAACGATTTCTTCGGCAAACCAGCCCTTCTCTGTGGCTCTCTGGGCGCACTGGTGGCTGCGCAAAGCATATTCATCCTGTTCTTCGCGGGAAATGTTATATTTTTCGGCCAGATTTTCCGCAGTTAATCCCATGATGATGCTGCCGCCTCCGCTCATGCCTTCCCATAAAGCATCGACCAGTACGTCATTTTGCATTCTGCTGCCCATGCGGTGTTTTTTCAATACATAGGGCGCCTGGGTCATGTTGTCGGTTCCCCCGGCCAGAGCTATATCCATGTCTCCGAGTCTGATGCGCGAGAAAGCTACGTCCAATGCTTCCATGGATGACGGACAAACCCGGTTAATGGTCATTCCCGGAACAGTGTGGGGGAATCCAGCCTTCAATGCAGCCACCCGGCCGACATTATTCTGAGCTGAATCATAACCTGTTACTCCTAAAATTACGTCATCAATCAAGCTGACATCAAGGCCTACCCGGTTAACTGCTTCCTTCAAACAAATTGCCGCCAGGTCAGACATTGTTATGTCTTTCAAAGAACCTAAGAAATCTCCAATAGCGGTTCGACAAGCCGATACAATTACCACTTCCTTTAAATTTGCCATTTTTTGCTAACCTCCTTAGCTATTATGTTTTATTTCTCTCGAGATTTATGACTTTCAGTATGGACAGTCCTTGCTCATGTGCATCGCAATTAACATGACGTTAACACAGACTGTTCATATTATGCAAGATAAACACCACAAACTCATCAGTCTTGTAAGGCTTCTGTATTACAGGGAAAAACATTAAAACGTTTCCTGGTTACTATGATCATGCACCATATACTGTTTTGGCAATCCATATATGGTGCATAGGTTTTAAATATAGAAATTTATACCATTCATTGTGCTTGAATGTAGCAGTGAATTGTGTTTAGGCATATATATGCCCTACAGGAAAAAAACATGACTGTAAAATCCAAATCTATCGAGATAGATTTCAATCCCGAATTTCAACGGGCGCTTGCGCTCATGGAAGATACGCAAAGAAATCTTCTGATTACGGGGCGGGCGGGCACAGGGAAGTCAACGCTGCTGACATATTTCCGCGAGCACACGAAAAAGAAAGCGGTGATTCTTGCCCCGACGGGCGTGGCGGCGGTAAATGTTTCCGGTCAGACAATCCATTCTTTTTTCCATTTCAAACCCAGCGTAACACCGGCATCAATTAAAAAGAAAAAGAAAGCCGGCAAAGAAAAGACAACCATTTATAAAAAGCTCACCACTATTGTGATTGACGAAGTATCGATGGTGCGTGCCGATCTGCTCGACTGCGTCGATATATTTCTTCGCCTTAACGGTCCGGAGGAAAAGCTGCCCTTCGGCGGTGTGCAGATGATTTTTATCGGTGATCTGTATCAATTGCCGCCGGTAGTAACGGCGGCCGAGCGCGAGATATTCAAGACACATTACTCCACTCCTTATTTCTTCAGCGCCAAGGTTTTTGACCAGTTGAATATGGAATTTCTGGAGCTGGAAAAAGTCTATCGCCAAAAGGATGATGAATTTGTCCGTCTGCTCAATACGATTCGTAACCGGACTTTGACGGACAGCGATCTGGCCAAATTCAACTCCCGCTGTGATCCGGGGTTTGAAACGCCTGCCGGTTCTTTCTATCTGTCGCTGACCAGCACCAATGATCTGGCCGATACTATTAATAAAAAGCGACTGGCCGAACTACCGGGAAAAATCTGGAAATCCGCGGGCGAAATTGTCGGTGATTTCGGCAAGGAGTATTTGCCGACTGCTGTCGATTTGCAGCTGAAAAAGGGTGCGCAGATCATGCTGCTCAATAATGATTCCCTTGGTCAGTGGATAAACGGGACTATCGGTAAAATCAAAAAGTTTGAAAAAAATGACGACGATGAAGATGTCATTGTCGCCGAACTCGATAACGGCGATACGGCGCGCATTGCTTCCTATACATGGAAAATCTACCGGTTTTTTCTGAAAAATGATGAATTGCGTTCGGAAGAGGTCGGCTCGTTTACCCAGTATCCGGTACGCCTGGCTTTTGCGGTGACTATCCATAAGAGCCAGGGAAAAACCTTTGAAAACGTGGTCATTGATGTGGGACGCGGCACGTTTGCCCACGGGCAGATGTATGTCGCGCTGTCGCGGTGCACCACTCTGGGCGGAATAGTGCTCAAACAGCCGTTGAAGAAAAGCCATATTATGATGGACTGGCAGGTGGTGAAGTTTCTCACGGGCATGCAGTATGCTCAGTCTGCCAAAACCCTCAGTCGTGAAGATAAGTTGCAAATTATTGAGGAAGCGATTGCTGATAAGAGAAATATCGAAATACTCTATCTCAAGGGGCAGGATGAAAAATCCCGCCGATTGATCCGCCCGTTGCTGATCGGTGAAATGGAATACAAAGGATATCCTTACTTGGGATTGGATGCCTTCTGCGTGACGCGCGGAGAGAAGCGCCGATTTAACGTAGATCGCATTCTCGAAATTGGCATTGCGGAATAGGGATGATGATTGCAGAGAAGTTGCCGACAACTTCTCTGCAATCTTGTGTTAAGCCAGCTTTTTCATCAACCACGCCATGTTTTTGCCAAGAGTTTTCATCGTTGCAATGCCCTCTTCATCTTTCAGTACGTCGCCGGGATCTCTGCCGATCCCGAGGCTCCAGTAGCTGGAACCAGGCATAACCATCTGCATATAATGAAGAAACAAGTTCATGGAGTTAAAGGCGGGGATTGCACCTGCCCGCCGGACGGCAACAACCGAAGCTCCGACTTTTCGTTGGAACATGTAATCATTGGATCGGGCAACTAAGCCGCAGCGCTCGATAAATGCCCGCATGCCCGCTGAAACATCGGAGAAGTAAGTGGGCGAGCCCAGAAGTATGCCATCGGCGCTTTCCATCTTTTCCAAAAGGTCGTTGAGGATGTCTTTTTTAACAGAGCAACGCCGATCCTTGTTCTGGGCACACTTGTAGCAGGCCCTGCAACCGGTTATCGATTGTCCCGCCAGTTGAATCAGTTCGGTCTGGATGCCTTCCTTGTGCATTTCATCTAAAACAATATTCAGCAGGATTGCCGTGTTACCGTCTTTTCGGGCACTGCCATTTAATGCTACAACTTTCATGATTTTCCCCCCTTGAAATTACTTAAGTAAAAATCAGATATTAGTTAAAATAACGATTATTGGAGATATCCCACCGATTATGCCGGTTATTGAAAGTAAAATAGAAAAAGCGCAGTCTGCTGTCAAGACAAATCAATGAGACTTGGTTTTTTTCAAGGCGAAGCCGCAGAGAAAAGCCTTAGTCGAATTGATCCTGAGCGAGTGGAGCGAGCCGAAGGATCCGTAATTAAGGGAACATTGCCAGAAATATCTTGACAAATAGGCCAAGTTGAATAAGATTCCCCACGCAATTGGATTCATTATATGTTCCAGAGTTTTCAAAATCACAAGGATGTAAATTTTTGCATAAGCGGGCGTAATTCAGTGGTAGAATGTCAGCTTCCCAAGCTGGACGTCGCCGGTT
>CAYXZW010000071.1:0-12795 GCA_964469905.1 uncultured Smithella sp.
AACAAAATTTTTGGGCCTAGAAAATGCGATTATCGGCAGCAACGCGAACATGGGCGGCAAAATAGCCTTGGGTGGAACATCGGCAAACTCTTTAAAAGGAACGGGCGATACCAGCTGCAATAATACGTTAATTGCCCGAATCAGCGCGCGTGTGATTCGCGTGCTGGATAACGGCAATCTTATGATTGAAGGTCGACGCCAGGTAACAATCAATGCGGAGGATCAGTACCTGATCATCGGCGGTATTATCCGCCCTCAGGATATCACCGCTGAAAATACCATTACGTCGCAATATATTTCCGACGCCCGTATCGTTTATACCGGTGAAGGTGTCATCAATGACAAAATGAGACCGGGGTGGATGACCCGCATTGTGGACTGGGTCTGGCCTTTTTAAAAGGAAAAATAATTTTGGAGCGAAATATGAAAAAGAAAAATCTTAGAATCAGTTTCGTCGTCGTCATGATAATCTGCCTCTGGACGACTGTTGCGTTTGCCGCCCGTATCAAAGACATCGCAACCATCGGCGGCGTGAGGGACAACCAGCTGATCGGCTACGGCGTTATTGTGGGCTTGGCCGGCACCGGCGACGATCTTGCAAAAAATCTTTTCACGCGCGCTTCACTGGCCAACATCATGAATCGCCAGGGGGTTTCCATGAAGGATGTCACGGCCTCTCTCAAGGCCGACAATATCGCTGCGGTTATGGTGACGGCTACATTGCCGCCATTTGTTAAAAACGGTTCTAAGATTGACGTGATTGTTTCCTCGGTTGGATCGGCTAAAAGCCTTCAGGGGGGCACACTGCTGATGACACCTTTGCGCGGCGCGGATGGAGAAATTTATGCGGTTGCCCAGGGGGCTATAACACTGGGCGGATATTCTGCCGGCGGTGCGGGTGGGGGTGCGGTTAAAAACCATACAAGAGCGGGCAGCGTATCGAATGGTGCGACCATAGAAAAGGAACTGGTTTACGATTTCGATTCGAAGCGCGTTTTAATGATCAATTTGCAACAGCCGGATTTCACGACGGCCAGCCGCATGTCGTCTGCCATTAATAATGCAGTGAAATTCGCCGAAGCCAAACAACTGGACGCTTTTTCCGTCAGTGTTATGGCCAACAGTACTTTTGCCGGATCCTTGTCAGAACTGGTTTCGCATATTGAGTCGCTCGATGTCCCGGTCGATACACCCGCAGTCGTGATCCTCAATGAGAAAACCGGCACGGTTGTGATGGGAGACAATGTGCGCATTTCAACAGTGGCAGTTGCGCACGGCAATTTGAGTATACAGATCAAGGAAGACACCAAGGTCTCCCAGCCTTTACCATTTGCCCCTGCTCCGCCGAGAAGGGGCGCCACCGGCCCGGCGCCTTCTGCACCCGCGGGAACCACGATAGTTCCGGGAGGGCAGACTGTTGTAACCACTCAAACAACGGTGGGAATCACTGAAGAAAAAAGGCAATTAATGCTGGTTCCGCAAACGACAACCATTTTTGATGTGGTCAGGGCTCTTAATGCCATTGGCGTATCGCCTCGCGATCTGATCACCATTCTACAGGCGATTAAGGCGGCAGGAGCCCTCCAGGCTGATATCAAAATAATTTAATCGGCGAGGATCAGGAATCGATGACGACTTTATCAAATATCTCCAGCAGTCAACCGCAAAGCAATGAAAAAGTATCTTCTTCAAGGTATACTGAAAAAGAGCTTCAAAAGTTAAAAAAAGTCTGTGCCGATTTCGAATCGATTTTCACCTATCAGTTGCTTAAAACCATGCGAAAGACAATTCCTGAAAGCAAAACGGGAATGAACAATTACGGCAAAGATACTTATACAATGATCATGGATCAGAAGTTGGCTGAAAGTATTTCGGCTAAAGGCAACGGTTTGGGATTACAGAAAGTTTTATACGAGCAACTGACTAAAAATAATCATCCTGAAATGTCCGGGGAGGTAAAAAACAAATTAAAGTAATATCTCTTTTTTGCCGATAGGGTGTATAAGATCGAAACAACAAGGAGAGGTTTCAATGAAAATATCTGATATTAAAGATGTAAATGCGCAGATGATCCAGCAATATCAACGCAATGAAGGTGTTCCTCCGACGGTTGATAAGCAGGCTGGCGCTGCAGCAGTGAAACCAGAAGAAACCGTTGATCTTTCCACCATGGCAAGAGATATTCAGCAAGCAAAAGTTGAAGTGTCCGAGTTACCTGAAGTGCGCGAAGAAAAAGTGCAGGAAATAAAGGCTCAGGTAGAAAATGGCACATACAACGTAAGCGGAGAGCAGATTGCCAATAAGATGGTGGGAGAATCAATCATTGATCTCTTTGCCTAAATAGCAGGTAAAGAATCTTCCTGTCAGTCAATCCCCATCTACAGCCAATCTTTCTCCCGGCAGATAAGATATTGAAAAAAATTCTTATCTGCCGTCTTTCTAAAAGATCTACGTCTATTGTGCTAACTTAAACAAAATAAGGATATTATGATGTTAGAGCAAAGCAACACAGTGAATAACTGTCTGGAAGACTCTGCGAACGAAAGTTTATATGCATCCTTGATTGACGTTTTAAGAAAAGAGTTGACGGTTTTCGGGGAGCTGAGAGATTTTCTGGCTGTCGAGAAAGGGATGCTGATGAAATCTGCCTCCTTGATCCAAATTAACGAAAATAATGCAATTAAAGAAAATATCATACTAAAATCAAGGATTTTGGAAGAGGTTCGCACCAATATCTTAAAGAAAATCGCCCGCAATCTCGATATTAATGATGATGAAGTTAAATTAATGTCATTGGCCGGCTACGCTGTAATTGAACAACGGCAGATTATCGAAAAGCTGAAAGATGACTTGCTAAGCATTGCTAGGAATATCAATAGAATGAACGATGATAATAAATATTTATTAGATGCATCCATAAATAACGTTAAAGGATCACTTGAGTTTATATCCTCCCTGATAGATCGAGCCGGGGGATACCTCGGCAGTGGCAAAATTAATGAAACCAGGAACAATGGTAGATTTTTGCGGACGGAGGGCTAGAACATGGCGGATATTGGCCGAGTTTTATTTACTGCCAAAGAAGCGCTGCTGAGTAATTTAACAGCGATTAATGTGACCGGTTCCAATATTGCCAATGTCAATACGCCCGGTTATTCCAGACTTCGTCCGATCTTTGAATCCGTCGGAACAAGAGATGCTACCTCGGCTCAGGAACAAATCGGCGTACGAATTGCGGATGTTGAACAAATTTACGACAAATTTCTTCAGCTTCAGCTTGTCGAACAGCAGTCTGCCGTAGCCAACTATACCGCTCAGCAGGATTTATTACAGAGGGTTGAGGGTGTTTTAAACGAAAATAATGGCGGGGGCATTAATGACGCATTGGGCGAATTTCTGAATGCCTGGGGTAATCTTTCCGTTGACCCCTCCAGTAAATCCAAAAGAGATATGGTCGTTTCAACAGGACAGAATCTTGCTTACGTCTTTAATGAGCGGGCGGATGAAATAATCAACATCCAGATGACTGCGGATGAGGGTGTGGCGGATAATGTCGCCACATTGAATGGTTACCTTGAACAAATGGCCGATTTCAATCAGCTCATCGTCACTGCTGAATCTTCGGGTTCGAACACATCTTCCGTCAGGGATCAAAGAGGCGAACTCTTAAGTAAGATAAGTGATATAATTGATATTAACTATCTTGAAAAGAGCGATGGATCATTATATATTTATCTGCCTACCGATGGAAAAGCCCTGGTTGAAGGTTCCAACAATTGGCAATTAGGTGTTAAAAGAAATTCTGATAACAATAACTTATATGACATTGTCTTTACGGAAGATCCGGCTCATCCCATCAATGATCAAATCACCGGAGGAAAGCTTGCAGGCATTCTGGAAGTGAGAGATACCGCAATTCCTTCCTATATGGATCAACTGAATCAAATATCTTCAAGTATCGTTAACAAAGTCAATGAGTTGCACATTTCAGGCTATGATCAGGACGGCAATCCGGGTGAAATGTTTTTTAATCAGACTACCGAGGCAAGGTATATGCAAATCAGCGATACGATTGCTTCTGATACGAGAAAAATTGCCGCATCCACTACCACTAATGCCGATGGTAATAATGCCACAGCCATCACAGCCATTAAAAGTGATCAGATGTATGCTTCATTGGGGGCAATTCAATCCGCTGATGCTCCCCCGGCTGCATCAGCGTCGATCCTTGTGCCAGGTTCATTGGGGATAGATGATTCTATTGTTTTAACCAGGGGGGCAACCGCTGCTGACTGGACCGTAACAACGCATGCCGGATATCCACTGATGGCTATTGGCACGACGGCTGATGCCGCGACATTGACCATTGACGCCAACGGAGACGGAACGAATGATATGACTCTAGCACTCTCCGGATCGTGGGAATCAGGCGATATCGCCGCTTTCACAATTACCGCCGCAGGTCCATCGGTGAGTGCGGTGACGGTGACAGATCATGATGGTGGCATCAGTCAGGACCATTCCGCAACAGGGCAGATTAACAATATCGGGCAGATCTATAAAAGTACCCCTGCAGGCCATCCGATCACGCTCAGTCGCGGTGCTGCGTCCGATACGTGGACGATCAGTGATAATGGTGGCTATGAAAACTTAACTATTTTGTCCGCCGATAGCCGATTCGTTAAGCTGGACATGGATAATAATGGCACAGCCGATATCACCATGAACCTGTCCGGCAACTGGGAGCAAGATGATACACTGTCCATTAGTCTGACGAAAAATGACAATACAGCAACCATCGATGGCTACTTTAATGCTTTAATTGCCAACATGGGACAGGATGTGGTGAATGCAAACCAGGCGCTTTCGCGCGAAACTACTATTCTGACTCAGCAGACCGAACAAAGGGAACAACTCTCCGGTGTTTCCATCGATGAAGAGATGATCAACCTGATTAAATTTCAAATGGCCTACGGCGCTGCAGGCAGGATGACCAAGACGGTCAGTGATATGATGGATATAATTATTAATCTTGGACGTTAGCAAAAAAAAGAGGTAATTTCTATGATCACCCGGGTAACCGATAATATCAAATTTAACATGCTGACGAACAATTTGTTCAATGTGGCTGGTAAATATGGCGAACTGATGGAAAAGATTTCCACGGGGAAGAACATCAACCGCCCCTCGGACGATCCCATTGGCACCAATGATATCCTCGATTTTCGGACGATCGCAACATCCATCGAGCAGTATCAGACCAATATTACCGATGCCGACATCTGGCTGAATTTGACATCAACCAATATATCCGGTCTTCGCAAGATCGCTGATCAGGCAAAAAGTATCGCCATATCGGAATCAGGGGCCAGCGGATCCGCTGAAACCCGGCAGGCGTCGGCGGCAGCTCTTACCGCTCTGATTGATGAGGCGTTGTCGTTGCTCAATGCTAAAAATGGGGATAATTACCTGTTTGGCGGATCATCAACAGACCTCCAGCCATTTTCAACAAATTACGCTTCCGCTTCCGTTGGTGTTACTTATGCAGCAACGACTAATTCATTTAACGGTACCGTAATATCCGATGGCACGTATACGGGGGTGGAAAATAAGAATTATGTTCTGAAGATCGTTGCCGGCGGTACTTTGGCGACGGCCACTTACCAGATTTCTTCTGATGGCGGTAAGTCTTGGGGGGCGACGCAGGACCTTCCAGCTCAGGTGGTCAAGGGAAGCACTGCCAATGCTTCAGGTGGAACTCCCATTACCGCCGCAACGGTATGGAATACAATTGACGGCGCCAATGTTCAAAATGGTACTACAATCGATATTTCCGGGTTTGATCATGATGGCAACGCGGTTGGGCCGGACACATACACAATAGCTGATGCGACTACAGGAACAGTTCAGGATCTGCTCGACCAAATTGAACTGTCCTATGGTGGCACAGCAACCGCTTCTATTGATACCGCTGGACGGATCACGGTCACTGATGACACTACTGGCGTAAGCCAGATGGAAATGACTCTTAGCACGACCAATCCGCCAGGCGGTTCTCTCGATTTCGGCATGGTTTCCATATCCGCAACAAAATCGATCAGTTTAGGGAATGGAGTTACCATGACTTTCGCAGCCGGCAGTAGAAATTATGCCGCCAACGATATTTTTACTGTCAATGCCAATGCTGCCGGATACTATCGGGGCAACGACGACAAGCTAAACGCCGTCATCGGTCATAATAACAACATGGCCTATAATATTACCGGTACAGAAGCATTTACGGGACAGTTTGCCTCGGCTTCAGTCATTAATGCGGGAGCCGGTATTGCCGCAGACGATTTAATAACCTTGACCAGGGGAACAACTATTGGCAGTTGGACGGTAACAAGTCAGGCGAATTACCCTAATATGATTATAACATCTCAAACAGCTGAATCTCTGACTATTGACGCCGACAATGACGGTACGGATGATATCAGGTTGAATTTAACAGGATCATGGGAAGAAAACAACACGGTTACTTTTTCAACAACGGCCGGCATTGCTTCGGGTGAAATCCCCGTGACCTTCAGCGGATCAGGTTCGGTAGATTTGCTGTCAACCTTAAACGCCTTAATGACGGGACTTCAGGAAACTGACCAGGCTCGAGCCCAGAAATTGATTGTCGCTCAGGTTGAGAATTTAGCAAATACTGAAACACAGATGTTGCAATATGAGACACAAGCCGGTGCAAAGATGAATTCCTTGGAAACGACTAGCAGCAACCATAAAGCAATCGATCTACAGGTTACGAACATGTTAGCCGATATAGAAACCGCTGATCTGACACAACTGATTATGGAATTTCAAATGAAACAGATCGCAATGCAGGCATCCTACAGTATGGCTTCACAAATTGGAAAAATGACGATAATGGATTACATAAGCTGATGGTATTAAGGTGAAAAATGCTTATTTTAACGAGGAAACAAGGCGAATCAATTACAATTGGTGATGATATTAAAGTAACCATTCTGGATGTAAAGGGAAAATATGTTCGTGTCGGAGTGGAAGCGCCTCGTAATCTGGCGGTGCATCGGCAGGAAATATCTCCGGATGATAAGAAAAATAATACCGTTCAATAATTATTATTAATAACATAAGTTATGTATATCAATTACTTAATTGAATTAGATGAATTCTTGCCTAAAGTTTTCTCCTCAGTTGCCGATTCATTCATAAACGGGTGGGTCTTTATATGATAGAGGATGAAAAATGACGATTACGTCCTATCAAGTAAATAGCGTACTGAATGCCTATACGCGGCAAAGTAAAGTTAGGATTGCATCCGCTCCATCCAGGGAAGACGGTTCGGACGGCCAGTATCGGGATATTGTATCCCTGTCCGTCAATGAGGCAAACAAAGCGGAGGAATTGGAAAAAATAAGTTATAATCTCCGAGATGTGATCCTGAAGAACGAAAATAAATAAACTACGCTGTATCCGAAGTCTTTTCACGACGAATTATTGATAAATCACCTTAAATATTAAAATAGACGTAGAATCTAGAGGTGGAGTACTGTAATGATCAGAAGGGTTCAACCAGAAGAGAAGCAGGGCATCAAAAGAATACTGGTTGTCGATGATTATTTACCGACTCGAAATCTAATCGTCGATACCCTTAGTCAATCCTCTCAATATCAAATAACGGAAGCAGAAAACGGCAAGGAAGCCCTTCATCTTTTTGAAGAGAGCAATTTTGATCTGGTCATCAGCGATATTATGATGCCGGGCATGAGTGGAATGGATCTTCTTCATATGATTCGGGAGCGCAATCCCGCAGCCACAGTCATTATGATTACCGGAAACCCCACCACCGATCTAACCGTCAACGCCATTAAAAAAGGTGCTGTTGATTTTTTAACAAAACCATTCGATATTGATGAACTTCTCTATAAAGTTGATATTCATTTACGGCAAAAAGAAATGCTCCACGGAGAAGCATTAGGACAGATTCTGGAAAAAAATAAATTGAGCGACAAAACGGATGAATTATCCAAGCAAGGATATATCTATGATTCTATAGAAGATTCTCCAATGGATAACGATATCATTTTCCAGAAGATAGCGGAGTTAGCCTTAAAATTAGTCGATGGTGAAGTCTGTTCCATTATTCTTTTCAATGAGCAGGATAATGAATTCCACGATAAAGTTGTCATAGGCAATACAGAAGGAGCCTATCAGAACTATACCAAGAGTCCGGCCCTGAAAATGGTTTTCAATGAAGTGATCGAGCGTAAAGAAGCCATCCTGATCAACTCGAATGATCATCCGGAAGTGGCGCCGTCTCTCATCTGTGCACCGCTCATGATTCGCAACACGATTCTCGGTATCCTGAGCATCCGTAAGAAGAAAAACAGGGAGGTTTTCAGTAAAAAAGATCTGCATCATATTTTAAGTTTGACCAAACGCGCCTCTTTAAATCTGGAAAATAAAATTCTCTACGAGAGTATCTTTTTCAACATCATGGATACTTTGAAGTCCCTGATATCTTCAGTTCAGGCACGGGATCACTATACGGAAGAACATTCGCAGCGTGTCACCAATGAGGCCATGCGGTTAGCTGCCAGCATGAACTGTTCTCAGAAAGACTTGGAGAGCATTAAAATTGCGGGCGTTCTCCACGATGTCGGTAAGATCGCTGTCCCGGACAGTATTTTATTGAAAGAAGGAAAACTGACCGATGAAGAATACATGATTATTAAAAACCATCCCACGATTGGCGAAAATATTTTGAAGCCAATCATGTTACTGGACAGAGAAAGAACGATTATTCAATGCCACCACGAACGATGGGATGGCAAAGGCTACCCTCTGGGATTGAAAGGTCCCGACATTCCGCTATTGGCAAGAATTTTAGCCGTGGTGGATTCCTTTGATGCCATGACCAACGATCGTCCCTATCGACCGGCCATGGCGAGAGAAATAGCTGTTGAAGAATTGCTCCAGAATAAGAATAAGCAGTTCGATGCCGATATCGTCGATGCTTACATTAAAATCTTATAAAAATTAAAGTAATTGGCATAATAATTGAATATTTTTCTCCTGCCAGGAAAGCAGGAGGAAACATGATTATATCGCGAGACATTGCCGCTTCATTACAATCCATCAATCAGCAAGGCAACGACAAGACGAACGCACCATCATCGGCAGGAATAGGCGATAATGATTTTCATAGTATTTTAAAAGGCTTATTGCAAAACACGCAAAATACTCATCCCGATCCATCGAACATCAAGGCATTAAATAAAGAGCAATTGATGCTTTTCTCCAAAGCTCTGCAAATCCAGATGAATTCACGTATATACAATACCGTATTCAATAACTCTCTGGAAACCAATTATCTGGCACAAAAGATTGCACAGGGTTATGGGAACAACATTGCTCAGCTTGTTCCGAATGCGTCAAAATCCAGTCAGCAAACGTCAAAAATGGCTCTTCCCGAAGGAGACGCCAGCCTTAATAAGATCGTTAATGAAGCCGCGCAAAAATATGATGTTGATCCCAATTTGATTCGTGCCGTGATTAAAGCGGAAAGCAATAATAATCCAGCGGCAACATCGCCTAAAGGTGCGATGGGTTTGATGCAGCTGATGCCGGAGACGGCCAGAGAACTGGGCGTGAAAAACGCCTACGACGCCCAGGAGAATGTTATGGGCGGCACGCGTTATCTGAAAATGCTCCTGTCCCGGTATGACGGCCAGGTTGATCTGGCACTGGCTGCTTATAACTGGGGCATGGGGAATCTGGAAAAAAAGCCCAATCAACTGCCTGAGGAAACAATCAGTTATGTGGAGAAGGTCAATTCTTATTACCAGACCAATAAGGCCTGAATGAAACCAGTAGAGAAAAGGGCATGATGATCTGAAAAACAATGCATCATGCCCCTGCATCGCAATAAAATTTAAAAAAGATTTATTTTGCTTTTTCACCTGTAAAATCTCCGGAGTCCTGTCGGCCGAAATCAACTTTGCCGGCCATTTTATTTCCGTCAACTTTGCCCTTGTATACGACGGTGGTTCCACACAGTTTGAAGTAAGCTGCTCTGAAGAGATATCAGGTTGATTTGCTCAGGTTCTGACCATCCATCCAATGGTCTAGATCATGCAATGCTCGACTGATATACAAGAAGTGTCTTTCTCTCTTTTTTATCTTTTTGTGAGGCAGATCATCCAAGATCCCAAAATTGATATTCATGGGCTGGAAGTTATTTGATGAATTATCGTGCGTGATATAGTGCAGGAGGGAGCCGATGGCGGTTGATGAAGGTGGCGGCTGCAGTGTTTTGCCTTCAAGGAGGAAGGCCGCGTTCAGGCCCGCTAAAAGCCCCATGGCTGTTGATTCCATGTAACCTTCGACACCGGTGATTTGGCCGGCAAAAAAAATATCCGGATTTGCTTTCAGTTGTAATGACGGATGAAGCAGGGAAGGGGAGTGAATATACGTGT
The DNA here is from genome assembly GCA_964469905.1 of uncultured Smithella sp. Classification (GTDB taxonomy): domain Bacteria; phylum Desulfobacterota; class Syntrophia; order Syntrophales; family Smithellaceae; genus MVRV01. Next base: position 10,488 of record CAYXZW010000071.1, read on the forward strand.
TGCGATGGATGCTGCCCATCCTGGCGAACTGAGCGTTCTCCAGACCGGGAATCATTCGGAAGATGCGTTCCTGCTCAGGCCAGGTAAGCTTGGTTTGAAATCCGACTAAGTTAAAGAGCGTGCCGGAAGTATTTTCTCTGCGCAGTTGAACCACGGCATAGGGCATAACACCCGTGCGCGGATTAATCAGACCAACGGGTTTCATCGGTCCAAAAGCCAGTGTGTCTTCACCACGGGCGGCCAATATTTCCACCGGCAGGCAACCCTCAAAATGTTTCTCGTCTTCAAACGATTTGGCCGCAACTTTATTCCCCATTAACAATTCCTGACGAAAACGTTTGTACTCGTCTTCGGAAAGCGGACAATTCAGATAATCGGGAGTTCCTTTGTCATAGCGGGATGCCCAGTAAACCCTATCCATGTTGATGGAATTGGCTTCCACGATAGGAGCGATGGCATCATAAAAATATAAATATGAACCGCCCAGCGTTTCGGAAATGGATTTCGCAAAAGCATCTGAAGTTAAGGGGCCGGTGGCGATGATGACCAGAGCATCGCGGGGTATTTCGGTGATCTCCAGCCGGCTCAGATTGAAATTATTCTGCCGCAGCAATTGTGCTTCCACCCGGCGGGCAAATTCGCAGCGATCTACGGCAAGGGCAGAACCCGCAGCCACCGATGTTTGATCTGCCATGCGCAGAATTAAAGAGTCCAGACGACGCATTTCGTTTTTGAGCAGACCGGGAGCGCTTTGAGGATCGTTGGATTTCAGGGAATTGCTGCAGACGAGTTCGGCAAGATATTGTGTCTTGTGCGCGGGAGAAAACTTCTGCGGCTTCATTTCCAAAAGATGAACCGTGTGCCCGCGCCTCAGAAGCTGCCAGGCCGCTTCACAGCCGGCCAGTCCGCCCCCGATAATGATGACGTGAGCAGATTTCATTCCGCTGATTTGTTCTTTGTTATCTTCCTGATCGTTTTGCATTCGGGATACCCCGTGCATCCCAGGAACTGGCCGTAGCGGCCGCGTTTGATGGCCATCGGCTTGCCGCAGCTTTCACAGGTTTCGTCAGATAGGACTGTTTCCTGCGAAGTGACCTTGCCATCTTTGCTCATTTTCTTGATGTTCTTACATTCGGGATACCCCGTGCATCCCAGGAACTGGCCGTAGCGGCCGTGTTTGATGGCCATGGGTTTGCCGCACAACTCGCAAACTTCGGTTGTTGTCGGAGCTTCCTGTGCGACAATGTCGCCGTTTTCATTGCGGGTCGCATTCATCGTGTTTTTGCAATCCGGATAGCCCGAACAGGCCAGAAACTGCCCAAAGCGCCCTTCTTTAACCATCATGCTTTTACCACATTTGTTGCATTTAACATCCGTTGCTTCAGTTTCCACGTGTTTAACCTTGCCGTTTTCGTCATGAGTGAAATTCATAGTGTTCTTGCATTCGGGGTATTTGGAACAGCACAGAAACCGGCCGTTCTTGCCCCATTTGATCACCATGGGGGAATTGCATTTTTCGCAAATCAGATCGGTCGGCGTTTCTTCCCGTTTCACGTTGCGCATTTCTTCTTTTGCTTTATCCAATTCCGTGGAGAAAAGTTTATAGAAATCCTGCAGCGTCTTAACGCGTTTATTGGCGCCACTTTCAATGGCATCTAATTTATTTTCCATATCCGCCGTAAAGGCGAGATCCAGAACCGTCGGAAAGCTTTGAACCAAAAGTTCGGTGACGACTTTGCCCAGTTCCGTCGGGAAAAATTTGCCTTTTTCCAGTCGCACGTATTCGCGATCTTGAATGGTCGAGAGAATGGTTGCATAGGTGCTGGGACGGCCGATGCCTTTTTCCTCCAACTCGCGCACCAGTGATGCCTCCGAAAAACGAGGCGGCGGCTGAGTGAACTTCTGCTGTGTGTCCAGTTTAAGCAGGTTTAGTTTTTCTTTTTCTTTGATGTCCGGAAGCAGCTTGTCTGCGCCATTTTCTTCTTCCTTGTCATCCTTGCCTTCCGTGTAGACGATAGTGAAACCGGGGAATTTCAGCACCTGTCCCTGCGCGCGAAACGTACAATTTGCGCCGGCGATGTCGATCGTGGTCTGGTCAAAAATCGCGGGATTCATTTGGCTGGCCACAAAACGGTTCCAGATGAGTAAGTAGAGCTTGAATTGTTCGGCAGAGAGGTATTCCTTGATGTCCTGCGGCTTGTAAGCCAGGGAGGATGGCCGGATCGCTTCGTGTGCATCTTGTGCTTTTTGCGCGTTCTTGTATGTGTGAGGCTTAGATGGCAGATAATCAGATGAATAATTTTCTTTG
>CAYXZW010000072.1:0-12680 GCA_964469905.1 uncultured Smithella sp.
TTCCCAAAGAGGTACTTCTCTGGCAGGACGCCATTCCTGCCGTCGAGCACAAGCTGATCACCAAGTCAGACACGGCCTCCCTCAAGGGCAAGATCCTGGCTTCCGGCCTGTCGGTTTCGGAATTGGTCTCCACCGCCTGGGCGTCGGCCTCCACCTTCCGTGGCTCCGACATGCGCGGAGGAGCAAACGGGGCGCGCATTCGGCTGGCGCCGCAGAAGGATTTGGAAGTCAACCAGCCAGCCCGGCTGGCAAAGGTGCTTAAAACCCTGGAGCGTATCCAAAAAGCGTTCAACAAAGACCAGGCGGGCGGCAAGAAGGTCTCGCTGGCTGACCTGATCGTTCTGGCCGGATGTGCGGGCATTGAACAGGCAGCTAAGAACGCCGGTTACAAAATAACGGTTCCCTTCGCGGCGGGACGTATGGACGCCTCACAGAAGCAGACCGATGCGGCATCTTTCGCTGTGCTCGAGCCGAAAGCGGACGGTTTCCGCAACTACCAGAAAACCGCCTATGCCGTCACGGCCGAGGAGTTGCTGGTGGATAAAGCGCAGCTTCTGAAGCTGACGGCGCCGGAGATGACCGTTCTGGTCGGCGGTCTGCGCGTGCTGGGCGCGAACGTAGGTGGATCAAAGCATGGTGTCTTCACTAATCATTTAGAAACGCTGACTAACGACTTCTTTGTGAACCTGCTCGACATGAGCACCGAGTGGAAAGCTGTGTCGCAAGACGCGGATGTGTTTGAGGGACGCGATCGCCAGACCGGCAAGCTCAAGTGGACAGGCACTCGGGTCGACCTGCTCTTTGGTTCGAACTCCCAGCTTAGGGCACTGGCGGAAGTATACGCCAGTAAAGATTCCCAGGAGAAGTTCATAAACGATTTTGCTGGCGCGTGGAGCAAGGTCATGAATCTGGACCGTTTCGATCTCGCGTAATTAAAGTGGAGTGCTGAATAATAAAAAACTAAATGGAGGAGGTTATTATGTCGAAAACAGAGGAAGCGTTAAAAGAAGCTTTTGCCGGAGAATCGCAGGCTAACCGCAAATATTTGGCTTTTGCGGCCAAGGCCGATCAGGAAGGATTTGCCCAAGCCGCAAAACTTTTTCGGGCGGCCGCGGAAGCGGAAACCGTCCACGCCCATGCTCATTTACGTGCACTGAAAGGAATTCGCTCCACAAAGGAAAACCTTCAGGAGGCCATTGAAGGAGAAACCCATGAGTTTAAAAGCATGTATCCGGGAATGATTGCCGCAGCCAAAGACGAAGGAAATAAGGAGGCGGAGCGATCATTTGTCTTTGCCAACGAAGTTGAGAAAATTCATGCCGGTCTTTATCAGCAGATGCTTGATAATCTGGAAGGAGCTAAAGAATCCTACAGTTATTATATCTGTCCGGTATGCGGGTACACATCAGAAAAAGAAGCACCGGAGACCTGTCCGGTATGCGGCGCCAAAGGAAAGATGTTTAAAAAAGTTGATTAATAATACTTAACTGAAAGGGAAAGAGGTTTATTATGGCCAAGAAAAACTATGTGTACAAATGCGGAGTTTGCGGGAATATGGTGGAAGTACTTCACAGTGGGGTTGGTGTGCTGGCGTGCTGTGGCCAGCCCATGGATCTGATGACAGAAAACACAACGGATGCTGCCAAGGAAAAACATGTTCCTGTAATCGCGAAAGTAGCTGGCGGTGTGAAGGTGAAAATAGGCAGTGTTGCCCATCCCATGGAAGAAAAACATTACATCGAGTGGATTGAGATAATCGCCGACGGTAAAACTTATCGCCAGTTTCTTGCACCGGGTGAGTCGCCGGAAGCAATCTTCCTTATCGAAGCAGAGAATATTACGGCGCGGGAATTTTGCAATCTCCATGGGATCTGGAAAGCATAATACTCATTTGATTGCCGGTTTTGAGAAAGACAATCTAGTAATGGTGTTTTGTAAAAGGTCTTCAAACAGTAATTAATTAAAACACTCTAAAAGAAAAGAAGGGGCTGCGCCGAAAAGCGCAGCCTCTTCATTTTGCAAACACAATGTCGAGAATAAAGATCGAGGTAGCTGATGCTTAACTGCTCAACATAGTGCCGACCTGCGGTTTATTTTCCCCGGTCCGTGACATCGACAATGATTTCCTTATCGGCAAACATCGGGATGGTTTTAATCTTATCCGCGTTGAAGTCCAGGCGCTTGAGATCAATTTTACGCAAGTTGAAATTGTCATAGGTGCGGAAATAATAGACGCGGTTGGTCAGATCACGATAGGTTGACCACTGGGTCGTCTCACTCGCGATGATTTTGCCGCTCTTGTCGCGGTCTACCGCCATGCCCCGGACGATGTGCAGGGAACTGACAATATGCTGCGCCAGATTCAGCGCATTTTCGGCATTTTCCGGCGTATCTGCGAATTTGTTTGTCACCGCCATGCGGACGAAACGCGAGGGTGGCGTGATGTCCCCCGGCAGGCCGAACATGCCCGACCCGTGGCCAGTGGTATTAAAGGTCTGTCCGCCAAATGTTCCCGGCTTAAGCATGCTGTCATTCATGCCGACATAATTGCGCAAGTTCGTCAGCATCCAGGGGAAATTGGGGGCGTTGGTCATGATACCCAGATGGTTATCATAAATATGCAGCTCGCCTTTCTCGTATTCAATGACGATACAATCACCTTTGGCATCATACAGGATAAAATGGCCGGGGAGCACCGCTCCGCCCAGCTCCGGATTTTTAATGCCGAATACCTTGACGCGGGCAATCGATTGCGCCGCCTCTTTCACTGTGCTGAAATTTCCTAAAACCCATGATCCGAAAACAATATTGGCCAGCGCCGGGGATTTGTCTTTCGGGAGAATGGTTTGCCACTGCATGTCGCCGTCATACCAGAGGAGGCTGAAAGACAGGCCCGCCTCATTGAGGCCGTCGCTGATGCCGTCTTCCTTTCCCAGGACGTTGTTGGCCACATAACCGTATCTGGTTTTCCATTTTAATCCGTTGATGCCGTCGGGTGTGGGGCTTACGAAGCTTTTGTTGCGGGGAACCACGATCATGGCATAGCCCATATCGTGGCCGAATTCCATCGTCCGTCCGCTAATGATAGTTCCGTCCTTGGCGATTACGCGAAAAACGGAGCAGGCGTCGGCGTCCGTCAACAGGGCGCAAGCAAGAAACACAACAAGCCCAATGCTGATTATTTGAATTTTTTTCATTACCTTATCCTCCTTGTCGACGATGGTTTGATGTTTCAGCGTCCCTCTGTTCCCTCTGACAACCGGCGTCAGGGTATGGTAAACGGAGAATACAAAGCCCCTGCGGCACTCCGCAGGGGCTTTGTATTTCCCTGTAACCTTCAGCCCAATCGCCTTCAGCCTGTTGGTTAACGTATTTTCGCCCCTGTTTTTGGTTCGCGGTCGAAAGCAAGGACTGTAAGGCCATCAAAGGTATCGGTAGCTAAAAGCATGCCGCGCGATTCCACGCCCATCAGTTTTGCCGGTTTCAGGTTGGCAACAATAACTATCTTTTTCCCAATCAATTCTGCAGGTACGTAATCTTTGCCAATGCCGGCGACAATTGTCCGCTCTTCTCCGATATCCACTTTTAGCTGAACAAGCTTGGTGGATTTAGGAACCATCTTTGCTTCTAAAATGGTCGCGACGCGCAAGTCCGCTTTAGCGAAATCGTCGTAATCAATCTCCGGTTTCAAATCGATTGTGGTTTTATCCTTGACCGGTGCCGGTTTTTCCTTTTCCTTTTCAATGCGGGGGAATAATGATTCGCCGCGGGTTAAAGGGCTGCCGGCCGGCAGTGAACTCCATTGACGGACATCGGCTAAACTCAGTTTTTGGTTATCCGCGACACCGATTTGCTGCAATATCTTCGAGGCTGTTCCCGGCATAAAAGGAGAAATCAAGATGGCTATTGCCCGCAGCGATGCCAGCAGGTTGTACATGATGGCCACCAGTTTTTCTGAATTTGCCGGATCTTTTCCCAGTGTCCAGGGCTCATTTTCGACAATATATTTGTTGGTAATATTAATGAATTCCCAGATTGCCATCAAAGCTTTATGCAGAGCCATTTCTCCAAAGCACTTCTCCACTTCGCTGACGGTCCGCACGGCCGCCGTAAGCAGAAGATTATCATAATGCTCCTGCTTTATAGCCGGCACTTTACCATCACAATACTTTGTCGCCATGGTAATCGAGCGGCTGACAAGATTGCCCAGATCATTGGCCAGATCGGAATTTAATCTCTGTACAAAAGCTTCTTCGGAAAAATTAGAATCCAGTCCGAATACCATATCCCGCAGCAGAAAATAGCGGAAAGCATCCAGTCCGTATTTATCCTTGAGGTCTAATGGTTTGACGACATTGCCGAGGCTTTTGGACATTTTGCTCGAGTCGATATTCCAATAACCATGGACATTCAAGTGGCTGTAAGGTTCAATGCCCGCGGCCTTCAGCATGGTCGGCCAGTAAATGCCGTGTGGCTTTACTATGTCTTTAGCGATCAGATGCTCGGAAACCGGCCAGAATTTCCGGAATTTTTCACCTGCGGGATAATCCACTGCCGTTACATAATTAATTAAGGCGTCAAACCAGACGTAAGTTACATAGTTTTCATCAAATGGTAAAGTAATGCCCCATTCCAGCCTTGTTTTGGGACGTGATATGCAGAGATCTTCCAACGGTTCACGAAGAAATGCCAATACTTCGTTTTTGTATCTTTCCGGACGAATGAAATCGGGATTCTTTCCAATGTAGTCGATCAGCCAGTCCTGATACTTGCTCATGCGGAAAAAATAATTGCTTTCCTTCCGATGTTCCGGCTGAGTCTGATGGTCGGGGCATTTTCCATCGACCAGTTCTTTTTCCATGTAAAAACGTTCACAGCCGACACAGTAATAGCCTTCATACTGGCCGAAATAAATATCACCGGCAGCGTGGACCTTCTCTAAAATATAACGGACTGTTTCAATATGGTTCTGATCGGTTGTGCGAATAAAATAATCGTTGGTTATGGAAAGCTCAGGCCAGAGGCTGCGAAACTGGGCACTGATGTTGTCGGCATATTTCTGAGGGGTAATGCCCGCCTTCTGAGCCGCTTCGGCTATTTTGTCGCCGTGTTCATCGGTCCCGGTAACAAAGAAAGTTTCGACGCCGGCCATGCGATGATACCTGGCCAGCACATCGGCAACTATTGTTGTATACGCATGGCCGATATGCGGCGATGCATTAACATAATAAATCGGTGTTGTAATGTAGAACGCTTCAGGCATGTTAAAGAAACCTTTCCGTTAATTGTTTTGCTTATTCCGGCGATCATTGGAATTGATCTCTTCATCCTTTTTCACCGGGGCAGTTATTTTTTTATCATCAGGCAAAGAGTTACATGCTATACAATTCCCGGCCGCCTTAGCAGCCTTCGAATGTTTTTTGGAACCGGCGTAACTTTCATGTTCAAAAGCCAGGCAGCACATCAGGCGGCCGCACAGACCGGAGATTTTTTCCGGATTGAGCGACATGCTCTGCTCTTTGGCCATTTTCACCGTTACGCGTTCTAGATTTTGCAGAATGCCCGCACAACAAATCGTCCGTCCGCAAACTGCCACACCTTTAATAATGCTGGATTCCTGTCGCGCTCCGATTTGCTTGAGTTCTATACGCGTTTTGAATTTCTGCACAAGGTCTTTGACCAGATCGCGGAAATCGACCCGGGTCTCGGCAGTAAAATAAAAGATGACTTTAGTCCGATCGAAAAGATAATCGACGGTGATCAATTTCATGGGAAGTTTCCGGTCTTTGATTTTTTCCTGGCAATACTTCCTGGCGTCTTCCTCGAGTTGTCTGTTTTCCTCTTTTATGCGTAGATCTTCGGCAGTTACCATCCGGACAACCGGTTTAAGATTGGGCGGCAGAGTCTCAGCCTCACGCCTCTTTACTTCGGTAGCTATAACACCAAGAGCCAGACCATTTTCCGTATTGACTATTACCTGATCATTTCTGTGCAGGATGAGATCGCCGGCATTGAAATTGTAAATCCTGCCTTCTTTTTTAAATTTGATGCCGATAATATTTGTTAGCAAAGTATGCTCCACTTGATCCACGTTAGTAATTGAGTTTAAATGCCATTGTTTCCAATGTCAATGTTTTGTTGACATTGAGTTCTATCGTTTCCCACGCCGCAGCCAGAAGAGAAATGTTCCGGAGAATTTGCTCGCCCGACAATTTTTCGGCCAGTATCTGAATAAAGGAGGACTTATCCGCATTAATCAGCATTTCACCTTTTCCGGTTTCCTTAAATACGAGAGCATCGCGAAAGCAGGAACTGATAATATCCAGTCCCTGTCTGATTTTGTTTTTGTCCTGGCCGAGATTGGAGGCCAAATTCAGCAGGCTGATCGGGTTATCCTTTTTTGCATTAATCAGCAGCTTCATAAGCTCCGCACGGTAGGCCGTAATATCTTCCTGGTCCAGTTCCAGTGCCCGGCCGATCGAACCTCCGGAAAGCCCTGCCAGCAAAAAGGATTTTTGCTCACCCATCGCTTTATTTTCCACCAGAAACCGGGAAACGGCTGCTACCGGCAGAGGATTAAAGCGCATGTGCCGGCAGCGGGAAATAATTGTTGCCGGCAGGCTATAAGGCCTTGCGCTAATCAGAATTAATATATTGGAAGCTGAAGGTTCTTCCAGTGTTTTTAAAAGTGCATTGGCGGCGTGATCATTCATTTTATCGGCGTCATCGATGATAACTGTTCGCCATCTGCCTTCGAGGGGTTTAAATTTCATTCGTTCCTGAATCTCACGGATGGCGTTGATCCGGATAAACTGGCCTTCAGCTGTAATGGTAATCATGTCTGCATGGCTTAAATGCTGAGCTTTTTTGCAAGACGAACATTTTCCGCACGCATCGCCGAGATTGTCTGACTCTTCACAGTTAAGAGCCCTGACAAACTCACCAGCCAGAGTTTTTTTGCCGGTGGCGTTTATCCCGGAAAAAAGGTAGGCATGCCCCACTCGTTTTTGGGTGATAGCTTTTTTAAGAATGGCTATTTGCCTTTCGTGGCCGTAAATATCAAGAAAAGACATGATCAGACCTTTATTTTGCCCATCCGATAAATTCTGTAATATGCCGGAGCACGTCCTGCCTGATTGTTTCTACATCGCGCGTCGCGTCAATCAAGCGGAAACGGGCAGTCTCTTTTTTTAAAATATCCAGATAACCGTCGCGGACCTTATTGTGAAAATTAAGGCTCTCTTTTTCAAAACGGTCGGTAAATGATGCGTCGTCAAGAAGATTATCCCGATCGGTTGCCCTTTTCAGTCCTATCTCCACGGGCAAGTCAAAGAGTAAGGTTAAATCAGGCTTGATCCCCAGCGCTGAATAGTCGTTAAGTGTCTTAATAAATTCGGGATTGAGGCCGCGGGCTGCACCCTGATAGGCATAGGTGGCGTCGGAAAAACGATCGCATAAAACGGTTTTATTTTCTTGCAGCGCGGGCATGATCACTTCGCGGACATGCTGTGCCCGCGCCGCGCAAAAAAGAAGTACTTCCGTTTCTGCACACATATAATAATGTTCACGGTTAAAAAGTATACCGCCTATTTTTTTGCCGATATCAGTGCCCGAAGGTTCCTGAGTAATTACAAGCGGGATATTTTTTTCTATTAAATAATTGGCAACCAATCTTACTTGAGTCGATTTTCCCGAACCTTCAATACCTTCAAAGGTAATTAATTTATTCATATGCCGCCTCGATATCATCTTTGATTTAGAAATGGTATAGGTTAAAAGACGAAATTTAAAAAAGAAATTTTTATTTGTAGTGCGTAAGGACGGTGTGTAATTATGAGGAAAAACTTTGGATAAATCCGCCGTTATCCGGCGGATTTATCCTCTGATTACACGAAAATTATTTTTCTTCTCCGGGCACAATTGCTTCCACCGGGCATTGATCCGCACATGCCCCGCAATCAGTGCAAAGCTTTGCATCAATAACATATTTGTCTTCGCCTTCAGTAATTGCTTCTACCGGACACTCATCTTCACATGAGCCGCAAGCAATGCATTCGTCAGTAATTACATACGCCATTTTACTTCGATCTCCTTTTTATATAATAAATTTTCCCTCAAAAAGCTGTTAGCCAGCGTTTAAACGGAAATAACTTCTTTAATCTCCGGCACTTGCTTTTTAATTACTTTTTCTATACCCATCTTTAAAGTCATCTGCGACATCGGGCAGCCGTGGCAGGCACCGGTCAATTTTACTTTCACTAATCCATCAGCGCTGACATCGACCAATTCTACATCACCGCCATCCGCCTGCAGGCTGGGACGAATTGTATCTATTGCTTTCTGTACTTGTTCTTTCATGGCGCTTCTCCTTGAGCAATTAATGCCGGTTATAATCAATGCGGCATATAATCAACCATCTCTTTGACCACATTGCGGGCTATTTTAGGCAATTCAGGCTTTATCAGAATGTAACTGTCCGCAATCTGATGACCGGCTTTCCACATTATCTTGCCTGATGAGGCCTCGTATAATTTCATGCCTAGGCTGACTTTGCCAACTTTATCTCCCTTTTCGACGGTATAATTCCAAGTATCGACAGTGACCAACAAAAAGGCATCAATTTTCGCCAGTTCGCCCATTTTTTTGCTTAAGTCCGGATCGGAAAAATTAACCGTTCGTAACTTGGAGAGGTAGTCAATCATAGTTTTGCGCAATTCTTCGTTGGCTAAAAGTTGGCGGTTTAAACTCTCTGTATCGATGATGTCGGGAAACCATTTCTTTTCCGCCAGTACCCCGGCAACAATCTGTTCGACCGATCCTCTTGCTTCTTCATTATTTCCCGCTATTTCGACCGGGAATACGGCAACTATCCGAGGATGAAAATCTTTCGCCTCAGGGCTAACCTGGGAAAAACGCAAACCTCCGCAGGCTGTTAAGGACATTATTAATAAAATCAGGGCGCATTTTACGAATAACTTTCTTGTCATAGTTCCATACCCTCCTTTTCTCTTGAAGAGATTGTTACCTTTTAGAGAACATGCCACAGTAAAACACTGAATCCGGCAATTACATAGCTTGTTTCCAGAAGCCCTTCCATAAATGCTCCCGAAAGCCCCGACCTTCTATCACAAAGTTGAAAACAAATCCATATATATAATATGCACATAAGCAGCAGAAAACTCAAAGACGAAGTCCAGCCTAGAGGATACGAGACAAGAAGAATAATTAATAATATCAATGATATTAATTTTAGTAATATTTCCGTGCGTGTTTTGCCGATCAATACCGGGATTGTTTCCCGTCCAATTAATTTATCGTTTTGAATCTCCAGAATGTCCGAGGTTGCCGAACGGATAAATACCACTCCGAAGGTGAAAATAAAAGCAACAACCAGTCCGGCATTAAGAGTATAGCCATTGCTCAACGCCGGCAGAATTGCTGCTACAGTTCCCCAGGCGACCGCCATGAAAAGGTTCTTCGATCCCGGTAAATCCTTTAAGCTTTGAAAACGCCATCCGGAGGGAAGGATTTTCATGTTATAAAGAGCTCCGCCCAGGGAAATAACAAACAAAATGCCGAAGGGAAGCATCCCCTGCTTAAAAGCTAAGATCAGGGCGGCTAAAATGGATAAAACTGCGGCCAGAAGATAACTCTTCTCATGCTTCAGGTAAGTTTCTTCGCGGAATGATCCCAGAAAACCACTCGGTTTCCGGCTGATTAACCTGTTTAAAACATGCATGCCATAAACAAAAAAAGAGGCCACGGCCAGATGTGAAGGACCGACCGGCATTGTTTGCAGCAGCATACAAGCCAGGCAGAGGCAACTGGCGCCAATAGCCGAATACAGATCTGTCTTAACAGTCCAGAGCCAAAAATTGAACAGATTTCCTACTTTTTTAAGTTTACGGTTTTGAGTTTGCGCAATCTTCTCCATCACCCGGTCGATAATCCAGTTGGGTGTGGAGGCGCCGGCGGAAACACCAATACGGTTGAAGGAAGCGACTTTGATGTTGTCTAATTCTCCGGCTGTCTCAATATGGAAAGTTTCTGCTTGCTGTTTTTGGGCAAGATCGGCCAGCCTTCGAGTATTAGCACTGTTTTTCCCGCCGACAATGAATATCGCATCCATTTCGTGGGCCAGAGCAATTATTTCCGCCTGCCGCTGTTCCGTGGAGGAACAAATCGTATTGAAGACAATTGTGGAGGGGAAACGTCCTTTAATTTTTTCGATAATTTTATTGTAATCATCCAAACTTTGTGTAGTCTGGGCAACAACACATACCAAATCCAGAGGAGGTAATTTTTCAACTTCTTCAACGTCTGCCAATGTGATGCCGCTGCCATTAGTATAGCCTAAGAGACCGTTAACTTCCGGGTGTTCCTTGTCGCCGACAATAATAACAGTATAATTAAGAGCGGCATGTTTCTTTATTATCGCCTGCACGTAACCGACTTTGGGGCAGGTGGCATCAATCATTTTTATGCCGGTGGCCTTGATTTTTTTTCTTTCGGACGGGGCAATGCCGTGTGCCCGGATGATAAGGACGGCGTTTTGCGGGTCGCTTATTTCTTCAATGCTTTTAACCGGCGTTATCCCGCGGCTTTTCAGCAGTTCAATTGTTTGCGGATTGTGGATCAACGGGCCGTAGGTGTAAATGCGGCGACCGGTTTCCCGCTGGGCGATTTCCAGAACTATATCCACTGCCCGGCGGACACCCATGCAAAATCCGGCAGTCCTGGCGAGTTTAATTTCCATCGGGTTTAATCTTTCTGGCGTAAATAAAAAACTCCTGATTGCCCTCTGGCCCCAAAATCGGTGAGACACAGGTGCCGCAAACCTGCAGCCCTGACGACTTGCTGAAGTGGACGATTTCCTCCACAACGCGCGCTCTGACCTGCATATCTTTTACGACGCCATGCGGCCCCACTTCTTCCCTGCGGACTTCAAACTGCGGTTTAATCAGGGCGAGAATAATTGCTTCCATTGCCAGCAGCTGTAAAACAGCCGGCAGGACGCTTTTTAAAGAAATGAAGGAAACATCGATTGTAGCGATATCCGGCAATTCCTCAAAATCGGCGCCATCATAGTAACGGATATTGGTACGTTCAATAGTTACTACACGCGAATCATTGCGCAGTTTCCAGGCCAGTTGCCCGTAACCGACATCGAGGGAATACACTTTACGAACTCCCGCCTGTAAAAGGCAATCGGTGAAGCCACCGGTGGAGGCGCCGACATCAAAGGCAACAAGGTCGTTGACAGAGAGGGCAAATGAATCCAGCGCACCCTTAAGTTTCAATCCGCCGCGGCTCACATAAGGATTGTCATCGCCTTTGAGGTGTATCTGCGCATCTTCCCCGACAAGAAAACCGGCTTGATCCGGATAGGCATCGCCCACTCTTACGGCTTTCGCCAGAATGAGGGCGCGGGCTTTTTCCAGTGTCGGAACAAGGCCGCGTGCAACGAGCATATTATCCAATCTAATTTTTTTCATGGGCCGGCCACCGGTTTTATAATTATAATCTTTCGTTTTCAAAGGATAACCAGGCGGCTACGGAGGCATATGTTTAATGCGTAGAGAAGCCGACCCCGGCCTGCTCCGGTGCAGGCTTAGCCAATATAGTTAGCCGACGAAAGCAAGAGAGTATTAAAGCATCTCGCGGATCGCCCGAATAATGCCGTCTTCATCCAGGCCGTATTTACGCCTTAGCTCGGTCTGGGTGGCGTGTTCGACAAACTCATCGGGAATGCCCAGGCGTTTTACCTCGACACCGGTAATATTATTATCCGCCAGCATCTCCAGAACCGCGCTGCCGAAGCCGCCTTGCAGCATGTTTTCTTCTACGGTGATAATTTTTTTCAGAGCCGTTGCTGTTTGTGAAAGCAGTTCGGCATCCAGCGGTTTAACAAAACGGGTATTGATGACTTTGATGCTGACACCTTCGGAGGCTAAGCGCTCTGCGGCGGCCAGTGCCGGATATACAGTGACACCGATGGCAAAAACAGCCAGATCAGTCCCTTCTCTTAAGACCTCGCCTTTACCGATTGCCAGGGTCTGTAAATCATTATCAAGGGCTGCCCCTGTGCCCTTGCCGCGCGGATAACGCACCGATACCGGCTGCCGGCAATTCACGGCAGTTTTGAGCATATGTTGAAGTTCGTTTTCGTCCTTGGGAGCCATGATAATAATATTGGGAATGGAACGCAAATAGGCATAATCAAACAGCCCCTGATGGGTTGCTCCGTCTTCTCCGACAATTCCCGCTCGATCCAGAGCAAAGACAACCGGCAGATTCTGCAAACAAACATCGTGCAATATTTGATCGTAGGACCGTTGTAAAAAAGTCGAGTATATGGCCACAACCGGGATAAAACCTTCGACGGCCAAACCAGCGGCATAAGTCACAGCATGCTGCTCGGCAATGCCCACATCATAAAAGCGTCCGGGAAATTCCTGACAGAACTGATCCAAACCAGTGCCGTCGCACATTGCGGCGGTAATGGCAACAATGCGGGAATCATTTTGCGCGAGCTGGACGATTGTCCGGCCGAATATATCCGTATAAGAGGGTATTGCGGATGATGAAGTAATCGGTTGACCTGTTTCAATATTGAAAGACGATATGCCGTGGTAATTGAGCGGCTTTTCTTCCGCAAATTTGTAGCCCTTGCCTTTTTT
>CAYXZW010000073.1:0-12584 GCA_964469905.1 uncultured Smithella sp.
ACCTCGGAACCCGAGCGCTACGCCGCTTACACGCGTGAATACCTGGGCTGGGGCGCATTCGCTCTGATGACGCGGTAATGAGGGGATTACCGGGCGACTCAGAAAGTGAAGAAAGTCCAATCATGCTTAGCTCAATCAAGACGAAGCCGCTCAGCGGCACGGCTTAATTCAGGCGTTCGACAGAGACGAAAAGCAAAAGACTGTTTTAGCCGAACGGAGCGCATCTCCGTCAGATATTTATGTCCAAGGAGGAAGTATGACCAATTTCAAACCTTCCGCTGAACAGTTGAAAGGTGCTTTGGAGCACATCTATTATGAGATTGCCCAATTAACTGAGAATCATACAGGGACAAACAACATTGCGCTGAGCAATGCAATACTTGAGTCGCGACTTATTCACGTCAGGGCATTACTGGATTTTTTTCAGAAGTCTTCAAGAAGCGTAATATATGAAAAGGAAATGGATGATGTCATCTCTTTGGATTACGGTTTTGCCCCGCAACGGGTAAATATTCCCCGTATTTATCAGGATAGGCTTAACAAAGACCTGGCCCATCTGACATACTCCCGGTCACTGCGTTTGTCCAAGGATACGCCATGGCCTTATGATCAAGTCATGTTGCCGATTTTAGAACGTTCCAAACAATTCTGTGAGCATTTGATTGCCAACTACTTACCGACAAATTATCCGGAGAAGCTCAATGAATGGCAAACGCTTATAAGCAGGATAAAGATAGTATAGGCATTGAGCTTATGAGCGTTATTCGGTTGACCGCCAATACAGCAGTCACCTGCTGATGAGCATTTTATTCAAGACATTATGAAGATAACTTAATCTTATCTGATGCAAACGCTCAGCACTTCCATCAAGTCGGTTTCCCCGGCTGTGACCTTAATTACGCCACATTGCAGTAGTGTCTCCATGCCTTCATTGATTGCCGTTTTACGAATCGCCGCGATAGATTTGCGGTTGGTAATCAAATGCTTGATATTATCGGAGGCAATGAGCAATTCAAAGAGCCCCATTCTGCCGCGGTAGCCCATGTTATTACATTCTGCACACCCTTTGGCCCGGTAAAGTTTAAAGTCGTCATTGTAGGCTATATTCAGTGCGGCAAGTTGTTTCTCGCCGTAGTGATGGGCAAGTTCAGCATATTCCGCAGGGGATGGATGATAAGCTTCTTTGCAATTTTTACACAGGCAGCGCACAAGCCTCTGAGCAAGTACGCAGAGCAGGGAATCGGCGAAAGCAAAGGGATCTATTCCCATGTCCAGCAGGCGCACTATTGTTTCCGGAGCGTTATTGGTGTGAAGGGTGCTCATCACCAGATGGCCGGTTGTCGATGCTTCAACACCCATTTTTGCCGTTTCGTAATCACGCATTTCCCCGACCATTATAACGTCGGGATCGGCGCGCAGGAAGGACCTCATCGCCGCCGCGAAATCCAGACCGATTTTATGATGTATTTGCAACTGCCGTATTCCCTGTTGAGTAATTTCTACGGGATCTTCTGCTGTCCAGATTTTGACATTGGGCTTGTTTATCACCTGAAGCGCAGCATGGGCGGTTGTCGTCTTTCCGGAGCCAGTCGGGCCGACCAGAAGAATAAGACCATAGGGTTTAGTAAGCTGGGCTTTGAAGAGTTTGTATGAATCCTCCGGCATGCGGAGTTCATCGAGGGTCATTATTTCCCCTCTGGTGAGAAGGCGCAATACCACATCTTCAACATAACCGTGCGTCGGCAAGGTAGCTACCCGCAGTTCGATCTCATCAGCGCCGGGTACCTTGTATTTGATTTTTCCATCCTGCGGCAGACGTTTTTCGGTGATATCGAGGTCAGCCATGATTTTGATGCGCGAAACAATAGCCGCCTTGTATTCATAAGGAAATGTTTTATAGGAAATACATTCACCGTCAATGCGAAAGCGAATATTGACCAGCTTATCTTTCGTATCAGGCTCAATATGAATATCGGATGCACGCTTGTCGTAAGCTTCATTTATGGCATCGTTGACAAGCTTAACTATACTGACATCCGCTTCCGAGAACCCATTTATACCCTCTTTTTTAGTTTCACCATTTACACCGGCAGAAGAGACATGCTCATCTTCCGGCTCGCCGATGTCATAAAAGTATTCAATAAATTTCAATATATCCTGGCTGGTAGCGCAAGCATATTCGACCGATTTGGTTTTCAGGATATTTTCGATCATATCCCGTTTGATGATATTCTGGGGATTGTCAACGATTACTACTATTTTTTCTCCCCTTAATTCCAAAGGAACCCACAATTCCCGTCGCAAATATTCATAACGCAGATTCTTCAAAAGGTTTTCCGGTACAGGATATTCCCTGTTGAAGGCAACGATATTAACTGTGGCGGATGAATCTGACTTTGCTTTAACGCCCTGTTTGGGGGGAATATTTTTTTGGCTACTTTTTTCTTCAGGGCATGTATCGATTTTGTTGTTCATGAAATGAATTCCTCTGAATTATTATTTATTTCGTTTCAATATTCCCATTGATTCCACCATCGGCATCTCCTCATACAACCCGGAAGCCACAGCAATTTGATAAACGCGATAGGGTGCCTGGCCGCCTTTAGCCGGGTCGGAAAAAATGTCATGAAAAACAAGGTAACCGCCGGCAATCACATGTTTTGACCAAATCTGGTAATCGGCGAGAACTGCATCATAGGCATGACTGCCATCAATAAAGATAAAACTAAGCGGAGTTTGCCAGGCCTGTCCGATTATTGCTGAGCGGCCGATAACCGGAATTACTGCATCTTCCAGATTAAAAGCAGCTATTGTTTTGCGGAAAAGCCTTAAAGTATCGATTTTTCCTGTTTCTCTATCCAATAAATCCGGATCAAAATATGCTTCGCCGGGTTGCTGCTCTTCTGAACCGCAATGATGGTCGATAGAAAATAAAACAGCTCCATTTGATTTGCAGGCATTGCCAATATAGATGGCGGACTTTCCGCAATAGCTGCCGATTTCCAGACAGGGGCCTTTTTCACTGGCGGACAGTGCCAATCTGTAGAGGTGATCGGCTTCGCGGTCATCCAAAAAACCTTTAATTTTTGCTACTTTTGATTTGTCGATCTGCAAATTGCGCACCCTCCTCAAAGTCGTGTTTCTTTCATAAACTTCATATACCCAAAAAGCAAGTCGGGATTTTGGTAATATTTTACAAATTAATATATTTATTTTCTTGATAATAACTATATGTAGTGGTATTGTGCGTTTCAACCCCAATATGTAGCGTCACCGAGGGGGTAGTTATTTCTTTTTTTTATCTATTTTATGGGGGCAGGATGAACACAAAAATCAAAAAGAGAGATGGTCGTTTAGTCAAATTCAACGCGGAGAAAATCACCAACGCCATTGCGAAGGCCGGTTTCGCCACCGGTGAATTTGATGTTCAGGAAGCCCGTAAGCTGACCATCAAGGTTTTAAATCTTGCCGAAAAATTATTTGACAGTCGGGTTCTTAATGTAGAAGAAATTCAGGATATCGTGGAAGAAGTTCTTTTACAGTCATCATACCGCAAGACTACAAAATCATACATTATTTATCGTGATCAACATGCCCGTTTGCGCGATATCACCAATAAAATGGAAGTTGATCTTGTTGATCAATATCTGAAAAAAGCTGACTGGAAAATAAATGAAAACAGCAATATGGACTATTCGCTGCAAGGCTTGAACAATTACATTTCCTCGGAAGTCAGCAAGGTTTACTGGCTTAATGAAATCTATACTCCGGAAATTAAAAAAGCACATAATGAAGGAGATTTCCATATTCATGACTTGAGTTTGCTTTCTGTATATTGTGTGGGCTGGGATTTATACGATGTGCTTTTGCAGGGTTTCCAGGGTGTTTCCGGCAAGGTGGAAAGCAAAGCAGCAAAACATTTGCGCAGTGCATTAGGCCAGGTGGTGAACTTCTTTTACACCTTGCAGGGGGAAGCAGCCGGGGCGCAGGCTTTTTCCAATTTTGATACCCTTTTAGCTCCTTTTATCCGTTATGATAAGTTGCAATTTGTCGAAGTAAAACAGGCCCTGCAGGAATTTATTTTTAATATTAATGTTCCTACTCGAGTCGGTTTCCAGACGCCTTTTACCAATGTCACATTGGATCTTACGGTGCCTAAATATTACTCGGATCAGCATGTGATCATCGGGGGTAAGCCACAAAAAGAAACTTACAAAGATTTTCAGGAAGAAATGAATATATTTAACAAAGCCTTCCTGCAGGTTATGGCGGAAGGCGATGCCAAGGGTAGAGTTTTTACATTCCCGATTCCCACTTACAATATTACTAAAGATTTTAACTGGGACGATCCCAATATGCATGATTTGTGGGAAATGACAGCCAAGTACGGTGTTCCTTATTTCTCCAACTTCATTAATTCCGATATGAACCCGGAAGATGCCCGCAGCATGTGCTGCCGTTTGCGTATCGACAATCGTGAACTGGAAATGCGGGGCGGCGGGCTGTTTGGCTCGAATCCTCTGACCGGTTCTATCGGTGTTATCACCATTAACATGCCGCGCATTGCCTACCTGGCCAAATCCAAAAAAGACTTCCTGCAACGATTGGAAAAACTGATGGAAGTGGCAAAAGAAAGCCTGGAGACAAAAAGAAAAGTTCTGGAAAAATTTACCCATGGCAATCTTTATCCCTACACGAAGTATTACTTGCGCAATGTTAATGAGAGATTCAAGGAATACTGGAAAAATCATTTTTCCACTATCGGCCTGGTGGGAATGAATGAAGCCTGTTTGAATTTGCTGGGAGTCAACATTGCAGCGAAAGAAGGTCAGGCTTTCACCAAACAGGTTCTCGATTTTATGAGAAAAAAGCTTATCGAATTCCAGAAGGAAACCGGAAATAATTATAATCTCGAATCGACACCCGCGGAAGGCACTTCCTATCGTCTGGCGAAGATTGATAAAGAAAAATACAATGATATTATTTGTGCCAGTGACGGTAGAGGGAAACACAAAGAGCCTTTTTATACAAATTCGACTCAATTGCCGGTAAACTATACCGATGATGTTTTTGAAGCACTCGATTTACAGGATGAAATTCAGGTAAAATACACCGGTGGTACTGTTTTTCATACCTTTGCCGGGGAGAGAATTGATGATCCCCAATCGGTAAAGAGATTAGTTAAAAAGATGTGCTACAATTATCACTTACCTTATATAACTTTTACACCCACCTTTAGCGTTTGCCCGTCGCACGGTTATATTAAAGGTGAACAGGAAAAGTGCCCCACCTGTGCTGATGATTGCGAGGTTTATTCCCGCGTGGTCGGTTATCTGCGGCCGGTTAAACAGTGGAATAAGGGCAAGCAGGAGGAGTTCGGGTTGAGACAGGAATTCAACTTCCAGTAATTAACGACCCCGTAAAAAAGCCGGATGCGGCGTTGCGCTACAACCTTCCGTCGCTGCGGCGTATCAATTATACGCCTCACTCCGAAGGCTTCGCGCGCCTTGCCTGCGGCTTTTTTACGGGGTCGTCTTATGTCAGAAATTTTTCGACTTTGCAAGTTCATCATAATTAGGAAAGAATCATAATATTTCTTCATAATGTGGATTTACGTCTGGAAGATAGAGGGATAATAGAATGAAAATTGGCGGTTTGCAAAAAGTATCACTTATTGATTATCCGGGATTAATTAGTGCAATTGTTTTTTTACAGGGGTGCAATTTCCAATGTTCATATTGTCATAATCCGGAATTGGTGAATCCCCGCTTGTTTGGGCCCTGCATCTGCGAGAGCGATGTGCTGGCTTTTCTCGCTACACGCATCGGGAAGCTTGATGCTGTGACCATTACCGGTGGCGAGCCGACTCTCCAGGCTGGTTTATTAACCTTTATTAAAAAAATTAAACAAATGGAATTTGCCGTCAAATTGGATACCAACGGATCGCAGCCGCAAGTGATCAAAGTTCTCTTGGATGAAAAGCTGCTGGATTTTATTGCCATGGATATTAAGGCGCCCTGGGAGAAATATGCGAATGTTTCCGGGGTGCTGGTTGATGTTGAAAAAATAAAAGAAAGCGTGAAAAGTATTTTACACGCTAAGATTCCGCATGAATTCCGCACCACGATTGTTCAATCACAGCTTACTCCCAATGATATTTTAAAAATCGCCACACTGATTTCAGGTACAGGCAAATATGCTTTGCAGCAGTTTGTTCCGACAAAAACTCTTAATAAAAAATTCCTTAAGGAGAAAAATTATCCGGATATTGAATTACAAAAAATTAAAAAACGCCTTGAAAAAGAAATTGCCTCTGTTATAGTCAGATAACTTCCCGTTTTAAAAAGGCTGTCCATGAGTTCAAATGATGAAAAAATATGTGGCGGCAGCATCGAAAATTATTCGATTAATTATTTATTATCCAGCCTCGTTAATGAACTGCAACAATGTACCGAAAGCCATCAATCCCACATAAAGAGGCTCAACGAGATCGGAACTGCCTTGTCGGCAGAGAAAAATCTGGACCGCCTTCTGGAAATGATCGTGGATGAGGCCCGCAAATTTACCAATGCCGATGCCGGTACGCTTTATATCATGTCGGATGATGAGACCGAGCTTAATTTTGCGATAGTTCAGAATAATTCATTGAGCATACGCATGGGCGGTACCGGCGGAAAAATTATCTGGCAGCCTGTCAACTTAAAGAATAGTGACGGCAGTTTCAATAAAGCTAATGTTTCGGCCTATGTTGCCATATCGGGCCAGGCCGTAAATATTCCTGATGTTTATTCTGCAGCCGGCTTTAACTTTGAAGGAACAAAAAAATTCGATCAAAATACCGGTTACCACTCTCAGTCCATGCTGGTCGTGCCTTTGCGTAATCACGAAAATGATATTATCGGCGTTTTACAACTGCTCGATGCCTTGGATCCGGCGACAGGCGAAATAATAGAATTCTCCTCCGAATACGAGGAGATGATCCTGTCTTTAGCGTCACAGGCGGCAATAGCTCTTTCCAACAATCGTCTGATTCTTGATCTGGAAAATCTATTGGAATCTTTTATCAAAACAATTGCCACAGCCATTGATGAAAAATCTCCCTATACCGGTGGCCACGTAAAGCGGGTTGCCGAATTGACCATGACTATGGCCCGTAAAATTAACAGTGTGAATTATGGTAAGTTTGCCGGAATTGAGCTCTCCGAAAATCAATTGCAGGAATTACGCATCGCGGCATGGCTGCATGATGTCGGTAAAATTACCACCCCTGAGTATGTAGTAGATAAAGCAACAAAACTGCAAACAGTGCATGACCGCATACATGATGTTAAAACACGCATCGAATTAATTAAAAAAGATTATTTGCAGGGAACACAAACCAGCAAGACTGATGAAGCCGCCGGAAGGGACGCTGTGGAAATCAAAGCATTAGACGAAGAATATCAGTTCCTGCTGGAAGTTAATCAGGGAAACGAATTCACAAATGATGAAATGATTGCCCGGATTAAAGCAATTGCTCAGCGGAAATGGAGTGCAGACAGCCTTGCTCTCCCGCTTCTCTCGGAGGAAGAAGTTTACAATTTATGTATCCGGCGCGGAACGCTGACAGATGAAGAACGAAATATAATTAATAATCATGCTCTCGTTACCCAAAAAATGCTCTCCCAGCTTCCCTTTCCAAAGAAAATGCGCCATATCGCCGATTATGCCGCCGCTCACCATGAAAAGATAGACGGCACCGGTTATCCTCTGGGGCTCAAAGGCGATCAGCTTTCCCTGCAATCAAGAATTATTGCCATTGCCGATGTATTTGAAGCTCTAACGGCTAAAGACCGGCCGTATAAAAAAGGCAAAACCATCGCCGAAGCATTGAAAATCATGGACTTCATGGTTAAAGACAATCATATTGATGCTGATTTATTTGAATTGTTTGTTAAAGAAAATGTTTATGAGGATTATGCGAAGGAAATGTTGGTTCCCTGATACGACTTCGTCAAATGCCCATATGCTGCGTTGCGCTTCAGCCTTTCGTCGCTGCGGCGTACGCTAAGTACGCCTCACTCCGAAGGCTTCGCGCGCCTTGCCTCTGAACATTTTACAAAGTCGTAAATATTTCGGTATTTTGGTTATTAGATAGGATACATATAAACATTGTTGGGAGGATATAAAATGGCATTCGATGAAGGTATGGGAAATACAATAAATCGTTTGCATGAGACAATTAAACTCTTGCATGAAACAATCCGGTCACAAACTAACGCCACCAATCGACAATCAAATATCATGATTGGTCTTACCATTAGTCTTTTGTGCTTGCTATCATTCAAACTATTTTGTTGATTTTTTAAATATGTCCCAGTTTCTTTCTCCGTTTCCCAAACTTGTTTTAATACATAAATAAGACAACAAATTATGATAAGATACCCTACATGTTGGACAATTAGGAACCAGGCCAATGATCAAAATAACAAAAAACAAAATGCTTCTGCTGTTTATCATTTTCTCGCTTATTTGTGTTTCCGGATGCTGTAGCTTGAAGAAAGATTCTCTGACTGTCCGTGGCGGAGAGAAGGTGATCTATCAATGCGAGAAGGGAGCCAGGATCGGGGCAAAATATTACTCCCTCTCGGACGACAGTCTTAATTTCGTAAAGATTGTCCTGCCCGAAGGTAAAGAGCAGACTTTGCCCCAGGCTCTTTCGGCGTCGGGGGCGCGATACACGGATGACAGAGAATTAGTTTGGTGGATCAAAGGTGATGCGGCGATAGTTGAGACGCGTGACCACGAAGGAAATTGGCAGTTAAAATACCGGGACTGCAAAGTAGTGCCTGATAAAAAATGATTTCTAGATCAGTGCGAGGCTGTCAGCTACCGCCAATCCCTTGCGAGTGGGGCTGAGGAATCCATTCTCTATACTTACCAGTTTGTCTTCCAGCAGCTTTTTAATAATCACTTTCTTTTCCACAAGGAGATCGATTTCGTATTTATGCTTATAAAGCTGGAGATCAATTCCCTCTTTGGTACGCAGGCCCAGAAATAAGGCTTCGAGTTGCAGTTGCTCCAAGGTGAGTATTTCCGAATCTTCCACCGGCATTTGGTTTTGGGCAATTTCTGCCAGATAGTTTCTGACGGAAGACTTATTCCACCAGCGCTTTTGCTCAAGAAAAGAATGCGCTCCCGGACCTAAGCCCAGATAGGGCACATGCCGCCAGTATTTCATGTTATGTCTGGATTTAAGGTTAGCGTTGCTGGCAAAGTTGGAAACTTCATAATGGATGTAACCGGCCTTTTCTAACTCTTCGGCTGTAGTGGAAAATAATTTGAGCCCTGCTTCCTCAGATGGCAGTTGCCAGCCCTCCTGAGAATACATTTTATAAAGGGGCGCTTTTTTGTCCAGTGATAGCTGATAGCAAGCAATATGTTCCGGAGAAAAAGAAGCAGCTCTTTGCAGAGTATTTTTCCATGATTTGATACCTCTGCCCTGAACTCCATAAATCAAATCTATCCCCAGATTGTCAAATCCGGCCTGTCTTGCGGCGTCGATGACCGCAATTGCTTCTTTAGCGGAATGCCGGCGTCCCAGAAATTGTAAAAGTTTATCATCGAAAGATTGAATGCCGATGTTTAAGCGATTTATGCCCAGGCTGCGCAATGCTTTTAAATATTCCGGGGAAATATCTCCGGGATTGGCTTCCAGTGTAATTTCCGCATCCGCGGCAATCTTATATGTTTTATAGATAGCGGAGAAAATACTTGCCAACTGTTCGGGACTCAGCAGGGAAGGGGTGCCGCCGCCTAAATAGATAGTGTCAAAGGAATGAAAATCTTTGCTGTAAAAATTGATTTCTTTTTTCAGTGCCGTCAGATAATCCGGAATAAGGTTTACAGATTTAATCGAGTAGAAACTGCAATAAGCACATTTGCTCAGACAAAAGGGAACATGAATGTAAAGACCGGCTGGACGTGCCTTCATTTTGCTGCCCTACTTAACAGGTGTTTAGGCTGAAGGCTGAAGACCGATGGGAAAAAAGGAAACAAAAAATAAGTGCCGAAGGCCACCAAATAGCCCTCAGCCCTCAGCCTAGTCGTTGTCCGATTTCAGTACCGCCAAAAACGCGCTTTGCGGAATACTCACGGAACCGATCATCTTCATGCGCTTCTTTCCCGCTTTTTGCTTTTCGAGCAATTTTCTTTTACGGCTGATATCGCCGCCATAGCATTTGGCGGTAACGTCTTTGCGATAAGCGCTGATGGTGCTGCGGGCGATTATTTCTCCGCCGATAGCGCCCTGAATGGCAATTTTGAACATCTGGCGCGGTATCTCTTCTTTGAGTCGTTCGCAGGCGTTGAGCCCGCGGGAGCGCGCCCGGTCGCGGTGAACAATTTGCGACAACGCGTCAACCTTTTCGCCGTTGACCAGGATATCCATCAGAACCAGATTGCTTTCGCGGTAATCAATTATGTTGTAGTCAAAGGAGCCATAGCCTTGTGTCACTGATTTGAAACGATCATAAAAATCAAAGATAACTTCGGCCAGCGGCATCTCGTAGGATAACTCCACTCGCCCCGGTCCGGTGTAATTCATGGTGGAATTAAGGCCGCGCTTTTCCATGCAGAGCTTCATGACCGTGCCTAAGTAGCGCTCG
Organism: uncultured Smithella sp.; assembly: GCA_964469905.1. Classification (GTDB taxonomy): domain Bacteria; phylum Desulfobacterota; class Syntrophia; order Syntrophales; family Smithellaceae; genus MVRV01. The sequence goes on from CAYXZW010000073.1 coordinate 10,647, forward strand.
GGAAGCATCATGGCCGCGCGGATATAGGGTTCTTCGCCCTGGGTAATGTCGGCGGGATCAGGGTAATGCGCGGGATTGTCCACGTAAATTACCTTGCCGTCTTTGAGTGTGAAACGATAACGAACACTGGGTACCGATAGAATGATGGAAAGATCGTATTCTCTTTCCAATCGTTCCTGAACGATATCCAGATGGAGCAGCCCTAAAAAACCGCAGCGGAAACCTTGTCCCAGTGCGGCGGAAGAATCTTTTTCATAAATGAATGAGGCGTCGTTGAGTTTGTACTTTTCCAGAGAATCAGCCAGATCCTGATAATCGTCGGAAGCGATCGGATAGATTGAAGCAAAGACAACCGGTTTGACTTCCTTAAAGCCCGGCAGCGGTTGAGAGCAAGGCTTATTCTGAAGTGTTACGGTGTCGCCCGTGCGCACATCAGCCACAGTCTTCACACCGGCAATAATGTAGCCTACTTCTCCGGCGCTGAGTTTTTCGCGCTTGGTGCGGATCATTAGAAAATGGCCAACTTCTTCTACCTTGTATGTTGTGTCGTTGTACATGAATCTGATAATATCGCCGCTTTTCACGATGCCTTCGAAAACGCGGCAGTGAATGATTGTGCCGCGGAAAGAGTCATACTTGGCGTCAAAAATCAAAGCGGCCAGAGGATTAGAGATGTCGCCCGTAGGCGGTGGAATGCGCTCGACAATGGCTTCCAGAATTTCCTCAATGCCGATGCCTTCCTTGGCGGAGCATTTAATGTGAGTGAACGGATCGAGCCCCAGTTCCGAATCAATTTCTTCCAGTACCCGATCAATATCGGCTGATGGCAGATCAATTTTATTAATGATCGGTATGATTGCCAGGTTGTGTTCCATCGCCAGGTAAAGATTGGCCAGTGTCTGAGCCTGAACACCCTGGGCGGCATCGATCAACAGCAGCACACCTTCGCAGGAGGCCAGAGAACGGGAGACTTCGTAAGAGAAGTCCACATGTCCCGGTGTATCGATTAAATTCAGAATATAGTCTTTTCCATCCTTGGAGCGATAGGGCAGGGAAATGGCGTTGCTTTTGATGGTGATGCCGCGTTCCCGCTCGATGTCCATACTGTCCAGCATTTGATCCTGAAAATTTCGATCATTGCAGACGCCGGTAAATTGAATCAACCGGTCGGCAAGCGTGGACTTGCCGTGGTCAATATGAGCGATAATGCTGAAGTTTCTTATGTTATCCATAGGTCTCTGCTGCTAAAGATGAAAAAGCCCTCCATCATACATCCGGGGGGCTTTTATCATGAATTTTCCTTATAAATTAAGAAAGCTGCTTTAAAAGAGCTTCCGATACTTCTTTTACGCCCACACGGCCGTCAACGGAAACAATTTTGGTTCTTTCTTTGAAATAGTTTACGGCGGCCAGAGTTCCCGTCTTGGTGTCGTAGTAAATACCATGACGTTTATCAATTGCTGCTGCATCCTGATCATCAGCGCGGGTAGTAAGCTCTTCACAACCGCAAACACGGCAAACAAACTTGCCGTCTTTCTCAGCCGGTTTGATTGCATCGATATAAATATTGTTGGGATGGTTATTGTCAGTCTTGCAGAGTCGGCGACCCATGATTCTTTTCTTCGCGGAATCGCGATCCAGATCAATTTCAATCACGTAATCCAATTTCATTTTTTCACTTTCCAGTGCCTTCCAGAGTGCTTCGGCCTGAACCAAATTACGGGGGAAGCCGTCGAGTAGCCAACCTTTTTTGGCGTCGTCTTCTTTCAGGCGGTCAAGGATCATGGGAATAGTAATGTCATCGGGGACAAGTTCGCCGCGATCGATAAACGCTTTCGCTTTCTCTCCCAAAGGAGTTTTTTTGGAAATATTTTGCCGGAAAATAACACCTGTTTCAATATGGGGTAGGCCATATTTCTTTTGCACTACTGCTCCCTG
>CAYXZW010000074.1:0-11849 GCA_964469905.1 uncultured Smithella sp.
CCTCTCACTTTACGTACTGGATTATCTGGATCAAAACACCGTCCGGGTCACTGATAAATGTGGTCAGCCGGTCCGGCCGGGGATTAAACGGCTCCATGAGCACACCGGCACCCTTCGCGCGGGCCTCTTTCACGAAACCGTTAATATCTTCCACTACCACGCTGAAATGATTCATTCCCGTCATCGACGATGGGTCCGCCTGGTTATCACCGGGATTGGCCTGCTCAATCTCAATCTGAATAGTATCGTTACCCACAAAGGTGAATTTCTTCCCCCAAACATCCACAGTATCAACAATCGCCAGACCCAGCACCTCCATATAAAAGCGGATCGACACTTCGCTGTCCCTAGCCTTGATCCCCAGATGATACCATTTCATGTCAGCCTCCTGTTTGCTTTTTTACAAGTTTGAAACAATCGGAAGCCACATCCAGTGTCTTGCGGATATCGGCTTCCTGCATCGCCGCACACACAAACCAATTGTGATGGGGATGGAAGAAAATACCCCGCCTCGCCGCCTGCCCGCAGAAAAACCGGTTCGTTTCGAAAAACGGGTCGTTGGCAAAAGTCATATAGGGCATCGCCGGCGGGCCGGTAAGATTGACCTGGATACCTTCGGCATTGGCGGCATCCTTCAGGCCGCTCATCAATATAATCCCCATTTTCCGAATATGTTCAATTGCGCCGCTGGCCTTAATTTCGTCTATACATGCCAGGGCGGCGGCAAAGGGAACACCCGAAAAGTAATGGGTCCCGGTAAAGAAAATCTTTTTTGCCGCGTCCATCAACTCCTTCCGGGACGCAGCCACGGAAATGGCATAGCCATTCGCTATGGCCTTGCCGAAGCACTGGATATCGGCGTTAAAACCATAATGTTTCGAACTCCCGGCAAGCTCCAGTCGAAAGCCGCAGCGAACATCATCGACGATAACAACAAATCCATCCTTTTTGGCAAGCGAGTTTACCGCATCAACGAACTCTTTTGTCGGAAGCTCCTGATCCCTCATCGAGTCATGCCGGTGCGGCGTGAGGACTATCCCGGCGACAGTTCCGTTGTGTTCTGACAAAACGCGCCGGAGATCGTTCACATCGTTGTATTCAAAATAATGTATATGGGTTTTCCATTCCTCCGGCACTCCCTCCCCGTGGGGCTGACACCAGAAATGAGAACCGTGATAGGACCCTTTCGCCAGCAGGATATCCATTTTGCCGGTGAATATTCTGGCCAGCGTAATCGCATAGGACGTCACGTCGGAACCGTTTTTCCCGAAAACGCACCAGTCGGCGCCGCTTATTGTCCCGACAACCTTTTTCGCCAGAGGCAGCCACTGATCCGATGGCAGGGTAAAACAGTCTGCGTTTTCCCCTTGCTTTTTCGCTGCCGCGTCCACCTTCGGGTGCTTGAGTCCCAGGATATTGGTCCCGAAAGAGCACATGTAATCAATATACTCATTTCCATCCACATCCCAGATCCTGCACCCCTCGCCGCGATGAATAAATGCAGGATATGACCCGAAAGTGAGAAAAGCCGGTGTGCGGGGCCCATAGATCCCATTGGGCACGTATTGCTGCGCTTCCTCAAACAGCTGATATGATTTTGTTAATTCATAGAGTTTCATTTTTTACCTCCTAAGATATTTGTTATAGACTATGGTTTATGAGGCTTCGGACGGCTGCGTCCGGGCATCTTTGCCTCCGGCAGAGATCATAGAGACCATCTGTTGTGCCACCTCCGGAAAGTTGACACTTTGAGGTGCAAGAAGAAACTGAATGGTCAAACCGTCAATCATAGCGAGCAGGAGTGTGCCCAATGCCGCTAACCGGCGTGAATCGGAGATGCCAAAGGCGCGGGCGATCTGGCCGGCAATTAATTCACGCCAGGTTTGGTACTTCACCGCGAATCTGTCCTTCAGATCGTTGTTATCAATAATCGCCTCCTGTAATAAATACAGATTGATCCGGCCGTTGTTCTCGTCCTTGATGATCCCGGTCAAGGCACTTTGCAGGACTGAGGCCAGATCGGCCGTACTGCTCCGGCGGCGCGGCAGGCTCGCAAAGATTGCGTCAGTCAAATCGGAGAGGTGTTTTTCCAGAATATCGTAAATGAGATCATTCTTGCTGGCATAATAATAGAAAAGCGTTCCGCGGCTGATCCCGGCTTCCCGGGCAATCTCGGCCAGCGTTGTCTGCTTGACTCCCTTGTCCGCAATCAGTTTACTGGCCGCATCGATGATACACGTGCGGTTGGATGCCTTATCCGGAAGCATGCTGTTGTTCACGTTGTCCCCCTAGTTTATAAAAACGAAAACGGCCCCGAAAAAGGGACCACTCTCGGTCGCCTGACCGAGAGTTTATGCCATCAAATAAACTAAATTTATCTAATAATCAAGATAAATATTGCATAAGTAGGCCTTTACCAGATAGACAAAATACAAAATATGTCGGTCGCAAGACCGACACCAAGGAATTTTAAAGCTTTATTGACAGACATGATTATTGATGACTAAGAATTTTTGATATCTTTCAAATAACCAAATAATTTGGCACCGGCGCAATTAATATTCTTTTCCAAACTGCCTTCGAAATATTATGCCGCCTGTCAACCGTGGCTATTAAAAGCCCAACCCGCGCAGTAGATAGGCCAACGTTATGCCGAGGTATGTCCCCTCCACCCAGCCGATGATGCCTGTTATAACCCCCGAAACCATAACTTCCTTATTCTTTAACGCCGAAGCGACCATAGGAACGAGCGGGGGCGAGCAAATTCCCGCAACGGATGTAATAATTACCGTATCGGCATCGATTCGGAATATTTTTGCCAGCAATACATGCAGCAGTAGACAGGCAAATACCGTAAAGGCAACATAGACAAGCATTATCGGAGCGGTGGACACAAGGCGGTTGAAGTCCGCCATGGAGCTCACCACCAGGCAGAATATCAGAATGAAGTAATTACCCAGCTGATAGGTCATCTTGATATTCCTGACTGCCGGAACGAACGAAAAAGTGATGCCCAGCGTGGAAATGGCAAGGATTGCCACTACAAACGCGATATCCTCTTTCCATATGAGGAATGACAATCCACCAATTATAAATATCAGCACGGAAAGACCAAGGGCAGCCATCAGCGGAACAAATATCTTCTTTTCGAATATACCGACATAGGAATCGAAATCGGGGTCTTTTTCCACCGTTGCGGATTCGGCAGGTTTAAAAGCCGGTAAAAATTTAAGCAAAACACGCTGTCCGATGGTCATTAGAAAGAGCAGGTAAACTGTAGATACCACAACGTCGGAGGTGTGCGCGGCCAGATAAAGGGTTTGATCGGTACGCAACGCCGTGGCGATTGCACCCAAATTTACTGTTCCGCCGGTATACACACCCACAAACATGCCGGACAACTTCCATGTCTCTGCACCCACCCAACCACGAAAAATAAAAAAACCCAGGGTGGCAACAATCAATATCGCCAGCGTCTGCAGCCCGAAGGAAAGGAGTGATTTTCCCGCCAGTCTGCTCCAGCGCCGCACATCAATGGAAAAAAACATCAGCGGAAGAGCGAGGCTGATAGTAACCAGCATCAGGGGATTCTGCACGGGGGCAAGATTGGAAGGCAGCAGGCCGATATTACCCACTACTATTCCGGCGATGTAGCAGATAACAACCGCGCCGAGTTTATTGCAAAGGGAATTTCGTCGTGCCAGATAAATGGCCGCAACAGGAAAGAGAAGATAAAATAAAATGAGCACAATTGTAGCCATAACACCTCCCAAAATGAAGAACGTCACATAACAACTAAACGATATTGAGCAATTAAGGGTCGGTCAACAATTTTTATGCAATGAACTTGCCTTTTCCGGGAAGGAGTATAGGAAAATAGGTTTTGCGTGTCAAAGGAATAATGAGCAGAGGATTTTGGCCCCAATATATGGTTTATGCACGAAATGACCAATCTGAGGATCGATTGAGGGAACCGACTTTGAAACCTTGCAGCCTGTTTTACCGCCGGGAAGGCCTTTTTAAACCGCAATTCAGACAGACCAGGGGATCAACTTCATAAATCTTCTGAATCAGCGGTGCTCAATTTTTCCTGCAACTTCTGAATTCCCCAATTAACATGTTAATATGGCGGAAACTGTCTGTAGCAATTCTCATTGTAGGATGTCACCAAATACTGGCAGCCGGCGTTGCAGTAGAAAACTGCTTCTTTACCATGACTATTGTAGCTACTACCACAATGTTGTTCGCAGACTTTTTGCAAGTCGTTCCATTTCTTGCTACACACCGGAGCACAATACGCAGCCGAGGCCTTGTTTGGCGACAGGAGGGAGACGATGCAGTCGCCGAGACTGTCTTTAGGCTGTGTCTCGGTTCGCATGCCGTCGAACCACATTCCTGCTACGAAGATGACTCCAATGAAACCAAACACGAAGAAACCGACAACCCTCTTGTTCATAAATGATACCTCCTTACCTGCCTGCAATAATCAAATCGAATTGATAAGAACTTCCTTTTTCGTGGTGAGAGTGTATGAGGAAAAATTTTGCATGTCAAAGGAATAATGAGTACCAAATTGCCTGAAACAAAACATTACAACAACAAATATGGATCAATAATTGCATTAAGTAGAAGTTAAAGCTATTTTCCCATAGCAATTGGAACAAATTTGTTGTATCAATAGAAAGGTTGCTGGATTAATGAAGAAAGCAATGAAGAATATTTCTGCTGAGGAAGGATACGAAGCTTTGAGTATCCATAGCTACGAAGAACTAGCCGTTTTACATGCAATTGCCAAAATTCTGGCTCAGCCTGAGGATTTGCGCGACCAACTGGAACAAGTCCTCCAAGAAATGAGCCGGCATCTGGGCATGCAGCGCGGAATGATTTCGCTTTTGGATCGTGAAAAAAAAGAAGCCTGGCTGGATATTGCTCATGACATCAATATTGAAGGAATGGACGTTATTTATAAGCCCGGCGAAGGCATTACCGGCAAGGTAGCTGAAACAGGACGTCCGATGGCAATTGCCAACCTGGGTCAGGCCACCCATTTTCTGGATCGCACCGGAGCCCGGAAAAACTTGAACAGGTCGGAGCTAGCTTTTCTCTGTGTTCCGATCATTTACGATGATGGCGTCGTTGGAGTCTTATCCGCCGACAAAGTTGCCCGGAACGTAGAAGACCTCGAAAAGGAGCTCGCGATACTTTCCTCTGTGGCCGAGTTAATGGCCAAGGCTGTACACATCCGAGCTCTGGAAGAAGAAAACAGGCGGCTCAGAAAAATTGTCGGCAGCACCCGCCCGCCATCCATAGACATTATCGGTCATTCCAAGCCGATGCAGGAAGTATTCGGTCTGGTCGCTCAGGTGGCCGATTCCAATACCACTGTTTTAATAACCGGTCAGACGGGAACAGGTAAAGAGTTGATTGCCCAGGCTATTCACATGAACAGCCCCCGGCATAAAGGGCCAATGGTGCAGGTAAATTGCGCGGCAATTCCCGATACACTTATTGAAAGCGAGCTCTTCGGCCATGAAAAAGGTGCTTTTACCGGAGCACTGCAGCAGCGCCGCGGTCGCTTCGAGGAAGCCAACGGCGGAACCATCTTTTTAGATGAGGTAGGCGAACTCTCGTCTGCTGCCCAGGTAAAACTTTTGCGTGTTTTACAGGAAAAGAGATTTCAGCCGCTCGGTTCTTCGCGGGTAGTTAATGTTAACGTCCGTATTATTGCGGCAACCAATAGAAATTTAGAGCAGGACATCCTGGCGGAGCGTTTTCGTGCCGATTTGTTTTACCGATTGAATGTTTTTCCCATCTACCTGCCCGCTTTGCGCGAACGCGGCAGTGACATCATCTTGCTGGCCGATCATTTTATTCTCAAATACAGCAAAGAAATGGGCAGAAATGTAAAAAAGATATCCACGGCGGCCATCGAAGCTTTTTTATCTCATAAATGGCCGGGCAATGTCCGGGAATTGGAGAATTGTATCGAACGCGCGGTGCTACTGTCTAATAGCGACACCATTGAATGCCTGCATTTGCCACCGTCGCTGCAGGCAAAGGAAAAGGAAGCAGAACGAAAAGAACCCGGCAAGCTATCATACGTTGTCGAGGCACAGGAGCGGGCTTTGATTATTGATGCCCTGGAAGAAACCGGCGGCAATCAGACCAAAGCGGCAAAAATTCTGGGGACAACCAAGCGGATAATGCAGTATAAAATTACCAAACTCGAAATCAACCCCAAACTGTTTCGTAAAAAAACTAAGACTTCTAACGAAGCTAATTAGATTGTTTTGATAGGACACGTCCTGTTTTTCCTGACCAGTGGCGTGCTTTTCAGGGAGCACCTGTCAGAAATCCAGCAGTTCAACTTCAAAAACAAGTATCGAATTGGGTGGAATCGGTCCGATGCGCATCTCGCCGTAACCCAGCTGCGGAGGGATAATAAGGATACGCTTTTCTCCCTTTTTCATGGATAGCATTGCCTCATCCCAGCCCTTGATCACCCGGCCGACCCCGACGGGAAACTGCAATGGTTTGCCACGATCCACGGAGCTGTCGAATTTCGTTCCATTGAGCAACCGGCCCGAATAATGAACGCTGACGGTTGTTCCGGGCTTAGGTGTTTTGTCGCCCACACCTTCCGCCAGAACAACATACATCAACCCGGAAGGAAGACTAATGGCCCGGGGATATTTTTCCTTGATCAGAGCCATATCACGGTGATTCATTTTTTTCCTCCCTTGAGCCTTGTCTTTTACAAGCTGGGCAAGCAGCGTATTAAAAGATGCTTGATCGGCCTTGAATGCCCTGGCCTTGTCGCCGCTGCGGATGATTTCTATCGTTTTGATAATGTCGCCTGCCCTAATGGCATTGACGACACTCTGACCGTCGACAGTGCGACCAAAGACCGTATGTTTTCCGTCCAGCCAGGGGGTTTTGGTATGGGTAATAAAGAATTGGCTCCCGTTGGTGTCTGGACCGGCATTGGCCATGGACAATACACCGGGGCCATCATGGGTAAGGGTTTCATCAAATTCATCGGGGAATTTATAGCCGGGTCCGCCGCTCCCGTTTCCCAGCGGATCACCACCCTGAATCATGAAATCGGGAAGGACACGATGGAAGGTCAGCCCATCATAAAAGCGAACGCCATGGCCGCGGTTCGAATCCTTTGTTCCCTCGGCCAGACCGACAAAGTTTGCCACCGTGAGGGGTGTTTTTTCATATTCCAGCAAGATGAGGATATCGCCTCTGGACGTCACGAGTTTTGCATAAATTCCATCTGTCAGTTTTGTTTTTTCACCGGCCGTGCTTGTTGCGGCTGTTAAGGCAAAAAGTAAAACAATAAATAAACAGGCATATCTTTTCATCTGTTGCATGCATTTTCTCCTGAAATGGGTATTGGGAAATCGAGAGGGAAACTTATCAAAATAATGCGGCATATTCCATGTAAATCTCTTCTTCAGCTCGTACAGCAAGCAGTATTTTATTTGCAACCGGCGAGCGCGGACGGTTGCGGGCACAGAGAGGCCTATTTGTATCCTCCCGCACTCAACAACCTGGAATAATAAGAATAATTGATGCTTTCACTTACCAATAAAAGCGATGCACGCCCACCGACAAGCATCAACAGTACAAATTGTGCAGCCACTGTTTTATTGACATAAAAGTCCGAAAATCTTATATTCCAACCATGAACAAGCACTATCTTATCAAAGAAGTTGTTAATGGGTGTAAGTTGACAAATGGCAAGATAAAATACTGTTTGCTTTTTCGTTATTTTCGCACTTCTGTTTTCATCTACTCCTTCTTTGTTGTTTCCGCGCTCCTGTTTTTATCTAAACCTGCTGAGGCAATGCCCTATGTATATAATGCTTCATTTTATCCAGCGTGTAAGCATGTTGCTTATGTTCAAACCACCGCCGTCGACTGCGACACCCCCACAACATCGGACACGATAAAGAATGCCGCAGCACAAGGAGGGTGGTTTCATATATCTGAAAACGATAAACAGGTTTCTAATAAACCGGTTTTACATAACGTCAGCATACGGGCGGTCTTCTCAAATACTGACATAATCGGTGGTTTGGCGCCGGAAGATTTCCAGGAGTATGACGTGGCGGTGAACTTAAGGCTGCCTTGGGCGTGGTATTCAAAATCAGGCTGGGGAACCGACATAAGGCTGATGGCCAGCGCCGGCGTTCTTTATGGTGCCGGGGAAACTGCGCTGGTCGCTTCTCTCATTCCCCTAGTTACCCTTGGCAGTCAGGATGGTCGATTTACATTAGACATGGGAGCTGGCGGGGCTATACTGAGCAAGCATAAATTTGGAACTCAAGACTTCGGCGGACACTTCCAATTTGCCCTGACCGCAGGCGTCGGCATTCCACTCTTCAAACGACTGGGAGTGGGCTACCGGTATCTGCACTATTCCGATGCAGCAATCTACGGACCTCGCAACACGGGGGCTGATTTTCACATGCTCGAACTCACCTACCGGTTTTAAAGGTTGAAATATTAGCGGATGGATGTTTTGTCGGGTCGGGGACAATGGATACATGGTTGAAACATTCTGGCATCGCCGGGAAACCAAGCGGAAACGGAGAACACAAACATCGACCTGCAGCATCGGAAGAAATTGATCTACCCGACTCCAATCAAAGCAACTAGATTCTCAATGGAGAGAAGGGGAAATGTCTTTGAGAGTGTTTGAAAAAGGGACAGCGAATAAGACCGCTGGTGCGGAAAAAGGACTTTGCGATGATTGAAAAGACATGTTACGCGCCCGTGACCCGTGAGATCGCCAGTGCGCTGCAGGCCATCGTCGGGGAGAAGAACATCATCTTCAGCGATCCGGATCTGCTGCAAAACTATGCCCATGACGAAGTGGCCGGACCGGAATACGCCCGCATGCCCGAGGTAGTAGTCAAGCCCGCCTCCGCATCCGAGATATCCGAAATCATGAAGCTGGCTAACCGGGAGCACGTACCGGTGACCCCCCGGGGCGGGGGAACGGGGCTTTCCTGCGGAGCCGTGCCGCTTTTCGGAGGCATTGTGCTGGCTCTCGAGCGCATGAACCGTATTCTGGAGATCGACAGAGAAAACATGGTGGCCGTGGTGGAACCAGGTGTCGTGACCAGCGAGATCGGCAAGGCGGTTCAGGCATTCGGCCTTTTCTACGCTGGTTATCCGATGAGCTTCGAGTCCTGCTTCATCGGGGGGAACCTCGCGGAGAACGCCGGCGGCGGACGCGCCATCAAGTACGGGGTCACGGGGCATCATGTCCTGGGTCTGGAGGCTGTCCTGCCCACAGGTGAGATCGTGGAAATGGGCGGAAAGCGGCTGAAGGACGTTACCGGTTACGACATCATCCACCTGCTGGTCGGTTCGGAAGGGACGCTGGGAATCTTCACGAAGATCATTTTGCGCCTGCTTCCGCAACCCGCCGCCACAGCGGTACTGCTGATTCCTTTTGGAAGCGCCGCCGACGCCGTCGGAGCTATCCCGCGGGTTGTTGCGCAGTCGGGAATCCTGCCCACCGCCATCGAGTTCATGGATCGCCTCTCCGTGCAGACTGTTTACCGTTTCTTAGGCGAAGACCTGCCACGGTCCGATATCGGGTCCATGCTTCTCATCGAGCTGGACGGATCGAGCCGGGAGAAGGTGGACGAGGAATGCGAGAAATTCGGGGAGCTGTTTCTCGAGGCCGGGGCACTAGATGTCTATGTGGGCAACACGCCCACGACGGAGCGGAAGATGTGGCGTCCGCGCATTAATCTAGCTGAGGCCTTCAAGAAAGTCTGTCCCGTGCAGAGCATCGAGGATATCGTGGTACCCTCGGCGCGTATTCCCGATCTTGTTTACGAGCTGGAGCGCCTGGCTCAGAAGCATGATGTCCTGATCCCCTGCTATGGGCACGCGGGGGATGGCAACTTACACGCCACACCGGTCAAGAAACCGGAAACGCCTATGGAGGCCTGGAAAGAAAAACTTCCGCACCTCCTCAAGGAACTCTACGAGGTCGTCTTTCATCTTGGTGGCACCATCAGCGGGGAGCACGGCATCGGGTCCAAGCGAGTCTCCTATCTGCCTATCGTGATGAGCCCCGAGGTGGTAGATCTGCAGAAGCGAATCAAGCAGGTCTTCGATCCCCTGAGCATCCTCAATCCGGGGAAGATTTTTCCCTGAGGATGCATAAGTCCGCTACTAGGAACCAAGGGTCGAATATTTACTATTGACTTTTCAGTTTTATTCTTCCAGGCCGTCATCATCTTCGACTACATGAGCTGTTGCCTTTTTGGGGATGATCTTTCTGTATACTGTTTGCGGTGTTCTCACGTTGCCGGCTACTGTCAGAAGTCTTTCTATTTTAATACCGAAAAGATTTTCATTCTCCTCGAGGTACGGCAGAATCAGATCCCAGTCCGCATCGGTAATGGCAGCAAACTCTCCGCCATTGAGTTGTTCATCAACAAGCTTTTTCTGCGGATCACGGACATAAATCGCTCCGCCGGAGGCCAATGAAAATATATTCGAGCCGGGGTAAGGCGAATCATACTCTCGAATCGATCCATCGCTATCGTCAAAGCCGATGCCGTTGAGAATAACAAAGCCGCCGCCATTGAGCGGGTCTCCGGCCATAAATGATTCCGCCAGATAATCGAGAGCAGTGCCGTTAATTACAACCCGCGGCTTGCCCACAGCGTTGATTAAAGGGCGCCCTGCTGCATTGCCCATGATATAGGCACTGCCACCCTTGGCCCCGTACATGAATGTCTGGCCAACATCACCAAACACCACCAGCTTTCCTTCTTTCATAATCTGGCAGAGTTGATCCTGAGCATTGCCGTGAATATATATTTCCATACCGTCAATACCGGAGGCTATATAATCGCCGGATGCGCCGTAAATATCAATCCTAACATCCGGAGTTCCCGGCCCGAAGCCGCATCCGGTAAATCGCTGTCCACGGTATTTGTAAACAATGAAACGCTTCCAGCCGAGCTTAAATGCCTTCACAATCATCACGGCATCGCAATTTTCGCCTTCCGGCTCAAATTGTTCGGCATCGATAATCAGCGTCTTCTCATTATTCTGCGGTTCCCGCAACTGATCGCGGCTAACAAAGTCAATTCGGCTGAAGCGCGAATTGGACGTCTCCGTAATCAGCGGAGTGGAACTGAATATCCCGTCCAAACTTATTTTTAGAACATGCTGCAATGAACTTCTTTTGATTGAGCCTGTATTATAGCGCCGGTCATTAAGAATGGTCAGGGCGTTAATGGCGATCTGTTTGCAGTCATCTTTTTTCCGGGCATAATCAGCAATGGCCTCGATGCAGAAACGCAGAGTATCCGGAGTAAATCCGCCTATGCTGTCCCGGACATAGGCAAAAATATTATGAGTCGCAACCTGAGCATCTCTTTCCGCAAACAAAGTATTCAGCTTATCTTCGATAGTTTTGAATTCCTCTTTGTATGTTATCTTTTTGACGACATCGCAGACCACCTTATCTTGCGGAGTCTGAATAACCTTCCCGAATTTATCCGAGCAGATCAGCTTTTTGCCATTTTCGGTATCCTGGAGGCTGAAAATAAAAGCACCGCCGTCGGTATAGCTGCCGCCACGGGCATTCCAGTATTTGTCGGCAATCGGCCCGAAGCGGGGATCTTCTCTCTCCAAAGAAATAAGTGTCGCATCAATGGCCTGCTTTTCCGAACAGATCAGACCAATCTGAACCTCCCCTTCCTGCAGGGCAAATACCTGGGGCCGCAGCATTGCCGTGTCCGTAATACCGATCAGCTGAAACTGGTTGTTCTGCACATCATTTTTCGCAATAATAAAGAACC
>CAYXZW010000075.1:0-11502 GCA_964469905.1 uncultured Smithella sp.
AGCAAAAGGAAATTGAAGATTTGGCAAAACAAAACAAACCAGTCGATATGCATGGATCATCCCCCTGCCTTCACAAAGTAACCCCAGAAAGGATTCGCAAAGATTACAATCATAGAAATAACAAAGCAGTAAATTGCTATGGATTCGATCATGGCAAGCCCGACAAACAGGGTTCGAGTCAAAGAATTACGTTCATCGGGTTGCTGGGCAATGGCAGCAAGGGCCTGCTGTATTGCTCGTCCCATACCCAAAGCCGGCCCAACCGAACCAATTGCCATTGTTAAACCCGCAGCAATAATTGAAGCCATCGCAACTATACTTAAACTGTCCATAAAAACGCCTCCTTTTAAAATATTTATTTATCTTGAATACCTGCACTGACTTCTAATTCATGTAACTCCACATGTTTATGCGCCTCCTCATTGGTGCTTGTCGCCGAAGCGATATACACCATGGAAAGAATGGCAAATATATATGCCTGGATCACACCGATTAACAACCCCAGTGCCTGCATAATAACGGGGAACAGGAGAGGGGTGACAGAAAGAAGTATGCCGATAACCTTTTCATGACTCATGATATTACCGAATAATCGAACCGTCAGGGCAAGTGTCCGGGATATTTCTCCCATAACGTGAAACGGAAAAAAGATAAGATTCGGCTGAAAATATTCCTTAAGATAATGGAAAAGGCCGTTCGCGGATATACCATAGAAAGGAACAGCAATAAAAACACATATGGCCAGCGCCGCTGTTGTTGTAATGGATGATGTCGGCGCAACAAATCCAGGAACAATAACAAGCACATTGGAGAGACAAATGAAAAGAAATAGTGTGCCGATCAAAGGAACATAATTATCCGCTCCTTTTTTATTCATTTCCCTGATCTCGCCGCGGATGATGGAAATAATCACTTCCAGAAAATGCTGCCATCGAGAAACATTAATATCGTTGGAAAGATTACGCGTTACCAGCCAGGAGCCGACGACAAGAAGCACCATAACAAGCCATGTATAGAGGATGGTCACATTGAGGGTAATAAAACCCCAACTCCAGAGAATAACCTGATCCGGGCTGATTTGATTTATACCTACGATTTCCATGTCCACTCCTATCTATGCAGATAATCTGAAATTCTAGATCGCCTTATTTATTCCCAGACGGTGCGTAAGAATAACTTTCATAAAAACAAAACCCGCAAGCGCCATGCCCAGCCGCTCCCAATGGCCACTCATGACAAAGTAAAATCCCGGCAGCACCACAGCAATGCGAACAACAAAGCTCCCTAACATCAGGCGCACGGGTCGCGGTGTCTCCGAAAGTCTCTTCACTGTCCGCCATAGGGCAATAAAATAGAATGCACCCAATACCAACCCGGCCGTAAAAGCCAAACAAAGAATAATAACCGTAATCATGTTCAATTCATTCATCATCATCTTCTTCTTCAATAATCGTGTTCCGAATTTTTCTAACCCAATAGGCGGCATTGATACTGCCTATTACTACACCGGCGATAAGAAACATCAATGCCCAGGAATAACGGCTCGGCCAGGTACGGTCGATCCATAATCCCAAAGCAATGCCTATAAGCGTGGGAATTGCCACCGCCCACCCGACAATCCCGAACATGCCCAAACCGAACCAAACCGTCTCGTCTTTATGCCGGATACCTTTCATCCGCAAAGCTTCCTTTCTGGCAACTTTATCAGCGAAACGATCGGCTATCTGCTTGCGTCTTTGCTTTGCTGAGCGTTTTATTTCCGCCATTGTTCAAACCTCATTTTACAAGGTAACCTCATTTACGCCGCGTGAGGTCACGCGGCCTACTTTAACTCTACAAGACGCCTGATCAAACTCGCCTCCAGTTTAGCTGAAGCGGAACGCACCATCTTTTCGCGTTCATCCAGAATATCATATTGCTTCACAACAACCTGCTTCAATTTCCCCAAGTCCGGGGCACGCACGGCATTGCGCGTCGAAACCAGCACATCCGAACCTTTTTTCACCAGCGTACCTACATCCATTGCCAATATTTCCTGACCCCCTTCTGTCTTCTCATAAGTAAAAATCCCCGGCGCCAGTGTTGCCACAAAATCAATGTGATTAGGCATCAGGCAGAAGGAACCGTTCTCCGCCTCAGCGACAATCTTCTTTACTTCCTGTTCTAATAATATTTCCGCCGGCAGTAAAATCTTAAGCAGCATTATGAATCTTTGCCTCATCTATGGAGCCGATCATATACAGAGCCCTTTCGGGATAATCCGCAAATTCATCATTAAGAATTCTCTCGCAACCGATCAAAGTCTCTTCGCGGGAGACCATTTTCCCCGCAGTACCCGTAAATTGTTCCGTGACAAAAAACGGCTGGGTAAAGAAACGCTCCAACCTGCGTGCCCGGTGTACCGTCCGCTGATCCTCACGGGAAAGTTCGGAAATGCCGAGCATGGCGATAATATCTTTCAGATCTTCATATACCGCCAGCGTCTTGCGAATTTCCTGGGCAATTTTGTAGTGGCGTTCACCGGCGATATTCGGCATCATCATCTTCGAGGTGGACTGAAGAAGGTCAATAGCCGGATAAAGCCCTTCACTCGCCCTTTTGCGCGAAAGAGCAATCGTCGCTGAAAGATGGCCGAAAGTATGAACGGCCGAAGGATCGGTAAAATCATCAGCCGGTACATAGACGGCCTGAATGGATGTAATAGCGCCGGTTTTAGTATTACAGATGCGCTCCTGGAGCTCAGCCAGTTCTGTGGCCAGAGTCGGCTGGTAACCTAAGCGGGATGGCAGCTGTCCTAAAAGACCGGATACTTCCATTCCGGCCTGAATAAAACGGAAAATGTTATCAATCATGAGAAGAACATCCTGCTTGGCATCATCCCGGAAGTACTCGGCCATTGTCAGAGCGGCGTGTCCAACACGAAATCTGGCCCCGGGAGGTTCGTTCATCTGACCGAAAACCATGACCGTATTGCCCAGAACACCGCTTTCTTCCATTTCCCGGTAAAGCTCTTCACCTTCCCGACAGCGCTCTCCAATACCGCAGAAGATACTCATCCCCTCATGACCACTGACTGTGTTATGGATCATTTCCGTAATAAGAACCGTCTTACCGACACCTGCTCCGCCAAACAATCCGGCTTTCCCTCCCCGTTCCAGAGGCGCCAGGACATCAATGGCTTTGATTCCTGTTTCAAATATTTCTGATACCGTGGACTGATCTCGCAGCGGAATCGGTTCGCGATGAATGGAACGCCATTCTTCCCCTTCCACCCGGGGTTTTTTATCAATCGGTTCACCGAAAACATTAAATACCCTTCCCAAAAGTTCGCGCCCCACGGGCACTTCAAAAGGTTTGCCAGTATCGATTACCGCCGATCCCCTGGCCAGACCCTGAGTTGGAGTCAGGGCAACACACCTGACCGTATTGTTATCAAGCTGGGTGAAGACCTCGATAATTACCTGTCCGTTATCACCTGCCCTGAGAACATTGCGGATCGAAGGCGCCACGGGAAAGTGGACATCAACGACGCTACTGCGAACGGATAAAACTTTTCCCTGGTTGATTTGCTCGGCCACTGTTCAATCACCTCTTCTTATTTTTTCTTGGAACTATCTTTCATTAGAACTACGTATTTTTCCGTCAAGGCATAGGAAATATAGTCAAACATAAGAATTGTGCGCGTCAGAGAATCCATTGCCTGCATTTGCTCAACTACCGTAATAAATATGGCTTGAAATTCCGCATAAAGCCAGATGTGGCGCCGCATGAGAACTATGGCGTAGAGCGCTTCATGGAGGGGAATGCCGTCATTAAATAGCGCTTCGGCGAATTTTCCCATAAATTTTCGGATGTCGGTAAAGGGATCTTTGGCGGTGTATACGCGGCTTAACTGCTGATAAAATTCGACGGCCTGAGGAATGATCTTATCTTCGTCCAGGTGTTGATAATAAGGAGTTTTGGGATTGCGGACAACGTCTTTAGCCCAGTGCCGGGCAATCGACTCCGCATTATTTGCCATCAGATCCAGCAACTTCAATGATGCCAGCATACACGTCCCCTTTACCCAGAGAAAGCTTTGCAACCGTTATCGCTTTCTCTTCATTAGAGCAACAGACGTGCCACCGGGCAGAAAATAAAATAACAGGGGGTCATTTAAATGACTCACGCTTTGTCCCGGGGATCAGCACCACACGGTCAGTAATTCCCGAGAGGGGAAAATATCTTAATGCTGCCTTGCAGGATGTAACTGGGTTTGAAGCACATTGAAAAGTTCAATGCTCTACCGATAAAAGGCAAGATTCGCCGTCACTTCACCAGCGCAGTGATATAAAAACAGTCTATAAATTGTGTTGTATTTTCCTGAAACATTCAAGATATCGGACCGCGAAAAAATACGACAAGGTGAACTTCAGGTCATCCCACATACTTGCCTTCCATCGGACAATCCGCAAAATATTTAGAAAATACGGAATGATGAGACCTGCGACTCTTTAGTCACCAGCTGCGACCTAAACGTCATCCCGATTGCTGTTTGCGCTCGGCCAATTTCCTTTGCAGTTGCCTGACTGTAATCCCCAGAATCCGCGCGGCCTCTCGGCGGTCTCCTTTAGTAGAATTCAGGACAAAGGACAGATGGCGATCATAATTTTCTTTCAGGGTGCAAAGTCTAGAGCCGGCAGAAAGCGATAAAGGCTCTCTGATCCCGCCTAAGTGAACGGGCAGAATTGTGGGACCGTCAGCCAGGATAACCGCATTTTCCACGAGCTGGGATAGTTCACGGATATTGCCCGGGTAATCTTTGTTGATTAAAATATCCATGGCCTCCGGGCTGAAGCTCTGGATTTTTTTCCCGTGCCGCTCACAGGACTTTTGCAGAAAATGTAAGGCCAGTTCAGGAATATCATCTTTCTTTTCCCGCAGCGGCGGCAGATAAATGCAGGCCGCTTTCAGCCTATAGAGCAGATCTAGGCGAAATTTCCCTTCCTGACAAGCGCGATCAATGTTGGCATTGGTGGCCGAGATGAGCCGGATATCAACCTGGACGGGCCTTGATCCGCCCAGAGGAGTAAAGGTCTTGTCTTCCAGAACACGTAAGAGTTTCGATTGCAAACCAATGGGCAGCTCGCCGATTTCGTCGAGGAACAGCGTCCCGCCGTCCGCCTGTTCAAAGAAACCCTGGTGAGAGTTTTCGGCTCCGGTAAACGCTCCTCGGGCATGGCCGAAGAACTGGCTTTCAAACATCGTTGCCGGAATCGCTGAAACATTAACCGCCACGAAAGGCCCATCGGAGGCGGGACCAGCGCGATGGATTCCACGGGCCATTAATTCCTTGCCTGTTCCTGATTCTCCGGTAATCATTATCGGGTTGCCGCTGCGGGCCATAACCTGCCCATAGGAAATCAGGGCTTTCATTCGCGGATTCCGGGTAACGATAGCGGCAAAGGCCTCGGGAACATCGATTACGTCACAGTTTGCCGTTGAGGAAAGTCCGGCCAGAAGTCCTTTGCGTTCATAGGCCCTGTCAATGGAAAGGAAAAGAAGCTCATTGTCTACTGGCTTAACAAGATAATCATAAGCTCCCTGGCGGATAGCCCTGACCGTCGTCGCAATATCGTCAACCGCCGTCAGAATGATAAATTCCGTCCGGGGCCGGAATGATTTGGTGGATTCCAGAACCTGCATTCCATCAACATCGGGCATTAACAGGTCCAGCAGAACGATATCGTAATCCTCTTCCTGTATCTTTTTGATTGCTTCCCTACCGTTGTCGCAGATCTCCACATCACTAATTCCCCGCCATTGCAGAATTCTCCGCACCGACGTGAGGGAAACATTTTCATCATCGACAATTAAAATCCTCATAGCCTTTGTCTCCCCAGATCATGGATAATCTTTTGCAGTTTATCGATATTGAACGGTTTTTGGAGCGTCAGATCCGCAACTGCGGCCATGTCGAGCGGCGGATTGATCGCTTTCTTATCAATCGAATAGAGGATTACGGGCATCAAGGGAAAGCGTCTCTTAATCTGCTCTAAGAGATTCCAGCCATCAAAGCCCTTTAATTGAATTTCCGAAACTACTATATCTACCTCAGGGTATTCCTCTAAAAAACCAATAATATCCTCAACCTTGTCATCTTGTTCCGACCTCCAAATCACGGCATCGACAAAGTTTGTCTTCAACTGCTTCAGGTATTTCACATTATGATCGATGAAGAGAATGGCCGGATAAAGGCTGATATTAGTTTCTCTGTCTACGGGCAGAAAAATTGAGAAACGGCTGCCAATTCCGGGACGGGAAAGGACACCGATAATCCCGTTATGCTCCTTGACCAGACCGTAAGAAATCGAAAGCCCCAGACCAGTTCCGCCCCTTTCCCGGCGTGTGGTAAAAAAGGGATCGAAAATATGATCAATAATCTCCCGCTCAATGCCTTTTCCGTTATCCTCAATATCTACAACGACAGCATTCAATCGCTCAATATGCCGGCAACTGACAATCATCCGGCCCTTTCTTCCTGCTTCAAAGGCCTGATGGGCATTCATCATGAGATTAGTAATCACCTGCTCAATCTTTTGGAAATGCCCATAGATAGGAGGGATATTTTCGGCAATTCTCAAATCTATTTTTGATCCGGCACTTCTCACCTGAGCTCCGACAATGATCAGTGCTCCCGAAATAACATCCTGGATAACCACTGGTTTTTTACGGGTAGTTTCATCAGAACGGGAAAATTCCTTCAAATGAGAGATAATCCGATTGATCCGGTTTCCACCAATCTTGAATGCTTGAATAATTTCCCGCATATGCTGAAAAACATCCTCCTGACTAAGTCCCTTCTTCTTCCATACGTCTGGGGTTACTTTGTTATCAGTGAGGATTGCCTCAACGTTGCTCCAGATCTCTTCCAGGACGGGAACGTTATAGGCGATAAAGCTGACGGGATTGTTGATTTCATGGGCAACGCCGGCAACAACTTCTCCCAGTGCGGTAAGCTTGTGGGTTTGCATCATTTGCTGGAGGCGTAACTCTCCTTCCTGCCGCACTCTTTTATCTTCAGTCACGTCCTGCCAGGCTCCGACAATATACGTAGATAAACTTGCGGGCAATGGGATAATCCGCCAGTAATCGGAAAACCAGCGATAAGAATCATCCATCACCCGGAACCGATAACCGACTCGATGAGTGCCTTTCGGTCGGTCAGCCTGAAGCTCCGAGATCACCCGCTGGCAATCATCCGGGTGAATGTGATCCTTCCAGAAATCTTTATCTTCCAGAAAACAGTGAGACGGATAGCCGGTAATCTCCTCAACTGTATTGCTGACAAAAGTTATTTCGAAATCGCCACCGGCTCTCCGCGTGTAAGAGACTATCGGCAGTGATTCCAGTATCAGGGAGAGATGATCCGTTGTTTCCTTCAGTGCCTGCTGAGTCCGGTGACGCTCCATAAGTTCCGTAAGCAGCGCCTCATTGGCGCGGGCCAGTTCCACCGTTCTTTCTTGCACTCTATGCTCCAGATCTTCCTGGGCATGCAACAAGGCTTCTTCCGCTTTTTTCCTTGCCGTAATATCTTCGAGCGTCTCAATGGCACCAACCAGTTGGCCCGCAACATCACGAATAATGGCCGCAGTAAAGCGGAGCCATTTCCCTTTTTCACCCAGCTCAGGAAAAAAATCAGTTGCTTCATAAGCCTCATCCAAGAGATTTGATTTTATGTATTTACCTTTGTACCATCGGGAGACATCGTCAATCTTATGATCCACCAGAAGATCAGCCATGCAGGGACGTTTCTTCTTATAGAACGCACGCCATTGCTGATTGGTGCCTATAACCTTCCGGGCTTTGATGCTGGTTAATTCTTCCAGAGCCTTGTTCCAATATATAATCCGGTGATCTTTCCCGATCATGAAGGCAGGAATTGGCGATCCGCCAATAATGCTGTGGAGACGCTGTTCATTTTCGGGGATGGCCTTTTCTGTGCGCTTTGCTCTCACATCTGATGGCTCTAATTGTTTAAGATGCCGGCGCGTGGTCGGGCTTTCAGTAGCGTTGGGTTCATCACCATTGTGCCTTTCCGTCATGATTCCGTCCTTCAGTTAATGTTGAGAAATGACATGAATCTGTGTTTATTAATCCGGTCCGCTTTTGAAGATGAATGTATTGACAAAATACTCATTTGCAAATAAATATCGCACCTTGACGGCAGAAGTCAAACAAATCTTTTAAATATAACTGCCGGGGAATCACTGTGGCGGGGAGGAGCGCAATCATACCTCCACTTATTAGGTCAGGCATGACCACAACTATATGAGCGAAGAACGATCAAAACAAGGCTCCTCTCACAAAATAAAATACAATGGCTTATGTTTTAAAATTTTTCATAGGGAACAAGGACAGTAGAATTGATTTTCAGACACACCTTTCGGTACATTTAACTTCTACAGCTATATGGTATTTATTTCGGAGCAAAGACGAGGATTACCGCTGAAATCAATCCTCTTGAAGTTGAAAACCTCTTTCCCGGAATAATCTCAGGCAGGCATCGGCAACAGCATCATCGTAAAGCGTTCCTTTATTCTTTTTGATTTCCTCGAGGGCTGTATCGATACCCAGGGCTGGACGATAGGGACGGTGAGACGCCATGGATTCCACCACATCAGCCACAGCCATGATACGGGCCTCCAGGAGAATTTCCTCCCCTTTCAGATTTTGTGGATAGCCACTGCCATCCATCCTTTCATGGTGCTGGTAAACAATTTGTGCCAAAGGCCAGGGAGATTCCACATCTTTCAGTATCTCGTAACCACTCCGGGAGTGCTCTTGAATCAGGATAAACTCGATCTTCGATAGTTTTGCAGGCTTGGACAACATCTCCGCAGGAATCGATATTTTCCCAATGTCATGAATGAAGCCGGCCATGCGGACGCCTTCGATTCTTTCCGGGGAAAGCCCCATCTCTGTGGCAATAGCCCGGGCCAGATTCGCCACACGTTTCTGGTGACCGGCGGTGTATGGATCTCTTGTTTCCACGACGGAGATCAGCACCTGAATGGTCATGCCTATTGCCTTCCGGAGACTGTCCAGAGTATGATTCAGTTTTTCCTCAGCTTGCATGCGCTTGCTGATATCGGCCTGCAGCATCTCGTTGGCTTTGGCCAATTCGGCTGTTCGCGCTTTTACTTCGTAATCCAAAGCGTCATGAGATTTTTTCAGTGCCTCTTCTGCTTCTCTGCGTTCGTCGCTCAACTTCTTTACCTTCAGCAGTATTCTTATCCTGGCGAGCAGTTCATTCTTGTTGAAAGGCTTTGTAAAATAATCTTCTACACCGACTTCGATACCGCGAACGCGGTCTTCATGGGAAGCCAATCCCGTAATCATGATGATCGGTATATCCCTATACTTTTGATCTTCTTTGATTATCCTGCATACGGCAATTCCATCCATTCCCGGCATGGAGATGTCCAGAAGAATGAGATCGATTGGCTGGCTTTGAATCTTCAGCAAAGCTTCTTTCCCGCTTTGGGCACAAACCACTTGAAAACCATAGCTAACCAGAATGGCTTCGAGCAGATAGAGATTTGGCTCTTCGTCGTCAACGCAGAGAATGATCTGATTTTGTGAATTCATTATTGACCCTTCCGGGAGAACTAATGATTTAATTTGCTTTGATTATTAGGCTCCGGATGCCTGTTTCCTATATTCTAAATCAGCTGTAATTTTAACACCAGCATAAACCATTTTTTTAAAAACGCAATATTAATAATTGCTCACCAGGTTGTTGCCGGCAGCCTCGTGATGAATTGTATTATTCACCTGTTGTGATTGTCTTTTTATCTTTCCAGGTTTCGCTAATGTTTTTCCTGTGGTTTAATAAGATAAGAATGAAAGTTGCAGAGGCTCCGGCGACAGCGCCAAATGCCCAGTTAAAATAATAGGCCTGACCGACTGCCAGAACAAGTACCATAAAAAAAGAGGCAATAAATGGAATACGAAAGATACCATAAACAATAAGCCAGACTATTGCGGAAAGGCCAGCCGCCCAAGGTGCAACTAACAACGAAAAGCCCAGATAATTGGCCACACCTTTGCCGCCGAAAAAGCCGTGAAAGCAGGGATAACTGTTTCCTGAAACAAGGAAGAAGGCCGCCCAGGGAACTAAAGAGGCAGGCAGGAAGTAAACTGCCAGCGCGGCGATGGCTAAAGCCCGGCCGATGTCCAGCAGAAAAATTATCGTTGCCCACAAAAGGCCGGCCTGCCGGTAAACGTTTGTCGTCCCGGCATTGCCGCTGAAGCTGGCACGGGGATCGCCCTTGCCGGTGAGTTTAAAAAAGATAATGGCAAAATTGACGGAACCGGCCAGATAGGCAATCGCACAAATTAATATTAGCTTTATCATAGTTTCCCTTTATAGTATCTTAATCCAGGCCGGTGGTTTCTTGCGCCCCTTACTCACATCCTGCATTTGAATCCCGGTAATGACTTCGCAGAAAGAGCCGTGCAAATCTAAAATCCAGGCATTAAAAATTAATTGCTTCGAGTTAAATTCTACCGGTACAATGCGTCCCAGATAGGCAACTCTTTTTTTCGTCTTTTGATAAATCGTTCTTTTCGCAAAACCCACGGGAAAAGGAACGACATCGGCAAAGCGTTGCGCCCAGACACAGGCCATATGCAGAGCAGCATCAAAAGGAAACGGTGATCCCAGAAGATCATCCCCGGCCTCTGTGTCCCCCCCGGAAAGGTAAGCCAGAGCTCCGGCGTGTGAAACGGATAAGTCACCGCAAATATTTTGATAAGCTTTACCAAAAGGTACCAGCTCACGGTAAATTGCCGCCGCCGGAACGTTGATGCATTCTCCTTCCAGTTTCTCGAGAGAACAAAAAGGATGCTCAGGCTTTTGACTTCCGTCATGACCGGCAAACGTCACTCGGGCATGCTCGACAGTGCGGTTGATATTGCCAGCCGGCGATTTTACGGACGAAAGCAACGCGGCGGCAACTCCGCCTTGCGCAACTTCTTCGACAGCCACTGATACGGCCAGAGTCGTTGCGTCCGCAGGTATTGACAAAAAACGCGGGAAACAAGCGTCCGTCAAATTACCGACAACAAACTGCGGGGAAATACTCTTTACAACACGGGCAAGCAAAATAAGCGCTTCGGCGGCAGAATATACAGCCTTACCCTCTAAGTGGTGGTCATAGAAATAAGGACATATCTCTATAGCTAATCGTTGACGTATTGGAGAGCTTAAGAGGGAAATGTTTTCCATAGATGAACCGTTTTCTGATCGACAGCCACAGGCTTTCCGGCCGGATTTAAAGCGCAATGCCTGGTAAAACCTTTACAAATAATATGGCCTTTTTCCGCATGTGTTATTATATAATCAAACTGCAAACGCACGCGCTCCAGATGGGACGGCCGTGTATGGATATGCATCAGGTCGTCATAATACAGAGGCTGATAAAAAGTTATTCCCAGATCGATAATCGGATAAACATA
>CAYXZW010000076.1:0-10782 GCA_964469905.1 uncultured Smithella sp.
AAGGAACTTAACTGGTAGGAGGACAATTATGGCAGAGTACTGGGGAGTAAAAGTAGAAGATATATTTAATTCGATGCAGGAGCGTTTCCGTCCCGAAGGTGCCAAGGATCTGGACACAGTATTTGGATATGACATCAAAGACGAAGGGAAATGGAAGCTCACAGTAAAGAACAATGAAATGAAGATTGAGAAGACCGAAGACTTGTCGGGCTGTGTGGCGACCATGCAGGCCGACGGCGAGACCTTTGTCGGGGTAAATACCGGCAATGTCGATGCGACAAATGCATTTATGGGCGGCAAAGTTAAGGTTGAAGGAGATATGGCTGCATTCGGCAAGACCGGAAAGCTTTTCCGTAAATTCGTTATTGCCAAGAAGGAAATGACGACCAAAGAATACCTTGCAGACATGTTCGCTACAGTTGTTCCGCGGTTTAAGGCTAATGAAGCCGAAGGACTGGATGCATCGTTTGCCTTTGATCTGGGTGGTCCGGATGGAGGCAAGTGGACAGTATTCATCAAGGATAAACTCTGTACACTTTCGACAACAATCGAGGGTAAGCCAACGGTGACTCTAGAGTTCAATGAAGCCAAGGACTACGTTGATTTCATTCTGGGCAAGATTGACTCACAGAGCATACTGGCGGCAGGAAAAGCATCAGCCAAAGGCGATCTCAACATGATGGCTTCGAAGTGGCCGGTGCTTTTTGAAAAATATAAAGACCCAATGGCTGGCAATGTTCCGCAGCAGGAACTAATTGTGCTGAAAAAGATCATATCATTGAACGAGAAGTTTTCTACCGGTCCCATCATGGGGAAATTCCTCAAAGGTCTGAAAGAAAAGAAGATATATGCTAATAAATGTCCCAAATGCGGCCGTATACAAATACCGCCAAGGGAAGTGTGTGCTGATTGCCGGGTGCGTGTCAATGAAATCATAGAGGTTGGGCCCAAAGGCGAAGTCCGTTATATGGACATTGTCTACTACTCCATGCCTGATCCGCTTACCGGTGCGGTTCGCGAGACACCTTACGGGTCGATCAACATCCTCTTTGACGGCTGCAAAGCCAATGAAACAATGCCGCACTTTATACGAAAGGATCAGATAGAAAAGATCCAGATGGGCTGGAACGAGAAGAAAGGGACCCGCGTCCGCCCCGTCTGGGAGGAAAACCGTACTGGAGATATCTGGGACATAAAGTATTTCGAGATAGATGAGTGAGGAGGAGGTATATGACAACAAAGCAAATGAAAGGTTTTGAAGACAGCTATGTAATTGAAGGTAAAATGGCACTCCCTTATACATACTTTGCCGGAAGCGTTGGCAGCAAGTTCATCACAACCATCCGGGATGAGAAGAAAATAATGGGAGTAAAATGCCCTACCTGCAACGTGGTATACCTACCGCCGCGGCAAGTATGCGACAAGGACTTTACCGACATACGCGATAATTGGGTGGACGTAGGAACTTCCGGTATGGTTACCAACTTTACCGTGGTACGCTACGACGACAAGCATCTGCCCCGCAAGGCACCGTTCGTTTTGGCGCTTATCAAACTGGACGGAGCAGATACGCCCTTCATGCACATCCTGGAAGAATGCAAATTAGAGGATGTGAAGATAGGCATGAAAGTTGAAGCTGTATTTGCCAAAGAAACGACGAATACAATTCTTGATATCGATCATTTTAAACCCGCTGCTGAAAAAGCTTCTATTCACGAACGTAATGCGGGCCGGGTGAAGTGGGTTGCTGACAATGAACCTGCAGTCCAGGGAAAACAAAAAGGGGGAAAACCAGATATGTCTAAACCAGTAATTATTGCCGCGGCGCTGACCGGGGCTGCGACAATGAGAAACCAGAACCCGTCGGTTCCTTACACCCCGGCCGAATTTGCCACAGAGGCTTACAAGTGCTGGAAGGCAGGCGCGGCCATGGTGCATGTGCATGCCCGTGAGGACAATGGTATGCCTACTCATGATCATGAGCGGATCAGGGCTACATATAACGCGATCAAGGACAAATGTCCGGAGTTGATCGTGAATCTGAGCTCCGCGGTGGGAATGGGAAAGACGGCAGAACAGCGCATATCGCAGATCATAGCTGTTAAGCCGGATATGGCATCTCTGAATACCAATACAATGAACTTCAGCATCGTAGATCGTAAGACCGGTAAAATATTCATTGAATACGTATTCGAAAACACTTTCACGATGCTGCAGGAATTCGGTAAGGCTATGGAAGAGAACGGTGTGAAGCCCGAGATCGAATGCTATGATATGGGCGGACTCGACAACACTTTGCTGATAGGCAAGCAAGGTTTCTTCAGCGAGCCGATGAATTTTAATTTTGTCTGGGGTGTCGCCGGTGGTCAGGCTTTCCGGGCAGATGCTTTTATTGCCATGATGAACGCCATTCCCGCGAACGCAAACTTCACCACGTGTGGCGTTGGTACAGACCAATTCCCGTGCATCATGCAATCGTGCCTTCTTGGTGGACATATGCGGGTTGGCCTTGAGGACAACATCAAGATGCCGAATGGAGCGATTGCCAAAGGAAGTTACGAGCAGGTGGAAGTGGCGGTGAACATAGCCGATTGTCTAGGCAGAGCAGTGGCGACCACAGACGAAGCTAGAGCGATAATGGGATTAAGGAAGAAGTAAGGTGATTATCATCTTCCCCTAACCTCCTCAGTGATTTGGTGGTTAGGGGAATAAACATGGCCGCGTGTCAACCAGCATAAAAGGGGAGACTCGAATGGATGTAAATGAAAAAACCATAAATGATGTTTTTTGCAACCGTGTAAAGAAATACGGGGATCGGCTGGCAATCGAGAAAAAGATTAAAGGCCTATGGAACGGCGCGACATGGAACGAGTATTATGAACGGGCATGCGCAACAGGACTGGGATTATATTCGCTGGGCCTGAGAAAAGGTCAGATGGTTTCGATCTTGTCCGAAAACAGGCTGGAATGGCTCTATACAGATATGGGCACCTTGGGTATCGGTGCTGTAGTGATTCCGGTGTACCCGACCCTCGTTTCCGAAGAAATCCAGTATATAATCAACAACTCGGAGTCAAAAGTCATTGTTGTCGAAAACAAGACACAGCTTAAAAAAGTCCTCGATATAGTGGACAGCTGCCCATCACTCGAAAAAATAGTAGTTATGGAAGACAATGATGCGACAGGCCACGAGAAAGTTATTAGCTTTAGTTCCCTCATGGATCTGGGGCGTAAAAAGAATAAAGAAGATCAGGCACTCTTTGAAAAGCTGGCGAAAGAAGTGAGCAGCGATGATCTTGCAACTATTGTTTACACATCCGGAACCACCGGACTTCCCAAGGGTGCGATGATATCGCACGGTAACGTATTCTGGGTTGTCCAGTCCCTCGACAACATCTCGCCTCATTTTGCATCCGACAAGGACTGCACTGTGCCGTTCCTTCCTCTTTCCCATGTGTTCGAACGGATAGCGGGCCACTTCTATGGCATGTACTGCGGTATAACTGCCTCCTATGCGGAGAGCATAGATACGCTGCTGGCGGATTTTGAAGAGAAGCGACCAACGATGATACTAGCCGTACCGCGGGTGTGCGAAAAAGTCTACCAGAAGATCATTGCCCAGGTCAAGGAACAGTCACCATTTAAGCAAAAGGTGTTTTATTGGGGTCAGAAAGTGGGGAAGCGCATCAGTGAGTTGCGCGAGAAGCATAAAGCAATACCTTTCTTGTTGCAGCTGAAATACAAGATTGCCTATGCCGCGATATTCAAAAAACTTCAGGATAAATTAGGAGGAAGAGTTACATGGATGACGGCGTCAGGAGCTCCAACAGCCGAAGAAATTATCCGTTTTTTTAACGCTGCAGGAATAACGGTTATACAAGGATATGGTATGACTGAATGCACTGCCCCGGCTACAATGCAGTCAATGGCTGATTACAGAATAGGAACAACCGGCAAGCCGATACCCGGCATGGACATTAAAATTGCCGAAGACGGAGAGGTCTTGTTAAAAGGCGGCAATGTTATCAAAGGATACTGGAAACTGCCTGATGAAACTCGCGATGCCTTCACAATTGACGGATATTTCATGTCCGGCGATATCGGCATGTTTGATGATGAGGGCAACCTGCTCATCACGGACAGGAAGAAAGATCTCATAATAACATCCGGCGGGAAAAACGTTGCACCGCAGAAAATCGAGAATATGTTTAAATCCGATCCTCTGTTTACCCAGTTTATCGTCATCGGCGAAAGGAAAAAGTATCTCACCGGTTTGTGCAATATCAATCCCGATGAAGCTGCGCGGTTGGCTAAAGAGGCCAACATTCCCTTCAATAGCCCGGCAGAACTTTTGGAAGCCCCGCAATTTCTCGACATTGTGCAGAAGCATATAGAAAAGAGCAACGCGCATCTGGCGAAGTATGAATCAATAAAGAACATCAGGATTGTCAAGAGTGATTTTTCCCAGGAAGGCGGCGAGCTAACGCCTTCACTAAAACTCAAGCGTAAAGTCGTGCTACAGAAATACAAAGAACTTATCGACGATATGTATGGAAAAGAGGCTGTTGATGAGCTGTATGAGAAAAAATAATCTAGTAATAAGTATAACTATTTTATAACGGGAAGATAAAGCAAGTATGGCCGTTGCTCGACCGCAGAGGGGGAGGAAGGCCAAAAAAGGAGAGGTATTATGTCCGATAAATTTCAAGGCATAGAGCCGATGGTTTACCAGAGCAAGATCAATGTTCCTTATTCATGGTGGGCCGGCGACACGGCCACCAGGTTTTTTGTCGCGCTACGGGACGAAAAGAAAATAATTGCTACGAAATGCGGCGCGTGCGGGAAGGTATTTTTACCGCCGCGGAAAACATGCCCCTCGTGCTTTACCGCAAATGCAGAGTGGGTGAATGTATCAGACGAAGGAACGGTGCTGACTTTTTCAGTGGCGCGTCGTAAGTTTGCCGCTATTCCCCAGGACAGGCAAGTGCCGGTTATATGGGGTCTGATAAAGCTCGATGGTGCCGATACTGCCCTGCTGCATTATCTGGATGAAGTAAAGCCGGAAGACATAACTATCGGCATGCGCGTGAAAGCAGTATTTTCGGAGACGCGGAAGGGTACCATCCGCGACATCTCGCATTTCAAACCGGTAAAATAAGTAAGGAGCCCGAGATATGGATAGAGCAGCAATAATCGGTGTCGGAATGACAAAAATTGAAAAGAGCAAAGTCAGAGATACCTTTGCCGACATGGCGTGGGAAGCCGTGAACAAGGCACTGGCTGACGCCGGCATGACCATTGACGATATAGACAACGTCGTTACCACCTCCAGTGATTTCTGGGATGGAAGAACTATTTCCTGCATGGCGGTGGGAGATGCCAGCGGAGCAGCACACAAGAACGTTACCTGTGTCGAAGGCGACGGCACCTATGGCGCCTTCTATGGGTTGACGAGGAGTATTTCCGGATCTTATAAGACCACGCTGGTCACCGGACATTCCAAGGGGTCACAGAGTGTATCAAGCCTGATTACCAATGCGGCCTTCGATCCCATCTATGAGCGTAGTTTGGGTATGGATATGGTTACAGCCTGTGCCATGCAGGCGCGTTCGTACATGCACCGAACAAAGACAACGCCGGAACAAATGGCGCTGGTATCGGTGAAGAATCACGGTAATGCGCTGATGAACCCACTAGCGCAATTGCCGATGAAAATTACTGTTAATGATGTGCTGAAATCGGAAATGATCGCTGACCCGTTGCACAAGCTTGATTGTTCGCCGGTATCCGACGGTTGCGCGGCAGTCATTATCGCTCATGAGTCTGTGGCGACGAAGTTTAAGCAGAAGCCGGTTTGGATCAAGGGTGTGTCCTTCTGTGCGGACACCTTTTTCTTCGGTGATCGGGACCTCTCCCGCGCCAAGTCACTCACTGAAGCGGCGAAGAAGGCTTACGCAATGGCCGGCATAAAGGACCCGAAAAAAGAAATAGATGTTGCGGAAATATACGATGCTTTTAGTTATCAGGAACTTATGTGGCTCGAGGAAATGGGTCTCGCCGATGATGCGACAGCCGGAAAACTGCTCGCCAAGGGAGATTTCAACATTGATGGCCGGCTGCCGGTGAATGCTTCCGGCGGACTGCTGTCAGGGCATCCTGTAATCGCCGCCGGTTTATACAGCATGGCTGCAGTAGTCAAGCAGATCAGGGGTGATGCAGGCGGCTTCCAGGTGCAAAAGGCAAAAACAGGCCTGGTGCAAGGCTTAAACGGCCTGGGTGGCCAGTCCCACTGTGTGTGGATTCTTGATCAGGAAAAGTAGGAGGAAGAACAATGGCTAAAAGAGTTGCAATAGTAGGAACCGGACAGACATTTCACAAGAGCCATCGTCCCGACGTAAACGGACAGGAACTTATCAACGAGGCAGTTGTTACGGCGCTCAACGATGCTAACTTGAAGATGAAGGACATCGACGCTATCGTCATCGGTAACATGGATCATTTTGAAGGTATAAACTACGTCGATTGCTGGAGTGTGGACGGCTCCGGTGGAACAATGAAGCCGATTATAAAACTCACTACCGGAGGAACCACCGGATGCACTGTAGCTATCGGCGGATATCATCTGGTTGGTTCAGGCATGTTTGACAAAGTGCTGATCATCGGCTGGGAAAAGAACTCTGAGTCCGACACCACCGGTGCCATTACGACGGCCTTCGATCCCGTATGGGACAGGCAGGTCTTCGCCGGAGCAATATCCGGTCTGGCCGCCGAGGCTCAGGCGTACATAGCCCGCTATGGCGCTACAGACCGCGACGGCGCCCGTGTGAGCGTTCGGGACCGGAAACACGCCATGAATAACCCCCACGCGCAGCTCAGGAAAGAAGTGACCCTCGAGGACGTCCTCGCATCGCCGATGCTAGCCGACCCCATCCACCTGCTGGATGTATGTCCGAGGACCGATGGTGCCTGCGCCGTAATTATGGCCAGCGAGGACACAGCGGAAAAGATCTGTCCGAAACCAGACTGGATCTGGGCGACAGCAGCACGCCACAGCTATTCCTATCTGGGGGATGCCGATTTCGGGCGCCTCACCAGCATGAAGGAGGGTTCCCAGGAATTATGGAAAAAGGCAGGCATTAAGGAGCCGCGCAAAGAGCTTGACGTCATCGAACTCTACCAGCCCTATTCCTTTGGAGGACTCATCTGGATTGAGGACATGGGAATCGTGGGCCCCGGCGAGGCTCCCCGGTATATCTGGGACGGTAACACCGACATGGGAGGGGAGCTGCCTATAAATCCTTCCGGCGGCGTTATAGCGACAAATCCCATAGGGGCAACCGGGCTCATCCGGTGTGCGGAAGCGGCAATGCAGGTGATGGGAAAGGCGGAAGGACGGCAAGTTCCGGATGTCAACTTCGCTTTTAGCAGCGGCTTTGGCGGCTGCTTCTGGACCGACATGATCCTGCACGGCAAGAAAAAACCCAAGTGAGCAACAAGGAGAAATCATTATGGCGGAGAAAGAACATATCATCATAGAATCAGGTGATGCAGTACAGCCCTTTGCGTATACCGTGGGAATGTACGGGAGCAAGTTTTTAACCGAGCTGCGGGACAACGGCCGGATCATGGCAGTCCGGTGCCCTAAGTGCAAGAAAGTGTATATACCGCCGCGCAAAGTGTGCGGGGAATGCTTTGTCGAGATGAACGAATGGGTCGAAGTGGGTCCGAAAGGAGTTATCGGCACTTTTACCATTCTGCGTTTTGCCTTTATCGATCCGGAAACGGGCGCTCAGAAACCGGTTCCCTACGGTTACGGGTTCATAAAGTTCGACGGTGCCGATACTCTGTTTCAGCACTACATCAGTGTTGAAAACGAGGAGAAAATCAGGATTGGTGCGCGGGTAGAACCTGTTTTTGCCAAGAATCCGATAGGCAGTATGAGAGACATAGAGTATTTTAAAGTAATAGATTAATGGTGATTAAGGAGCCACTGAAGGCAGAAATAAATCCGGCAAAGAGGGTATTGAAAATACCCGGGGCTATGTGCGGCGGAATCAGTACCGGCACTGATAAAATTCGCAACGGTTACGGCAACGGCGATTGCCTTTACTTTGACTTTGGACACCGGGTCTTTGCCGTGGCCGACGGTTCGGAACGTTTTCCCTGGGCGTCACGTGATCTTTTAAATAGATTATCGGAATCTCTGGCGAGGTCGGGTGCGCCGGATACGGCGTTCGCATGGAAGGATTTGCTCAATACGGAGATTTACTCCGTTCAGAAATTCCAGCATAAAACGACTTTCAGCTGCGTTGCAATCAGTCCGCAACACGATGCAGTCTCCCTGATAATTTCTCAAGGCGGCGACAGCGTGGTGGCAATTATAAATAGTGTTACCGGCTTGATCTGTCATCAGACGGGACGTAATATGAATTTTGCGGGCAGGAGCAAGGATATTGCGGATGTAACGGAATATGTTTTAGCCGACCGCGACTGCCGTGTACTGATTGCGACAGACGGGTTTAATGATTATTGGCAGTTCTGTATGCGCCGTTCTCTCCTCGCTAGCAAGCGTGATGTATTCGCCCGGTATCCGGTGGAAGGCATCTGTGAAATGATTCAAGGGATACTGGAAGAGAACAAGGGAGCGTTTGAATACGATGACATCGGTTTAATAATAATTGATCCCTTTCGGGCTGAACATGTAGAGGCAAATGCGGTAATTATAGGTGGTACCACTCAGTATGAGGAAAAACAATTTATGTCGGAATACTCTTCGAAAGCATACGATCATTGGCTGCCTGACGATAAGTGGATCGATCATGCCGAAGAGCTCTCCGGAGCTGGTATCCGGATAATAGTTCGGCAAAGATAACGATGATTTTCGGGCACCGGCTGGAATGTTCCAGGAATAAGACAATAAAATAGCATGTTAAACGACGGAAAGAATGTGCATTTATGAATGAAAAAAATAAAAGTGACATTATAAGTATGAGGCGGAATCAGTTGATCAAAGCCGCCTATAATGTCGTCGGACAGAAGGGTTACTACGATTTTACAATAAGGGACATTGCCCAGGAGGCAGGGATGTCCACCGGTTTAGTGCATTATTATTTCAAAAACAAGGAGGATCTCCTGCTCAACCTGTTAAAGGAGATGAATAAGAACATCCTGTCTATGCTCAATGGTTCTATAAGCAATGTTAAAGACCCAAGTGAAAAACTAAATATTTTTATGAGACAGGCCTTTGATCTCGTTACCAACGAGAAATATTATTCCTACCTCGTCCTTGATTTCTGGACGCAGGTCAATAAAAACGAACGGATGAAGCGCGCCAATGTCAAGCTGTTTAAGAGTTACCGGGACGAGGTTGCGGCCATCCTTAAAGAAGGTGTCGAAAAGGGAGTTTTCGTAGAGATGGATGTTGTGTACACATCGGCAGTTATAATTTCCATGATTCAAGGACTGATTATACAATATGTTATCGATAACAATGCTTTCCCCTATCAGGATCATACCAGGAAATTGATGGGGCAGATCAACGATTCGGTTGCGAAGAAATAGAATGTTCAAGGTTAAGATTCGTCCTTCGGAGCGCCAAGTTTATGAGTTGAAAATGCAGACAAAGTATTATTGACGGATATTGAAATTTAAAAGTCATTCAATTTTAAGTGAGTTGTTGCTGTGTGCCAGGAAGCTAAGGCATGCGAATAGAATTTAAAAGGAGGAAACAATGGAATTCGGTTTAACTGAAGAACAAATAATGTTTAAAGACACGGTGTATCGCTTTGCTAAAAGCCAGATTGTTCCGCTTGTTGAGGAGGCCGACCTTAATTCAGAATTCTCGCCGGAAGTCTGGAAGAAGATGGGTGAGATGGGTCTCCTGGGCTTGCCATTTCCTGTCGAGCTGGGAGGATCCGGCGCTGATGTGGTCACGTGCTGTCTTTCCGCCGAAGCGATGGGGCACGCCGGTGTCGATCAGGGACATCTGCTTGCTTTGGGCGCTCACACCTATCTGTGTGGAGATACCATTTACAAGCATGGCTCTGATGCGCAATTGAAGAAGTATATACCGAAACTCGCGAGCGGGGAGTGGATAGGATGCATGGGACTTACCGAACCGGGAGCTGGTTCGGACGCAGCTTCGATCTCAACTACGGCGGAAAAGAAGGGCGATAAGTGGATTCTTAACGGAACCAAGACCTTCATTACCAATGCGCCGGTATGCAACGTTTGTGTCGTGTATGCTACGGTGGACAAGAAGCTGAAACATAACGGCATTACTGCATTTATCGTTGATCGGGATTCTCCGGGCTTTTCCACGAGCAAGCCTTTCCATAAGATGGGTGTGCGTGCTTCCACGACTTCGGAAGTAATCATGGACAATTGTGAAGTGCCGGAAGAAAACCTCCTGGGTGAAGTAGGCAAAGGATTTGCATATACACACGAGACACTATCCTGGGATCGCAGTGCCCTTTTGGCTCCTTTTGTAGGTTGCATGCAATTCGCCATTGAGGAATGCACAAAATATTCTCAAGAACGCGTACAGTTCGATAAGCCGATAAACCAGTTTCAGGCTATCCAGCAGAAGCTGGCTGATATGAAAATAATAAAGGAAGCAGGCAAAATGGCGGTTTACCGCGTTGCCTATGACAAGGACTCGGGCAAGCCACTGAATCATATGCATACCTCCATCGCGAAGGCGCTGGTCGGTGATTGGGGCATAAAGGCGGCAAGCGAAGCAGTCCAGATATTCGGCGGGTACGGTTTCATCCATGAATATCC
>CAYXZW010000077.1:0-10463 GCA_964469905.1 uncultured Smithella sp.
CGGCAAGCGAAGCAGTCCAGATATTCGGCGGGTACGGTTTCATCCATGAATATCCGATCGAGCGGTTCCTTCGTGATGCGAAACTCGCGCAAATAGGCGGCGGTACCTCCGAGGTGCAGAGACTTATCATTTCCCGGATATTGAGCTATTTCTAGGAAAATGCCCGTAAAACGGATAATCATACATATGATAGGAGAATGAAAAAATGAATTACGATTTGACGGCGGAACAACTATCAATAAAAGATAATTTTGAAAAATTTTGCAAAAAGGAAATCGAACCGCGTGCACATATGCTGGACACAGCTTCTCATGAAGAAGTTGATAAACAGATTAAGGTTAACATAAAGATGCTGGCCGATCTGGGCTATCTGGGTATGGGACATGAAGAAAAGTATGGCGGCAGCAATAGTGACCTCATCACGCAGTCTGTCGCTGGTGAAGAAGTTGCAAAAGCTTGTGCATCCACATATCTCTCCAGCGGAGCCTCCTGCGGCCTTTTCGGTGTGCCTTTAAAGCTTTTCGGCACCGATGCGCAGAAGGAAAAATATCTTCCGGGTATCATCAAGGGTGAAATCATCGGTTGCTTTGGCCTTACTGAGCCGGAAGCAGGTAGTGATGCAGCCTCCATCAAGACCACCGCGGTCAAGAAAGGCGACAAGTGGATACTCAACGGGACCAAAACCTTCATTACCAATGCGACCATAGCTGACGTTGCCCTGGTCTTTGCCTATAACGACCGGGAGAAAGGCCCCGGTGCCGGGGTAACCTGCTTCCTCATCGACCGCGGAACCAAGGGTTTTTCCGTAAGTCAGCCCTTTGACAAGATGGGTTTTCGCGGATCACCAACGGCAGAATTGATTCTGGAAGACTGTGAAGTGCCGGAAAGTGCCGTTCTGGGCGAAGTCGGCGCAGGCTTTATCCAGGCAATGCAAACCCTGGAATACGGACGGATCGGGATGGCGACGGTCTGTCTGGGAATTGCGGCAAAATGTCTGGAGCATGCGAATAAGTACTCCAAGGAAAGAAAAACGTTTGGCAAGCCCATCAACCGTTATCAGATGATATCATTTAAACTTGCCGATATGATGATTATGTCTGATATATCCCGTTTGCTCATCTACCAGGCCTGCTGGGCGAAAGAAACGAAGAACCCTGAATCGGCTATTATGGCATCCGTGGCCAAAGTGTGGGCATCCGAGGCGGCGACGCAGATATCCAGCATGGCAGTGCAAGTGCACGGTGGTTATGGCTATATCAAGGAATTTGCTGTTGAGCGTCTTTATCGCGATGCCAGACTGGGCGAGATCGGCGAGGGCGCATCGGAAATTCAGCGGGTGCTGATTGCCAAAGACCTGATACGTAAGCACGCGTCGTAGGAGGCGCGACCAAGTTTTCGGGCATCCCCACTCCTGTTTTGCGGGGAGGGGGATGCATTAATCATAAATTAGGAGAAAACCTATGGCAATAGACATAAAATTCATCGGAAAGGAATATCCGGCGTATACCTACGATGTGAGCAAAGAAAAAATCAAGGAATACGCCAAGGCAATCAAGAATCTTGATCCCCATTATGTGGATGAAGCCTTTGCAAAAAAATCAAAATACGGCGCAATAGTGGCGCCGCCAACATTTGCAGTTGTTTTCGGCGCCTTTCTTATAGAACCCGTGTTTCTGGATAAAGAGCTTAGCCTGAATATGGCCATGCTCGTTCATGGCGAGCAGGAAATGGATTTTTTTGAAGTGGTCAAGGCCGGTGATTCCATAACTACAATGGCGAAGATAATCGACATCAAGAACAAAGAAAAACTGGACACCATATCGGTAGAAGTTACTTCGAAAAATCAGCACGGCAGGAAAGTATGCCGGGGAGTATATACCTTTGTGGTTCGCAAATAGGAGGACACTATGGCAATAACAAAAGGGCAGACCTTTCAGGACAGTGAAGTTGTCGATAAATACAGGACATTGTATTATGCCGGGGCATCGGGAGATTTCAATCCTATTCATATCGATCCCGAATTCGGGAAAATGGTGGGACTGGGAGGAGCTATACTCCAGGGCCTGTGCACCATGGCATTTGCGACGCGAAGCGTTACCAACCTGATCGGAGATCCCGGCAAACTCAAGAAGCTCAAATGCCGTTTCAGCGCTCCGGTAATGATAGAAGACACCATTACTATGCAGGGAACTGTTTCGGATATAAAAGAAGGCCTAGGATATATTGATCTTAAAGTAACAACGCAGACGGGGGCTGAGGTACTGCAAAAAGTCGAAGCCGTCGTCGAGGTGTGAAAATCATCAATCACCGGAGCAAGTGACGATTTGTTCCGGTGATCCTCTAATCATCGGGGCAAATGAATATTTGTCCCGATGATCTTATTTAACTTTTCCTTAGATAATCTCTCAGTCTACAATAAACAATATTCCTGGATGCTAAAGAATATCATTGAAAATATTAATTTTTGCATCAGCCATCAGCTGATAATAATACCATGTTGCATTCGAAATTATTGAGCGACGACGCTGATAAACTTAGTGTTTAAATCGACTTGTTATAAAAACAAATTGAACAAACGACAACATGCGAGTATATTTAAACTTATACTTTAACTATTGAGAAAAGAATGTGCCAGTAAAAATAAGGAGGACACCCATTATGGCCAGAGTTGAACTAAATGTCCAGGCACCGGATTTTACACTGGATGATTTTGGCGGGAAGAGTGTATCTCTTGCCGATTATGCCGGTAAAAAAAATGTGCTGGTAGTTTTCAATCGCGGATTTTTCTGACCATTCTGCCGCAAGCACATGGCGCAGTTGCGCCGGGATTATCAAAAATTTGTCAAGCTCGATACGGAGATCATTGTTGCCGGGCCGGAGAAGGCCGAGGCTTTCCGGGAATACTGGGCAAAGGAAAATTTGCCGTTTATTGGTTTGCCCGATCCTGAACATAAGGTGTTGAAGTTGTACGGTCAGGAGGTCAAACTATTCAAGTTGGGCAGGCTTCCCGCCCAAATGTTGATTGATAAATCCGGGAAAGTGCGGTTTGTGCATTATGGTCATTCCATGGCGGACATTCCGGAGAACCAGGAAATAATTGGTCTGATTGAAACACAGATATAGTAAAGGAGCATATATATGCAATTTACTTTCGCCCATAACAATTTCAATGTGCTTAATCTGGAAAAAAGCCTGACCTTTTACAAGGATGCCTTGAAATTGAAGGAAGTGCGGCGCTATGAGCCGCCGGACAGAAGCTTCATCCTTGTCTTCCTGGGGGATGATAAAATGCCGCATCAGTTGGAGCTAACCTGGCTTGCCGACAGAAAAGAGCCTTATTCTTTGGGAGACAATGAATTTCATTTGGCTTTTCAAGTGGATGATTTTGCCGCCGCCCATGCCCTACATGAAAAAATGGGTTGTATCTGCCTGGAAAACAAAGCAATGGGAATATACTTTATTAATGATCCTGATGATTATTGGATCGAAATCATCCCGCAGAAAAGATAAACTTGGAAAGGGAGGAATTTATGATTAAAAAAATATTTCTGATTGCTGCTGTTATCTCTTGTTTTGCATCTTCTTTGATTGCAGAGGAATTAAGCTCAATCAAACTTTCGCCGCCTGATTTGAAAGGTGGCAAATCCCTGATGCAGTCTCTGCAGGAGCGAAAAACATCCCGGTTATTCAGTGCTCAAAAACTGCCGCGAGAAGTGCTTTCCAATCTTCTTTGGGCAGCCTGTGGAATCAACAGGCCGGAGAGCAGCAAGCGTACAGCCCCTACCGCCCGCAATTGGCAGGAAATCGACGTTTATGTCGCGATGGAAGAAGGCCTTTATGTTTATAATGCCAAATCCCATTCGCTCGAGCCGGTATTGAAAAGTGATCTCCGTAAGAACACGACTACATTTCTTCAGCCTTCCAGAACCCAGATTGCCAATGCGCCGTTGCAACTAATCTATGTGGTGGACTACTCGAAGATGGGGTTGGGAGCGGACGAAGAAGACAAAATTATCTATTCGGCTGCGGATACCGGCTTTATTGCCCAGAACGTTTATCTCTATTGCGCTTCGGAAGGATTGGCCACAGGCGTTCGCGCCATGGTGGACAAAGATGCTCTGGCTAAAGATATGAAACTGCGCAGTAATCAGAAAATTGTTATGGTTCAGGCGGTGGGTTATCCGCAATGAAACGTTTATAAGGATACAGAAGAGATATTTAGTCAGCGAACCGTATGTGGATTTGCAAACACTAAACCGCTGTATTAAGGCAACACTTTAGAAAGGATTGCTATGAAAATATCCATTAATGGACTGGAGGAACTGACACGCAGGGCAGTGCAAAATTATGGCTACCGGGACAAAGAGATACACATTATCACCGATGTAATGCTCTATGCTCAGATGCGGGACAATAATCAAGGGGTGGTAAAACTCATCGATAAGGGCATCCCCAAAGATCCTCAAGCCGGAGAAATTGTCATCGAAAAGGAAACTGCTATTTCCGCAAGGATCAATGGCAATAAGAATCATGCCATGTTAGTTGTCAGCAAGGCGGTCGATATCGTGAAGGAGAAGGCGCGCAACAGCGGTTTTGCCATTGCCGGGACATTTAATACCAATACGTCGTCCGGGGCAATCGGCTATTATGCCTCCCGTCTGGCGAAGGAGCGGCTGATCGGTTTTGTTTTCAGTCGTTCCCCTCAGCGGGTTGCTGTGCATGGTTCGTATGAGCCGGTCTTCGGCACAAACCCATTGGCAATCGCTATTCCGACCGAAAATGATCCCGTTGTGCTCGACATGTCGACGGCAGCGACTTCCTTCTTCGGACTGGTGGAGGCAATGACAGCAGGGAGAGACATTCCCGCTGATTTTGCCTATGATGCTCAGGGAATCCCGACTACAAATCCGCAAAAAGCCATCGCGGGTGCTATCCGTTCCTTTGACCGGAGCTACAAAGGCTCAGGTCTTGCCCTGATATGTGAGATATTGGCCGGGCCGTTGGTTGGCGCGGCCTTCTGCGGCCTGGGCGACAGCAAAGGCAACTGGGGACATTTAATCTTCGCCCTTGATCCGGAACTTTTAACAGACCGGAATCAATTTGCAAAGAATGTATCGGAGATGGTCCGTAAGGTAAAGTCCACGAAGAAACTGACTGGTGTGGAAGAAATATTTGTACCGGGGGAGAAGGAAAACCGGCTGGCCAGACAACGCCAGGAAACCGGAATGATCGACGTAGAGGATAACTTGCTTGCCGAACTACGCAAGGTATCCGATGGTGTCTGAAGGTGTATAATATTGGTTCAGAATAAAACAAGGTCAACGCCGTTATATTGGACGTTTAATATTCCTTGACAGACATAAACCTTTCAGGATAATTAGCCGCGGTTTCAACCGTAAGAGCCAAAAAATTCTTACTTAAGTATCTGCTTTGGAAATAAAAAGACTTTATGCTCCGGAAGATATTAAAGATGCCTGGCCAGCGAATGACATTTGTGCTGAAAAAGAGACGAGCAGGTCACTCCTATGAAGAATAGGGAGTAAGAAAATAGACCGGTTGATATAATAAGCAAGCACGGAAGACAGATAATGAAAACTCCATTAGAAAAAGCTCAGAAAGATCCCGAATCAACAAAAGCCAGAATCCTGACTGCGGCGCGAAAGGTATTCGGCGAGTATGGCTTTCACGGCACGACCACAAGAATGATTGCCAAGGAAGCCGGCATTGACATCTCTACGCTCCATTATCACTGGGGGGAAAAGGGTGATCTCTATGAAGCTGCTGTACTTGATATGAGTAATGATCTCGGGCAACAGTTAAGAGATGTGGAAAAACTTATTCATAATTTGCCTTTGGACGAAAGAATGAAATTATCCTTGGATATACTGATAGATTATCTCTTTGAACATCCGGAAATATCAAATTTGCTGCTATATCGATATTTCGGTAAAACGCGTCTGGAAGCCAAAATTGATTTTAAGGTTCCTGAATTTACTGCCGATATTGCCCGCTCAATGGGGTTGAGCAAAGATAAAAATAATGTTTCTCCTGAAGCGAAGTTGAAGGTATTGTTTGTCATGAATGCGATCCATAATTTTGTTTCCGGAGAGAATTTCTTTCGTCCCATGGTTGGTCAGAATCGAGAAGAATATATCAAGATGGTTAAAGAGACCTTGAAGTTCGGTTTAATTCCTGCCTTTGCTGCCCAGTAGCCCTGAGCAAGAAACAGTTTTTCAGTAAATAATCAAATTTGTTCCGTTCTGCACCTTCCGAAATATTCATTAGGAAAGTATGTTTCTGATCGTTATAAAGATAGTTTTTTTGCTTCCATAAAATAATTGCCTATTCCAAACCGCTCACTTACTTTTCATAGAAAAATACCCAGCTTGATCAAAAAAATGTCCGGATATATGCGACCTCGCTTAAAGCTACCACGATATTATTGTTTTCAGGAGATTGATAAGTAGCAGATATGAAATGATATTTACAATAATTGATACTGAAAAAATAATAATCGGCCATCGACCTGAATGATTTTGCAAGGTCATAATAAAATTTATTTCTGAATGTGAAAAATATTCTTGACAAGAAGATAAATTGCGCCTATTGTTCTCCATCATTTGATTGAACTGTAAGGTGGAATCATACGATGGCATCTCCTTTGGAAAAAGCCCGTAAGGATCCGGAATCGGTCAAGGCAAAAATTCTGATGGCGGCCCGCCGCATATTTGGCGAGTACGGATTTCACGGAACGACAATCAGAATGGTCGCCCAGGAACTGGGGATGGATATTTCAACTCTTCATTATCACTGGGGTGATAAAAGAGATCTATACGAGGCCGTTGTTTTAGACATCAACCATGACCTGGGCCAGAATCTGATTGATGTCGAAAAAATAATTCATGGTCTTCCGCTTAGCGATCGTCTGGCAATCTCTATCGATTATATGACCGATTATCTCTTTGCCCATCCCGAAATTTCCAACCTTATTATGTTCCGTCATTTTGGCAAGACCCGTGAAGAGGCAGGTGTCGATTTCAAGGTTCCGGAATTCACCTATGACATTGCCCGCTCGATAGGACTGGTCAAGGATAAAAAAAAGGTCTCTTCGCATGTTATGTTGATGGTTCTGGCTCTCATGAATTCGATGCACTGTTTTATTTCGGGGGAAGATTTTTTCCGTCCTATCGTTGCTTTGAGCAGGGAAGAATACATTGCCGAGGCCAAAAAAGCTCTGAAGTTTATTCATATCCCGGCTTTTACGCAAAATTCTGCTTTACCAGGAAAATAAAGATCCCGCCGGTTTCCGGAATCGGCAGGATTTATGATGCATTGTCATAATTTAATACAAGCTAGATCGAAAGGAAGGGAGGAAGAAATATGGTGGCAAGCAAGAGCGAGATCCGTTTTGATGGTCGCGTGGCAATCGTGACCGGAGCCGGTGGCGGCCTGGGTCGGGCTTATGCCCTGGAACTGGGCAGGCGCGGGGCAAAGGTTGTGGTGAACGACTTTGGCGGCGCGCGTGATGGTTCCGGTGCAGGTGCTGCAGGTCCCGCCGACAAAGTTGTAGATGAAATCAAAGCCCTGGGCGGTGAAGCCGTGGCGAACTACGACAACGTGGCGACGGTGGAAGGCGGAGCGAACATCGTCAAGACAGCGGTGGACGCATTCGGCAAGGTAGATATTCTAATTAACAATGCCGGCATTCTCCGGGACAAGGGTATTCTCAAGATGGAGCCGGAGAACTGGTCGTCTGTGCTTTCCGTTCACTTAAACGGAGCCTACAATGTGACGAAGCCCGCATTTCAGGTTATGCGGGATAATGGTTTCGGCAGGATCGTTATGACTACATCGGCGGCAGGTCTTTACGGCAATTTTGGTCAGACGAACTATGGTTCGGCAAAGCTTGGTCTTGTGGGTTTCATGAATACGTTGAAGTTGGAAGGGTCCAAATACAACATTAAAGTGAACACGGTTGCCCCGATTGCTGCGTCCCGCCTGACCGAAGACATCTTGCCGCCGGAGATGATGAACAAGTTGAAACCGGAATACGTGGCCCCTATTGTGTTGTACCTCTGCTCGGAGGAATGCCCGGAGACGGGAAGAATTTATAACGCCGGGGGCGGCTTCTTCAATCGCGCGGCTATTATGACATCACCCGGCATCGTCATTGGCGGCGGCAAGAAAATACCATCCGTCGAGGAAGTATCAGTCAACTGGCCGAAAATCATAAATCTGAAGGGCGCCAAAGAACATGCGC
Organism: uncultured Smithella sp.; assembly: GCA_964469905.1. Taxonomy (GTDB): domain Bacteria; phylum Desulfobacterota; class Syntrophia; order Syntrophales; family Smithellaceae; genus MVRV01. Next base: position 8,261 of record CAYXZW010000077.1, read on the forward strand.
AACTCAACGATCTCGTCCTGGGCGATATGCTGTCCGCACTGGAAGGCAAAAAGGAAGCGGTTGCCGGCAGCGGTTTTACTTCAATCAAGGAAGTATTTGATAAGATGCCCGGAGCTTTTCAGGCTGGTGCGGCCTCCGGAGTAGATGTTGTTTTCCAGTACAGCATTACCGGCGAAGGTGGCGGTGACTGGTATGCGGAAATCAAAGGAGGCGCCTGCAATGTATCCGCGGGCCTTCATGCCAACCCCGGTTGCTCATTGAATATTGTCGCCGGAGATTATCTTGACCTTATGAACGGCAAAATGAACGCGATGAAAGCCTATACATCGGGAAAACTGAAAATAACAGGTGATCTGATGAAATCGCAGCTTCTGGAAAAGCTCTTCCGGTTTTAATGATGAAAGACAGTCCGGAGGAATGGTCTTTTATAAGATTACAATTAAAAAACGCAACGAATGAGGAGGTAAGAAAATGATCGGAATCACTTCATACGGCGCCTATATTCCTCGCCTGAGACTCGACAGAATGGCGATCTATCAGGCAATGGGCTGGTTTGCGCCGGCGCTTATCAGCATCGCCCAGGGCGAGCGCTCAATGTGCAACTACGATGAAGACAGTTTGACTATGGCCGTGGCCGCGGCCCGGGATTGCCTGAACGGCCAGGATAAAAAGAAGATTGATGCGGGGTATCTTTGTTCCACGACGATGCCTTTTGCCGATCGCCTGAATGCGGGTATTCTGGCTACGGCCCTTAATCTGCGCAGCGACATCAACACGGCGGACTTTACATCATCACAGCGTGCCGGCACCACCGGACTTATTACCGCTCTGGACGTCATTAAATCGGGAAGCCGCAAAGACATCCTTGTTGCGGCGGCAGATAAACGAATGACGCGTCCCACGTCCTTTTATGAAATGTGGTTTGGCGACGGTGCGGCGGCGGTTATGGTCGGCAAGGAGAATGTGATAGCGGAATATAAAGGCTCTTACAGCGTTACATATGATTTTGTGGACCATTATCGGGGTTCGTGGAGTCAGTTCGATTATACCTGGGAAGAACGGTGGCTGCGGGAAGAAGGCTACTCCAAATTCATTCCCGAGGCTGTTAATGGTCTTTTCAAAAAGTTGAAAATTACGATGAATGATGTCCAGAAATTCGTCTTCCCGTGTATCTTCAAGGCCGAACAACGTGCCATCGGGAAGAAGCTGGGCGCCACGGGTGACAAGCTCGTCGATACAATGCATGAGGTATGCGGCGAGACCGGTGTGGCTCATGCCCTGCTGATGCTCGTGTCCGCCCTGGAAACGTCTAAACCCGGTGACGGCATCCTGCTGGCTGGTTTCGGACAGGGGTGTGACGCCCTCTATTTCACGGTTACGGAAAATATACTGAAACTTGCTCCGCGTGCCGGTGTCAAAGGTTCGCTGGCGAAGAAGAAAACTATCGATAACTACATAAAGTTCCTAAAGTTCCGTGAATTGATTGATCCGGAAATGGGCATCCGGGCGGAGGCCCCGATCCAGACGGCCATGACGTCCCTGTGGCGGAATCGCAAAATGGTTCTTGGGATGGTCGGCGGGAAATGTACGGCCTGCGGAACGCCCCAGTACCCGCCGGCGGATGTCTGCGTAAATCCATCCTGCGGTCATACCGGCCTTCAGGATGATTACGAATTTGCCGAAACGCATGCCCGGATACGATCATTTACGGGGGATTTGCTGGCCGTTTCAGTCGATCCGCCGGCGATTTACGGACTGGTGCAGTTTGAGGGCGGCGGTCGTTTCGTTACTGACTTCACCGATTGTGAACTGAGCGATGTGAAGGTCAATATGCCTGTGAAGTTATCATTCCGCAGAAAAGTTGTGGACGTTAATCGCGGTTTTTCCCAGTATTTCTGGAAAGCCGTACCACAGACTGACTGGATTCCCGAGATCCGTTTTGATGGTCGGGTGGCTATCGTGACCGGAGCCGGCGGCGGCCTGGGTCGGGCGTATGCCCTGGAGCTGGGCAGGCGCGGGGCGAAGGTTGTGGTGAACGACTTTGGCGGCGCGCGTGATGGTTCCGGCGCAGGTGCAGCAGGTCCTGCGGACAAGGTTGTTGACGAAATCAAAGCCCTGGGCGGTGAAGCCGTAGCGAACTACGACAATGTGGCGACGGTGGAAGGCGGAGCGAACATCGTCAAGACAGCGGTGGACGCATTCG
>CAYXZW010000078.1:0-10436 GCA_964469905.1 uncultured Smithella sp.
ATGAAGGCGCACCCCTGTCGCCGCCTCGACCCGTCTGCGGACCTCCACGATCAGCGAGGCCACATCCGAAGCGGAACCGTTCGGATCCGCCTGGATGAAGTTGGCATGCTTGCGCGAGACCTCGGCTGATCCGATGCGCAACCCTTTGCAGCCGGCTGCGTCCACGAGACGGCCTGCCGAGTCGCCCGGGGGGTTGGTGAAGACCGAACCCGCGTTCTGACCACCGGGCTGGTGTTCGCGGCGCCACCGAACGACCTCGGCCAATTCCCGTGCCGATGGAAAAAGTCATCCATGTGTTCAAGCAAGGCAGCGGCTCCGATTTTAATCCCGATCTCGTTGAGCGGTTCCTGAATCTGATGGATATGTAAATCCAATTCCAAATCAAGCGCTACCTTTGTTGGCACAGCCTGCCCCGACGCAGGCCGGGGTCGTCGCGGTATCATCATTGATTGGGAAATGGAATAACACAAGAGGAAGGGCAGGGTATGGAGATAATTTACGGTATAAACCCGATTAAGGTTCTCCTCCGGCAGCAACAAACAGGGTTGGAAAAGGTAATTATAGCTTCGGGAAAAAGCGGCACTGCACTTACGGAAATAATCGAAACTGTCCGGCAAAAAAAAATCCCCCTAGAATTTCAATCTCGGCAATATCTTGATGAGCTGGTTGGCAACAGCGATCATCAGGGAGTCGTGGGGCTGCGCCTCGCTTTTGTTTATTCCGAATTGGATGATTTACTGATAAATCGCAGTTCGTTATTAAACTTTGATTTAATCTTAATTCTTGATAGTATTATGGATCCCCAGAACCTGGGGGCCATAATTCGCACGTCGTATTGTCTGGGAGCTAACGGAGTAATTATCCCATCTGATCGGGCGGCAACGGTTACTGCGGCAGTAATTAAAGCTTCAGCCGGCGCAACCTCGCAATTGCCGATTGCCCGAGTGACTAACTTATCCCAAACGATTGATTATTTGAAGGAAAAGAACTTTTGGGTCTTTGGGGCCGATGCGCATGAAGGCGGCAATTTAAAAGAAATGGATTTTAATTGTAATGTGGCTTTAGTATTAGGTGGTGAAGCAAAAGGAATCCGTCACCTCGTGAAAAAGAAATGTGACTTTTTGTTATCAGTTCCTCTCACGCGAAGTTTCGATTCCCTAAATGTATCTGTTGCTGCCGGTATTATCCAGTATGAAATATTCAGCCAACGCAGCCGGTCAAAGGTAATTTGTTGAATTAACATGGTATATGGTTTATAATACGCCATATTAGTATTATCCGGTCAAGAAAGGATATTTTTAATATGCCAGTTTTTATTTGGGAAGGTACGACCAGAAAAAACGAAGTTAAAAAAGGGGAACTGGAGGCAGCAGATGAACTTGCGGTTCGCGGCCAGTTGCGCAGGCAAGGTTTTAAATCGGTTACCATCAAACAGAAGCCTAAAGACTTGGAAGAATATTTGCCGTTTTTAAAGGGCAAAGTTGAAGAAAAAGACGTTGTTATTTTTTGCCGTATTTTTTCGACAATGATCAATGCCGGCTTGCCGCTTATTCAATGCCTGGATCTCTTATACCAGCAGGAACAAAACAAAGCCTTTAAAGTTGTTATTAAGAAGGTAAAAGAAGATGTCGAAAGCGGCAACAGTTTAACTGAAGCATTAAGGAAGCACCCGGTTGTTTTTGATGATCTTTTTGTCAATCTGGTTGCCGCCGGCGAGACCGGCGGTATTTTGGATGTTATTTTAGGAAGGCTTTCCGCTTATATGGAAAAGGCCATGAAACTAAAAAGTCAGGTTAAGGGAGCAATGACTTATCCGGCAGCTGTTCTTGTTATTTCGGTGGCTGTTGTCACTTTATTACTTCTCAAAGTTATCCCTGTATTTCAGAAAATGTTTGAGGGTATGGGGGGGGAGCTTCCCGGGCCCACACAGTTTCTGGTCAATGCCAGTGAATTTATGCAGAGTTATTGGTGGGTGATGGGGGGCATTATAGTTGTTTTTTTTGTTGCTTTCGGCAGATTTTATAAAACAGAAAAAGGGCGCTGGACAATAGATGGCCTGATACTCAAAGCTCCCGTTTTTGGACCGCTTATGAAAAAAGTTGCTGTGGCGAAATTCTCCCGGACTCTTTCCACTATGATGAATTCCGGTGTTCCGATTATGGAGGGCTTATCCATTGTCAGCAAGACTGCCGGCAATGTAATAATTGAAGCCGCACTGGTGAAAACGCGCCAGAGTATCAGCGAAGGGCGGACCATTGCGGAGCCGTTAATGGAAACCGGTATTTTCCCGCCCATGGTGGTGCAAATGATCGCCGTCGGTGAGGCGACAGGAGCTCTGGATACTATGCTCAGCAAGATCGCCGATTTTTACGATGATGAAGTTGATGCGGCGGTAGCGGCGATGACGGCACTTTTAGAGCCGATAATGATGGTTTTTCTGGGGGGGGTTGTCGGCGGTATGATTATCGCAATGTATCTGCCGATCTTTAAGATGGCTTCTGTTGCTGGTTGATGAATCTAAGCTTGGCTGATTCCGGGATAAAAATGGTCGGGATGGCGCGATTTGAACGCGCGACTCCTGCGTCCCGAACGCAGTGCCCTACCAAGCTGGGCCACATCCCGACGTGGCACGGACGATATAAAATTTATTTCTAAATGTCCACTTTTTTTTATTCAATTTCCAATTTATCATTAACAATGAGATTTTAAACAAGGATATTAAACATACAGCCACTCGTTTTGAGGCTTAATTTGGAACTAAATTGTTTTTTACTAGATGGCATGCTAGAATAGAAGATATTAAGAAAAGCAAGGTGAACAACAGTGATAATCTTCGACTTGAAATGTGAAAAAGGTCATAAATTCGACGGCTGGTTTAAAGACCGGCAGGCCTTTATTGATCAGAATTCCCAAAAGCTTGTGGCTTGTCCGATTTGCAATAACTCTAATGTTGCTATTGTCCCTTCTTCCGTTGCGTTTGTGGGTAAAGATGCGCGCTCCTCAGGCAAAATGGACGAAAATGATAATTCCCCGTTAAAAGTTTTGCAGGCCTTTCATCAATACATAGACAAAAACTTTGAAGATGTGGGCAGTCAATTTGCTGAAGTTGCCTTAAAAATACATTTCGGGGAAGAAGAAAAACGCAATATCAAGGGAACGACTACTCCCAATGAAGAGGCAAATTTGAGAGAAGAAGGCGTTCAATTTATAAAAATCCCTGTTCCTAAGATGGATAGCTAGTTTCTGAATTTTTCATGGCTGAAGTAGGAATTATTTCAGTAAATTTTATAGGCAATTCTTCCGGGGCTTTAATTTTCAGGCAATTAATAATTTATGCAAAAAACTTATAAGAGTATTATTGATAGCATTGGTAATACCCCGCTTGTCGAAATCAGCCGGCTTAATCCCAATAAAAAGGTGAAGATTCTGGCGAAAATGGAGAGCGCCAATCCCGGCGGATCGATTAAGGATCGCACCGCATTGTTTATGATTGAGAGTGCGGAGAAAAGAGGAGAGTTAACACCGGATAAAATTATACTGGAGGCGACGAGTGGCAATACGGGTATTGGTCTGGCCATGATTGCCGCTGCTAAAGGATATAAGCTTAGTCTTACTATGTCCGAATCGGCCAGCGAGGAGCGGAAGAAAATTCTACGGGCGTTGGGTGCTGAATTGATTTTTACGCCGGCTGCACAGGGAACTGATGGTGCCATTGAAGTTGCCTATAAAATGCTACGCGAAGATCCCGGCAAATATTTCGGCACCGATCAATTTAATAATGAAGATAACGTTGCCGCTCACTATTATGGAACAGCTCAGGAAATCTGGGATCAAACTGATGGAGCTGTCACCATGGTAGTATCGACCCTCGGTACTTCCGGCACCGCTATGGGAATTTACCGCAGGCTCAAAGAATTAAATCCGCAAATTGAAATTATCGGTGTTGAACCGTATTTGAAGCACAAGATCCAGGGGCTCAAGAACATGCGTGAGTCTTATCGGCCGGGCATATTTGATAAGAAATGCCTTGATGAAAAGGTGAATATTCTCGATGAGGATGCTTTTGCCATGGCTCGCCGGTTGGCCCGTGAAGAGGGAATTATGGCCGGCATGAGTTCCGGCGCGGCGATGTATGTTGCCTCTCAGAAAGCTATGCATTTACAGGCTGGATTGATAGTAGTAATTTTCCCGGACAGCGGAGAGCGGTATTTAAGTACGGAATTATTTACTGTCAAAGAGGAAGCATCGACTTTCAGTCTTTACAATATTTTGCAGCGCCAGAAAACTTTTTTCAAACCTGTTAATTCCGGGGAAATTCTCATGCATACGTGTGGGCCTACGGTCCATGACACACCTCATATGGGAAATTACCGGCGCCTGGTGGTAGCCGATTTAGTTTGTCGCTATTTGATTTATCAGGGTTACTCGGTCAAGCATATAGTAGATCTGGTTGATCTCACCGATAAGTCTTTAAAAGGTTCGGAAAAAGAGGGCATGGAGCTTGCCGATTATACGAATAAATATTTACAAGTATTTTTGCGCGATGCGGAATATTTGAATATTTTCAAAGATAATATTTATGTCAAAGCATCGGAAAATATTGATGAGATGCTCAAAATCGTCGAAAAATTAGTCGATAAAAATTACGCCTATGAAAAGCTGCACTCGGTTTATTTTGATATTTCCAAATTAAACGATTACGGGCTTCTTTCCAATGTGAATATACGAAAAACAAGACAGACAAAAACCATTGATCTGGATGATTATGAAAAAGACAGCCCGATGGACTTTGCTCTTTTAAAAAGGGCAAGTCTTGGAGAGTTAAAAAGAGGTATATATTACAAAACAAAATGGGGCAATATCCGGCCTGGTTGGCATATCGGTTGTGCGGCAATTTGTCATAAATATATGGGTGCGTTTTATGATATTAATATCAGTGGGGCAGATGAAGTTTTTCCCCATTGCGAAAATATTTTGGCTATTAACAAAGCATTTTCCGGAAAGAGCGGTGCAAATTACTGGTTGAATGCCGAATTGGTGATGGTCTCCGGCCGCAAGATGTCCCGTTCGTTAAATAATGCCTTGCCTTTATCACAATTGTTCCAAAAAGGTTATTCGGGCCGTGATGTGCGTTTTTTCTTGTTGGGAGTGCATTATCGCAAGCCGCTTAATTATTCGGAAGAGGCAATGGAGACCGCCAGGAATAATGTCAAAAGACTCGATATGTTTGTTTGCCGGCTTCATGCTGCAAATGGTGCTGGCAATGGTTATGCAGAGTTGGATCAACTGATTTACGATCTTAAAAACGGCTTTGCCGCCGCCCTGGATGATGATTTGAATATAGCCGTTGCCCTGGCTGTGCTTTTTGATTTTATCGGCAAGATAAATGCTCCTTTAAGCCAGGGAACAATAAATAAAAAAGATGGCGGCAAAATATTGGCGGCTTTGAGAAATATTAATGAAATTATCGGGGTGATGAGTTTTGAGGTATTATCCGCCCCGAAAGAAATACAGGATTTGATTGACCAGAGAGAAGCCGCGCGAAAAGCACATAAGTGGCAGGAGGCCGATAATTTGCGGTCTCAGCTGGCGTTGCTCAATGTGGAAGTGCTGGATATGCCTCAAGGGCCAGTCTGGCATTTTAAGTCAATGACACTCACTGAAAACGAGCGTAGCGAAGTTTGAAGTATTGACGGAATTGATCCCGGAAGCGAAACTATCCGGGATCCAGTAGCTGATAATCCGGTAAATGTGAAGTTTATCAATACGGAGGTGCCCTATGAATAATCTGCGAAAATCGGCAATAGCAGGTTCCTGGTACCCCGGTAAATCTGCAACCCTTAAGCAGGAAATTGAAAAGTATTTTTCTTACGTGCCGGACTCAGGTTTGGAAGGAGAGATTTTCGGCCTGATTGCTCCTCATGCCGGATACGTTTATTCCGGGCCAGTGGCTGCCTATGCTTACAAACTTATTCGCGGTAAAAAATATGAATCTATTGTTATTGTCGGCCCCAGTCATCGTGTAGCTTTTCCGGGTGTGTCCGTTTACAGCAGAGGCGGCTATGAGACACCGTTAGGTATAGTGCCTGTTGACGAAGATTTGGCCGATAATATTAAAAATTTCAGTGGTATTGTTAAAGATATTCCGGCTGCTCATTTACAGGAACATTCACTGGAAATTCAATTGCCTTTTTTACAGGTTGCGCTGCAAGATGTTTCCTTTGTGCCTCTTTTGATGGGAGATCAGAGAGCAGATACTTGCTATGAATTGGCCCAGGCAATTTATTCGGCCGTACAGGATAAACAAGTATTGATTGTGGGCAGTTCCGATTTATCCCATTTCCATAATTACAATGTAGCCTCGCAGATGGATGCGTTAGCTTTAAAACATTTACAAAGTTTTGATGCCGACGGGCTGCTGGAAAGCCTGAATAGTGATATCTGTGAGGCGTGCGGCGGCGGGCCCATGGCCGTTGCCATGCTGGTGGCGAAAAAGATGGGAGCGGAGAAGGCGCAGTTGCTGAAATATGCCAATTCCGGAGATGTCACCGGTGACAGAAGTTCCGTGGTCGGATATGCCGCTGCAGTTTATTATGCCTAGGAGGATTGCTTATATGGAATTGACGCCACAAGAAAAAGAACTTCTGCTGGATATTGCAATAAAAACTATTTCCGGCAAAGTCAATAATAATCTTCCCAAGATAACAGTGGATTCAGCAACACTTCAGGAAAAAAGAGGTGCATTTGTTACTTTAAAAAAGAGAGGCCATTTGCGCGGATGTATTGGCTACATTAAGGCGATGAAGCCGCTTTGGGAAACAGTGCAGGAAATGGCCGTGGCTGCCGCTTTTCACGATCCCAGATTTCCTTCGTTACAAGATAATGAGCTTAAAGATTTATCAGTGGAAATATCTGTATTGAGCCCGCTGCAACGTATAAAAAACATTAATGAAATTGAAGTAGGAAAGCACGGTTTATATATTGTCCGGGGATATAATTCCGGTTTACTGCTGCCGCAAGTTGCAATTGAGTATGGTTGGGACAGGGAAACGTTTCTGCGGGAAACTTGTTGTAAGGCCGGTCTGCCCTCTGAACAATGGATGGATAAAGAAACGGAAATTTATATTTTTTCAGCGGATTATTTTGGCGATGTTGGTTAGCCGGCCGCTTTTTCTGGGTACTTTATTTTCTTGACATTGATAAAGCGTGGTGTAGTATTAAGCACAATGAGGGCTGTAGTTTTCTATATAGCTTACGCCACCTCTTCCTTATTTTGATTTTCCTGTTCTACCTGTAGCGCTTGCCTCACGATTTGTCTCAGTTTTCGATTATCAAATAATTGTTTATTTTAACACAATCTAATGAAGAAAGGAGTCTGTCATGAAAAGAATAAGTTTTGTGATTGTTTTTGGCATTTTCCTGTTTTTTGGGTTGTTGGCATCGGGTCTGTTTGCTGAAGATAAACCAATTGCTGCGGATAAGCCGGTTGTTCAGGAACAGGCAAGAATTATTGAGGAGGAATTGGTTTTAAAAGACCCCACTGTTGCCCAGCCGAAGAAATGGCTGATCGGTGGCAGCGGTGAGCTATGGTACATAAGCGGTTCATATAACAGAACCAATAATAACGGAACTCTTTACTCAACCGGTACTATAAGTGGTAGTATGCCCGGAGGCACGATTACTTTCGGGTATGATGCTTTCACGCTGGCTTATTCCTACCGCAAAGGCAGCTGGGATATTGATTCCACATTTTCGGGTGTTGCAGGTGCTACGTCCACTATAATTCAGGATCAGTCCGAACATGAAATAACTGCGCGCTGGCTGTTTAGGGTGAGTCCGCATTTTAACCCGTATGTTATGGCCGGATATAACCAAACAATCAGGCAGGATAAAGAGACGCTTGTTACCGGTTGGACTTGGACTTATAACTCGAGCCGGGTAAGCATAATTGATCGAACATACAAATCACCATTAATTGGTCTGGGTGCAATCATTCCCTTTAACAAGTATATTGGATTGAGAGCTGATGGTCGGCTCATCTATTCCTGGGCAGATTGGAAAAGGGACGACGGGCTTGATAAGACAGGCTCCGGTGTGGGTGGCGCCTTGGTGGGAACACTCTACTGGAATATCTGGGAAGGTCTTAACTTGCAAATCGGCGGTAAATATCAGTATCTGAATGGCGGAAACGATATCGGCTCCAGTTCAAAAATGGGTGCCTTTGGTATGCTGGGTTATACATTCAAATTTTAAAAATGGCGGAAGATGGATTTGATAGAGCAATAATAAATTGCATTGTTCTTCTTATGGTATTTATATAATTATGCCTCAGGCGGCCTGATAAATGTGGTTGCCTGAGGCTTAATAATCAAGGATAAAAAACATTGACCATGCTGTTTTACAGTGATTGTCAGTGAGAATTAATGTTATGAAGATAATTGCAGCATATCTATCTTTGTTCTTCCTCGGTGTTTTCTTTTTTTGCCCCAATGCTTTTGCCCAAAACAATAATAAAGCCGTGCTGATAGGCATCAGCCAATATGCGGATATCGATGGTCTGCGCTATGCCGACGAAGATGTCCGGATGTTGCACGCAATGCTGACAAATTATGCCGGATATCGTTCAACGGATATCGTTTTATTGCTAAACAGCGAGGCCACCAAGCAGCGGATTATAAATACTATAACGGACTTGGTCCGTCAGAGTCATAAAAAACCGCTGGATCATGTGATATTTATGTTTGCCGGGCATGGCTTGCCACCCAATATTAAATCAAACACCAGCAACGCTTTTCTAGCGCCCTACGATGCCCAGATAGTTACTCCAAACGGGAAAAGTTCCTTTTATAAAGAGTCCGGTGGGCTGATCAATAACGAGACATTCATCAACAAAGCGTGGCTTATCAAACAGCTTTCTGATGTCCAAGCCAAGGAAATTGTTTTGATTCTGGATTCCTGTTACAGCGGAGCCAAAAATTTCGGTGCACTGTTTGCAGAGAATTTGGGCTTCAACGTTGAATTGGAGGGGGGGAGCGGCGAGCAGAGAGGTGTGGTAATTTTGCAGAAAAAAAGTGCCGCGGATTTAAGCCAAACCAAAATCGCCTTTATCGCTTCCAGCAATGAAAACCAGCCTTCGGCGGAGTATGCTGAACTGAAGCACGGTGCTTTGAGCTATTGTATTTTTGAATATATCAACACTGTGCGGAAGAATACCGATGTTTCGGACATGCGAGAAATAACGGTTAACGGCATGTACAGCAATGTAACTAAACTGTTTGATCAGGTGGAAGTCAGAGGCGCTTCGCTTTCTTCCCGGCACCAACCGGTACTGTTTGCAATACCGAGCTACGATACTATAATCGGGATGAAATTTGTTTCTGTCAATGGTAATAAGAAGCCACGGATTAAAACAGGAACAATCGAAATTGTATCCGATCCGGCGGAGGCGGAAGTCTCCGTTGATGGTGTTAGTACCGGTAAGCGTTCCAGCTGTTCTCTGGAACTTACCGAAGGCAAACACATGATCTCCCTGTTCCTCCCAGGCACAAATTATTTGCATAGCATCATGGTCGATATAAGAGAAGGTCAACATCAACTAAAAAAGGTCGCACTGCGTGGTTCTCTCGCCATAGAGTCTTTTTCAGATAACCCTTCTATGAAATTGCCCAAGCTGAAGGCATACATAGATAATCAAGAGGTCGAAGCATCCGGTAAGCAAATGAAAAACCTTATTGCCGGAACGCATTCTTTGAAAGTACTTGTAGAAAATGTAGAAAAGACAAGACAGATTGAAATCAGGCCGGAATCACCATTGCTGGTACGTTACAAAATTATCAGAGAAGCTCCTAAGATGCCACCAAGTAATAACGCTGATAATGTTTCTTTCTGATCATACTTGCCATCTCCGTATGAACAGCTTTCGGAAAAAAAAATAAGAATTTACTTGACAAACACAACCATAAAAATTAGAGTCGGCAATTCGCGCGGATATGTGCTGTTGTTTATGCGTGCCTGAATTCATAACTTGTTGATATAAGAGGGTAATTTTAGCAAAGGGTTTGCTGGCGTAGCTCAATCGGTAGAGCAGCTGATTTGTAATCAGCAGGTTGCGGGTTCGAGTCCCATCGCCAGCTCCAGTTTCGATAAGAATTATATGCTGGAGGGGTTCCCGAGTGGCCAAAGGGAGCAGACTGTAAATCTGCCGGCGAAGCCTACGGAGGTTCAAATCCTCCCCCCTCCACCATTGTTTGAAGTACAAATTAGCGGGAGTAGCTCAGTGGCTAGAGCGTCAGCCTTCCAAGCTGAGGGTCGCGGGTTCGAATCCCGTTTCCCGCTCCAAGCGTTTTCTGGTTGAAATGGAGGCGAAAAGCCTCAGCAATTGCGCCCACGTAGCTCAGTCGGTAGAGCACATCCTTGGTAAGGATGAGGTCACCAGT
>CAYXZW010000079.1:0-9835 GCA_964469905.1 uncultured Smithella sp.
TTGAAATTCGATTTCTTCACTGCCTTCCTCGCGTTCATGTTCAATATTAATTATGGCATTGGGTGGAACGGTGACACGCTTTTGGCCACAATTACCGCCTATGCCGCCACACAAATAAGTGGAGCCTACCCCAACGCACATGCACATGTTACCGGCAAAGGCCAGCGTTGAAGACAGCAGGGCAATTAGCATCAATGCGACTACAAGCAATCTTTCCATGTGGGATTCTCCTTCGGGGTTTTATTTTTATATTTTATAAGACATTGCTTTTCGATGGCGGAAGTATAGGGTGCCCTAACCTGCACTGTTCAAATCTATGGGTGCAATTCACTTCTCTGACAAGGACTAAGTGTTAGTTTTACTCTTAGCTGTCCAAATTCTTTTATTTTCAATGCCGAATATTTTCAATTTTCGATACATGGTGGGTGTACTTATGTTCAGCATCTGAGCGGCAGTTGCCACATCATATTTAGCCTCGGCAATGGCAGACTTGATAAGTTCTTTTTCAGAATCTTTCAATGAAACGATGGGACTCATCTTTTCCGCCGGTTTTGTCAGGGTAATTGCACTTTTGTCAATATACTCAGGCAAATTATCTGGATTAATAACGTTCCCTGTTGTTACATTGACCGCATATATCATGGCATTCTCCAGTTGCCGTACATTACCCGGCCACTTGTGTTCCTTAATCAACTTCAGAGATGCCGGGCTCAATTGGGGAATCGCTCGACCTATTTTTCGGCAGTAGCTCTCGATAAAATAACGGATTAATACTTCTAAATCGTTTCCTCTTTCGCGTAATGCTGGAATTTTAATCGTTAAAACTGATAGTCGATAATAAAGATCTTCGCGGAAAAGGCCGTTCTTTGCCATCTGGTAGAGATCTTTATTCGTTGCAGCGACTAATTTGAAGTCAACGTGGTTATAACGCCGCCCGCCCAGGCGCATAATCTTCTTATCCTCCAGCACTCGTAACAAAACACCCTGAAGCTCCATAGGCATGTCACCAATTTCATCCAAGAAAAAAGTGCCGCCATTGGCCAGTTCAATTTTACCCGGCCTTCCGCTTCGGTCAGCGCCGGTAAAGCTGCCTCCCTCATAACCCAGTAGTTCACTTTCAATTAAGTTACGGGGAATTGCCGCACAGTTCACGGCTATGAACGGGCCCTGAGGACGATAATTGTTATGAATAGACTGAGCAAAAAGCTCCTTGCCTGTCCCGCTTTCGCCGGAGAGCAGAATGTTCTCTTGAGAAGAGGAGAATCGTCGAGCCGCTTCTAACGCAGAAACAAATATTTTACTTTCGCCGATAATATCCTTAAAACGATAACTGGCCGAGGTCCCCGACCTCTTGGTTACTAAAGCATCAAATTTTTCAATGGAAGTTAGTCTCAGAACAGCGCTTCTTGTCTTATTGTTGCTCTGATTCGAGATTGGTCGAATACTTATTAGATATTTTTTCTCATCATCCCCTGTACAAATGGTTTCTTCGATATCGACGTTTTGCCCTTTTAAAGCCAGTTGCAGCAGCGGCGATTGTTTCGTTAGAAAGTCCTTAATGTTTTTATTCTTTTTTTCATCAGACATTATATTTAATATCCGGCAACCTTCCTTGTTGATATGATTAATTTTACCGGTTTGATCAATCACGATTAACCCTTCGTCGATTAGAGACCAGGTTGCTTTTAGCGTTTCATAGGAGAATGCCAGATTATCTCTGGTCGTTTCCAGGAAGTCATAGCTTGTTCTGAGTTTTAAACCATTCTCTATCGTGGTTGCCATGGCGTATGTCAGAGCAAACGTATGTAAAAAAAGATTCCTACAGCTTTCTTCCCAAGGAGGATTTGGAATGTCCTGACGCAGCATTATACCGCCGATGACTTTTCCGGTATCATCATGTATGGGAGCGGCAGAAACAATTAAATCAAGTTTTGCGAAATCATCACAGTAGAACTCCAAGCCAAGCATCTGTATCGGGCAATTATGGTATGTTGCAAGTGCATGGGTGCAGGTGCCGATGGTGCTTTCATCATAAATGTAGTTCATGGGGATAGGGTTATAGGTTTTTTCAGTTTGATGCAACAGAGGTACGCCGCTTACGTGGTACAAAAATAACGCACTGCCATTAAAAGCTTGCAGTTCTCTAAAGGCTGTGAAAATAGGATTAGCAATGTTAATAAGATGGCTGTTATCATTTACAATTTTACTATATGCATCAGGTTCAAGATATTTTTTATACTCTATTTTCCTGTGATTTATTCCTAGTTTGCGTGATCTATTCCAAGAGTCGGCTACCTCCGGAGACAGGAAAAGACAAGTCCGGGCATCTTCGTCGTCGCTGGCAAAAAATTTTTCCCTAAACAGCTTTATGCCTTCGTAACGTTCCTCGGTAAGAGAATATTTTTTATCAATTGTAAGGAAATTATTAGGATTATGAATTTCCCCCGAATTATTAGTTGAACTTTCCATCTTATTATTCCCTCCCTAAATTATTACCAAAGCTTATACCAGATAATTATCAAAATCATAATTAATTATTAATTATGAGACAAGAATACGCCAAACTTCCTCTAATTAAATCTGAAAAATCCGGAAACCATTAACAAAAGACAAATTTTATTGACAATTATATCAATTATTTATGCGCTTTTTAACAATCATTTGATTCCTTGCTGCAGGCGAGAAATGCTACGGGCATGAACATTGCTAAAAGTATTATCATTCAACCCATTCTTCAAGACTTATGCTTTTAATATTATTCGAGAAATCGATAAGTCCAAATTATGGATACCGGTTAAAGCTTTCAAGAAGGTTACTGTCCGGGTCAGGCGCCTTTTAGTTTGCACCCCGGTTAAGGGAGTATATTTTAATATCTAAATTAATTAAAAAGGAGGAATTATGAAGATGGAGATTACGTCACATCAAACCATCGGAAAGACTCTGGAGACAGCCGTTCAAGTATATACCTATGGAGGAATGTTATGAAAAGGTGCGATACCGTACAGGAGGCGGTCGATCTAGCCATACAAAAGCTAGACGGGAAGGTGTCCGTGCTCTCCCCGCTGGGGATCGGGGCCGGAAATAAATTTCTGAACTGCATGGCCGCACAGGCGAAGCGCGGCGAGCTGGACCTCACGGTCTTTGCGGGGCTGGTGCTGCAGAAGCCGCAGCTGGCCGGGGGGCTCCGCGCGAAGATCATGAATCCCATTTTAAAGAGGGCCTTCGAATACTACACGCCCTTTGACTACGTGGAAGACTGCGTCGAGGCATCGAAGAACGGGATGCCCCTCCCGGATTACCTGAAATTCTACTGCTTCTTTTACCTCCCGGGCTATTCGCTGAACGTGCCGCAGGCGCAGCTGGACTACACGCCCATCAACTTCCGCGATGCGAACGAGAGCATCGTGGAGCGCGGGCTCAACATGGTAGCGATGAAGGCGTCGTACCGGAACGGGAAGTTCAACTGCGGCACGAACGTGGACCTCGTGACGCGCGGCATCGAGGACGTGAAAAAACGCGGCGGCCAGATCCTCTTGCTCGAGACCGCGGACATGCCCTACTGCCTGGGGGGGGACGCCGACATACCCGCTAAATACATAGACTATGTCGTAAAAAGCGACGAGCCGCTGTTCAATATGCCGCACCAGCCGCTCACCGTTGTGGAGCATGCAATAGGGCACAATATCGCATGTATCATTCCAGACGGCGCCACACTTCAGATTGGCATAGGGCAGATGGCCGACTCGATCGCCTTCTGGCTGAAGCAGATGGGGAGGACGAACCTGAACGGTAACTCGGAAATGATCTCCCCGGCCTTCCATTACTTGGTGAAGGAGGGCGTGATCAACCGGAAGGACAGCAACAAGGTGCTCCTCACCGGCTCGTTCATCGTGGGAGGGAACGAGCTGTACCGGTTCGTGGACGAGAACCCGGAGGTGCACATGACCTCGGTGCATACCACGAACCTCAAGGAATACATCACCTCGCTCCCGAAGTACCATGCGGTGAACAGCACGCTCCAAGCGGACCTCTTCAGCCAGGCGGCGAGCGAGGCCTATTTCAAGAACGGGCGCTTCGTGCAGTACACCGGCTTGGGCGGGCAGTTCGAGTTCCAGGAGTCGGCGATGAAGAGCGAGGGAGGGAAGTCGATCCTGTGCTTGCGCGCCGCTTACAGGAACGAGAAGGGCGACCCGCTCATGAGCTCCATCCTTCCCTCGGTCAGGAACGCGGTGGGCGTGCCGCGCAACAAGATGGACCACGTGGTTACCGAGTACGGATGGCGCTGCATCCGCTATGCCACCATCCAAGACCGCGCGAAGGCCATGATCGAGCTCGCCGATTCGGCCTTCCAGAAAGACCTGGTCAGGGCGGGGAAGAAGATGGGTATCCTGCCGTCCGCGTACGCGGTCCCATCGGAGTTCCGGAACAACACGTACAAGAGCCTGCTCGAAAAGTTCGGCGACACAGCGAATGCAAACGCGTACCCGATGGGCATGGGACTCGATCTCATGAAGCACGCGACCGCTGCTGAAAAGGCCCTGCTCGCCGCGGCGCAGAACGGGACAAGCATGTTAAAAAAGCTGAAGCTCCTCGCGGCGCTTAAAAAAGAGCGTGACGGAAAGCTTTAAGCGCGCTCCACTGGAGCGCGATGGACGTCGATTCATTATTAGGAAAGATCATGAAAATTAATTTAAAGGAAGAGTATGAAAAAAATAATCAAGTGAAATGAACCATCCAGCAGGTGCCTAGGCCTTCATGGCCGGGTACCTGCTGACAGTATTGCCTTTATGTTTTATATAGGGCACGTAAGTTCCTTATTGCTTATAAAGCCTCGTTCTTTCAGTTGTTCATCGGTACTTTTCATTTTTTAAGAGACGGCCACTTGATTTGAAATTCGATTTCTTCACTGCCTTCCTCGCGTTCATGTTCAATATTAATTATGCATTGGGTGGAACGGTGACACGCTCCCCTGCCACCTGTATCCGGAACACTTCTCCTTGTTCAATACAATCCGCTAACCGGCGCAACTTAGCAACAAATTGTTTAGCGGAATAACCTTTTTCAATATCACGTTTTGATTTTCTGTTGCGGCTGGGCATAACAAAACACTCCTTCCTCTTTGATAATATTACAGACAATATTTATGTCTCGAGAACAAAAAAGTCAGGCCGAGTCGCAAAGACCCGGCCTGAAAAAAAGCTATATCAGTGATATTCAGTTTTCTTTATTCCTTTTCTTTTGCCGGCCAAAATACAAAACTCTTTATATTTTCATCCCGCCGTCACAAAAGATAACCTGCCCGGTAATGAAAGAACTTTCATCGGAAGCCAAAAACAGCGCCAGGTTGGCAATATCCAACGGAGATCCTTTGCGATTCAGGGGAACAATGAAAGGCAGCATGGCATCCATTTGTTTGATAGTCTCCGGAGGCATACTCTTCAACATATCTGTCCAGATCATACCAGGAGCGATGGCATTGACATTAATATTCTTTGGTCCCATTTCCTTGGCGGCGGTTTTCGTCATTCCGATAACGCCGGCCTTGGATGCGGAATAGTTGAGCTGCCCTGTATTTCCCAGAGCGCTGGTTGACGAAATATTGACAATCTTGCCGTAGCCCTTTTCCCGCATGACCCTGCCCGCACACTGCATGCAGTAAAACACGCCGGTCAGATTGATGGCAATGACCGAATCCCACTGTTCGTCCGTCATTTTATGCATGATCGAATCACGGGTAATGCCGGCGTTATTAACCATAATATCAACAGTTCCGAATTCCTGAACTGCCGTATCAACTATTTTCTGAACAGTTTCCCTTGAAGTCACACTGCCGACCACAGCCACCGCCTGGCCGCCTTTGGCCTTAACCTTCTCCACAACGCTTTTTGCATCCGCCTCATTGACGTCATTGACGACAACTTTTGCTCCCTCCTCGACAAAACGCATAATAATGCCTTCACCGATACCACGCCCGGATCCCGTTACAATTGCCACTTTGTTTCTAAGTCTCATTCCTTAAAACCTCCCTATAAAATGATTATTAATATCCTTGCGCTTTCAAAAACAAACCGGCAGCAAGGAGTTGATATGACTGCTTTCTGCTTCGGTATTCACCGGCATACGCCGGTCTTCGAGCCTTTTGTATTGCGTTACCTCGCGTAACCTTCAGTCCTCAGCCTGTCTATCTCCCTATTCTTCTTCCCAGTGCATTGCCCGGCTAACAGCCTTCTTCCATTTAGCATACATCTTTTCTCTCTTCTGCTCGTCCATGCCCGGCAGGAATCTGCGGTTTACTACCCTTTGTTCGGAAATTGAGGACTGATTTTTCCAGAAGCCCACTGCCAATCCGGCCAGATAGGCAGCTCCCAGTGTCGTTGTTTCAATAATTTCCGGTCTCTCTACAGGTACTCCCAGAATATCCGCCTGAAATTGCATCAGGAAGTCGTTAGCACATGCTCCGCCGTCAACGCGCAGTTCCTGAAAACCAATGCCGGAATCGGTACGCATTACTTCTAATACATCGCGGGTTTGATAAGCGATAGATTCCAGTGTAGCACGGATAAGATGATCTCTTGTGGTGCCCCTTGTCAACCCCAGAATGGCCCCTCGGGCATACATATCCCAGTAGGGAGCACCAAGGCCGACAAAAGCGGGAACAACATAAACACCGTTGGAATCGGGCACTTTCGCAGCAAAATAATCACTGTCTTTGGAATCGTATATCAGTTTCAGCTCGTCGCGCAGCCACTGCACGGCCGCACCGGCAATGAAAATACTGCCTTCGAGCGCATATTCGATTTTATTGCCTATGCCCCAGGCAATAGTCGTCAGCAGACCGTTTTGCGACTGCACACGTTTTTCCCCGGTCAACATGAGCATAAAACAGCCCGTACCGTAAGTATTCTTGGCCATTCCCGGCGTAAAACAGGCCTGCCCGAACAATGCCGCCTGCTGATCGCCGGCATCACCGGCAATAGGAATTTTTGCACCCAGTATCCGGGAATCAGCCTTGCCATATACTGCACTGGATGGTTTTACCTTCGGCAACATGGAGGACGGAATATCCAGCTCCTTTAAAATATTTTTATCCCATTTCAGCTCTTTGATGTTGTAGAACATGGTGCGGGAAGCGTTACTGTAATCAGTTACGTGAACTTTGCCCTTTGTTAGATTCCAGATGAGCCAGGTATCAACATTACCGAAAATCAAATCACCTTTTTCGGCTTTTCGTCTTGCGCCGGGAACATTATCGAGAATCCACTTTACTTTGGTTGCGGAGAAATAAGCATCGATCACCAGCCCGGTGTTTTCCCGTATATAATCCTCCCAGCCCTTTTTCTTCAGGTCATCGCAAATACCGGCGGTGCGGCGGCATTGCCAGACAATTGCATTGTAAACTGGTTCGCCCGTGTGTCTGTTCCAGACAATCGTTGTTTCCCGCTGGTTGGTTATACCGATTGCCGCCACTTCTTCGGCGGAAACTCCACTGGCCGCCAGAACTTCACTGGCCACACCGCTTTGCGACCCCCAGATTTCCATCGGGTCATGTTCCACCCAGCCGGCTTTGGGATAAATCTGAGTAAATTCTTTCTGAGCGACTTTAACGATTTTTCCGGCACGGTCATACAGAATAGCCCGGGAACTGGTGGTACCCTGATCGAGCGCCAGGATGTATGCTTTTTTCATATCAACTCACCATAATGTAATAATAGATGGAATAGTGGCGCGCCCGGAATCAAACCGTCTACAGTTTAATTCTTACCCCTCCGATCCGCCAGTCCAACTTTCGCAAATAGAAATATCCGGCCGGATAGATAACAATGCCTGCATAAACATACAAATAGACTCTGTCCCAGATCAGCACAAAAATATTCTGCAAGTACTTTAGCGCAGAAATGCTCTCATCACTGAAATCAATAAAATATACCGGACCGGATTTATTCGAGACCGCCTGCTGCCAGAGCATATTATTATTTTCCAGCATAAATATCGGAATGCCAAAAACAAGCAATAAAATCGTCGTTCCTGTAATCAGTATGGCCCAATTATATTTGCCCATTTTAAAAAGCACAATATCCAGCAGGACGACCAGTAAAGCAAAAACACCAATGACGATATAAAAATTACTTAGAGTTTGAGGAATGGGAGATAATATCTTAAAATATAACGGAATCGAAAAACGAACCAGAAGCAACCCACAGGCGATGGAGAAAGCAACCGTAAATATGATTATTAATACCTTAATAAAGTTATTTACCATGATAAATATTATTTCCCCTGCTTTCGCTTGATATATTTTTACTTAAATCAGATTTGCCACAAAATTCGTCACTCCCTAAACCGGCAAAAAAGAGTGTATGCTTTTTGAAAATATTATTGGTTAGAGGGGTGATAAGTCAAGATAAATATTAATTTTTAATCATAAAACAATAACGACCAGGCACATATG
Source organism: uncultured Smithella sp. (assembly GCA_964469905.1). Classification (GTDB taxonomy): domain Bacteria; phylum Desulfobacterota; class Syntrophia; order Syntrophales; family Smithellaceae; genus MVRV01. Next base: position 8,450 of record CAYXZW010000079.1, read on the forward strand.
CAACAGATAACTGCAAATTATTATAAGCACAAAAAGATGAATATCCCCTGAATGCCTCTTTAAATAGCATCACAATAATCAGCTTCAAAAACCATCTCCGTCAGTCTTTAATATTGCATAATATTTTCCCGACCCGGGCCAAAAAATACATTTTTGAGCCTTTTATCTCAAAAAAAATACATTTTTGTATTTGACAAATTACTTTTTTGCGGTTAGGAATACGGCAAACGTTTGCCGATGGTCTTATGAAACAACTTTTTAACCCTGAAGATATTGAGCGGAAGGTACTGCTGATTCTGAGAATTCTGAACGAAAGCTCAGAACCGGCAGGCGCTCGTGTAATTGCCCGGCAGATGATGGAGCGGGGCGTTAAACTGAGCGAAAGGACAGTTCGCTATCATTTAAAGCTGATGGACGAAAGAGGGTTAACCAGACTTATCGGCCGGCGTGACGGCCGGATAATCACCGGCGCCGGGCTGGAGGAAATTGCCAATGCCCGTGTTCAGGATAAAATCAGCCTGTCCATTTCCCGCATTGACGTTCTCTCTTTTAAAACCACTTTCAGCCTCAAGAAAAAAACCGGCATGGTCCCGGTTAACATTTCCTTCTTCCCGGAGAAGGATTTCAAAAAAGCGCTCCGGATTATGAAACCGGTTTTCCAGAAACAACTTGCCGTCAGCGACCGCGTTGCTGTTGCACCGGCTGGCGAAAAGCTCGGAGAAATAGTTGTCCCGGAAGGGAAAGTCGGACTTGCCTCCGTTTGCAGCATTTTAATTAACGGCATCCTTTTGAAGCAGGGCATTCCCACCGACTCCAAATTTGCCGGTATTCTTCAGGTTAGAAACAGCGTACCGCTGCGTTTTGTCGAGCTCATTCATTATGCCGGATCATCGCTGGATCCTTCGGAGATTTTCATCCGCGGCAAAATGACTTCGGTACAACAGGTTATTGAAAAAGGTGAAGGTAAAATACTCGCCAATTTTCGCGAAATACCGGCACTCAGCCGCAATCTGGTGGAAGACATCATGGTCCAGATGGGCAAGTTGGGCATTCATGGAGTTCTTTCTCTCGGCAATCCCGGCAATCCCATCTGTCAGACTGATGTGGACATCAACAAAGCGGGAATGATTCTCGTCGGCGGGTTAAACCCGATCGCTGCAGCCTATGAAGCGGGAATCGACATCGAAAACCGGGCGATGTCCACAGTAATTGCCTTTGAAGACCTCCACAGTGTCGAGGAATTTTAGGCAACCGTTTTCATGTATTTAGTTACCAGGGTAATAAAATAAATAATTTTAAGGAGGATTTAGTTATGTCAGTAATCAAAGATGTTATCGCCAAAGTCAAACAAACCGATCCCAACCAGCCGGAGTTTCATCAGGCTGT
>CAYXZW010000080.1:0-9603 GCA_964469905.1 uncultured Smithella sp.
TGACTATATTATGCCCCAATTCAGAGCTGATTTTATATCCATCACCGGTCGAACCTGTTTGCGGCCAGGAAGCTCCCCCGGTTGCTAAAATCACGGTGCGAGATGAATAAATGCCCCGGGATGTCTGAATTTCATAAAATTTACCTTTCTCCTTCCGGATGGTGTTTACCCTGGTGTTTAATTCGATTTGTACTTTGTGGTCATTAAGGTAGTGTTTCAGCGCACGCACAACATCATGAGCATTATCCGAGACAGGAAAAATCCGGCCGCCCCTTTCCAGTTTTGTGGTCACGCCATAACTTGCGAAAAAGCTCAGTAACTCGGTACGGAAGAAACGATGAAAAGCATTGTAGAGAAAGCGGCCGTTGACGCCATACATGGCAATAAAATTTTTTAAATCCGCCTCGTTGGTCAAATTACAGCGGGTTTTGCCGGAAACCAGAATTTTTTTGCCGCAGCCGTCCGTCTTTTCCAGCAGCAATGCTCTTGCCCCGAGCCGGGCGGCGCTGCCCGCGGCCATCATTCCCGCAGCGCCACCGCCCACGACAATGATATCAAAAGATGTTTTCGTAAGCTGCATTTGTTTTCATTACCAAGAAAGGTTAATACGGTCAATCTATCAAATATATTCGTATCTCGTGAAGCGTGACCACCTGATAACCTAAAGGTCACACGAGGTGGCGCGAGCGCAAATAATGAAATACGATATAAGAATAACGCATTGCCCTGCTGTTAAATAATCTCCCACTATGTGGGGAATAAAGCCCCTGTTGCTGCGGACGAAATACCGGAAAAAAGAGCAATAAAATAATATTACAAGTAATTACAAATACATAATGGCTGCTGAAAATATTTGTCAGGTTGGCACACTCATTGCTATTACCCTTCTGAAATTAACGGAGGAGGAGGGGTATGAAAAAGGCTTTACTATATATCGTTGGCGCAGCTTTTTTGTTATCGGCAATAGCATTCGCTGCCGATAAACCCGCTTCCACTTCGGCCACTGCTGAGCAGGTTAAAGCCAGTCCTGTAAGAATTGCTAAAATGAATGCCACGGGGAAAGTTATAGAGATTTCGGATAAGGCAATTAAGATTGAACGTACGGTTAAGAATAATGTGGAAACCATGAACTTCGTTCTCGACAAACCTACGGAAAATATTGTTGTCAATGATGCGGTGAAAATAGCCTATATTGAAAAAGACGGTGCTTTGCTGGCTTCCCGGGTGGCGAAAATAATTCCGAAAAAAGCAGGGAAAAAAGAAATTGTCACCGATAAAACGATACCAGTTAAAAAGTAATATGTTTATTGGAAGCTTAATTATAGTGTGGAATCCCTTAAAATATTATTAAGGGTAGTATTAAAAAAAACAAATTTAGAAGGAGGATTTAAGATGAAACGTTTAGCATTGTTAGTAGTAGCATTGGTTTTCGCATTTAGCACCACCGTTATGGCAGCTCCTGAAAAGGCCGCCGCCCCCGCAGCAGCACCCGCAAAGGTAGAGAAAGCCGCTGACGAAAAGGCCGCTCCTGCCAAAGTAAAGAAAGAAAAGAAAGCAAAGAAAGCAAAGAAAGCCGAAGAGAAGAAAGCTGAAGATGTAAAAGCAGCTCCGGCAGACAAGAAATAAGTTTATTACTAACTTATGACGCGAAAAAAGGACAGGTTAATCCCTGTCCTTTTTTTTGCGCTAAAACGGATGGTTTTCAATACCCTGCTGGTTAATTTGTTTCCTTTCTGTTATATTCCCTACCGTTATGATTAAAAAAATATTCCAGAGAATTATTACCTACAATGAAAACTTTACCGTAAGGGCAAGGTTGATCACTGTAACTATAGCCGGTCTTGCCGTTACTATGGCAATCTGGGGATTCATCCAACTGACGGCCCTCGATAGAATACTTATCGAGCAGCAGGTAAAGAGGCTCGAAGGTGTCGCCGAAACAGTCAGCACCTTTTATTCGAATTTTCCCACCAAAAGAGGCCTTGCTGCGCTTGATGCAGCAATGAAAGATCATGTGCAATCGGATGTTCGTCTGGCTCGGATAGACATTTTCGATACCAACCGCGGCAATGTCGATTATATTGCCGGTGCCAGTCGGGTTCAATATGAATGGCCGGATAATATTATTGCTCAGGTTACAGAAAAGAATGAACCGCGTTATGTTGAAATAACAACTGAAAGCGGGCCGGCTCTGGGGTTGATATATCCGGTGTCCGGTGATACAAAAGATTCCCGCATTGTTGTTGCCATCATCGGCTTTTCCCGTGCCAATGCCGAAATTATGGCCCGCGCCAACCAGCTGTTGATTTTGAGCAGCGTCGGTTTGTTGCTGCTTATTGTGCTGGTGCTGGGCTTGAGTTATGGGTGGATTATCGGCAGACCGCTGAACCTCATCATCGATACAATAGATGAGTCCCAAAAGGGACAATACATTAAACGGATTCCGATCGTCCGGCGGGACGAATGGGGACAGCTAGCGGATCATTTCAACATCATGGCTACGGAAATTCAGCAGGTAATGGCCAGCAATCTGGATTTAACCAGACATCTGGAAGACCGTGTGAAAGAAGAAACACTTAAAGTTGTCCAACTGCAAAAACAAGTTGATGATTTAAAACAATTAACCGCTCTGGGGCATTTAACGGCTAATCTGGCCCACGATTTAGGCACGCCCCTTCATTCCATCGGCGGTCTCGCCAATCTTCTGCTGGAGCGGGAAGGCTGGCCGCCGGATGTGGCCCACAAGCTGCAACTGATTGTACAGCAAACCCAAAGGCTCGATAATGTCATCCAGAATGTTCGTCGGGCGACAAGGTTGCCGGAGCCTAATTTTGAGATTCTGACCATTCAGAATATTTTAAACGAAACAATACCGTTAGTTGAACCACTGATGCGGAAAAACAATATTACTATGAACGTTGATATTGATGCCGGCATTACACCATTATATCTGGATCGCTACCGCATTCAAACAGCTCTGTTTAATATTATTCAAAATTCTCTCGAAGCAATGCCGACAGGGGGGAAAATATCGGTCATGGCAAAGGCCATACCCCGGGAACGGATGGTATCAATAACAATCAGCGATACAGGTTCGGGTATGTCACCGGAGATGCTCGATAAGGCCTGCGAGCCTTTTTACAGTTCCCACAAGGATGAGGGTATGCGCGGATTGGGGCTGGCTATTGTCCGGGATATTGTCAAGGCTCATGGCGGTAAGATGGAAATTAAAAGTTCGCAGGCCCAAGGAACATCAATTACCCTTTATTTACCGGTATCTGATGACGGCGAGCGATCTTGATCTAAAAGGAGGTCCCCCGTAATGGCACTGAAAAATGCTGAGCAATATGAAGCAAGTCTGCGCAAACTCAATCTTAAAGTCTATCTACTCGGTGAACTCGTTGCCAATCCGGTGGATCACCCTATTATTCGGCCTTCCCTGAATTCCGTAAAAATGACTTACGCCCTGGCGCACAATCCGCAGCATGAGGCCCTGATGACGGCGACATCACACCTGACCGGGCACAAAATCAACCGGTTCTGTCATTTACACCGGAACACCGAAGACCTGATCAAAAAAGTTAAAATGCAGCGGCTGCTGGGACAGAAAACCGGGGCGTGCTTTCAGCGGTGCGTAGGGATGGACGCCATCAATGCCGTGGACAGCGTCACCTTTGAAATGGATAAAAAACTCGGCACAAAATATCATGAAAGATTTCTGAAATTCCTGCTTATGATGCAGGAAGAGGATCTGACGGTCGATGGAGCCATGACTGATCCCAAAGGCGACCGGGGTCTGCCGCCTTCGCGCCAGGCCGATCCGGATCTTTACACCCGTGTAGTGGAAAGAAGGAAGGATGGCATTGTTGTCCGGGGCGCCAAGGCCCATCAAACCGGCGCCATTAATTCGCACTGGATTCTGGCGATGCCGACCATTGCCATGACCAAAGAGGACAGCGATTATGCCCTGGCGTTTGTTGCGCCGTCCGATGCGGAAGGTATCTCCTATATTTACGGCCGCCAATCCTGTGATACGCGGAAACTCGAAGGCGGGAATATTGATGTGGGCAATCATCACTTCGGCGGCCACGAAGCGCTGATGGTTTTTGATAATTTATTCGTACCTTGGGAAAATGTACTGATGTGCGGCGAGTATGAATTTTCCGGCGCCCTGGTGGAGCGCTTTGCCGGATACCATCGCCAAAGCTATGGCGGCTGTAAAGTCGGCGTCGGCGATGTCCTGATCGGCGCGGTGGCTCTGGCTGCCGATTACAACGGGGCTGCCAAAGCATCGCACATTAAAGACAAGCTGATCGAAATGATCCATCTCAATGAAACTCTTTACTCGTGCGGAATTGCCTGTTCGGCGGAAGGCGGGCCAACCGCCTCCGGTAATTATCTGATTAATTTGCTGCTGGCCAATGTCTGCAAGCAGAATGTGACCAGGTTGCCCTATGAGATTGCGCGGCTGGCGGAAGATATTGCCGGGGGATTGATGGTTACGATGGCCTCGGAAAAGGATTTGCGCCATCCGGAAATAGGCCCGGTAGTGGAAAAATATTTCCAGGGAATAGCTTCAGTACCCACAGAGCATCGCGTCCGTATTATGCGGCTGATTGAAAACATCACTCTCGGAACGGCCGCTGTCGGCTATCGCACAGAATCCATGCATGGTGCGGGGTCTCCGCAGGCGCAGCGGGTTATGATTTCCCGGCAGGGGAATCTGGAAGAAAAAAAGAAGCTGGCCAAGATCATCGCCGGAATCAAAGACTAAAGGTTGCCTGCCGGTAGCTTTTCATCGAGCAAACCGTAGCGTCGAATCTTCAGGCGCAATGTTTTGCGGTCAATTCCCAGGAGCTGCGCCGCTTTGGTTTGATTCCAGAGCGCTTCCTTGAGTGTTTGCAGAATTTTGTCTCTTTCGGCCTGTTCCAGCGGTGTCATATCCGGCAGATCTAAGTTCTCCTTATTTGCTGTTTGGCGCGCAAAACGCTGCGGCAAATTTTCCGGCAAAATTACCACAAAAGGTGAGAGCAGCAGTGTTTGTTGCAGAACATTTTGCAATTCCCGGACATTTCCCGGCCAAGAATAAGCCATCAACAATTCCATAGCCTCCACGGAAATGCGCACGGAGGGATAACCGAATTTTTTCAACATGGATTCGATGAGGAGCGGAATATCATCCGTATGCTCGCGCAAGGGCGGAATTCGCAGCCGCACAATAAAGCGGTAGAGCAAATCGAGCCGGAAACGTCCCTGCGCAACTTCTTCATCAATATTTTTATTGGCTGCCGCTACCACCCGAACAGCAGCATGGCGCACTTCGTGGCCGCCGATTCTTCTTACTTCGCCGTTCTGCATGAAACGCAAAAACTTGCCTTGCAGAGCCGTGGACATTTCCGTTATTTCATCGAGAAAAACAGTACCGCCTTGAGCCGACTCCAGTAATCCTACATGCTGATGATCGGCGCCCGTAAATGATCCTTTTTCATAGCCGAAGAGCTCTGATTCCAGAAGATTGTCGGGAATTGCCCCGCAGTGGACAACAACAAATTTTTTGTCGCGGCGCGAGGACATGTTGTGCAGCGACCGGGCGGTTAATTCTTTGCCGGTGCCGCTTTCACCTTCAATTAAAACACTGGCTGATGAATCGGCAACACGGGCAATCTGCTTATAAAATTCCACCATTGCCGCTGATGACCCGATTAATTTCGGCCCTTCTTCTGCTTCCGGCAAATCTAATTTCAGGCGTCGCTCGCGCAATTCCCGGACCTCGAGAACCTTTTTGACAATAGCCCGGCACGCATCAGGAGAAAATGGTTTGCTGATATAATCCCAGGCGCCCAGGCTGATTGCTTCCATTGTGGTTTCGAGCGATCCATAGGCTGTCATCAGAATGACCGGCAAATCCGGCCATTTTTTCTGCACTTCGCCCAGTAATTGCAATCCGTCCATACCGGGCATACGGATATCCGACATCAGCAAGTCATAGCGGGAAAGGTCCTGCTGCAAGGCTTCCAGGGCGGATGTATAAGCGACTACGTCATGGCCTTCGCGCGCGAGCGCTTCTTGCAGAAACTCACAGGCGACGGCATCGTCATCAATTACTAAAATACGTGATTTCATAAAACACACCTGATGTTATTCTGCGCGTTTTTAACTTTATAGCAAGGATTCGTCAATGTAAATATTATGCCGATATTAGGTAAAGGGGGAAAGGCTTTTTCGCCGGAGAGTTGATTGCAGATAAGAGCATAAGTCCCCATTAATCAAAAAGGCCCGATTTTTCCATTTCGGCAATTTGTTCTTCGTTGAAACCAAGCTCCTGCATAACGGCATTGGTGTCCGCTCCGGCGGGTACGCCGATTTTTTTATAGTGCGGCTGATAGGAGGAAAACCTGATGGGCAAGGCCGGTTGTTTTATTGTGCCGCCCTGCGGTAAATCAATCTCGACAACCATGCCCCGTTCTTTGCTTTGTTCATTATCCAGAGCTTCCTGCACCGTCAATACCGGTTCCACGCAGGCATCCACCTTGCGGAAGATTTCCGCCCATTCATCCCTTGTTTTGCTCAGGAAAATATCCCGGATTTGCTTTTTAACTTCCTCTGAATTTGCGGGCTTTTTACCTTCAGGAGATATTAAGTCCGGCCGGCCGATGGTTTCAAAAAAAACAAAGCTGAACCGGGGCTCCAGAGAGCCGACGCTTATATATTTTCCATCTTTTGTTGCATAATAACCATAAAGAGAGCCGACGCTAAATATTGTGCTTTCGTAATCCGGACTCTGGCCGTCAATTAAAGAGGCGGCGGCATAAATGTTGTTTAAAGCAATCAGGCCGTCGGTGATGGAAATATCAATATGCTGGCCCTGGCCGGTTTTGTTGCGGCCTATTACCGCCGCCAGTATGCCGATAACTGCGTTGGTGGTGCCGGAAGACACCGGTATTTCACACCTGGGGCATGAAGAAGACATTATTCCGGAGCGCGCCAGGTAATTAATAGCGTACCCGGCCTTCCCGGCCATCGGCCCCGTCTGGCCATAGCTGGATATGGAGCAATAAATAAGACCGGGATTAACCTGGCGGAGCGTTTCATAGTCGAGACTCAGCCTGGCCATCGTGCCCGGCCGGAATTGCTCGATGACAATGTCATAATGCATAATCAGCTTCTGCACTATTTTCTGTGCCCGGAAATCTTTTAAATTCAAATACATGCTGCGCTTATTGCGTCCCAGATAAGCTGCCGCAGCCGAAATGTTGCTGTCGGGGAGAAATGGCGGTTGCAGGTTGCTGGCATCAGGCCGCGCCTGGGAGACAATTTTGAGAACCTGGGCGCCCATGTCGGCTAAATGCAGCGTTGCCAGCGGTCCGGGAATAAGGTGCGTAAAATCAAGAATTCTTAAACCTGTGAGTGGCACGGTCATTTTAAACTCCTTTTCCTAAGCTCATGGTCTGCAAATCGGCAATACGTTCCAGAAGCGGCGGATGCGAATAATAAAACCAGACATACAAAGGATGCGGATGCAAATTAGCCAGATTGTCGCAGGCTAGTCTTTTAAGGGCGCTGATCATGTGTGCGGAGGTTCCGGTCAATTCCACCGCCATCACATCTGCTTCCCGTTCATAGCGCCTCATTATTGCGGCGCCGACGGGGCTTACAAAGAATCCAAGACAACCAAGATAAAGCGAGACCAGAAAAAGGCCGGCATAAAGCGGTGTTCCCGTTATGCCGAAGGCAAGGTAGAGAACAGGGGCAGAGACCACGCTATAGACAAAATATAGCCCCGCCAGCGAGGCGGCAATCATCAGGATTAATTGCTTTACAATATGTTTCTTTTTCCAGTGGCCGATTTCATGTGCCAGGACGGCTATTATCTCTTCGGCGGTGTGCGATGCCAGCAACGTGTCGAATAAAACAATGCGCTTGGTTTTGCCGATGCCGGTAAAATAGGCATTTGTATGCCGGGAGCGCTTTCCTTCGTCCACCGAATAAATGCCCTGAGCTTTCAGGCCGACTTTCGCCATTAACGACGATATTTGCCCTGTCAGCGCTTCATCCGTGATGGGTTCGTATTTGTTAAACAACGGGGCAATGACCACAGGATAAATCCAGAGCATTAAAATTTGAAACGCTGTAAAAAAAACCCAGGCCCAGAACCACCAGCTATTCGGCAGGTAAACGATAAAGGCCATGAAGGCGCTGATTAAAATACTCAGGAGAATGATCGACAGGACTAAAGATTTGGCCAGATCGGTAAACCACAGACGCCAGGTGATAGTTGAAAAGCCGTACTTCTTTTCCAGAACAAAAGTGGAATAAAGATCAAAAGGCAATCCAGCAATACCGCCGATGGCGGCCAGTAAGCCAAAAAAAATCAGCGCCTGTCCGATAAAAGGTATTTTCCCGGCCACAATCAGGCTGACGAGCAGAGGCAAAAACAAAAGGACAATGGCCAGTTCCACCAAATCATCAACAAGATTCTCCCTGGTGGCTAAACGGGTATTGTCCACCGTATAGTCCACCATTTTGGCCAATGTACCCTTGTCGATGACGCCCTGAAATACCGGCGGGATCTCTTTGCCGTGTTGAAGTAAATGGTAAATATTAAGCTGCTGCAAGGCATAGCGTAAGACGTGCCGTCCGGCAAATAGAACTAAAAATATAATCAACAGGGCTTTTTCCATACAGTTCCATAACGCAGAATATTGTAAACAGATGTGAAAAAAAGATTCACTTGTCGGCGGAAAGTATAATATCAAGAAATAATTTAATCAATGACTTAATCAATGCTTGAAAATTGTTGAATTTTTAATTAGAGTAATTTAAATTATTCCATAATATAAAAGGCAGGGCCAATATTCAAATCCATCAATAACGAGGAGGATGAAAATGTCGAGGGTAAAAACCGGAGATACATTGAACTGTGAAGTATGTGGGCTGACCGTAATTGTTGACGAAGAGTGTGGTTGTGCCGTGATGGAACTTATTTGCTGTGAAGAACCCATGGTGAATAAAGGCCCTGTCGCACCGAAGAAAAAAGAGGTTGCCGTGGCGGTCTCTAAAAAGAAGGCTGCGGTAAAAAAAGTAAAGCCCGTTGCTAAAAAGAAACCGGCCAAACCGGCGGCTAAAAAGCCGGTGGTGAAAAAGAAAGTGATTGCCAAACCGGTAGCAAAAAAGAAAGTCGTCAAAAAAGCAGCAAAGAAATAAATTACCATAAAGAAAGCCCCCGGAATTTGGGGGCTTTCTGTTTTTGAGGGAAGTGAAATACCATTCTCCTGTTGACTTTTTACAGCAGTTAGTTCTTATATTTTCCCGATGAAAAAAATGGTACTTCCCGATCATCATGGCGAATATATTTCCGACGTTAATTCCCTGCAGGCCAGGGAAAGCAACTGGTGCGCGAAGTACGGCTATTTTATTGATCTGGATGCCTGCGAGGCCCGGTCGCTGATCCGTCCCGCATGCCGCCGCTGCTATAAATCATTGATCCAATTATCACTCCCCTTTTCATAGCTCCATTAACCGATGGCTGTGCCACCGCGTTCACCGGTGCTGATGCGAATGCAATCGGCCAGATCCAGGACAAATATCTTGCCGTCGCCGACT
>CAYXZW010000081.1:0-9168 GCA_964469905.1 uncultured Smithella sp.
GCCTCGTCGCCTCCTCCTTGCCGCCTCGATATCATCTTTGATTTAGAAGTGGAATTAATCGCCGGTAAGGCAGGGCGTTATTTCACAAAAAAACCGGAAACTGACGGAAATCGAAGGAGATCGACACATGCTCAAAGGGGAAAAAATCGCAATCATCGGCGGCGGGAAGATGGGCAGCATCATCGCCCAGGGTTTAATCTCCTGTAAACTCGTTTCTCAAAAAGATATTACGGTTACAGATATCGATGCAGCCCGCCTGCAAGCGATCCGCTCCGAACTGGGATTGCAGGCATCCGGCGAAAATAAGGCAACGGTAAAGAACGCCGATATTATTATACTGGCCGTCAAGCCGCAAAACATGGCTCAAACATTAAAAGAAATTGCTCCTGCCGTGAACAAAGCAAAAATCGTGATATCCATTGCCGCCGGTATCACTACCGGTTTTGTGGAAGGTTATTTAACCAAAGGCGCTCGTGTAATCCGGGTAATGCCCAACACTCCGGCGCTGGCCTCGGCGGGGGCCACTGCAGTAACCAAAGGGACTAATGCCTCGGCAGCAGACATAAAACTGGCACGAGCCATCTTTGATGCCGTAGGAATCACAGTGGAAGTGGATGAAAAGTTGATGGATGCAGTGACCGGATTGAGCGGCAGCGGTCCGGCCTACTGTTTTGTTATGCTCGAAGCACTCTCCGATGCCGGTGTGCAAATGGGGCTGCCTCGGGACTTGGCATTAAAGCTAGCGGCCCAAACGATGCTGGGATCGGCAAAACTCTGCTTAGAGGGAAATCTGCATCCGGCGCAACTCAAAGACATGGTAACATCACCGGCGGGCACGACCGCGGCCGGCCTGCAGGCACTGGAAAAAGGAAAGATACGGGCCACGCTGATCGCCGCAGTGGAAGCGGCAACAAAGCGCTCCCGTGAACTGGCCGGCGGAAAATAATTTTAATCAATTAAAAGGGGAACGGAAAAATGAAAAAATATCGCCGAATATTCTCTTGGTTTACAGGTCTCTTGGTGTGGGGTTTAGCAACATCCTGCGGAGCTACCGCATATTACACAACAATGGAGCAGCCATCTGCTGCCTCCGAGCAAATTAAGTCAGCGGCTGAGTTCACCATAAAACCCATTGATTTCAGCTCTATTAATCCCAAAGACCTGGGTTATGCAACTTCCGAGGAATGGGCAGCAGACAGCAAGGCTATTCCCAAAGCATTTGCGGATGCTTTCCCTGTTTTGTTGAAAGAAGCAAATATTGAAAATAAAAAGGTTGCCGTGATGACCGGTAAGGAAAAAGTTAACCGGGGGATTATTGTTGAAGTAGCTGTCACCCAGATTATCCTGAAGTGGAATTTCATGATGGCCCGGCCTGATGAGTTTATCTGCAAGGTTACTTTCACCAATGCCGCCGACGGAAAGAAACTTTTCTCCGGCATGGTCAATGTGAACAGCCGAGCGGGCAATCCTTACGCCCAAGTCTGGGGAGCCGGTTTCAGCGCTCGCCTGAACACCGCTGCCTATAACATTGCCTGGGTACTGACAAAAATTATGGTGCAGGGTAAGATTGAACCGGCAGATTATTAATTTTCGAGCAACTTCTTGAATAGAGGCCAAATTGACTTTCTGAGCAGGCTCTCAATATTTAGAGCCTGCTTGTCATTTTTGTGCTGTCAGAATTCGCCTTACCCTTTCCAATTCCTGCTCGTTATCCACTTCCACGGAGTCGTGGGGAGTTATGACTACCTTGATTTTGTAGCCATGTTCCAATGCCCGGAGTTGTTCTAGGGCTTCGAGCTTTTCGAGCTTTCCTTCCGGCAGCTTGGTGAAGGTATCGAGAAAGTCGCGGCGATAAGCATAAATACCGTGGTGTTTGTAATAGTCGGCGGTCAGCTTTTTATCGCGGACGTAAGGGACTGTTGATCGGGAAAAATACAGGGCAAAACCTTGATCGTCAAACACAGTCTTCACCGCATTCGGATGGGTAATTTCTTCCTCCAGAATGATTTTATAAATTAACGTGGACATGTTTATTGCCGGATCGTCCAGCAGTGGACCGATAACTTCGTCCACCTGCACCGGTTCAAAGATCGGCTGATCGCCTTGGATGTTGACTACAATAGCCTCCGGTGCGAGGTTCAGCGATGCCACGGCTTCGGCAATTCGATCCGTGCCGGAACGGTGCGTGGCAGCAGTCATCACGGCATTGCCGCCGAATTTCCGGACGGCGGCAAAAATACGTTCATCGTCGGTGGCTACGGCCACATAGGGAATCGCTTTGGCGCGGGCAACCCGTTCATAGACATGCTGAATCATGGGCTTGCCGCATAGGTCGGCCAAAGGCTTGCCGGGAAAACGGCTCGATTCGTAACGCGATGGGATAATGCAAACAACATCTCTTTTCATTTTTGCTCCGCTATTATAAAAACGACAGATGAAGAAATCTTGCTTCACACGTGATCACTTTCATCTGTCGAATACAGAATTTTGATTGAGAATTGGAATTACATATTTTTAGCGGCCTGCTCTATGCCCTTCTTAATTTGATTTAACTTTTCCGGACTCATTTTCACTGATATACCCATTACCAGTGTCCGACCTAACAGGTCTTCCGCCTGCGGAATGCTTTCCCGAGTGTACTGAACCTTGCCCTTGTAGGAAGGATCTGTAAAAGGATATTTTTTAGAGTTAGCTGTTACCTTCGCCAGAAAATGTTCCCAGTTCGGCACATAATGCCAGGCGTTTCTCTTGTAGCAAACAGTGTCAACACCTTCAGCCGAGAGCATGTTCTGGAATCTCTGAGCCACAGCTTCATCCGGCAGATTGAAAGCCAAAAATGTGGCGGAATCTCCGGCGGGATCAGGCAGATGACGGAAACCAACGCCCGGGACTTGTGCCAGAGCATCCTTGAGAACTTTTTTATTTTTCTGTTGTTCGGCAACAATATAATCGAGTTTGCGCAACTGCGCCAACCCCAGAGCTCCCTGCAACTCATTCATCCGGTAGTTAAAACCAAGAATGGTCCGGCCTTCCAGTCCACGGCTGACTTTAGGATTATGATCATGACCGTGGTCATGATACCACTCGGCACGGTGGTACAGATCAAGACTGTTAGTAAGCACCATACCGCCTTCGCCGGTGGTCAAGGTTTTTACATAGTCGAAACTGAAAATACCCATATCCCCGAAGGTGCCGAGCTTTTTGCCCTGGAAGCTTGCTCCGCAGCCCTGGGCGTTATCTTCCAGAATTAGAAGATTGTTCTTGCGGGCAATCTCCACAATCTTATCAATGTTGGCCGCCGAACCGCACATATGAACAGGAATGACAGCCTTGGTATATTGCGTTTTTTTCTTTTCAATCTCCTGCGGATCAAGATTGAGAGTCTCATCGATATCCACCATCACGGGAATGGCACCAACTTCCAGCACGGCTTCGTAAGTTGCCAGAAACGTAAAGGCCGGGACCAGTACTTCATCCCCGGGACCGACATCTAAAGCAGTCAACGCAACTTTGAGCGCTGACGAGCCGGAAGTCACGCCCAATGCGTAACCGGCCCCGCAATAGCTGGCAAAGGCTTCCTCAAATTCTCTTACTTTAAAAACATGGTTTCTTGCTTCATCGAAGTTGTAACGCATCAGGATGCCTGTTTGAAGCACATCCATTACTTCCTTGATTTCTTCGGGTCCAATTAGTTCTGCACCAGCCATGTGTGCTATTCCTCCTTAAGTTTATCAAAAAGCATCAGTATAAATTTCTATTGCATCTTCTTTGGTAACTTTACGGGGATTATTTTCCAGGGGCCGTGCTACCGTCAGAGCAACATCGGCTAATGCGGGAAAATCTTTTTCCGTAATACCGAATTCTTCCAGCGAAGAATAAATACCGCAATCTTCAATTAATGATTCCACCGCTTCCAAAGCCAGATAAGCAGCTTCGCGCACCGGCAAATCATCGGTAATTTCACCCATCGCTTCCGCGATATCGGCAAATTTATCAAGGGCGGACGGCATATTAAAAGCCATGGTCGCCGGTAACATTAAGGTATTGGCCAACCCGTGACCGATTCCATATTTGCCGCCCAGCGGGTAGGATAGGGAATGCACGGCTGTCACACCGGCATTCGCCAGACCCAGCCCGGCATACAAACTTCCCAGCAGCATGTTCTCGCGTGCTTTCAAATTCTTGCCGTCATGGACACAGGTGCGTAAATTCTCCGCAATGAGCACTATTGCCTGTAAGGAAAAAAGTTCACTCATAGGCGAAGCATTAACCGATGTGTAA
The DNA here is from genome assembly GCA_964469905.1 of uncultured Smithella sp. Lineage (GTDB taxonomy): Bacteria > Desulfobacterota > Syntrophia > Syntrophales > Smithellaceae > MVRV01. The sequence continues at coordinate 4,282 of CAYXZW010000081.1, forward strand.
GATTCAATGGCATGGCACAAAGCGTCAATTCCTGTTTCGGCTGTTGGGCGGGGAGGCAAGCTCAGAGTTAATTCCGGATCCAATAATGCCAGGGCAGGATAAAGATACGGGCTGTTCATTCCTTCTTTCTTTTTTAAATTCTTGCGGACAAAAACAGCGGTAAAGGTAACTTCGCTGCCGGTACCGGCAGTTGTGGGAATCATGATTGACGGCAGACCGGGCTCAGGAATTTTATTTAAACCAAGATAATCGACAGCAGAGCCTTTGTTTGTTGCCAATACGGCAATGGCCTTGGCTACGTCCATGGCGCTGCCGCCGCCAATACCAATGACTATGTCGCATTTATTTTTTCGGGCCAAAGCGGCACCCTCATCAGCCAATTCAATTCTGGGCTCCGGCTCGACCTTATCATAAACGGTATATTTCATGCCTTCCGGAATAAGCAGGTTGGCGACTGCCTCCTGAAAACCCGCTTTCGCCAGATTTTTATCAATAACTACTAAAGGATTTTTCGCATTCAGTTCTTTGATATGGCTGACTAAAGCGTGAAATGAACCATTGCCAAAAATAATTTTTTTCGCCCCGGTAAAAGAAAATATTTTTCTCATATTGCAGACCTCCATTAATATTCTATCCGATTGTCTCTCCCGTTGGTTACCCGGGCTTGTAATACCAATCTGCTGCCGTCCGAAGACAGCACCAGAACAGCCTTTTTTATATTTGCAATCCCTATGAGAACTGCCCCGCAAAGTCAAGGTTTTTTGTGGCGCAACGACCATTCCAACTGACGGCAAATGCCGCGGATTATTTTAACCTCCCGGCTGAGTAATCCTGAGCGGGCAAAAAAGCGACGCAGATGCATCATCCAGTAATCGGGATTTTCCGGATTTAGAAATTCGATATCGGCAAGCAATGTTTTGATTTGTCCGTACATTCCTTCCAGTTCCGAGGATAAAGCTAATTTGGATGTTGTCTCTGCTCGCGTAACTGCCGCAGACGAGGCAATAAATATTTCATAGCACAGAATCATAACAGCATGAGAAAGATTAAGAGACGTGAATTCCCGGGATGTGGGAATGGTAACAATTGCGTGGCAGATGCGCAACTGCTCATTGGCCAACCCGGTATCTTCCGGGCCGAAAAGAAGGGCAACCTTGTTTTGCTGAGAGATATCGGCAATATCGCCGGCTGCCGCGCGTGGCGTTATAAACGGCCCGCGGGCTTTACCGAGACGGGCGGTTGTGCCGACTATATAATTAAAGCTGCCCAGTGCTTCTTCAATGCCTGTAAAATACTGGATGGAATCTAAAACATCAGCAGCCAGATGAGTGGAGCGCTGCTGCATTTCCTCGCGGTCAAAATCGGCCCTCCCTGCCACAATAATATTGTTTATGCCCATGTTTTTTGCGGCCCGGGCAATGGATCCGACATTTCCGGCATATTTTGGCTTATATAAAACGATGCTGATGTTTTTAGTTTTTGCCGCAGATGACATTGATCTTTCTCCTCCAGCCCATATTGATTTCTTCTATAAAAATCAGCATGGAAATGCACGGATAATTTTCATTTGCTTGCCGGGCCTCCTTTTGGTATCTATGATCATGGAAAAAAAAATTAGTGAATTAGGAGCGTTTGCTACAAAACGGGGTATTGTTTTAAATGACGGACAATTGGCACAATTTGACGTATTTCAGCAGGAATTACTCAAATGGAATGCCAAAACAAATTTAATTTCCGACAAATCAGCGCAGGAAATTGTGAGCCGGCATTTTCTGGATTCTTTGAATGCTCTGCCATTTATTGGAGAAGGTAATATCCGCATCATTGATATCGGTTGCGGTGCCGGCTTTCCCGGCATTCCGCTGAAAATTGCATCTCCGGCTTTACAGCTTTATCTTTTAGAAACAAATCGCAAAAAAGTTTCCTTTTTAAAACATATTATCCGCTTGCTTAATCTTCCGGATACCTTCGTTTTGCACGAGCGTGTCGAAAACCTGCTTTTGCTTGCCGAGTGGAAAGATTTTTTTGACGTAATGATCTCACGGGCTGCTTTTAAACTTCCGGAAATGATGCCTTGGGGAGCATTTTTTCTGAAACCCGGCGGTAAGATAATTGCCTTAAAAGGCAAGGACATAGCCGATGAAATTTTGCAAGCGTTGCCGGCTGCCCAGCATCATGGATTTCATCAGTTATTTCAAAATGATATTCTACAGGAACCCTCGGACATTACCAGGAAAATTATTATTGGGGAAAAGGTAAAATAAGGTAGAAAAGCCTTCTAAAAATATCTTTTTTATGCTAGTGGTAACGGCAGTTTTTCCAAAAGACTTTCCCAGAAGATGTTCTATAAAATAATGAATAATATTATATGTATAGCAAACCAAAAAGGCGGCGTCGGCAAAACGACTACGGCAATTAATCTGTCCGCCTCTCTGGCTGCTGCGGAAAAAAAAACCTTGCTCATCGATGGCGACTCTCAAGGCAATACGACCAGTGGGATGGGTGCGGATAGCAACATCTTACAGAACGAAAATTTATATCACGCCATGATCGGGCAAGTGCCACTGGAAAAAGTCATAATTTCTACTGTGATTCCTCATCTTGACTTAATTCCTTCCAACCAGGATTTAATTGGCATTGAAGTAGAATTGGTCAATGTTGAGGAAAAAGAAAAACGATTGATGCATTTGCTCAAAGCGATGGAAAGAAATTATGAATATATAGTAATTGACTGTCCGCCCTCGCTTGGAGTTATGACTATCAACGCCCTCGTTGCTGCCGATTACGTTATTGTTCCCTTGCAGTGTGAGTATTTTGCAATGGAAGGTTTAGGATATTTGCTCAATACAGTAAAGTTAGTGAAGGCCGGATTAAATCCGCAGTTATCCCTGGGTGGAATATTACTGACTATGTTTGATGCACGCAATACACTGGCACACCGGGTCAGCGAAGACGTCCGTAAGCACTTCGGGAATAAAGTGTTTAAAACGGTAATCCCTCGCAATGTCCGGCTCTCAGAAAGCCCCAGCCACGGTTTGCCCATAATTCTTTATGACATCAAATCACGTGGAGCACTGGCTTATCTGGAACTTGCCCAGGAAATAATTCAAGGGGGATTGTAGATGGCACAGAAGAATGCATTGGGTAAGGGTCTGGGTGCCATGTTTCCTGATTTACTCAACGATATCGGCAAGAAAACTCCGCAAACGATCTGCGGCATTGAGGAATTACGCCCGAATCGTTATCAACCGCGCAAAAATTTTAACGCTCAGGATCAAAAACAGCTTGTTTCTTCGATTAAAAAAAGCGGCATCATTCAGCCGATAGTTGTCCGCCGGCAAGACAAGGGATATGAGATTATTGCCGGCGAACGACGCTGGCGGGCTGCCCAGGCTGCAGGATTAAAAGATGTACCTATTGTCATTCGTGAAGCTTCAGACATGGAAGCAGCGGAAATGTCGCTTATTGAAAATATCCAGCGTGAAGAATTAAATCCCCTGGAAGAAGCTAATGCTTATATAACACTAATTGAAACATTCCGGCTTTCTCAGGAAGAAATTGCAGTTCGTGTTGGCAAGGATCGCTCCACCATTGCCAATACCGTCCGGCTCTTAAAATTACCGGCCAAAGCAAAAACGGCTTTAATTGAAAAAACTATTACATCCGGTCATGCGCGTTGTTTGTTGTCTTTGGCTGCCCTTGCTGAGCAAAATAAAGTACTGGATTTAATTTTAAAAAAAGGATTAAACGTCAGGGAGACCGAAAGATTAATACAATCCTTCAAAACACAACCGTCAGCTAAAAAACCAGTTGCTCGAGATCGCTTCTTGGCCGATTTGGAAAAGGCACTAGCTGGCAAATTTATGGCAAAAGTAAAAATTAAGGGTGGTAACAACAAAGGCATAATAGAAGTGAGTTTCACATCACTTGATGAATTAAACCGTTTGGCAAGTATGATTCTGGATGATTAAAAACAAGGAAAGATTCAATTATTTATCAACACTTGTTGATAACATTGTTTATAAAAGGTTGGTTTGTGGAAACAGTTTGGGATAAAGCTACTAAAGTCATTCAAGATAAATTAAACAAGCAAAATTTTGATACATGGATTAAGCCGATTGAAATTGTCGCCATGGAAGATAATTGCGTGCGGCTTGCCGTTCCCAATAAGTTTTTTAAGGATTGGCTTTTAGATAATTATTCCTCCACCATCAAACATTCACTGGAAAAAATTATTGGAATTGATGTTGATGTTGAATTTGTTCTTTCCAAAAATATTGAAAAGAAATCAGATACTAAAACGGATGTACATAAAAGTGTTAAACATTCTACAAATATAGATATTAAAAATAAGAACTTATCCCCGCTGAATGGAAATTACACTTTTGATAGATTTGTTGTCGGCCCCTGCAACCAGTTTGCTCATGCCGCATCAATTGCCGTAGCTAAACAGCCGGCAAAAAACTATAATCCTCTCTTTCTTTATGGAGGTTCCGGATTAGGTAAAACCCATCTACTTAATTCTATCGGATTGTTAACGGCTTCTGCCCATCCTAATTTAAATATAATGTATGTCTCCGCGGAAGAATTTATGAATGAAATGATTAATTCTATCCGCTACGATCGCATGCCTAAATTCAGAGAAAGATATCGTAATATAGGTTGTTTACTAATTGATGATATTCATTTTTTAGCAGGAAAAGAGCGCACTCAGGAAGAATTTTTTCATACTTTCAATACTTTACATGATTCCGGTAAACAAATTGTTGTCAGTAGTGATAAATTTCCCAAAGATATCCCCAATCTGGAAGGAAGATTGCGTTCCCGTTTTGAATGGGGGTTAATTGCGGATATTCAACCACCGGAAATTGAAACAAAAATTGCTAT
>CAYXZW010000082.1:0-9022 GCA_964469905.1 uncultured Smithella sp.
CCGCCATTGCCATAGCCCCCGAAGGCTTTTTGGGCCAGCGCCCCGCAATCCTGACGGTATCCATCTCCGCGAAAAACAATTATAAGCCTGTCGTTAACAATACCGGCAACTACAACATAATAAGTGCCGATTAGCCGCAAATAAAAATCGGCTACCTGGACACAAACATCCGGACTTTCTATTGTTCCCAGATAACAAATACGGCGGCCGCGAAAATTATTCATGCGATGGAATGCCACGTCAAAATATTTTAAATATTGCACGGGTGTTTGATTGAGTTCAATTCGGCGGATCAGCTGCATGTTGGCATATTTCATATGATAGGTATAAGCGCTGATATCTTCGGCAATTGTGTCGCGGTCGAAATTATCGGTATCCGTTTTAATTCCATAGAGAAGGGCCGTATGCAGAAGGCGGGGGATCTTGATGCCGGCACAGAGCAGATATTCGGTCATGATGCTCGATAGGGCTCCATAGCCCGGACGGATATCTTCTACCGGAGCAAGCCATTCACCTTCGCGCGGATGATGATCAAATACTATGTGCGGTTGCAGAAAGCTTAATATGCCGTCCAGAAAAGAAGGTTGAGCATCGACAAGGGCAACCAGGCGATAGGATGCTAAATCGATGTTACTAACCAATTGGATATTAATCCGCATGGAAAAAATAAAATCGTAATTCTGTTGTCTGGCCAGCGGCTCTGTAGAGGCAATAACACTCCGGGAAAGCCCTCGAGTTCTCTGGATCAGCTCTTGCAGGGCCATCGCCGAGGCAACGGAATCGGGATCGGGACTACCGTGAAGCAGGAGTAGTAATGAATCTTTAGGCTCAGCAAGGGACATTAGCTTGGCCAAATTCAGTTCTGTTTCTTTCTTGATAAGAAGCGATTCTCGACTCATGAATTAAAAGCTGCCAGCTTAATAAACAAATATCCTGCCTGGATGATCTGAAACAACTTCGCCGACAATAGCAGCATCGCCGATTCCGGCGGAATGCATTTTTTCAATAAGATATGCGGCCGTCTCCGCAGGCAAGCTGAAAAACAGCCCACCGGCGGTTTGCGGATCAAAAAAAACATCCAGCAACCAGGCCGGGCAACTATCCCTGGTTTCAATCTGATCGATACGAAAATTTTTATTTCGGTAAAGCCCGCCGGGGACAAAACCTTCCTCGACTATTTTTTGCAGGCCGTTAAAAACGGGAACTGTTGCCGAATTTATGCGCAAGCCGACATTACTGCCCTCAATCATTTCACAGGCGTGGCCTAAAAAGCCGAAGCCGGTTATATCTGTACATGCATGAATGCCGTCATTTTCCATAATTAACTCGGCTGCTGTTTTATTCAGCCGGGTCATGGAATCGATGGATTGCAGTAACAGTTGCTGATCAATCTCGCCGCCTTTGACGGCTGTGCTCACAATACCGGTGCCTAATGGTTTGGTTAAAATAAGGCTGTCTCCGGCCAAAGCGCCACGGTTAAATAAAACTTTATCCGGATGAATTACACCGGTTACTGAAAGACCGTACTTGATTTCATTATCTTCCACGCTATGGCCGCCAACCAGCAATACACCGGCCTCGCGCATTTTATCCAGGCCGCCCCGTAAAACCTCCCGCAATATGCTGATATCCATTTCTTTGACCGGGAAACAGACAATGTTCATTGCCGTAAGTGGTTTGCCACCCATGGCATAGACATCATTGAGAGCATTGGTCGCCGCTATCTGGCCGAAGGTATACGGATCATCAACCGTGGGAGTAAAAAAATCGACCGTTTGCACCAGGGCAAGTTCCGGGCTGAGTTTATACACCCCGGCATCTTCCGCGTGCTCAATACCCGTAAGTAAATTCGGGTCAGATACCAGCGGTAAATCGCGCAAAGCCTCTTTCAGGTCGCCCGGACCTATTTTACAGGCTCAACCCGCGCCATGAACTGTTTCCGTCAGCCGGATATTTTTCTTTTCCATCATTTAATCTTTACCTGGAATTAGTGCACATTGTTTTCTGCACAATGTCTGTTCGTTATTTTTAACACATACGGATATATTTTCCTACAGGAAATACTGGAGTCTTACCTGTTGTTTCTTCCGGCGGCATCTTCTATTTTTCATTGATTTATTTTTCACAATAAGTTTAAAGGGACCAATAACTGAACAAGAGGAAAATAAATGCCCATTCGTTACTACAGCACCAATCGCCATTTAACAAATAACGCGGGAATTATGCCATTCGCAGGCTCTGTTACGTTTAAGGAAGCCCTGATTGCCGGGCAGGCGCCGGATGAAGGATTATTTGTGCCTGATTACATTCCACAGCTTTCTCTGAAGGATATTCATGCCTTAAAGGGCAAGCCCTACCGCGAAACAGCCTTGCTCGTGGCCGAAGCATTTCTTGCTGATGAATTCTCCCGGGAAGTTTTAGCAAAAGTTGTTGTTGATGCCTATAATTATCCTGTCCCCCTGGAAGAAGTCTATCCGCGGGCATTTGTTTTACGTTTGGATCAAGGGCCGACGGCATCTTTTAAAGATTTTGCGGCGCGCATGATGGCGCGGTTGATGAGTCATTGCCGCCCTTCAGGCGAAAGGCTCAATGTTCTTGTGGCCACGTCCGGTGACACGGGCAGCGCCGTGGGCGATGCCTTCCACGGTGTCGCCGGCATCAATGTTACCATTCTTTATCCGGCCGCAGAAGTGAGCTTGCGGCAAAAGAAGCAGCTCGACACAATCGGTGGTAATGTTCAGGCGCTCTCCATCGACGGCAAATTTGACGATTGTCAGAATTTAGTCAAACAGGCCTTCTCCGATCCGGAACTTACAAAATTTAATTTGACCTCGGCCAACTCGATTAATTTCGGCCGGATTCTGCCCCAGAGCATTTACTACGTTTATGCTTATGCGCAACTGGCCGCGCCGGGCGAACAAATAGTTTTTTCGGTGCCTTCGGGAAATTTCGGCAATGCGCTGGGCTGTGAATACGCACGACGCATGGGTGTGCCTGTCGCTAAGCTGGTCATGCCGACTAACGAGAATGATGAATTCCCCCAATATCTGGCTTCCGGAATTTACCGTAAAGTTGCCCCGTCCCGCGACTGTATCTCCAATGCCATGAATGTAGGCCATCCCAGCAATCTGGCGCGTTTCTTTGAATTATACGGCGGCACCGTTGATCGTTCAGGCACTGTACACCGCTACCCCGATATCGCAGAAATGAGGAAATATATTTTTTCGGTAAGTATTGCCGACGATGAGACCCGCCAGACCATCAAAAATATTTACGAGCTCTACCGAATAGTTCTGGAACAGCACGGAGCTGTCGGTTGGGCCGGACTGGAAGCATACCGGAGTGCCAACGCTGATAAAAATCTGGCCGTATCTCTGGAGACAGCGCATCCGGCCAAATTCCCGGAAGAGATTGAAGCACTTCTGGGGATCACACCGGAACTTCCTGCAAGCATGAAGGATATCGATCAACGCCAGGGTGATGCCGTCTCCATGACCGATAATTATGATAATTTTAAAAATTATTTAAAAATTAATTTAAGAATTAAAGAATAGTGAAGCTGAACCGGCAAACAGACTGTGCCATCTCCAAGCCAGAACTGATGGCTGATGTATCCCTGATGGGCAAAAACCCTAACCATTCAAAGTTATTAAACCAAATCAAGATGGGGAGGGAGTTGGTACCAAAGCGCTATACTGGTTGCGCCAAAGATAGCGCTTTAATATATGAAGGGGAATTATTGGAGCAAGATCCCTTTGCCATGACGGCTACTTCTTCTCATCTTCTTTCTTAACGGGAACATTGGCAGAATCGCTATCGCCGCTTACTGATTTCTTGAAATTTTTAATTCCCTTGCCCAGTGCCGAGCCAATTTCCGGCAGCTTGCCGACACCAAAAATAATTACGACAATTACTAATATTATTAAAAGTTCCGGTACGCCTATTCCAAACATTTCTCACCTCATTTGACGCTTTTTTATGGTAGTTGCAAGTGTACTACTTCACCTGACTTGCCCAGGTTTTCGATTGTTTTTCCTTTAAATTGCATAATTATTCCACCGGCATTACCGACATCCACTGTAAAGCCGGCACCTTTGCGTTCAATTGCTTCTCCCGGTTTTAAAAGGACTTGAAAGGGTGGATTCTGATCTATTTTCATTCTCAGCCATGTTGCTTCAGTTGCTTTAATCACCAGGCTATCCGTTCCTTCACTGCTTAAGACCGGTGCCTTTTTTTCAACTACCGGCGTGTTCTCGGGTACAGAAGGTTTTAACGGAGTTGCGCTTTTCTGTTGCGGTTGAGGAGGCAACGATTGCGGCATCTGCTTAACGGCTGCAGCGACAACAGGCTTTGCCACAGCTTTAGGAGGTGCTGCTGGCGCGGGTGGCGTTACTGGAACCGCCTGTTCCGGCGGATTAACCGGCGCAATGACTGCGGCCGGCGGAACAGTGGCGACAATTGCCGGCTGCCCAACGGCAACCTGCGGCTGGGGTGGCGATTTCTTCAGAATAACTAATGTAACGACGGCAGCAATAAATATGATAGCGCCCGTTGCTATATATTTTTTATAGGGAACAAGTCTATTGATGAATGGTTCTTGCTTTTCTTCCGGCACAGCCGCCGGCATTGGTGTCTCGTCTATTTTCAGCGAATCAAGATAAGCTTCGTAACTATCCAGGATCGGTTTGCTATCCACATCCAGTGCCCGGGCATAAGTTTTAATAAAATTTTTCGTGTATATTGGAACCGGAAGTTCATGAAATTCGCCGTTTTCGATAGCTTCCAGATTAACCACACTTACCCGGGTACTCTGGCAGATATCTTTGAGCGTCAACCTTAAAGCTTCTCGTCTGGTCTTTAAACCTAAAAAATCTGCTGGGGCTGCTATTTCTTGAGTCATAGATAAAATCACTAACAAAAATGTTTATTTGGCATTCTGTAGCATTAATTTTAGTGAAGCGCAACTTCTTATCAAAGAAAGTCAAACATTTTAATCCTTTATATTATTGTTAAAGTTTACTACAAGCATCATATGAAAATATTGTAACAGGAGCAACTATTGCCATGCAACAGCTAAATGACTTTGCCGTAAACATAGCCCGGGAAGCAGGCGCTTTATTAATGAAAAAATTCGCTCAATCACTGGAGATTCATTACAAAGGAGATATAAATTTAGTCACGGAAGCCGACCAAATGTCGGAAAATTTAATTATTGCCGCCATCCGGCAGAACTTTCCCGACCACGGAATTCTCTCCGAGGAATCTCCGGCAATTCTCGACGGATCGTCTTATCGCTGGATAATTGACCCTCTGGATGGAACCACCAATTATGCTCATGGCTATCCTGTTTTTTGTGTTTCCATAGCTCTGGAAAAAGAGGGGGAAAGAATATTGGGCGTTGTTTATGACCCGACACGTAAAGACACCTTTGTGGCTGAGCGTGGCAAGGGTGCATACTTAAATGGTAAAAGATTAGCGGTGTCGGCGACCCCAGACCTGAATCACAGTCTCCTCGCAACAGGTTTCCCTTATGATATCCGGGAAAGTAATGATAACAATCTCAATTACTTCGCGGCAATGGCGAAAGAAGTGCAAGCAATTCGGCGCGCCGGTGCTGCTGCTTTGGATATTGCTTATATTGCTGCCGGCCGTTTTGACGGATTCTGGGAATTGAAGCTCCAGCCCTGGGATATGGCCGCCGGTTGTTTGCTGGTGGAAGAAGCCGGCGGGAAAATAACCGACATAATGGGCAGTCCCTGGAATATGCTTTCGCCAAACATTCTTGTCTCCAACGGCCGGATTCATGAACAAATGATTGCTGTTTTGCAGAGGGCTGCAGTCGCTTGATACCAAATTCGTTTGTTGTGGTTTGTTCTGCAAATTAGCCCTGCATTTTTTTCTTCAGCCTTCAGTCTTCGGCCTTTTTCCCATGGCCTGGCTAATCGCATCTCTCAGACCTTTGAGCCCGTATGGTTTTCCTAAAAAGGCCTGGGGCAATTCGGGATGGTCTCCGGACATTACTTGGGCTATATCATAACCGCTGGCTATAATCACCGTTATGCCGGGTTGGATTTTGCGCAAGGCTTTCAACGTCTCCCAACCGTTCATGCGCGGCATGGTCAGGTCGGAAAGGACAAACTTGATTTCATCCTGGTGCTGCCGGAACAACTCCAATGCTGCAACTCCGTCCTTCGCTACCAGCACCGCAAACCCCAATCGATTGAGCATGTCTTTGGCTACATTGCGCAACGTTTCCTCATCTTCGACCAGCAGCACCGTACCACCTTCTTCAAACTTCAGGACTTTTGCCACTTTTTCCGGTTGCCGCAGGACTTTTTCTCCAGACACCGGGAAAAATATCTGGAAGGTACTGCCTCTATCCCGCTCACTCTCCACATTAATTACCCCGCCGTGCGCCTTGATAATTCCCAGAACTACAGGCAGCCCCATGCCCCGACCGGTAAACTTGGTGGAGAAAAACGGGTCGAAGAGCTTCTCGATATTCTTGTCCTTAATTCCGCAACCCGTATCCATAACTTCCAGACAGGCATAGGCATTGACCTGCGGCTGCCAGTCAACGGGAAAACGGTGTACTGTGGGAATTTCCGCCGGGAAAACTGTTCTGACGTTCAGGGAAATGGTCCCCTTGTTATCACCTATTGCTTCGCGGGCATTGGTGAGCAGATTGGCCAGAACCTGTTCTATTTGATTGGCATTGCCTTTGATGACCGGCCCGGGGGAGGGTACGTTGTTCTCCGTGACAATATTTGCCGGCATAACGGTCCGGATGAAGGGTTGGCTCCGCAGGCAGACTTCGGCAATATCCAATGGCTCACTTTTGTCGGGCGACTGTCCGAGAAACGTGAGCATCATGCCGCTCATCTGAGCTGCCTTACCTGCCGCCTGCATGGCTGCGTTTAGACCATTGATGGGTCCCGCATCCCGCGGCAGTTCGTCCATCGCCATCTCCAGATTACCAACCACCACTGCGAGCTGATTATTGAAGTGATGGGCAATGGCCCCGGCCATGCGTCCCAGACTTTCGGACTTCTGAAGGTGCCTGTTCTGGGCCTCGAGCTTTGCTTGTTCCGCCTCCGCCTGCTTGCGTTCGGTGACATCCTGCACCGTTCCACGCAGCATGATTAGTTTGCCCTGATTATCCTTGTATCTTCTAGCCAGTTCGTGAACGAAGCGTATTTCGCCGCTGGGACGGACAATTCGATGTACCACATCGTGCAACCCTGTCTGCTCCGAACGTGCTTCACTTTCACGCACTAAGCATCTGTCGTCGGAGTGGACAGCATCATAAAATGCAGTTACGCTGGGTTTGAAGGACTTTGAATCCAGGGCAAAAATATCAAATATTGCTTGCGACCAGTGTAGTTCATCGGTAAGTAAATTTGCCTCCCAGTCACCAATCATTGCTATTTTTTGAGCTTCTACCAAGCGTTCATTGCTTAGTTTGAGCGCCTTCTCCGTCTGCTTGCGCTCGGTGATGTCTTGAATTGCTGTCAGTAAATAACTTTCATTGTTAAAGCTCATCATGACAGTATTGAATAATCCGTATCTTAAGCCTCTGCCTTTTGGCCTGACTTCCATCTCAAGATTTTCGACGCGTCCATTTTTGCTGAGTTCATTGTAAAAAAACGTTCTTTGTTCTTCCGTAATAAACCCGGTTTCTCTAGAGGTATGCCCGATGACTTCATCCCGCTTAAGTCCTGTAAGTTGCAGAAAAGCATTACTGACATCAACAAATCTGCCTTCTTTGACCGTAGTGATGGTCATTGGAATAGAATTTTGCAGGAAAGCTTTGGTGAACTTCTCTGAAGTTATTCTTATTTGTTCGCTTTGCTCAAGACGCAGAACCTGAAGTTCTGCGATCAGTTGTTTCCTGGTCTTTCTTTCATCTTCCATGGTAGGCCTTAAATAAAAAGCCGTGAAATAATATTGCGTTGCAAATACAACATGCAAGGAAAATTGTGGGTTGGGGTGACGTAGTTATTGTTTCCTTGTGAAGAATTGCTGTTCAAGAAACCGGGATTATCCCGGATTTCTGGAATCCTTAATATTGATCTAACTTAGCGCTGTAAATGATTTTCCCCGATTCCTTGGACATAGCAGCCAAACCTGATGGCCCGATAGCACAACCGTCTGAAATATCCCTGAAGACTAGGTACCAACAGCCGGTAATCTGTTTAGCTCTATAGGCAGGCCACTTGGGGTCCCATACATCAGTTATATCGAGATCGTATTGCTTACCTATGTCGCCTATGTACATCTCAAAAATGCCACGGACTTCTTCTCTGGTGATTTCGATTCTTCCTTTAATATCCTTTTGTTTTTCTTCAGCTTGTCTTTTCATTGCTGCCCAAATGTCCCTGTTTACTGAAATAGAAAATTATTGTAATCATAAACAAGTTGGCAAGAACGTCAACTGTATATTTTATGGTGAATAATGGTGGGACAAATTACCTACTGCTAAGATTATCAAGATGGGATTGAAGATTTGCCTTTTTATTGCTCAAACCAAGTTTTTTCCTGATATTTTTTCTGTGGACATCTACGGAGCCATTGGCTATCCCTAATATTTCTGCGATTTCCTTTGTTGGCGTGCCCTGTTTGACGAGCGTAGCAACTTTCATTTCTTTGGGCGTAAAGTTGAATTGTCGCATATTTTGCATCAAAGGGTTGGCAATTTCTTGGAGAAGTGTTTGAATAATTTGCAGCCTGGTGCACTGTTCTGCATCAAGCCGCCCTTTTTTCATCTGTTCAAGATAGGGGTTAATCATATTGCGGATATTCATTGTGATGGTCTCTTCTATAGCATTTTTATCATCTTCCCTTTTCTTTAAAAGCACTTCCAGGGTTGTATTTAGTGCCTGCATGGTTATGTTCCTTTTTTCCAACTCCGCCGTTCGTTCCTGAACCATGTCTTCAAGATGATTTCGATATTTTACCAATTCCTCTTCCGCCCGCCTGCGCTCGGTAAGGTCCCGAGCGGCAAGGACAGCTCCCGCTATTT
>CAYXZW010000083.1:0-8910 GCA_964469905.1 uncultured Smithella sp.
TTAAAAAAACAAGGGGAGGAAAAAATGTCATCGAAAAGTAAGGATGTGAGAATTGAGCAGCGACGGATTTTAGAGAAAAAGCTGGATTTGCGGTTACAGCAACTGGCCCAGAAGGGGATTAGCAAAGAAAAAGCTCAAAGCGACCCTCTTGTTAAAAATCTTAAATCAAAAATCAGAGAAACTAATATAAGAATTAAAGCTGTCGATAAATCTGCGAAGCTCAATGAAGAATTAGCGCAGGCTAAGGCACAAAAGCTGGCTGGTGCGGAGAAAAAGGATCAGGCGGCTGAACCGGGGGCAACGGAGGGACAGGTAGCATCTGAACCGAAGTCCAAGAAAAAGGCGGCTGCTGCCGAAAAAGAGACGAAACCGAAAAAGAAAACAGATGCCGCTGCTGACGGGGAACCCAAAAAGCAACCAAAGAAGAAGAAAGAAGAATAGAATTAAAAGAACAAAAAAAGGGCAAACTGAAAACAGTTTGCCCTTTTTATTATGTCTGGCGTCCCCACGGGGAGTCGAACCCCGGTTACAGGCGTGAAAGGCCCGTGTCCTAGGCCTCTAGACGATGGGGACATCTTGAGGTCATCTATCAGGTAAGTTGCGCCTTATATATTGTTCATGGTATATTGTCAAGCATTGCCTCATAAAATGTCATAAAATAATTTTAATTGAGATGTTATTCAATAATAACCGTAATATTTTAATGACGTAACTGGCATAATGGGCAGTAATGCCATTATTAGCAATGTAATGGTTTTATCATGACCTGATAATCTAACCACCATGAAGACCACGCAAAGTTACATAACCTCAGGGGTGGTTATTTCGTAACGGCCTCCGGGCTAACCATCAATTGAAGTGTGAATAAAGGTGTGAAATTCATTGACAGAGTAAGTTTAGGGGTGAAGAAATGACCTCTGTTTCCGCAGTCACCAAAGAAGCTGTCGTAAAAATTTTGGAAGAAATAGCTGTTCTTCTGGAAATATCAGGTGAAAACCACTTTAAAGCCCGCGCCTATCAAAACGCCGCCCGTAATCTGGAAAAACTGGACACTGATTTCATAAAGTTGGTGAAAGACAAAAAACTATCCGAAGTTCAGGGTATTGGTGAAGCGATAAATAAGAAGATTGAGGAACTCGTGGAAACCGGAAAACTATCTTATTATGAATCGCTCCGGTCATCAATTCCATCAGGTCATCTGGAAATGCTAAGGATTGCCGGTTTGGGTCCCAAAAAAATTCATGCTCTTTATGAGCAGCTGGGTATAAGAACTATTGGTGAACTGGAATATGCCTGCCATGAAAATCGTCTTGTTGAACTTCAGGGATTCGGTAAAAAAACACAGGAAAATATTTTAGCGGGCATAAAAAAACTCAATTTTTACAAGGAAAGAAGGTTGTATGCGGAAGTGGCAGGTGATGCTCGGTTATTGTTTTCAGTGCTTACGGAAAATAAAGAAATAATAAGGGCGAGTCTTGCCGGTTCATTACGCCGTTCAGCCGAAACAGTTAAGGATATTGATATTGTGGTAAGTTCTGCAAACGCAGAAAACATTGCCGGCTATTTTGTGTCTCTACCGCAAGTTGCGGAAGTTGTCGCCCGAGGAGCTACTAAAGTAAGTGTGACTTTGCGGACAGGAATAAATGCCGACTTGAGGATTGTTGCCGATCACGAATTCCCCCACGCTCTGCTGCATTTTACCGGCAGTAAAGAGCACAATACGGCTTTGCGGGGCAGGGCAAAGGATCACGGGTTGAAAATTAATGAATATGGTTTGTGGCGCGGCGAGGAAAACATCGTCTGCCAAAGCGAAGAAGAAATTTTTTCTCATCTGAATTTACCTTATATACCGCCGGAATTGCGAGAGAATATGGGAGAAGTGGAAGCGGCGGAGAAGAGAAATCTGCCGGTTTTAGTTGATGAAAAAGACATCCGCGGTATTTTTCATATCCATACTAATTTCAGCGATGGAACCCAGAGTTTGGAAAGTATGGTTGAGGCAGCAAAAAAAATGGGTATGCAATATATCGGCATCAGTGATCACAGCCAGTCGGCCTATTATGCAGGAGGATTGAAAAGAGAAGATATTGAAGCACAGCACCGAATGATTGATGAATTAAATGAAAAATATGCTCCTTTTCATATTTTCAAGGGAATTGAGGCCGACATCTTGCCGGATGGCAGCCTCGATTATACCGATGACATATTGAGAAGTTTTGATTTTGTCATTGCGGCGATTCACTCGGGTTTCCATATGCCGGAGGAGGAAATGACCAGGCGCATTAAGATTGCCCTGCAAAATGAATATACTTCAATGCTGGCACATCCAACAGGACGGCTGCTTTTAGCCCGTGAGCCTTATGCTGTAAACATTGCGGAAATCATTGATACGGCCGCCTTATATGGTAAGGTGCTGGAGTTAAACTCCAATCCGCAGAGATTGGATCTGGATTGGCGCAACTGTATTTATGCCCGGAAAAAAGGAGTGAAAATTGCAATTAATCCCGACGCCCATTCTACAACAGGGCTGGCCGATATCAGCTTCGGTATTAAAATTGCCCGGAAAGGCTGGCTGGCGGCGGAAGATTGCCTTAATTGTCTGAGCGTTGATGAAATGAAGAAATATTGGAACTCTAAGAAAAAGAATAAAAGGGAGGTGCAGTATGAAAATTAGTGATTTTAGAAAAGCACAGCAGGATGTAAATGAGATTTTTTTAAATCGCTGGTCACCGCGCGCTATGTCCGGTGAAGAAATAACAGAAACTGCCTTGTTTTCCCTTCTGGAAGCAGCACGGTGGGCGCCTTCAGCCAACAACAATCAACCCTGGCGCTTTCTTTATGCCCGCCGCAATACGCCGCATTGGAGTACGTTCTATGATCTATTAGCGGAAGGTAATCAAATCTGGGCTAAAAATGCCGCTGTGTTACTGGTAGTTGTTTCCAAAACGACTTTTGACTCGGATAAACCATCCCGGACTCATTCCTATGATGCCGGTGCCGCCTGGGTAAGTTTTGCACTTCAGGGATCGCTTGACGGTCTGGTTGTCCACGGTATGCAGGGTTTTGATTATGATAAGGCAAAGGCGGTTCTGCTTGTTCCGGATGATTATCAGGTGGAGGCGATGATTGCCGTCGGCAAGAATGGCAAGAAAGAAGACTTGCCGATCTATCTGCAGGAGCGGGAATTTCCTTCCAATCGTAAAAGCCTGGCAGCAATTGCGATGGAAGGATCGTTCTCGGAAGCACCGTAGATCATCTTGAAAAAAGGGCAGAAATATATTGTGGCAAACTTTTTGGGTTGAAACCAGATAGTTAAACTGCGGGCAAATAAAATAGTTGCGCCATGGTTCAATCACTGGCATAAATATTAATTGAATTTTATGTCATTTTCCAGCGACCAGGAGTAAAGATTGGAAAATCATGTCGGCCCGAGCAGATTTAAGCTGTAATCATTGCTGTTGTTGATTTGGAGAGAAAGAGAAGAAAATTGCTTCAATAAATACGAGACTGAATAAGACCTAAAATGATACCAATTTGTTGTGGCAAAATTTAGATAGAGGATCGAAGCATATGACACCATTACACCGAGTAAGCACCGGCATCAGCGGTTTAGATGAAATTCTTAATTATTTGCGCATGGGTGATAATGTCGTCTTTCAGGTGGACGATGTTGCCGACTATAAAAGATTTGTCGATCCTTATGTCGCCGCTGCCTTATCTAGCAAGCAACGGATAGTTTATATGCGCTTTGCCGATCATGCACCGCTTTTTGAGGCGAGCCAAAAAGTAAAAACATACCAGCTTGACGCCCGCAGTGGTTTTGAATCTTTTTCCAGTCAGGTACACAACATTGTTGGTGCGGAAGGGCGCGATGTGTTTTATGTATTTGATTGTTTGTCCGATCTTTTAATGGCCTGGGCAACCGATCTGATGATCGGCAATTTCTTTGTAATAACCTGTCCGTATTTGTTTGAACTGAACACTGTTGCTTATTTTTCCATTCTGAGAAACCGCCATTCCTTCAAGACCATTGCCCGGATTCGGGAAACGACCCAGGTTCTGCTTGATATTTACAGTCATGAAGGGAAGCTCTGTATCCATCCGCTCAAAGCATGGCAGCGTTATGCTCCCACAATGTTCCTGCCGCACATCATGGAAAATGGCAGGTTTGTACCGCTTCTGAATAGTGCCGATGCCGCCAGTTTCTTTTCTTTTTTAACAGAAAGAAATGCCGGCCGCGGTGAGCGGAATCTGGATTACTGGGATCACATTTTTCTTCAGGCGATCAATCTGCTGGGTGATCCGCAGGCGGTCGAGGATCGACAACAGATGGTAGACACGCTGTCCAGGGTTCTAATCGGACGCGAAAAACGCATGCTCTCTCTGGTAAAAGAATATTTTACACTGGAAGATCTGGTGGAGATTAAGCAACGCCTGATCGGCACCGGTTTTATCGGAGGTAAGTCCGTGGGAATGCTTCTGGCCCGCAATATACTGCGCAAAGATGAAGGCCGGAACTGGGCGGAAAACCTGGAGTTGCACGATTCCTATTATATCGGTTCAGATGTTTTTTATTCTTATATCGTGCAAAACGGCTGGTGGAAATTGCTGATGGAGCATAAAACCGAAGAAAAATATTTTGAAAATGCCCAGATATTGAAAGGTAAAATGCTGCATGGAACATTCCCCGAAGAAGTTCGGGAACAGTTTCAGTTGATGCTCGAATACTTCGGCCAGTCACCGATAATCGTCCGTTCCAGTTCTCTTCTGGAAGATGCTTTCGGCAATGCGTTTGCCGGCAAATATGAAAGCTATTTCTGTCCCAATCAGGGAACTCCCGAACAGCGATACGAACACTTTGAGGAAGCCGTCAGGAAAATATTTGCGAGCTCAATGAATGTGGATGCCCTGACTTACCGTTTACAGCGCGGAATGGGACAGCAGGATGAGCAGATGGCACTGCTGGTGCAGAGAGTTTCGGGTTCGCATCGCCGGAACTATTTCTTCCCGGATATGGCCGGCGTCGGTTTGTCTTATAATACATTTGTCTGGCAGAAGGGCATGGACCCGAAAGCCGGTATGCTGCGGATAGTTTTTGGTCTCGGGACGCGCGCGGTAAATCGTGTGGAGAATGACTATCCGCGGATTGTGGCGCTCGATGCTCCGCTGACTAAACCTTATTCCAAGCTAGAAGATGTTGTGCGCTTTTCGCAAAGGCAGGTTGATCTCCTGAATTTAGAGGAAAATGATTTTCAATCTCGTGCCGTTGCGGATGTGCTGAACGAAGATTTGGAACCGCACCTGGGGCTTATTGCCGTCCATGACGCTGCTGCGGAGGCCTACCGTCGCGAAAAGGGTTTAAGCACACAGGAATCGTGGATATTGACTTTTGACGAATTACTCTCTTCCACAGAATTTGTCGGAATCATGTCCCGGATGCTCAGAAAACTGGAGGAGACATATCGCTATCCGGTGGATATTGAATTTACGGTTAATTTTAATGCGGAAGGCAAGATAAAAATTAATCTGTTGCAGTGCCGGCCTTTCCAAACCAAGGGGCATTACAGCCGTGTGGAAATTCCGGAAAAAATCTCCCCGGCGAAGATCCTGCTCAAGCAGGATGCCAACTTTATGGGTGGCAGTGTCTATCTGGCGATTTCCCGCCTTATTTATATCGATCCTCAGGGTTATACCAAGCTTAGTCTTTCCCAGAAATATGATATTGCCCGCCTGGTGGGGAAACTGAATCGACTGATCGGCCATCGTGAAGAAATGCCAACGATACTTCTCGGACCAGGCCGCTGGGGAACAACCACTCCGGCGATGGGAGTGCCGGTGACCTTCTCCGAAATCAATAATGTGGCGGCAATTGCCGAGATTGCCTATTCGGACGGCAGCCTTGTTCCCGATCTGTCCTTCGGAACACATTTTTTTCAGGATCTGGTCGAAATGGATATTTTTTATCTGGCTGTTTATCCGGAAAAGAAGAACGTTATTTTTAATAAATCGTGGTTGGAGCGGCAGCCCAATATGCTGGGTGATCTGGTGCCGGATGATAAAAAATATGCTGATGTCGTGCGTGTCTGCGATGTCCAGAGTAAGGATTTACGACTACTTTCGGATATTGTGAACCAGAAGATGATTTGTTTTGTTCAGTGATGCGATTCTATAATTGTCGTTCTGCTTGCCCTTTACTCTGTTAGAACGTTATCCTAACCGGTAGATTGTGACACTATGAATGAATCTTTTCAGAAAAAAGAATTACTGCTTCTTAAAGCGGCAACGGTACTGACTGTTATTTACGCAATTGCTGCCGTAATTATCGCCATCATCAGCGACTCAATGACTTTAATGCTTGATGGTGCGTATAGCGTGATCGACATGTTAGTCTCTTTCGCGGCGATTTTTGTCGTGCGCAAGCTGAATGAACCGCCCAACGAGAGATATAATTTCGGTTATGCCAAGTTTGAGCCGGTCATGACCGCCGCTGATGGACTGCTGCTGTTATTCCTTTGTTTCATGAGCATCTTTGTCGCCCTGCAGGACCTCGTGCACCCTGATCCTGTGCAGCATATCGGTATCATCCTTGTGTTTACGGCAACAAGCGTTTTCCTGTGTCTCGGAATGGGGTTGTATATGCGACATGCCGGTAAGAAGTGGCGTTCCGAAATACTGGTTACCGACAGCAAGCTATGGCTAATGGAGGGGATGGTCAGTCTGGGAGTCTGCATGGCCTTCAGTATCGGCTGGATCATGAGGCATCATCCGGGTTGGGATCAGTACACCTCCTATGTGGATCCATTGACCTGTATCGCCATAGCATTGTTCTTCATCGTTTCGCCGTTCAAGATTCTCAAGAACAGCCTGCGCGATCTGACCGATGCTTGCCCATCCGGAGAAATCATGGATAAAGTCAGCGATCAGGCAAAATACTGTTGCGAGCAGCATGGTCTGGCCGCGGTGGAATGGCTGAGATTGCGCAAATCCGGGCGCAGATTATACCTGGATGTCAGTTTTGCGACAAAACAGAATCATGATGTAAAGAGTCTCGATAAAATCAGTAATGAAATCAGTACATACCTGAGAGCGGAATTGCCGGAGCTAGATGTTCTGATTAAGTTTGCGGGCAAGAAAACTAAAGTATCCGGTACTGTCAATTCATCGGATGCGAATAGTGCCGATGGCACAAAAGTTGCCCGGGACGGTAATTTATAACTTGATAATGGTTTGTCCAGCGATTGTTCAGCAGGATGATTTCTCTAAATGATTATTTTAGTTTAAGCCGGACAAATATGGAAAAACCTGCCGCAGCTCAATTTGATGGACAGAGTAAAGCAGGTTGACTGGTGCTGACCTCAAATGAAAGCCGCAGCCATAAACAGGCTGCGGCTTTAATAATTATGTGCCTTTGGGCTTCTATGGGAAAGCGAGGCGGCACAGCCTTTTCCTGAAAAAATCTTTAACCGGGCGTAAAGCTCTCGGACGTTTAAGTCTTCAATCCGGCATGCGCCGGATGTCGCCCCGCTAGCTCAGCGGGACTCCACCTTCAGTCCTTAGTCTTCAGCCTATTTTTTTACACTACACCATAAGCCAGCATGGCATTGGCAACTTTGGTGAAACCGGCAATGTTGGCACCGGTAACATAATCACCTTTTCTGCCGTAGGCTTCCGCTGTATCATAGCAATTTTTGTGGATGCTCTTCATGATCAGGAGCAGGCGATTATCGACTTCTTCGCGTGTCCAGGAAAGACGCAGGCTGTTCTGGCTCATTTCCAGACCGGAGGTGGCCACGCCGCCGGCATTGGCCGCTTTGCCGGGACCGTAAAGGATTTTCTTATCCTGGAATATTTTTATCGCCTCGGGGGTGGAGGGCATATTGGCGCCTTCAGCCACGCAGATGCAACCATTCTTCACGAGAGCTGCAGCATTTTTGCCGTTAATTTCGTTTTGTGTTGCGCTGGGCAGGGCGATATCCACCTTGATGCCCTGTTCACGAATGACATCCCAGACATTCTTGCCTTCATAACAGATTGCCTTGTATTTGCTTGCGTATTCTGTAATACGGCCGCGTTTGACGTTTTTCAAATCAAGAACGTAATTGCATTTCTTGTCGTTGATTCCTTCTTCGTCAATGATGGTCGCCGTGGAATCGCAAAGAGAAATAACTTTTCCGCCCATCTGATTTACTTTTTCCACAGTGTACTGGGCAACGTTGCCGGCGCCGCTGACAGCGACGGTTTTTCCTTTGAAATTGAGACCGCGGGTAGCGAGCATTTCCGCAGCAAAGTAAGTTGTACCGTAACCTGTTGCTTCAGGACGAATCAAGCTTCCGCCGTATTCCAGACCTTTGCCGGTAAGAACGCCAACATGTTCATTGCGGATTTTTTTGTAATAGCCGTACATAAAACCGATTTCACGTCCGCCAACACCGATATCGCCTGCCGGAACGTCCGTTTCGCCGCCGATATGGCGGTATAATTCCCGCATGAAAGACTGGCAGAAACGCATTACTTCGCCATCTGATTTTCCTTTGGGATCAAAGTCGGAGCCGCCCTTTCCGCCGCCCATGGGCAGTGTGGTCAAGGCATTCTTAAATATCTGTTCAAAGCCCAGGAATTTGATGATTCCCAGATTGACAGAGGGATGGAAACGCAGACCGCCCTTGAAGGGGCCGATGGCGTTATTGAATTGAACGCGGAATCCTCGATTAACTTTAACATTGCCTTTATCGTCTACCCAGGGAACACGAAACTGCATTGCTCTTTCCGGTTCCACAATTCGTTCATAGATATTGGCCTTCACCCACTCCGGATGCTTTTTAACCGTGGGTTCCAATGTCTCCATGACTTCTTCCACAGCCTGATGAAACTCCGGCTGGTTGGGATCGGTTTGTTTGACTTTGGCGATAA
>CAYXZW010000084.1:0-8209 GCA_964469905.1 uncultured Smithella sp.
CCGATCAGCTGAAACTGGTTGTTCTGCACATCATTTTTCGCAATAATAAAGAACCACGGACCATCCGGCGATGCGCCTACATGATGGGTCTGAATGGCTTTATAGAGTTCCTGCTTGTCGGCAGGCAGCATATCAAAATCCATTTCCGATGTTGGCGCCAAAGCCTCGATGACGTATTCGAGCGGATATTTATATACCCTGCTCCATAAATCGAGCAGCAGTGCCGCTTCTTCTGTATCGGTAAGAAACAGCGGGGTGTAGTTTCGCTGCCGCAAATACTCGTTGATGGCCTGGTAATTGGCAAAATCGCCGTTGTGCACCAGCGCTTCATTAAGGGCGCTGAAAGGATGACAGCCACCGGGATGCCAGACACGCCCCCGGGTCGGATAGCGCTGATGGGCCACCCAGACATGTGCCTTGAAATCATCGAGTTTATAATAACGGACAACATTTTCCGCATAGCCCACGATTTTCAGGATCATCATATTCCGGCCGTGAGACATGACAAATGCCCTTTTCTCACCGAGGGAGGCATAATAATGAGTATTGATTTTGAAACTGTTTTGATAAACAAATTCATCTTCTGCATCCCGCCTGGTAAGAGAAGAAAAATTATTATCAGCAATAAAACGATCCAGCACATCTTCCTTAACGCGCACAAAATAACGCATGATATCCGGCGGACGTACATCCAGACCGATACTGCGGTGATCATCAATAGTTGCCAGTTTTTCCGCTTTATCAATTTTAAAATACGGTTTGATGTAGGTGTCTTCAATCTCTGTCGTTGCACTGGCATCCAGCAAAGCAATGTGCAGCATGTAGTTCTCATCAAGGATCTGCCGGGAAACACCGAGCGCCTCGGGGACAAAGCCGACAGCACCTATGCCGCCTCCCTTGCCATTGCCCCTGTTATGCATTTGCACGGAAGGCTCAAAGATGTTTTTTCCGGTGACCGGAATGGAACAAATAAAACCGGTAACTCCGCAACCGCCTTCTTCTTCCGTATTCTGGCTAAGAGGCGGCACCTGGCTGCAAATCTCTGTCCGTGACCCGATTATTTTTTCAACATTATCCATTATTAAATACTCCCAAGAAAGGCTGAGGGCTGAAGACTGAAGGGATAATATATCTTTTCCTTCAGCCTATCCACCTTCAGTCTATATGCCTATATTATTATTTACTGTAATCTATATGCTCCAATAAATCCGACCGGCCGACAAGCTCTCTTACACTCTTCATGCCCAACTTCTGGAGTATTTCGACTAGCTGAACATTCCAGGCGTGATACATATTGGTAAGACGCTGTGTAGCCCATTCTTCATTAAACAAATCGGCCAGCTCCGAGTCGGTGGAGGCAATCCCTCTTGCACAACCACGTCCTGATTCACAATTTCCGCAGCGGACACATTCGAGGGAAACCATTTCCGCCGTACCGATAACGGCACCGTCAGCACCCAGGCAAATTGCTTTAACCAGATCATGTGCGCTTCGAATACCGCCGGAAGCAATGAGCGTTACTGCATCTCGTGCTCCTTCATCCTTTAAAAAGTTATGTACCTTGGTAATGGCATATTCTATGGGCATGGCAATATTCTTCTTGGCAATGTCCGGTGCCGCACCGGTGCCCCCATAGCCGCCGTCAATATGAATGATATGGGCGCCGGCATAGTAGGAACCGACGGCAACCATGTCCACATCGTTGGGAGTGGAAACCTTTACGGAAACCAAGGCCCGGGGATTAATCTCCTTAATCCAGTCGATGTGCTTCTTGTGATCTTCGATAGAATAAACCGAGTGAAAGGGAAATGGCGAAAACAATGATGTCCCCTTCACAGCTTCCCGCATCCGGGCAACACTGGCCGTATTTTTTTCTCCCAGCAGATGCCCACCCAATCCTGGTTTGGCGCCCTGGGCGTATTTGAACTCTACTATTTGCACCCTCTGGATGGTTTCCTCACGCACACCGAAAAGACCGGTGGCCACCTGGGTAATTACGTGATTATCATATGGTTCGAGCACTTCCGGGTATCCGCCCTCACCGGTACAGGTAAAAGTATTCCAGATGGCGGCATTGCGTGCCTTGGAAACCATGGTGGGCAGGCTTACCGATCCGAAGGACATACCGCCTCCATAAACAGGTGTGGAAATAACAACTTCCGCCCTGCCGTCATTTCTTCTATTCAGCGGAATCTCCGTGGAAATTTCAAACTTATCAACTTTGGGCCGGCCAGCGGGAAACTTGAGCCGCAGCTTGTCGAAGCCTCCGCCGGAATTTCCAGTATTATACTCCAGATCTTTGCGCTCCGGAGGATAACCGGTTTCCGCCATGATCCAGGTTGCCGTAATCATATCCGCCGTCCAGCGATAGTCGCCCAGTGTCTCATACATAGGATTGAGTGTCAGACTCAACGCTTTGCGCGGGCATTTGGCAACACAATAAAAATCATTTTTTTCACATTCGAAGCCGATGCATTTATAATCAATCGGCGGCTTCACTTTATTGTGCCCTTCAGTCCGTTCATGAACACCGTAGGTACATCCTTTGGCACAGGTGCCGCAGTTGATACAGGCGCTGGACCGGATAACTTTATATTTAGGCACCTGGTGCTTGAATCGCGAGGGCGTTTTTTTAATTTTCACAGTTGATGGTTTCATACGTTTTTAATTTCTCTTTGTTTAAATAATTTGCCGAATGTTTCGTTATCTATTTCTTCAAAGAAGATTGCTCTTCCTGTTTCACCGCGCAGACGGCGCGCTTCACGAATTCCCATGGCGCCCATCACTTCGAGGAGCTGCGAGTGCCATGCGCTCATCAGGTTAACAATTCTCTGCTTCACCTTTTTCAGCGGTATCTTTTCGAGTCCATCCGGGAGAACTAATATTTTCTCCGGTTCTTCATAAATCCTGGCGCCAAGGGCGATAAGCAGAGGCATATCTATCGCCGTTAAATCTGAGCCACAGAGCATTGCCTTCGGCACATGCTCGGCCATGGCGATGCCGCCGGAGGAAATGATCGTGACTTCATCGCGGATACAGTCATTCACCAGCTTCAGGTGGACGGCACGGATAATGTCCTTGATAAGCCGGAAGTTACAGCCTGCCGATTTCTGAATTTCTCTTCCGCGGTAATCGGCCACCACATGGATTATTTCCGCACCGCCTTGCGCCAGCGCCGAAACGATAACTTCCACATCTTCCGTTGCCTCAACGCGAATGATCGTCAGAGCATTGCCTGCCTTTTTAATTTTATCTTTTAATGCCGGCAATTTCTTTTCCATATCAACGGTATATTCTATGGCCACAATTCTGGCATTCTTAATTAATCCCTGGTGTTTATCAATTCCTTCCGGAGTAATGAGAACGATGATGTTGTTGATATATTTTTCAAATTTCGGAGTAATTTCTTTCACCGGCAAGACAACAAAGGTATTGAGCTCCACCGCTGCTCTGACGAGTGCCATCTTGACATTAGAGCTCAGATTCTCCGCTGGAATATCGAAGATTATAGGAATCGGAATATCAACAGTCGGATGAATTCTGGACAGCAATTGTCCTTTATCATCGAAAGACAAATGATTGAGCTTCCTGCCCAGCTCGACCGACGTGCTGATGTATTCCCGTCCATGAATTCCGTCCCGTGTCGGACGCACAATCTCGGACATGTCAGTCCACATGCTGTCAAAACCATCTCCGGTGAAAGGCCCACGGTAGCCGGCACCGGTAACGGGAACCTTGCCGTCTTCGGCCTGCTTCCATAAGGTAATAAACATATCCGATTTCCAGTATGTCCCCCCGATATTCAAAAAATCCTTTTCCAGAGATTTTTCGAGTGCTCCCCGCGGGCATTCCTGAATGCAACGGAAACAATTTCTACAAACCACGGTATTCGGATCAGCCATTTTACGGGGATCATCCTTTCCGCGCTTATGTGCTTCATAAATGCATACTTTTGTACACTTACCGCAATTTATGCAGTTTTCTCCCCGTTCAATCTTGAATTTAAATAAAGAATTCAGATTGAGCGGCATTACCTTAGGGTGAATATGATATTTTTTTGGCATTGTTTTCTCCAGACTGAAGGCTGAAGGCTGAAGGCCGAAGGGAAAAAATAATAATTTTCCACCTCTTTAGCCCTCAGTCCTCAGCCTTCAGCCTTATTTTAGTTATTCCGCTCCACCATTTCCCAGTAATCTTTACTATCATCTACCTTTTTAAGAAATGCACTGATCTTATCTTCGGGGCGGCCAAATTTAGATTCCACCCTGGTCTCCAGTGCATCCCAAAGCATCATCAGTTCCAGATTCGTCTGGCATATTTCCTCACAAGCCTTGCAATGCATACACATAAATACATTTTCCGCCTCTTCTTTAGTCACCGGACGGCCTTCAATGAGTTTTTTCGCCAGAGCAATTTTACCTTTTGCAGTAACTTCTTCATTATTCGTGACGAGATAGGCAGGACAGACAGCAATGCAATTACCGCATTTGGCACAGGCATGGGTTGTCAGCTCAAAATCGAGACTATCGATTTTCTCATCCTTACCCAGAAGCAGCGTCGCGACTTTACCGATAACCGGCGATAGCAATATCATCATTTTCATGGAAAGGCCAAAAATCGCGGGGCGGAAGATCAGGGCCGGAATATTCAGAAATTTTGACTGAATGTTAAAAAATTTGCCCGGATTCATAATGTTATGCGGATCAACTTTTGCTTTATAAGCCAAAAGATCCCGTTTCTTCTCGCTGTTGTAAAGATGATTAATGAAGGCGGCATTCCAGATACCCAGCCCGTAGGGTTCTGCTCCAAAGTCAATAGCAGCGGTCGTGAGCATGGAAACCAGCGGCATACTAATAATATACTTCTTCTTCCTGGAATCGCACAGGAAGTTCGTCATGATTAGTGCTATTTTCTCATCAATGATATAAGAATCAATAAATATTTCGACGCCGAAATTCGCGCCCAGCTGTTTGGCCTTGGCAATAAAAGCCGCAGCCTGCGTTATGGGAATAATACTTTCGCTGGCCAGAATCGTCGGTCCCAGACGCTTCGTTTTCATACCAAAGAGGCGCTCGTTCCATAAATAACTGGCGACATAACGCGGCGCTTCTTCCATATTGCCAATTTGATCGATGTATTTCATGAACTTTTGATCATCTTCAATGCTGTCGAACTCCAGCAGGACTCCGGCACTCCTCTTAAATACCTGGGAATGCATGAGTTCGTTGACATCGCTTAAGTGATTGGCATCCAGAAAGCGGATGGCATTAGCTTTAATGTTTTGTTCATCTTTGATGCGGACAAATTTTTCAATGAAGGCAAAACCGGCTGCATCGTCCGGGAAATAAAACAAATGAGGATAGGAGCCCTGTGGGACATCCCTTAATATAAGATTCACCTCAACAATAATACCAAACTCGCCCTCTGTGGACACAAAGTACTTAAAATCGGGATCGGAAGGAGTAATTTTTTTCGATTCTCCGGAAGGCAGAATAACTGTCATTGATACTATCTGCTGTGCTAAGTGGCCATAGCGAAAACTGTTGATACCGTATCCGCCGGTGGCAATCCACCCGGCAACCGTGGAAAACTTACTGGAGGGATAGGTCATCAGACATAAGCCCTCTTTTTTTGCCAGAATATCAATATCACTCCATCTTGCGCCGGCTTCCACAGTTACCGTTTTTTGCGGGCGATTGAGATAAAGGATTTTTCTAAAGGGAGACAAATCAACTACAATCCCGGCCTTGGTCGGAATTACGCCACCGAAACCCCATGAGGCTGCTCCCCGCGGGATTACCGGAATTTTATGCTCATTAGCAAAAACCAGAACTCTTTTTATCTCTTCTGCATTCTTCGGCTGGACTACAAAGTCGGGTTGTATTTCAAAAAAAGTTTTCGTCATGATCGCCGGAACATCACCGATGTCGTGACTATACATTTCCTTTTCTTCGGCTTTATCGATAATTTTTATATCACCAGCGATTTTTCTAAATTCTTCTACAAGTTTCATAATGGGGGTATCTCTTCCGTTACTATATTAATAATTAATCATTGAAGCTCTATTTATCAATACTGCGAACGTTACTCCAAAGCAAAATAAATGCCAACAGCAAAGCCTAAATGAATTAAGTAACTGATAATGGAACAACAAAGTGAATTATTTTATGGAAAATCAAGTTTAGCAGGAGTAAGGTTCCAATCATTCGCAATCACATAAATACAATATTGTACTTTTTCTATATTCGTAATACATAATTGTTCTTTTTTGTGTTGCAAAGTGTCTACTTTGCGCAGCTAAGGCAAATCGAAAACAGGTTGGTTTTAGTTTTATTATGGCTATGCATCATTCAGCAATTCATCTGTCCGGCAATTTATATATATACAGCATTACCCCCGGTTGTCCACATTATATTAACTCAGACCGGGGCATACAGCCGGGCATTCACAACTGATCATAATATATAATCACGCCGGTCGCTAATTATTAAGGTGGACGAACGGCGACAAATTGTTATAACATAGCAACAATATAAAAGCGTGGCATATTTTTCGCAGTAGGCTCATGATTATTAACATAAGATCTCTTTTAAGGAGATGAAGCCTTTTTCCCGGAGGAAACTAAAAAATACCTTGTTGAAAAACTTTAACAAAGATTTTCAAGATAACAAGTATGGAGGAATTATGAAAAAAGCGAAACCAATCACGGCAGCAGAAAGAAATTATGTAATAGAAAAAGAAAAGTTTGTTCCTGTATCGGAATATTACGGCGAAGATACATTTAACCACAAGATAATGAAAGAAAAGCTTCCTAAGGACGCCTTCAAAAAAATTATGGAAGCAGTTAATGAAGATAAAACTCTCGATCTGGCTACAGCGGATATCGTCGCTCATGCAATGAAAGAATGGGCTCTGGAAAAAGGAGCGACGCACTTCGCCCACTGGTTCCAGCCGATGACCGGAACGACTGCGGAAAAACACGATGCTTTTGTTGATCCAGTTGGTATAGGGGAAGTTATGGAGAGATTTTCCGGCAAGCAGCTCGTCCAAGGCGAACCGGATGCCTCCAGTTTCCCGAGCGGGGGCATTCGGGCAACTTTCGAAGCCCGGGGATACACAGCCTGGGATATATCATCGCCGGCCTTTATTCGCCGCAACGGCATTTCAACTACTTTGTGTATTCCCACGGCCTTCATTTCTTTTACAGGTGAAGCTCTCGACAAAAAGACGCCGCTGCTCAGATCGAACAAGGCCGTAAGTAAAAGCGCCGTGAATATGTTGAAAATTCTCGGCAATAAAACTGTAAAAAAGGTTTTCTCCAACCTGGGTCCCGAGCAGGAATATTTTCTGATTGATATGGATTATTTTTACAAGCGTCAGGACCTGTTACTGGGCGGAAGGGCTGTGGTTGGTGCACCGCCGGCCAAAGGCCAGGAACTGGAAGATCAATATTTCGGCAGCATCAAGGAGAGAATCTCCTCCTACATGCATGATGTGGAAGAGGAACTATTTAAACTGGGCGTTCCGGCAAAAACACGTCATAATGAAGTTGCTCCGAGCCAATTTGAGATAGCTCCCGTATATGAAGAGGCCAATCTGGCCGTTGACCATAACCAGATAGTTATGGATACATTGAAGTCGGTAGCAAAAAAACATAATCTCGCCTGCCTGCTGCATGAAAAACCCTTTGCCAAAATCAACGGTTCCGGCAAGCACGTCAACTGGTCGCTGGCCGACAACAATGGCAACAACCTGCTTAATCCGGGCAAAACTCCCCACGACAGCATTCAGTTCCTGGTGTTTTTAATTGCCACCATCCGCGCTGTCTTTAAAAATGCCGACATCCTGCGGGCAGCGGTTGCGACTTATGCCAATGACCACAGGCTGGGCGCTAATGAAGCCCCCCCCGCCATTATATCAGTCTTCCTCGGCGAGCAGCTGTGCAATATATTGACAAATATTGAAAAGGGAATAGTTACTAAAGCAACCAATGCGGAAATCATCGACTTGGGTATTTCATCGCTGCCCATCGTCAGCAAAGACAATTCCGACCGCAATCGAACATCGCCGTTTGCCTTCACCGGCAACAAATTTGAATTCCGGGCCGTTGGTTCCTCGCAATCCATTTCTTTCCCGGCTACGGTATTGAACACAATTGTTGCCGAAAGCCTGGATTATCTGGCCGAAAAAATTCAAGCCAAATCCGGCA
>CAYXZW010000085.1:0-7581 GCA_964469905.1 uncultured Smithella sp.
TGCTGATATTTTCCTTGAGTTCTTCATCGTAGACCAGCGCCAAGTCCTTGTACTGGGGATCGTGGGCCATTTCATAATCCACGGCCACAGTATTGACACAGGCCAGTATATCCGGATCCTTAAGCACATTTTCGATCTTTTTGCCCTTGTAATAGACTATTCTACCATCGTTCAAACTCTCTCTATATTGATCTGCTGTCATTAAGCCCATTGTAATTTATACCTCCTGATTTTTTTACCCCTTCAAGGGTTATTGTGATGACCTGATTTTCCCAAATGGAAACTACCGGACCGCAGACGGTTCGTTGCTGCAATCGATCACCCTGTTTTCAGCCTGGAATTCCCGCGACAACAAACTGGCAATTCCTTCTGATAAATGCGCACATTATCCACTGCAATTAGATTGATCCGCCACCGTCCGCAACAAGAATCTGTCCGGTCATGTAAGCCGATGCCTCCGAAGCAAGGAATAATGCTATGCGTCCCATTTCTACCGGCTCGGCAACACGTTGAATCGGCATATGGGCCATTTCCACCTTCATCAGCTCTTCGTTGCTCCAGAGAGCCTTGCTGAATTTAGTCCTCGTCACGCCCGGGGCGATGCAGTTCACACGCACACCGAATTCGCCCATTTCTTTGGCCATGGCGCGGGTCAGCATGCCGATGCCGGCCTTACTGATGCAATACAATCCCAAACCTTTATCCGGAGTCACACCGCCGACAGAAGAGACATTAACTATATTGCCGCTCTTCTGCTCGCGCATAATCTTGCCGACCAGCTGGCTCATAATGGTATAGCCCTTTAGATTAGTGACCATGATCTGGTCGTACATTTTCTCGTCCATATCAACGAGGTAGCCCATGCCGGGATTCGTGGCCGCATTATTCACCAGAATATCAATCCGCCCAAATTCTTTGACGATAGCGTCAATTCCGCTCTTTATACTGTCTATTTCCCGGTTGTGCATAGGCACGGCCAGGGCTTTACGTCCCATGGCTCTGATTTTCACAGCAACCTTTTCCAGATCTTCCAGTTTACGGCTACAAATTGCCACATCAGCTCCCGCATCAGCAAAAACCAATGCTATAGCCTCACCAATGCCCCGACTGCCTCCGGTAACAACTGCCACTTTCCCTTCCAATGATAAATAGGATGTATCCACGATTTATTCTCCTTTTCCGAATATTTATTGCCAGATAATACAAATAGAAAATACCTGTTGCAAGATAAATGCCAACCAACTAACCACATTAAGTGCTTTTTATTTCAATGACTTGACCTGAAAGTCGCCCTGCGAACACCCTCGTGCGCACAACATACGGTTTTTACATCATCCATATACTGCGCAAACACGCCGGACTTCAACACTCTGAACGATTAAACCTGCGCACTTTTTTAGCAGCGCAAGGCAAAACGACATTAACGCATTGGCAATGCAATTTCCGACAAAACGGTTAATGTCAGGAGGCTAGCCATAACCACCCCCTGACATTAATAAATTTTCATCCACACGGTCGGATAAAGACCTTCCGGCTATTACTGTGGTGTTTTCGGCTCCTTGATGGAATCGACAATGACAAAACGCTTAGCCTTGCCGTCCGCCTTCAGGATCAGGCTGGAAAAACTGCTCACGTGCTGCTTGGGCCCAAAGGTAATGTTCGGACAAAGGCCGCCCATGTCAAAATTATGGACGCTTTCCAGTCCTTTCACCAGAGTCTCGGGATTCAGATTCTTACCGGCCTTGCGGAGCCCCTGGGCCATGGCCTCAATGTAACCCCAACCAGCCAGGTACAGATAGTCCGGATATGCGGGATTTTCCAGGGTCTTGGCGGCATTGCCGTATTTCTTGTTGATTTCCTTGATGCGTTTAATTCCCGGCAGATCCGTATGCCCCGGCGCGTAAGGCGTAACCAGCATGTAGCCGTCTGCCGCTTCACCGGTTAGAGCAAAGAGCGGCGGAACTCCCGTAGTATTGTTTGATATCAATTGAACATCCCAGGCCATCTTGACCTTCTGTTTAATGATCGCTGCTGACTGCGGCAGGTAAGTCCAAAGGACGATGGCGTCGACGTTGGCTTCCTTCATGGCATTCATATGCGGCGTGAAATCAATCGTGCCGGTCTTGTAAGGAGCCTGTGCCACAAGCTTGGTCTTCAGGAACGCGGCCGCTGCGCTGGCACCCTCCAGTCCTTCCTTGCCGAAATCATCATCCTGATAGATCATGCCGATACGCGCCTTGCTATTTTTGCCCAGAATATACTCAACCGCCCGGGAAGCCATACTGAACTGAACCGTATGCGGCACAAATACCCATTTATTGCCGGGATAATAAAATGTCTTATTGGCCCCGTGGGGCATAAGGACGACCTTGTTCTCGGCACACAGAGGTACGATGGCGCTGGAACCGGCACTGCCCAGATTAAAGGCAATGGCCAGAACTTCGTCTTTCAGGATAACTTTCTTGGCGGCATTCATTGTTGTGGTGGGAAGGATCCCGTTGTCCTCGACAATAAGATTGATCTTTCTGCCGTTAATTCCGCCTGTGTCATTGACCCAGGCCACATAATCACGAAACGCATCGGCAATAGGCGGGCCGCCGTATTTCCCCGGTCCCGAGAGGTCGACAAGACAGGCGATTTTTATTTCCTTATCTGTAACGCCGCGCACGGTTGCCGCCCAGGCACTGTTCACCGACAGACACAGAACAACCGCCAACAATACGCTCCATACCCACATTTTTTTTCTCATCTCTTCCCTCCTCTTGTCATAATGTGATCAACAACACTTTGCCATCAATCTTCCCGCGGTGATCAACAGCCCTTTTTCAAACTTCGATAATGTAAATTTACTCCCTTGATTACTAATCCGTTCCTGATTCGCTGGTGCAAAAAACAACAGCCGTATAGATACACTTAATACTTAAAAGGCCAGGTCTTCCAGTAAATTTTGATACGCCGATAGATGCCGACGAGCCCCTGGGGTTCGAACAGGAGTGTTAAAACAATGACCAGACCGAAGATGCCGAGCTTCAAATCCACGATCAAGTTGCTGAGATTGGGATAAGTATCGCGGAATGCGTCGGTCAGATAAACAATACCGTGGGGAATGCCGGTGATCATGATGGCACCCAGAATAGAACCAAGAACAGTGCCCATACCCCCGAGAACGATCATGGCAATATAGGCGATCGACAAGGTAATATCAAAATTACCGGGCACGATCCATTTCTGATAATACGCCATCAGGCTTCCCGCCACTCCGGCATAGAAAGCGGCAACGGCAAATGCCATTATTTTATATTTGCTAAGCGAAATCCCCATAGCCTCAGCCGCAATATCGCGATCGCGGATAGCTACAAAAGAACGGCCAATTTTCGTGCGGGCAATATTCTTTGCCACAAATGCGGCGATAACCACAAAAAACATAACCAGGAAAAAGAACTGCCGTTCCGTTTCAATATAAAACCCTTCCATTCCGATCTTGGGAACGGCCATTCCC
Source organism: uncultured Smithella sp. (assembly GCA_964469905.1). Classification (GTDB taxonomy): domain Bacteria; phylum Desulfobacterota; class Syntrophia; order Syntrophales; family Smithellaceae; genus MVRV01. Next base: position 3,500 of record CAYXZW010000085.1, read on the forward strand.
GTATCTCCTCTGGTGAGTTCCCAGTGAAACAGGATATATTCTATGATAAAACCAAAAGCCAACGTCCCGAGGGCCAGATAAAGGCCTTTCAGCCTCAACGAGGGAATGCCAACAATCAGGCTAAGCAAGGCTGCCATCATACCGGAAAGAGGCAGCGAAATTAAAAAGGGCACTCCCAGCGTTCCCGCCAGCAGGCCCGATGTATAGGCGCCAATGGCCACAAAGGCACCGTGCCCCAGCGAAATCTGCCCGGTATAGCCAATCAGGAGATTGAGTCCCAGAGCACCGATCACAGCAATACCCATCTCGACGAGAATGCTCAGTTGATAACGGGACAGCAGAAAAGGGAGTACCAGCATAGCCACGATCAGGATAACCAACCACGACTTGACCCAGAGATTCTGGAAAAGTGCCGTATCTTCCCGGTAACTAACTTTAAAATTCGCCATAAACGTTTTACACCCTTTCCACTTTTTCCTTGCCGAAAATACCGTGCGGCCGAATCATCAGAACGATAATCATAATCACAAAGGCAGCCACGTCCTTGATATCACCCATATGGAAATTTCCCAGCGACATACCACTTAGATAATTCGCCGCCAATCCTTCGACAACGCCAATAATAATGCCGCCCACGATAGCCCCGCTGATGCTTTCCATTCCACCGAGAATTGCCGCAGCCATAGCCTTGAGTCCTACATGGCTCATCGCCAGACGAACAAAGCTCTGCTCCGCGAGGAACATACCGGCCACAGCCGCCACCAGCCCTCCCAATGCCCAGGCCACCATGTGTATTTTCTTCACGTTAATACCCATGAGTCCCGCAGTATCCGGGTCTTCCGCGGAGCCCCGCATGGATATTCCCAGCAAAGAGCGGTTAAAGAACAGAATGACAATGACAAACAGAACGACGGACACAATAATAGTGGAGATCGAACCCTGGGCAAAAGTAATCTTATTCAGGTGAATCACCTTATCGGTAAAAGGGGAATTGAGCGAGTAGACATCGTGCCCCCAGATCAGTCCTGCCAGACAGGTCAGGATACTTGCGAGTCCGACTGTGACCATAATCGTAGAAAACAGTGGTTCGCCCACCATGGTCCGGAAGAATATCTGGTAAACGACGCCACCCAGAATTAGTCCGCCGATCAGGGCGATAATGAAGGAATAAATATAAGGAACATTCATCATGGTGGCAAAGCTGTAACAGATAAAAGCGCCGACCATAGCTAACTCTCCCTGGGCAAAGTTAATCACCCCTGTCGATTTAAAAATGAGAACAAAACCCAGGGCCATCAGGGCATATATTGCCCCCATGGACAAACCGTTAAAAAGAATCTCGATAATCTTTTCCATTATAGCAACATCCTCTCTGAATTTTCCTCCCGGCAGGACTCTCAGCGGCCGCCGTACATTTCCGCAATTTCCTTCGCAAACACCTTCTCTATCGTTTTACGTTTCACTTTCTGTGTGGCGGTCAATTCCTCGTCGTCCTGGTCGAGTTCCTTTTCCAGAATCTTGAACTTCTTAACGCTTTCCACATTGGCCAGGCCTTCATTGGCCAAGTCAACCTCCTGCTTAATCAACTCCTTAACCTGCGAGTTTTCCGCCAGACTACGATAGGTCGTATAAGCAATTTTGTTCTTCTGCGCCCAGTTCCCGACGTTTTCATAGTCGATTTGAATGAGCGCACTTATGAACTTGCGGCGGTCACCGATGGCAATAGCCTCTTTTATATACATGCTGCATTTAAGCTTGTTTTCGATTTCCGACGGCGAGATATTCTTTCCTCCGGAAGTAATAATAATGTCTTTCTTACGATCAACAATATACAGATGGTTGTCTTCATCAAGCTGGCCGACATCCCCTGTACAGTACCAGCCGTCACGCACAACCTCACAGGTGGCTTCGTGGTCGCGGTAATAACCGACAAAGACGGAATCTCCCTTAACCTGGATTTCGCCATCCTCGGCCAGTCGAAATTCCAGCCCTTTGCAGGGTTCTCCCACAGATCCATCTTTGATTTTCAAATGCGGACCGGAGACGGTACCGGCAGTTTCCGTAGCTCCGTACATTTCCACGGTACGCACCCCCAGCGAGCGGAAAAACGTCAGAATCTCCGGAGCAATAGGTGCTCCGCCGCTCATAACAACGCGGCAGTTGAGCATTCCAACCTTGTCCCGGATAGATCGAAAACTCCAGAGATATCCCAATGCATACAAGAGAAGCCACTGCAGCGGAACCTTCTCGTTGTTCATTTTGTACCGGGCAACCCGCAGTCCCACGGGCTTCCACAAATTATACATAAATTTCTTGAAACGCGTCGTGTCTTCCATTTTGATTTGCACGCTGGAGTGCAGCTTTTCCAGAATGCGCGGAACGGCGGCAAAAAACGTAGGGCCAATCTCCTGGATATTCTGCTGAACCGTTTCAATCGATTCGGCAAAACTTACCGTGGAACCGAAGACCAGCGGCATGCCCATGGTAATGTTTCTCTCCAGAATATGGCAAAGCGGCAGATAGGAAAGCAGGGTGTCGCGTTCCGTAAAGCCTAATATGGGCTGGATACCGTTAATCAGCTGGTGAATCATATTCCGGTGCGAAATCATGGCGCCCTTGGGATGCCCCGTTGTTCCCGGTGTATAGACGATGAAAGCCACATCGTCCGTCTGACCCTGCGCCACCAGACGGTTAAAAGCCTCCGGGTCTTTCCGGAGGGCTTCCCTGCCTAAAGCTTCTACATCCTTATAACTAATAATCAGTGGTTCATTATAGTGACGCAACCCTTTCATGTCGATGACGATGATCTTTTGGAGCTGCGGCAACTCTTCCTTGACTGCCAGAACCTTGTCCGCCTGCTCCTGATCCTTGACAACAACAAATTTCGATTCGGAATGATCGAGTATATATTTCACCTGTTCCGCCGAATTGGTGGGATAAATACCGACTGCCACTCCCCCCAGGCTCTGGATTCCTAAATCGGCAAAAATCCATTCCGGGCAGTTCTCCCCCAGAATCGAGGCCTGGTCTCCTTTTTTCATACCCAGGGATACCAGACCAAGACAGAACTCCCGGGCCTTTTCCAGATATGTATTCCAAGAGATTTCCTGCCAGATGCCTTTGAACTTTTCGCGCATGGCCACCCGGTCTTGATAAAGTTCCGCCTTTTCCAGCAGAAGCTTCGGCAATGTCGTATTTACCCTCTCCATGAATGTTGCTCCCTCCGCCGGCTGATCATCTTTATTAATCGCTTGGCCATCAGTGCTCATCTCCCAGGTAGGCCTTGATCACCTCTGGATTCTTACTTACCTCTCCGGGTGTACCTTCGGCGATTTTGGTACCGAAATTGAGGACAGTAACCCGATCGGACAGGTCCATAACCAGGCCCATGTCGTGTTCGATCAACACAACCGTTATATCCATTTCTTCGTTGATATCAATTATATATCTGGCCATATCTTCCCGCTCTTCCAGATTCATTCCACTGACGGGTTCGTCGACCAACAGAATCTTCGGTTTCATGGCCAGAGCCCGGGCCAGTTCCACCCGCTTCTGGAGACCATAAGACAGACTGCCTACAGGAGACTTGCGCACCGATTGCAAATCAAGAAACTCAATAACATCTTCCACGGCATCGCGGTTTTCAACCTCTTCCTGCTGACAGGCACCAAGATAAATAGCCGCCCTCAAAAGCCCATATTTCATGAGATGGACCCGGGCCGACATCAGATTGTCCAGAACGGTCATTCCCTTGAAAAGGGCAATGTTCTGAAAAGCCCGGGCTACACCCATTTGCGCAATCCGATCCGGCTTTACTCCGAGCAACTCACAGTCTTCAAAGCGGATGCTGCCCTGTTGAGCCTTGTAGATACCACTGATACAGTTGAAGATGGTTGTCTTCCCGGCCCCGTTCGGCCCGATGATCGAATAGATTTCCCCTGCCTGCACACCGATGGAAACATTTCTAATGGCCTTAATTCCACCGAAGCTCATGGAAAGATCTTTTATCTCCAGCTGAAGCGATTTGTCCTGATTCATGACAGCCATCTTTTCCTTCTTTTGTAATGTTTAACGTCCCGGAA
>CAYXZW010000086.1:0-7066 GCA_964469905.1 uncultured Smithella sp.
AATGGGGGTTAATTGCGGATATTCAACCACCGGAAATTGAAACAAAAATTGCTATAATTGAAAAAAAGATGCAGGAAAATAAAATTACCTTACCTAACAACGTCGCACATTATATTGCATCACAAGTGGAGTCTAATATTCGCGAACTGGAAGGTTATTTAGTTAGAATTTGTGCCTATTCTTCTCTTACCGGCAGAGAAATTGATCTTGATTTAGTTAAGGAAGTTCTGCGTAAATTATTAAAACATAATGAAAAACAAGAAATAAGTATTGATGAAATAGTAAAAATAGTTGCGGGAAAATTAAATATAAAAATATCTGATTTAAAGGCTCATAATAAGAATAAAAATATGGTCTTTGCCAGACAGATAGTAATGTATTTATCAAGGAAACTAACTAATCATTCCTTCCCTGATATTGGCGAAAAAATTGGTGGCCGCGACCACTCAACAGTAATTTATGCTAATAATAAAATTTTAAAAGCTATAGAAACTGATTCTAAATTAAAAAATTTAGTAGATGAATTTGAAAATAGTTTAATCAACAATGTTTAATGTTTTTTTACATCATCTATCCACAGGTTAATTTGGTGTATATTGATAAAATAATTAAATAAATAGAATTAATAAACATATCAACAGTCATTATTACTAATTCTATTTATAATATATAAAGAATAATAATTAATAAAAAACAGAGGGGGTAAGTGATGGAGTTTAAAATAAATAGAAACACCTTTCTGGATGGTATTCAAAAAACATTGGGAATTGTCGAAAAAAAGACAACAATGCCGATTTTGAATAATGTACTTTTAACCACAGAACATAATAAAATTAAAATTGTAGCCACAGACAGAGAAATTAGTTTAATTTCCGATTATGATGCTGATGTAGCTGAAAAAGGGGAAATAACCCTGTCAGCAAAAAAACTCTATGAGATGGTCAGGGAAATTCAAGGTGAAGTTATTCATTTTACCAGAAATAATAACGTTGTTAAAATATCCTGCCAAAGAGCAGTTTATAAAATTCCCGGTTTACCTGCCGATGATTTTCCAAGCATAACCGATGATAAAGACATTAAGGTTTATAATATCAAAGGAATTGTTTTAAAAGATTTAATTAATAAAACGGCCTTTGCTATGGCAATGGACGAAATGAGAAAAAATTTAAACGGTGTTCTACTGGAAGCAGGATCAGAAGGAAATAATTCTATTTTTAGAATGGTGGCAACCGATGGTCATAGGTTGGCTTTAGCGAAAGGAGAAACAGCAGAATTTTGTGAAGAAATGGCTAAAGGTATAATTATACCACGCAAAGGTCTGATGGAAGTAAAGAAAATTATTGATGAAAAAGAAAGCGTGGGGTTGGGTCTGCATAAGAATATGTTAATTGTAAAAACAGAAAATACTGTTTTGAAAGTTAGTTTGGTAGATGCTGACTATCCCGATTATAAAAGAGTAATTCCTGCGGAAAAGGGGACAGGTGTTGTTTTAGAAAAAGAGTCTTTTATTCATGCGTTAAGAAGAATGAATGTAGTATCTTCAGAACGTTATAGTGGTGTTATTTTATCTTTTTCCAAAGGAAAGATGGTTTTAAATTCGACAAATTTAGATGTCGGAGAAGCAATGGAAGAAATAGATATTACATATAGCGGTGATGATATTGATGTGGGATTTAATGTTAATTATTTAATCGATGCTATTTCTGTAATAACTACTGATAATATTTTATTTGAAGTAGGTCATGGATTAAAACCTTCGGTAATAAAATCTGCGGAAAGTGATAATTTTTTATGTATTGTTATGCCTTTAAAAATTTAGATTAAAATTCAATTCCAAGCGGGGAGTTAAATAGTAGTTATGACACATAAGTATGATGCAGATAGTATTAAAGTACTAGAAGGACTGGAAGCAGTACGAATCAGGCCGGCTATGTATATAGGTTCAACTGGAAAAGAAGGATTACATCATCTTGTTTATGAAGTTGTTGATAATAGTATTGATGAAGCAGCAGGTGGTTATTGTGATACGATTTTAGTTAAAATCAGAGTAGATAATAGTATAGTTGTTGAAGATAATGGGCGCGGAATTCCTGTTGATATGCATAAGACAGAAGGTGTATCAGCAGCGGAAGTTGTTATGACCAAACTTCATGCCGGCGGTAAATTTTCTAACGATTCTTATAAAATTTCCGGCGGTCTTCATGGTGTTGGTGTTTCTGTTGTTAATGCTCTTTCCAAGATGTGTGAATTGGAAGTGCGCAGAGATGGCAATGTTTATATCCAAACATATACCCGTGGAGTCCCAAATGGTCCCTTGGAAATGGGTGGTAAAACTCGCGGAAAGGGAACAAAAGTAACATTTTTACCGGATGATGAAATATTTGAAGATACGGAATTTAGTTTTGATATTATTTCCAATCGTTTAAGGGAATTAGCATTTCTTAATTCCGGTATTAAAATAATATTAACTGATGAGCGTACCGATAAAGTTAGTGAATTCTTATACAAGGGTGGAATTGTTTCATTTGTTGAATATATTAACCGCAATAAAAAAACTTTACACAAAGATCCAATTTTTATCAATGGGGCCAAGGACGACTGCTCTGTAGAAGTTGCCCTGCAATACAATGAAACTTATCTGGAAAATATTTTCGCTTTTGCCAATAGCATTAATACAACCGAGGGAGGAACACACTTAAGTGGTTTCCGCTCAGCTTTAACCCGTGTTTTTAATACTTATGCTACAAATAATAAAATAATTAAGGATGGTAAAGAATCTTTACGCGGTGAAGATTTACGTGAAGGTCTGGCTTGTGTGATCAGTGTTAAGGTAAAAAATCCACAGTTTGAAGGTCAGACAAAAACCAAACTGGGAAATAGTGAAGTACGTGGTTTGGTGGAAGGAATTGTTTATGAGAAAATTGGTATTTACCTGGAAGAAAATCCATCCGTTGCCAAACAAATACTCAATAAATGCATGGAAGCGGCCCGCGCCCGGGAAGCGGCAAGAAGGGCAAAGGAATTAACGCGGCGTAAGAGTGCACTGGAAGTAGGAGCCTTACCGGGAAAACTGGCTGACTGTCAGGAGAAGGATCCGGCGCTCAGTGAAATTTACCTGGTGGAAGGAGATTCCGCAGGCGGTTCCGCCAAACAGGGTAGAGATCGCAAAAACCAGGCTATTTTACCTCTGCGCGGCAAAGTATTAAACGTGGAAAAAGCACGTTTTGACAAAATGCTGCAAAACGAAGAAATTAAAATCATTGTAACCGCGCTGGGAACGGGCATTGGATTGGGCGATTATGATGTAAGTAAGCTTCGTTATCACAAAGTAATAATTATGACAGATGCTGATGTCGACGGGTCTCATATTCGCACATTACTGTTGACTTTCTTTTTCCGGCAGATGAGAGAGTTGATTGAAAGAGGGTATTTGTTTATTGCCCAGCCACCGCTGTTTAAAATGGTGGACAAGAAAAAAGAACTCTATATTCAAAATGAAGACAAGATGAAAAATTATATTCTGGAAAACGGGGTGGATAAGGTTAAACTGGTAATGGGTGATGGTTCTCCGTTCCCCGCAACCGGCAATAAATTATTCTCTTTAATTAAGAAAGTAATGCGCATTGAAGACTTGATTGACCGCTTTGAAAAGGAAGGACGCGACCGACAGTTAATTAGAATACTGGCTGGCGATCCTGCATTAGCTGATGAAAGTTTTAAAAATGATAAATTACTTCTACCTATTGCCGCCAGAACAGTTGGTGCTATCAGTGTTAATGTGGCCAATTTTCAAATAGACACTGATCACGATCACGGCGGATTTAAAATTATTTTCACCTTGCAAAAAAACGGTCAGACCTATGTAACTTGCATGGACAGAGAAATGTTCCGCACACCGCAATTTACGGAAATAAAATTATTATTGTCTCAGGTGTCGGTTATCGGAGAAGCTCCCTATAAAGATATGGGAGATGAATCATCAACACCGATTGTTTTGGAAAGTGCCAAAGCTTTGGTGGATCATATTATTAGTCTTGGTAGAAAAGGATTAACCGTACAACGGTACAAGGGTCTCGGTGAAATGAATCCGGAACAACTTTGGGAAACAACAATGAATCCCGAAAAGCGCACACTGTTGCAAGTGGGAGTTGAAGACGCAGTTTTAGCCGATGAAATCTTTACCACACTCATGGGTGATCAGGTGGAACCGCGGCGCGATTTCATCTATCAAAATGCTCTACATGTTTCCAATTTAGACATCTAATTATAACCTGAAATATAACAATGAAGCCGGATAGCAAATTACGGTTTTTGTAACAAGCAGAGAGGAAGAAACAAAATGGAACGTGATATCCACCACAAGCAAACATTGGTGAATATAGAAGATGAAATGAAAAAATCATACATGGATTACGCCATGAGCGTCATTATCGGCCGGGCGTTGCCTGATGTGCGCGACGGCCTGAAGCCGGTGCACCGCCGGATCCTGTATGCCATGCATGAAATGGGTTATCGCCACAATAAACCTTACAAGAAATGCGCCCGAGTTGTGGGCGATATCATGGGTAAATATCATCCGCACGGTGATGCAGCGATTTATGACACGCTAGTGCGTATGGCGCAGGATTTTTCGCTGCGCTATATGTTGATTGACGGGCAGGGAAACTTTGGTTCCATTGACGGCGATCCTCCTGCGGCTATGCGGTATACGGAAAGCCGTCTGGCACGCATCTCCGATGAAGTGATGGCTGATCTGGAAAAGGAAACCGTCGATTTTGTGCCGAACTACGATGAAACATTGCAGGAGCCGTCGGTGCTGGCGACACGCCTTCCGCTGCTGCTGTTGAACGGAACATCCGGTATCGCCGTCGGTATGGCGACCAATATCCCGCCCCATAATTTGACGGAAATCGTCGACGGCACCATCGCGCTCATCAACAATCCCAAAATGATTGTTGAAGAACTGATGAAGTATATTCCCGGACCGGACTTTCCAACGGCCGGTTTTATCAACGGCCGCGAGGGAATTTTGTCCGCTTATAAAACGGGCCGCGGTGTCATTCGGCTGAGAGCAAAGGCGCTCATTGAGAAGAATGCCCGTAATGACAAGGAAAGCATAGTCATAATTGAGCTGCCATACCAGGTCAACAAGGCTCTGCTGATTGAAAAAATATCGGAACTGGTGCGCGACAAGAAAATATCCGGTATTGCTGATTTGCGGGACGAATCCGATCGCGAAGGGATAAGGGTTGTTATTGACTTAAAACGGGATGAAAACTCCTCCATCATCCTCAACCAGTTGTACAAATTTACACAAATGGAGACCTCTTTCGGCATCAACATGCTGGCGATATCGGAAGGCCGGCCGCAGGTGTTCAACATCAAAGAGGTTCTCGAGAAATTTATTAGCTTCCGGCGGGATGTAGTTGTCCGGCGAACGCAATTTGACCTGACCCGCGCCCAAGAGCGGGCGCACATATTGGAAGGCTACATTATTGCTTTAAACAATATCGATGAAATCGTCAAAGTGATCAAAGCATCGAAAAACGCCTCCGCGGCGGCAATGGCATTGTGTGAGAAATTCAACTTATCGGAAATTCAGGCCAAGGCCATTCTGGACATGCGGCTGCAGCGCCTGACCGGACTGGAACGCGCCAAAATTGATGAAGAGTACACCGAGCTTACCGCACTGATTGCCAAACTCTCCGGCATCCTTGCCGATCCGCAAAAAGTGCTGCAAGTGATTATTGCCGAACTTCTGGAAATTAAGGAGCGTTATGGCGATGAGCGCAGGACGGAAATTGTGGCCTCCACCGAAGACATCAATATTGAAGATATGATTGTCGAGGAAGATGTGGTGGTCACTATTTCCCACAGCGGATATATCAAGCGCAATGCGGTAAGTCTTTATAAGAGCCAGCATCGTGGCGGACGCGGCAAAATGGGTATGGGCACCAAGGAAGAAGATTTTGTCGAAAAAATCTTTGTAGCCTCGACGCATAATTATCTGCTGGTGTTTACCAGCACGGGGAAAGTGCACTGGTTAAAAGTTTATCAACTGCCGCAAGCCGGACGGGCGGCAAAAGGCAAGGCCATTGTTAATCTGTTGAATTTGGCTCCGGGTGAACGCGTCAGCGCAACTCTTCCGGTGCGCGAATTCGTTGCCGATAAATTTGTGGTTATGGTTACGAAAAAAGGCGTCATCAAGAAAACGGAACTGGCTGCTTATTCCAATCCCCGAACCGGCGGTATTATTGCCGTTTCGATTGATGAGGGCGATGAGCTGGTTGATGTTCAGTTGACCATGGGAAATCAGGATATCTTTTTAGCCACCAGGCTGGGCATGGCCATTCGTTTCAAAGAGGACGATGTGCGCGATATGGGCCGGACAGCCCGCGGCGTGCGCGGCATTGTTCTTACCGAAGGCGACGACGTTATCGGGGTGGAAATTCCCGCCAGCGGCACATTCATGCTGACTGTTTCGGAGAATGGATTTGGTAAATGCACCCCCATTGAAGAGTATCGGGTGCAAACCCGCGGCGGCAAAGGAACTATTAATTTGAAGACAGTTGCCAAGGTGGGCAATGTCTCCGGTGTGCTGCAGGTTACCGGCGACGAAAATATAATGCTGATCAGCAATGCCGGAAAAGTCATCCGGTTCAAGGTGCAGGAAGTGCCTGTCAACCATCGCGTCACCCAGGGCGTTAAATTGATTGAACTGGATCCGGAAGAAAAACTCGTCGGCGTCGCCCGGACAACCTCGGAGTCCGAAGACAAAGAAGACAACGGCGATAACGGCAATGGCGCGGATGAAACGGAGTTGACGGCAGAAGAAAACGGCGCATCGGAGGAAACAGAAGAATAAAGCAGAGAAATTGTTTTAAAGAAACGGATAGGTGCTGCTCTTTTTCTGGGGCTTATGGAAAAAGAGCAGAGGCCGATATCGCTCAGACGGAATATAGAGCGTTGCCGACAATGCCCTTATCGCAATGAACCTTCTCATTACAGAAAGCCCGCCTCAGGAAAAAGACATCTCCACCCAAATTCTAGTGAATCTCATCAGTGG
>CAYXZW010000087.1:0-6825 GCA_964469905.1 uncultured Smithella sp.
CAGGCTTTTCACAGCCAGGCCGGGGTGGGGGATATGTACGTTACGGTTTCTTCTCTGGCCAGCAAGAATTACCGCTATGGAAAATATTTTTATGAACTCTATACCGGTAATCCCATAGAAACCAATTTGCGGGTTTTAGCGAAGATTGACGGAACGCCGGAAGGCCCCAATACCATAAGGAATGTCTATAAGTATTTAGAGAAAAAAAATATGTACAGTCCGCTTTTTTCCTGCGCCCATCATATATTTAATGCCGTAGATAACAAAAGTGCGATTAAAGATCTGGTAATTCAGGCCTGTCAATATGATAAAAGGACGCAAGAATACATCGGTCCATTCTCCCGATTAATGTACCGCGTTATCCCTGATTACTGGTATCGCCGGGATAAAGAATTTTTTTATTAAAATATTTCAGCTTGACAAACATTAATTTGCTGTGTTACGGAAATACAAAATGTCAGGATTAAGTGATAAAGATGATAACAGCAAATTCTAATAACAACTGGTGGTGGCAGGCCTTAACAGTCTGCCCATAAGCTTAAATAAATGTGAGCATGGGCAGGGAATATCCTTCCCATGACTTAAGCATAACAATAAAAAAATGCCGTGGGAAGAAAACCCATGGCATTTTTTTTGTTTTTAAAATTAATTGGAAAAAGGAGAATAATTATGGAACAGGTCAAAGTGTTGTTGGAAGATCACGAAATTCCCAGACAATGGTACAACATCATGGCGGATTTACCAGTACCAATGAAACCGCCGCTGCATCCAGGCACGGGCCAACCGGTTACTGCCGATGATCTGGCAGCAATTTTCCCGATGAACATTATTGAACAGGAAGTTTCAACACAGCGCTGGATAGACATTCCCGATGAAGTGCTGCAGAAATATCTGCTGTGGCGCCCGTCTCCCCTTTATCGGGCCCGTAATTTCGAAAAGCTGCTCGGCTGTCCGGTGCAGATTTATTATAAAAATGAAGGTGTTAGTCCGGCCGGATCGCACAAGCCCAATGCCTCCATTCCGATGGCCTACTACAACAAGATGGCCGGCACCAAACGTATCACCACGGAAACAGGCGCCGGCCAATGGGGAAGTGCTCTATCCATGGCCTGTCAGATGTTTGACCTGGTCTGCCGCGTCTATATGGTGAAGGTCAGTTATGGGCAGAAACCATATCGACGTATGATGATGAACACGTGGGGCGCAGAATGTATTCCCAGCCCTAGTAATTTGACTCAGGCCGGCCGCAATGTTCTGGCCGAACATCCCGATTCTCCGGGATCCCTGGGAATTGCAATCAGTGAAGCCATCGAAGATGCCGTAAACAGCAAGGACACGAAATATGCACTGGGCAGTGTGTTGAATCATGTGTTGCTTTACCAGTCGATAATCGGTCTGGAAGCGCAAAAGCAAATGCAGAAACTCGGCATCTATCCCGATGTAGTGATGGGTTGTTGCGGAGGCGGCAGCAATTTTGCCGGTATTGCCACACCTTTTGTCTGCGATAAAATCCACGGCAAACAGGTGAATGTTGTCGGTGCGGAGCCAACTTCCTGTCCCAGCATGACCAAGGGCCCGTTTGCCTATGATTTTGGCGATTTGGCCAAATCAACGCCGCTTTTGCCCATGTATACGCTTGGTCACGATTACATTCCCGCGCCGATTCATGCCGGCGGTTTGCGCTACCACGGCATGGCCCCCATAGTCAGCCATCTTGTACGGGAAAAGTTCATTGAACCCAGAGCTTATGACCAGTTAAAAACATTTGAGGCTGGTGTTAAGTGGGCAAGGGCGGAAGGCTTTATACCAGCACCGGAGACAAATCATGTTATCGCCGCAGTCGTGGATGAAGCTTTACGCGCGAAAGAGGAAGGCAAAGAAAAAGTCATTCTCTTTAACTGGAGCGGCCATGGTTTGGTTGATATGGCGTCCTATGATAATTATTTATCCGGCAAACTTGAGGCTTATGAGCTGCCTGATGAAGAAATTGAAAGGGCATTAAAAGCGATCAAGGATTTTCCGAAGCCATAAATAATAATGTCGTAAAAAGTCGAAAAGCCAGGACCGGCTTTTACCGGTCCTGGCTTTCGCGAATATTTCGGTCAACACGCCCAAAGTAACTCAGCATGTTTTTCTCGTTAATTTTGTCAGTCCTGTATGAGGTTTAGGGACGAACTAATTTGCCGGCAATCTTTTCGTGGATTAGCCGGGAAGCCATATTGTTACCGGCAACACCAACGAAAATGGCAACAGAAGTATAATCCTTAGCTACATATTCAACAGAAATAATGACTTTTTCATCTTGAATGGTTGCTGTGATCTTACCGGTGGAAATTTTGCGTTCTTTTTGGACATCTTTGCCCTTCATTTCTGTTACAACTTTTTCGCAAGCCGCCCATACTAATTCAACATCGGTTTTATAATTGCTGATCAGGTTACCGTCTTGATAAACAAATTGACCCGAACTAACGCGCATAACTTTGCCATTCATATTTATTGCTGCGTCACATCCGGCAAGAACGCCCAGAGATAAAAGAAATAAAAATATTATTATTTTCTTCATAATGCACCTCGCAAATAAATTGTAAGATAAAAAATGAATATTCCAACTGTTCACTAACATAAGGGAACGGTCATTATCTGTCAATGTGATTTATATTATGATAGAAATGCTGTCATCACGTTCTTATGGTAATGTCGATGGTGATAATAAATATAAAAGAGAATATCCAGCTGCCCAGATCAACACTCCCGTTGTGATTAACACTGCGGCTGCGGCCAAAAGTTTCTGCCATGCTGTTTCCCGGTTTTTATCATTATAGCCCATGATAAAAGCGAGCCCAATTCCCGAAAGGAGTCCGCCGCCATGTGCCCAGTTGTTGATGCCGCTGATTAATATCCCGAAAATTACAAGTCCGGCAACCCAGCCCAGTGCCTGCTTGAAGATAGCTTGTCCGTAATATCCACCGCGGTTTTTGCCGTAATAGATAATCGCACCGATTAATCCGCAGATACTGGCTGACGCACCGATTGTGAAAGGAACGCCGAACATCAAAGAAACAACATATCCGGCAATTCCGCTGAGTATGTATATGTTCAAAAAACGATAAAGGCCGAACTCGCGCAGAATAAAAGGTCCTAGCTGGGCGAGTGCCATCATGTTAAAGAGAATATGCAAGACGCTGCCATGTAAAAAAGACGCGGAAATTAAACTCCAGTAATGCTGATAATGGAAAACGGGAATAGTGCCTGTTGCACCCAATAAGAAGAGGCTTTTATTAGAAGGTGACAAAAACTCAAAAGCACTACCTTTGTCGGCAAATATTTCTCCCGGACTTAAAAGAAGCGCAAAAATGTAAAAGGTGACAGTAGTATAGATAATTGTCTTTACCGGGTCCAAATTGAAAAAAAGGTTACGGATAAATCCGAATGTATCGAACATTCCCGGGTGTTTTAGACCGCAGTAAGGACAAGAAGGTTCGTCGGAGCTGATTAATTTGCGGCAATCAGGGCAAAGAATTGATTTTCTTTCGGTCGACATTTATTAATCCCTTGGGCACTGGCTTTTGCTGATTTGATTAACAAGAATATGAATGATTGTAAAGAAAAATGCCACAGGCGTTGACGGCTCTGTTCCGGAAATGGTATTAGACTTTCAATGGATGATTGAGGTGAAGGCTGTGCACGTTAAAGATCGCTTTACGGTAAACATAGAAAGAATGGCCTTCGGCGGAGAAGGGGTTGGCCGCGCAGACAATTTTGTGATTTTTGTTCCCTTTGCAGCACCAGGGGATGAACTGGAAATTGAAATTACCCAGCGCAAAAAAAATTTCGCCCGCTGTAAAATATTAAAAATTATCAAGCCTTCTCCCTGGCGGGTAAAACCGTTATGCAATTATTATGAAAATTGCGGTGGGTGTTGTTATCAGCACATAAGTTACGAGCAGCAGCGGGAAATAAAAAAAAGGCAAGTTGAAGAGGCTTTTGTGAAAATTGGCCGGATTATTGCGCCGCCGGTTGCAGCGGTTATTGCTTCTTCGCCCAGCTATAATTACCGGGGCAAAGCGCAGTTTCATCAGATAATGTCCTCTGACGGGCCCAAGTTGGGGTTTCTGGATATTTCCGGCGGTAAAATTGTGGATATTAAACGCTGTGAAATTATGGAAGAAACAATAAATGAAAAAATCGGCAGGCTCAGAGAAAATGCATTCAGCTGGAAGCAAAAAGACGCCCGTCTGACTGTCTGGTCTGATTTGCCAAATGAGCACGATGTAAAAAAGGGACATGTCCGGCGTGTGGTCAAAGGCAAAGAATTTATTGTTTCTGCCGATGGTTTTTTTCAGAATAACTTGTTTTTAACGGAGAAGATGGTGGATGAGGTTTGCCGAATGGCATTACACGGTAAATTAAATACAGTGGTTGATTTATATTGCGGTTGCGGCCTTTTCTCCATTTTTCTGGCGCCTTTTGCCAAAGAAGTTTTCGGTATTGAATTAAACCCCAGGGCGGTGAAGTTTGCTCAAATTAATGCCGAGAAAGAAAAAATAAAAAATGTAAAGTTTATCTGTGGAAGTGCCGAAAATGAACTGTTAAAAACGAAGCATTTAACACGAACAGAGGCACTTGATCTGCTGATTATTGATCCGCCACGCACTGGTTGCAGTAAATCTGTTCTTGAAACCATTGCCGGCATGCAGTCACAGAGAATTATTTATGTTTCCTGTAATCCGGTGACGCAAGCGCGGGACGTAAAGATTTTGCAGGAATCCGGATACAAGCTTTCGATCCTTCTGCCTCTGGATATGTTTCCCCAGACTCAACATATTGAAGTTATTGCCTTGCTGGAAATTGCGTAAGGCCTGGGTGATACCAATACGCATACAGGATAAATTAATTGACAGAATAAAAGGATGAAGATACTGAGATGCTATAGTAAGTTTGCAGCAGAGGCAATGCAGTCGTATGACTAATAGCGGGGCGGCTGGTCAATCGTACCCCCGGCAGGAGATAAAACACTGTCCACTTCTACTCTTGATAATACCAATATTTCAAACAGCATCACCGAATTTTCGGGAACAAATTTCTGCGCCTTATTCGAGTCCGTCAGTGACGCCATTTTTTTGCTGGATGGAGACAGGATTGTTGATTGCAACAATAAAACTCTGGAAATGTTTTCCTGTAACCGCGAACAAATGATTAATCAGCCTCTGGAAAAATATTTACCCCCTCCACGGCCCGATGGGAGTGATTCCCCGGAAAAGATCAGGCAAATAATCGATATTGCTTTACTGGGCGAATCAAAATTTTTTGAAGGGAAACTAGCCACGGCAAAAAATATTGTTTTTGATGCAGAAGTAAGTTTCAATTGTCTGGAACTGAACGGTAAAAGGCTTTTACAGTGCATTGTACGTGATGTTACCGAGCACAGGCGTGAAAAAGAGTTTTACAAGTCGTTAACGATCAGCTCTCTGGTCGGTATTTATATTCTTCGTGACGGCAAATTTCGCTTCGTCAATCCCAAATTTCAGGAGTATGTCGGTTACAGCGAAAGCGAGCTGATCGGGATGCATTCAATTGATATAGTGCATCCGGAAGACAGGGAAGCAGTTCGGGAAAATGCAGTTAAAATGCTCAAATTGCAGCAGCCGGTGCCCTATGAGTTCCGGACAATTACTAAAAGTGGCCAGATTAAATGGACAATGGAAATTGTTATCCCCATCTTTCTGGATGGGAAAAGAGAAATACTGGGCAATTATGTGGATATTGATGATCTAAAGAAGACGGAGGAATCGTTAAGGGCCAGCGAGGAACGCTACCGGACAATTCTGGAAAATATTGAGGATGGGTACTATGAATTTGATATTAAAGGAAGATTAATTTTCTTTAATGAATCCTGCTGGAAAATATTTGGCTATTCCCGGGAAGAATTAACAGGAATGAGCTATCGCCAGTTTATGGATACTAATAATTCTGATAAGCTTAGCAAGCTGGCGGAAAGAGTTTACAGCACCGGTAGGCCGGAAAAAAGTTCTGATTTTGAAATTATACGCAAAGAAGGCTTTAAAAGACATATAGAGATGTCATTGTCATTGATGCTGGATTTATCCGGCAAGCCAATAGGATTTCGCGGGATTGTCCGGGATATTGATGAACGCAAAAGGGCAGAGAATACGGTTCTGCATATGGCATACCACGATGCACTTACCGGGTTGCCGAATCGTCTGCTTTTTAATGACCGTCTGACCGTTGCTATGTCTGTTGCCGAGAGAAAGAAAAAAAAATTTGCTGTGATGATGCTGGATTTAGATGGATTCAAACTGATTAACGACTCTTTGGGACATGATATCGGTGATCTGTTACTGCAGAACGTGGGTAACCGGCTGCGCGGCCACCTGCGTAAAAGTGATACAGTAGCAAGGATGGGCGGAGATGAATTCATGCTTCTTCTGCCGGAAATTACCGAACGTAAAGATGCAGAATTGATTGCCAGAAAAATAATTGATTCCTTTCAGCGTGGTTTCGTTTTGAGCAGTCATGAATTGAAGATTACAGCCAGCATTGGTATTGCAGTCTATCCGGATGACGGTGTAGATTTTGATACATTAAAGAAAAACGCTGACATAGCTATGTATAAAGTAAAAGAAAAGGGCCGGAATAATTTCACAAGTTATGATTCTACCGTAGAATAGGGAAATAAATCATTAAAATCAACTCTATAATAATTTTAATGGCTTTTAGCTGAAAATATTGATATTTTCTTTGCGAAATATTTAAAAAAACAAGGGGAGGAAAAAATGTCATCGAAAAGTAAGGATGTGAGAATTG
>CAYXZW010000088.1:0-6696 GCA_964469905.1 uncultured Smithella sp.
ATCCATAGCCGTCGGGCAGATATCCAAAATAGAAGCCGAGTTTGTGAGCATGGTTCCGAATAATGGCGTGCTCGTAAGGGACATGCACCTCCAAGCCAATAGATGCCGGAGGAGCGGAGTATCCTAAAATGTGAGCTGTTAATCCCTGCGCGCCATCGGCGCCGATCAGAGCCCGGCAGCGATAAGTGTTCCGGTTCGTTCTCACTTCAATCATCCGGTCTTGTTCGGAGATGTTGCGAACAGTTTCTCCTGCGTTAATTGTCACCCCGGCATTGCCTGCCCGCATGGCCAGAAGGTGGTCGAAAACCGCCCGGTTCACAACGTAGCCGAGGTTGTCTTCCGGGGGCATTTCCACGCTTTTAATCTGGCGAAAACTGATAATTGCTCCTTTGATCTCCTGTTCAATCGCGGCGGAAAAATCAAAGTCTAAAAGATCGACAACTTTGGCGGGAATGCCGCCCGCACAGGTTTTATGGCGAGGCATGTTTTTTTTCTCAATTGCCAGCGCGCGGATTCCCGCACACCCCAGATGATATGCAGCATGGGCGCCGGCCGGACCGAGACCGACTACAATGACGTCATAATCTACTTTGTGTTGGCCTTCATCCATAACTTATCCGTTCCCATCCCATTGATCATACCAATCAGGCAGTGGTATAAAAAAGAACACTGCCAATGAGATTTTCTTTGATAATGCCATCCCTTTTGAGCTCCTGCAGATAAACATAAGTTTCATTCAGAGCCATGAATTTTTCCCAGTCGTCCCAGTTAGCCGCTGCCGCGCCGATTATTTCGCTGCAGATGGCGTAGGTTGTTTTGGGTTGATTGCCCAGGCTTTTCAGCAAAAGCTGCTTTTTCAATAGGTGATGGGTGCGGATTTCATCTATTCGCTCATCAATTCCGGTAAAAGAATTGCCGTGTCCCGGATGGATGGTGGTTATCGGCAGAGTTTCGATAATGCAAAGCGATTCCAGGTAGCTCTTCAGCGGCTGAAAGATTTCATCATAGATATTGGGACTGAGACTGGGCGCGATATAAGGCAGAATATGATCGCCGGCCAGCAGAAGTCCTTCCTCCCGGAAAAAGAAACAGACATGATCGGCGGCATGCCCCGGCGTGAAAATAACTTCAAAGGAGCGATTGCCGAACTGACGTATTTCGTTTTTCTGCAAAAATGTATTTACGGTAAATTGAGGAATGTGGATACTGATATCTTCAATTTCTTCGACTATCGCTTCCACTTCCGCAGGCGACATACCGTGTTTGGCGTAAAAAAATCTGGCCTGCGCAATCAGATAATCCGCCTGCTGAAAATGCTTATGGACTTCATGGGCGGTGTCCGATAAATGAATCCGGGCTTTTGATTGTTCCTGCAGACGTCCGGCCAGGCCGCAGTGATCGGTGTGGACGTGGGTGATGTAAATATCGCGGATGGAATCGACAGATAATCCGATGCTGGTCAAATCCGCTGCCAGTTTTTCATAAGCGCCGGGCATGTTTATGCCGGCATCGAACAGAGCGACATCAACTCCGTCGACCAAAGCGTAAGCGTGGACATGCCTCAGGCGATAAGGCATCGGCAGCGTTATTCGGTAGAAGTTTTCTGCAATTTCGGTAATCATTAAGGGTGACACAATCTCCGGTGACCGGCAGGCAATAAATCCATCTAAACCTCAATATTTTATCAAATCACAGAGTGATGCTTTTGTCCAGATGAAGAGCAATAATTAGCGCTGATCCTGGAGCGTCAGCAATTCCAGGTGACTATTTGTCCCTGCAGAATCGGAACAGTTATACAATTAAAAGGGTATGAAAGAATATTCATCTCTTCATCGAATAAAACTGCTAATCGTTAGCGGGCGGTTAATTTGCCCGAGTCGTGCTGTTTGGCAATCTGTTTTTCAACGCACAGTTGCTTAAAAATTTTCTCTTTTTCTGCAAAAGCGCTTGCTTTTCAGTTAGTTGTGTTTTTCTGGGAATCTTCATTTAACGTTAGCTTCTCCTTAGTCTGTTATGGTAGTTTTTAACTTGACCAATAAGTGCAGGTAGGCTATTATGCCGCGCAAATCAGCCATTGTTTATTATTTAAGTAATTGATATTATAAATGAAAATAATTAGCAGGACATTAGCCTGTTTATAAAAATGGTAAGGAGTAATCGGTGAACTTTATTAATCAAATTGATCTCAAAGGTAAAAGAGTAATGTTTCGTTTTGATTTTAACGTTCCTCTGGACGCGAGCCAGAACATTACTGATGATATTAGAATACGCGCTGTTTTACCGTCTTTAAACTATGCCCTGGATGAAGGTGCCAGAGTTATCATTATATCCCATTTAGGCCGGCCGAAAGGCAAACCGGTTCCCCAAATGAGCCTCGCTCCGGTAGCCAAGAGATTGACCCGCCTGTTGGGCAAGCAGGTGCTTCTGGCCAATGATTGCATCGGACCGGACGTGGAAAAGATGGTACAGAGCTTAAAACCAGGTTGCGTCCTGATGCTGGAAAATCTTCGTTTCCATAAGGAAGAAGAAGCCAATGATGATGAGTTTTCCCGTAAACTGGCTTCCTTTGCCGATGTTTACATTGACGATGCCTTCGGTAACGCCCATCGGGCTCATGCTTCTAATGTCGGTATTACTAAATACGTAAAATCCTGCGGCGCCGGATTCCTGATGAAAAAAGAGATTAATTATTTTCAGACACAACTGGACAACCCGGTACGTCCGTTTGTGGCAATAATTGGCGGTTCCAAAGTTTCCGACAAACTATCCACACTGATTAATTTAATTAAAAAAGTTGATAAGATGATCATCGGTGGCGGCATGGCCTTTACATTTTTAAAAGCCCAGGGCATAGAGATCGGGAAATCGTTGGTTGAAGATCATTTAATAGAGCAAGCCCGGGATATTCTCGAACAGGCGCAGAAACTGGGTGTGAAATTATATTTGCCCTTTGATTGTGTAATTGCGCAAAACAAAACTCCCGAAGCAGTAACAAAAATTGTTCCGGTGCAGGAAATATATCCCGATTGGATGGGATTGGATATTGGACCTGCCACGATAACACTTTTTAGGGAAGTTATCGCCAATGCCAAGACAATTGTCTGGAACGGGCCGATGGGAGTTTTTGAAATCGATGCATTCAGCCGTGGTACATCAGCGATGGTCCATGCTGTGGCTGGTTCCCATGCCTTAACGATAGTCGGCGGTGGCGATACTGATGTTGCCGTTCAAAAGGCAGGAGAAAACGAGAACATCTCTTATATATCTACGGGAGGTGGCGCATCGCTGGAACTTCTGGAAGGAAAAACCCTCCCTGCGATACAAGCTTTGGAAAATTGCACCTAGCGGGCTGCTGAAAAACCCTGATCACCTGAAGGCATAGCGAGATCGCGCGCATGTTTTCTGTGTGCGCCGGTTGCGTATCTGAAGAGTCAATCCCGTATATGCCGGATGCGCGGCAAGCTTCATCGCTCAAAAAATTTTTATGTACGTCTCGCTATTGGTAAAGGGGGAAGCAAAGACTTCCCCCTTTTTTATGGCGCAAATTTTAAAATTAGAGTAATTAGAAATAATCATGCGCAATTTCAAAATGGTTGTCGAATATGATGGTACCGGTTACTGTGGCTGGCAGCGGCAGAAAAACGGTTTGTCTATTCAGCAGGTTCTGGAGGAGACGATCCGGCTCATCACTCAGGAAAAAGTTACAGTGTTTGGGTCCGGCAGAACGGATGCCGGAGTGCATGCCTTGAATCAGGTGGCCAGTTTTCGCAGCAATACCCGCCTGCCCGCGGAAATTTTATACAGGGGGGTAAACGGTTTGCTGCCGCAGGATATTGTTGTTAAGACATTGGAAGAAGTTGCCTGGGAATTTAATGCGTTGCGGGATGCGCGGGGGAAAGTATATTTTTACAGGATTTGCAACAAACGCTTACGCCCTGCGCTAAACCGCAATTATTTCTGGTTTATTCATCAACCGCTGGATTTGCCCCTGATGGAACAAGCGGCTCAGTATTTAATAGGCAGGCATGATTTTTCCAGTTTTTGTGCAACGGGCAGTGATGTTAAAGATCGAACGCGGACTGTCACGGATATAACTATTAGTGGCGATGAAGATGGTCTGCTGGAAATAAAGATCGAAGCAGAGGGATTTTTAAAATATATGGTGCGTAACATTATCGGTACGCTTGTGGAGGTTGGATTGGGTAGGCGAAAGCCATCAGAGATGAAGGAAATAATTGCCTCGTGTGACCGCAACATTGCCGGCGTTACAGCTCCTGCCCGCGGACTTTATTTAAAAGAGGTCAAATATTGAGATGAAAATATTATTGCTTGGCCACAGGGGCATGCTGGGTTCCGACCTTCTTTTCCAGTTGGAGAGAAAACACGAAATTATCGGACTTGACAAAGATGAGATAGACATTACTTCGGCCTCGGAGTGCCGGAGGGCAATTCATGATAGCACACCGGATATTGTCATAAATGCTGCCGCTTACACGGATGTTGATGGTTGTGAGAAGTCAAAAGACGAATGTTTTGCCGTCAATGCCGAAGCAGTTAAGTACATTGCCGAATCCTGCCGGAGAAATAATATTCGGATTATTCATTTCAGCACCGATTATGTTTTTGACGGAAACAGCAATGAGCCTTATAAAGAGGACAGCCGCTGCAATCCGGTCAATGTTTATGGTGCCTCCAAATTGGCGGGGGAGCGCTATCTGCAAGAGCTTTCGAGTAATTATGTTCTCATCCGTACAGAGTGGTTGTACGGTAAAAACGGCAGGAATTTTGTGCGGACAATTCTAGAAAAGGCCCGGACAGTAAATAAATTGGAAGTTGTTGACGATCAAACCGGATCCCCGACTTATACCCGGGACCTGGCGGCGGCAGTCGATCTGTTGATTGAGCGCAACGTTGCCGGAATGTTCCATTTAACCAACAGGGGCAGTTGCAGCTGGTTTCAGTTTGCCAAGACTATATTGCAGGTTGCCGGTGTTACAGGGGTGCCGGTATTGCCGATTAAATCCGGCCGGCTGAGCAGGCCGGCTAAGCGTCCTGCCTACAGCGTTCTAAGCATGCAAAAATTTATTGCGGCGACGGGAAAAACTATGCAGCCCTGGCAATTGGCGCTGCAGGACTATCTGCAAAATAGTCCTCTCTATTGACGGTTTTACCGCAATATTTCAGGGATTGAATGAACACATAATTCTTGCGGAAAAAATATTTAATTTATTTCTTGACAATAATTATAAGTTTGTTTATACGGCAATCTAATAAAAGGTAAGGTTTTTCACGATGGACAGAAAAATGAATGCAAATATCGCTTTTTACGGCTATTGGTTTTATACCTATTTTGCATCGGTCTGCCCGTTGTTGCGAAGGACTTGTTAAGGTAAATCAAACACCAAAAACAGCCATGGGCAGATCGGAAACGAGCTTCCATGGCTTTTTTATTTTTAAGGGCCGTGGCGGCAAAAGCCATGGCCTTTTTTATTTTCCAGGAGGGGAATTATGATTATTGTAATGAAGAATCAAGCGACAGAGAAACAAATTGAAAATGTAATCCACTGGATTGAATCTGTCGGTTATAAAGCGCATCCGTCAAGGGGTGTGGAGCGAACTATAATCGGAGCAATAGGCGATAACCGCGATAAATCAGTCCTCAAATATGCCGAATCCTTACCGGGGGTGGAAAAAATAATACCGATTTTAAAACCATATAAATTGGCCAGCCGGGAATCACATGAAGGCAATACAGTCGTTTACGTGGGCCAGATTCCCATTGGCGGTTCCCAATTCGTGGTAATGGCCGGACCTTGTGCCATTGAAAGTGAAGAGCAATTATTAGAAAGCGCTTATATTGTGAAAAAAGGTGGCGGCCAGATTTTGCGGGGAGGGGCTTACAAACCGCGTACCTCACCTTACAGTTTTCAGGGGATGGAGGAGGAAGGTTTGAAGTTGTTGGAGCAGGTACGCCTGAGGACAGGTATGCCTGTTGTAACAGAAGTGGTTAATCCTGCCGATGTTGACCTAGTCGAATCGTATGCGGATATGCTGCAAATAGGCGCCCGCAATGTGCAAAATTTTGCTCTGCTCAAGAAAGTCGGCCAGTCGAGAAAGCCGGTGCTTTTAAAGAGAGGAATGATGACATCAATTGAAGAATTGCTGATGTCGGCGGAATATATCCTGTCTTCGGGCAATCCTAATGTAATACTCTGTGAACGCGGCATCCGCACATTCGAAACGGCGACTCGCAATACACTGGATTTAAGTGCTGTACCCGTATTGAAAAGCTTGACGCATCTGCCGGTTGTGGTTGATCCCAGCCATGCGGCCGGACATTGGAAACTGGTAATTCCTTTGAGTCGTGCTGCCGTCGCCGTAGGCGCGGACGGTCTGATTGTCGAAGTGCATCCGCGGCCGGAGACAGCAGTTTCCGATGGAATGCAATCTTTAAAACCGGAAAAATTCTATCAGTTAATGGATGAATTAAGATCTATTGCTGCGGCAATGAGACAATAAGCCTTTGTTCAATAGTAATTGAGACATTGTAATAATCATAACCGGCATAAGGAGCCGTAACGAAATGGTTAGCAATGTAAGGGTTATTTGTTTTGTAACGGCCCCTAATGGAGCAACTATATGCGGTCAATAAAAGTCAATCTCGATAAAAAGTCATTATCATCTTACGAAATCTGC
>CAYXZW010000089.1:0-6679 GCA_964469905.1 uncultured Smithella sp.
ATGAAATGAAGCGCCGCAAAGCAAAACGCGGTATCGTTTCGATGTGTATCGGCGGCGGTATGGGTGCTGCGGCTCTCTTTGAGGCGCTGTAAAGGCGTTTATTGGCAATTTCAAGCAATTTATCCAATCTATAGAAAGTCCCCAGTGGGAAAGGCAATTTCCACTGGGGATTTTTAATTATCTTTATCAAAACCTTGCGTTATTTTTTGAATGAAACTTGGCATTAAAACGTTGGGGATGCTCTTAGCAAGACCGATTGGGAAATAATATGTAACTGCAACCGGGAAAATTACAGTCACAGCAAAAATCTGCTCCGGCCACTGCCAACGGTGGCTATGCACAGGAAGATTGTAACTGAACAGTTAATTCAGACAAAGTCTCCCCTGGTAATGGGAAAGGACTTTTTTGCAGCCGGCAATTCTCGGTTGCTGGAATTGCCGAAAGATGCTAAATATTCACCATTACTAGATGCAATACAACTACATTGCCGGGAGACTTGCCGGCAAAAAAAGAAAATAACATTTATCTTAGCTTCGGGATAAAATGTTATATTGGAAATCATCTTTCTAATTACCGGAGGAACAGTTGCCTGTGGCCGGAAAACCCACCTATAAAGACCTGGAACATAAAATTAGAATGCTTGAAGAGCAAGCAATTCAAAACAGGCAAAAGGAAAAGGAACTCCGCCAGAGTGAAGCGAAGTACCGGCTGCTTGTCGAAAATTCCTATGATGTAATCTGGGCCTTAAATGCCGATTTATTATTGACCTATATTTCTCCTTCCTGGAAAAGAATGCTCGGATATGAATCGTCCACGATGATCGGTAAGCCATTCCAGCATATTGTTCATCCGGATGATGTTGCCCTTTGCGAATACTATCTTCGGCAGGCTATTGAGACCAGAGAATATGTAACCGGGCCGGAATACCGCATAAGACATGCCGATGGAACCTGGCAATGGCATATAGCCGGCGGCAACGCTGTTTTTGCCGACGACGGTTCATTGACTTATTTAATCGGCTTTTCGCGCGATGTTACCGAACGCAAACTGGCTCAGGAGGAACTGATCTGGAAAACAGCCTTTCTGGAGGCGCAGGTAGAGGCAACTCTGGACGGAATTCTGGTGGTGGACAGCGGAGGTCGCCGAATCCTGGCCAATCAACATATCCTCGACATCTGGAAAGTCCCTCAGCATATTCGTAATGAGCAAGATGACAAATGGCTGCTGCACTATGTGGCGAGTCTGACCAGGCACCCGGAGCAGTTTCTTGAGAAGGTCATCTATCTCTATAATCACCCGGATGAAACAAGCCGGGATGAGATTGAGTTTACAGATGGAACGATTCTGGACCGCTACACATCTTCTGTTTTAGGGAAGGACGGAATACATTACGGAAGAATATGGACATTTCGCGATATCACTGAACGCCGACGCGCGGAAGAAGCACTCCGGGAATCAGAAAGCAAATACAGAATTATTTTTGAAAACACAGGCGCTGCTACTGTAATCGTGGAAGAAGATAAAACCATTTCTCTGGCCAATGCGGAATTTGTGAAGCTAACCGGTTACGAACGAGAGGAAATTGAAGGCAGAAAACTCTGGACAGAATTTGTGGTGAAAGAAGATCTGGAAAGAATGGCCGCACAGCATGCTCTGCGGAGAATTAATCCGCCTGCTGCCCAGAAAAGCTATGAATTTCGTCTTGCGGACAAAGATGGACAGATTAAAGACATTCACCTCAACATTGATCTAATTCCCGGGACGAAGAAAAGCATTGCCTCTCTTCTGGACATTACATCACGTAAGCATGCAGAGGAAGCACTCCGGGAGTCTCAGCAGCAATTGTCCGACATTATCAATTTTCTGCCGGATGCAACATTTGTTATTGATCAAGAGGGCAGAGTCATCGCCTGGAATCTGGCCATTGAAGAAATGACGGGGATCAAGGCGGCAGAAATGCTGGGCAGGGGCAATTACGAATACAGCTTGCCCTTTTATGGTAAAAGAAAACCCATTCTTATCGATCTTGTTTTAAAGCCCCAGAAAGAAATTGAAGCCGGATATGTCAGCACTCTCCGGGGAAATAATGTGCTCGAAGGTGAAGCCTATATGCCTGCTCTGCGAGGGGGGGAGGCATATCTATATGGCAAGGCGAGTATCTTGCGGGATTCCAAAGGCAGCATAATCGGTGCCATCGAATCGATCCGTGACATTACTGACCGCCGCCGGGTAGAAGAAAAATACAAGACAATATTTGAAAATGCCGTCATGGGGATATACCAGGCAACACCGGATGGGCGGATAATAAGCGCCAACCAGGCGTTTGCCAGTATTATCGGTTATGGATCTCCGGAAGAGGTAATCGAAAAGGTTGCCGATATAGCACAGCAGTTGTATGTCCAGCCCGAACAACGCAACGAACTTATGCGGGAAATGAATGAGCATGGCACCGTCTATGACCGGGAAATAAATATTTTCCGGAAAGACGGGAGCATGGCTTGGGTCACCGTGAACATGCGTACGGTAAGAGACAGTGGAGCAAAAGTTCTCTATTACGAAGGTGCGATTCAGGATATCACCGAACGCAAGTCGCTGGAATTTCAGCTTCGCCAGGCCCAGAAGATGGAGGCTATCGGTACGCTGGCCGGCGGGATTGCCCATGATTTTAACAATATCCTCAGTGCTGTTATCGGCTACGCCGAAATGGCGCGGCAGGAACCGGATATCAATGAACGCCTGCAGCGCTATCTTGAGCAAATCTATAAGGCCGGAATACGCGCAGGAGAACTGACAAGGCAAATTCTTGCCTTTAGTCGCCAGACAGACGAGAAACTATACCCCCTGAAAATAGGTGCTATCGTTAAAGAAGTCATAAAGCTTTTACGGGCGTCTATTCCCGCAACAATAGAAATTAACCAGAGAATTGAATGCACTGCTGATACCGTTCTGGCAAATCCCACGCAGATTCATCAGGTGATGATGAATCTATGTACGAATGCAGTCCACGCCATGGATACAGGAAAGGGCATATTGCAGGTCGGATTGGCCTCTGTCTACATAAAGCCCGATGACTTATTGATTCGACAAGTATTGATTCCCGGCATGTATGTCAGGCTTACGGTAAGCGATACGGGACACGGCATAGCTCCCGCGATCAGGGATAAAATATTTGACCCGTTTTTTACAAACAAAAAGCCGGGTGAAGGCACCGGCATGGGGCTTTCCGTCGTGCATGGTATCGTGAAAAAATGCGGTGGTGCAATTACCTTGCAAAGTAAAGAGGGAATAGGAACAGAATTTAACGTCTATTTCCCCCATATGAGGGAAACTGAGGAGGAGCAGCAAGCAGAGGAGACAGCTTTTATTGTCGGAGGGAAAGAGACAATTCTAGTGGTTGACGACGAAGAGGTTCTGGTAGATATTGAGACGAAGATGCTGACAGGTCTGGGTTACAGGGTTCTGGGAATGACGAAAAGCCCGGAGGCGCTGGAGCTTTTCCGGACCAGACCAGACCGGTTTGATCTGGTAATCACCGACATGACGATGCCGAAGATGACGGGTTTCGAGTTGGTGCGGGAACTCCTGCTCATACGTCCCGATGTGCCGGTCATCCTCTGCACGGGGTTCAGCGAGTTGGTCACGCAGGAGCAGGCGATGTCTCTCGGTTTCCGGGATTATATTATGAAACCCATTGTGTTGAGTCATTTTGCCGCAGCCGTTCGCCGTGTGCTTGATGGAAAGCAATCATTAAGGAGAGAGTTAAATGGGGAAAGTATTAATCATCGATGACAATAAGTTTAACGCCGAAGTGCTGTGCGACATGGTTGGAAGCCTCGGACACGAGGTGACCTGCACCTATACGGCCGAAGAGGGCATTAAGGCCGCCCGGTCTCATGGTTACGATGTCGTCTTTCTGGATGTGCAACTTCCGGATGGCAATGGTCTGCTATTGTTGCCGGATATTCACGCCATGCCTTCAGCCCCGGAAGTGATCATCATCACAGGGTTTGGCAGCCCTGACGGTGCTGAGCTGGCGATCAAAAACGGGGCGTGGGATTTTATTGAAAAACCTCTGGAAAGAAAGAAGATTGAGCTTCCCCTGGTTCGTGCTCTTCAGTACCGGGAAACAAAAAAGCAAACAAGAACACCTCTGGTCCTGAAGCGGGATGGTATTGTCGGCAATAGTCCGGTAATGAGAGCATGTATGGAGCTCATTGCCCAGGCGGCGGCCAGTGATGCCAACGTTCTCATCACCGGCGAAACAGGAACAGGAAAAGAAGTTTTCGCCCAGGCTATTCATGATAACAGCTTAAGGTCAGGTAAGCCCTTTGTAACCGTGGATTGCGCTTCCTTGCCTCCAACAATCATCGAGAGCATACTGTTTGGTCATGAAAAGGGTGCCTTTACCGGAGCAGATAGAATTCAGGAGGGATTGATCAAGCAGGCTGACGGCGGAACCCTCTTTCTGGACGAAGTGGGTGATCTTCCTTTCCCCGCGCAGAAAGCTTTTCTTCGTGTTCTCCAGGAGCATTGTTTTCGACCTCTGGGCGCCAAGCGGGAAGTCCGAAGCGAATTTCGGGTCATTGCGGCAACCAATCGTGATCTCGATAAGATGATTGGGGAGGGCATAATTCGGGAAGACCTCCTCTTCCGTCTGCGTGCTATTAGCATCGCACTGCCTCCCCTGAGAGAAAGGCCCGGAGACATTGAAGAACTCCTCGGTTACTATGTGAACAAAATAAGCATGCGGCAGGGCAAAGAAGTAAAAGGCTTCTCTCCCGAATTCCGCGATGCTCTTTGCGCTTATGAGTGGCCCGGGAACGTTCGGGAGCTGATTAATGCTCTGGAGAGTGCATTGGCGGCGGCGCTTGACGAGACAATGCTTTATCCCAAGCATCTGCCCACAAGGATACGTGTCAATTTAATCCGGGGCGCCGTCTCCAAAAAGAATGACAGCACGAAATCACCCGGGAAAATGGGTACGCTGAAGGAACGAAAAGAGGCTGTTTTTGCCAGAGAAGAAAGGCAGTATCTTCAAGAGCTGATGGCCCTGACGGAAGGAAACATCAGGGAGGCTTGTGCAGTATCCGGTCTGGGTCGGGCACGGCTGTATCAGCTGATCAAAAAACACCATATTGCCATATCTGAGTAAATTAACCTATAACCGCCGAGAATTTGTCTAAAATTAATAGACGAATTCCACTTAATTCAGACTATTCTGATATTATCAGACACATTATCAGCTATTTTCAATTTCTGCTCTAATCTAAATATTTGAAATCATGTATGAAGTTAGCATTAACAATTACGGCACGATTGTTGTAAAGGTGTTGGGGTGATTCCTTGAGGGAGCATATTGGGAGACATGGAGTTGCTTATATATTCATCAATTAATGACGGTGCCGGAGAACGACTCCTCAATGTTATGAGAATGCTGCTTCCCGAGAAAAAATTCGAACTTTGCCGATCAATCGAAGAATTTTCGAAACGGCTGCGGCAACCGATTTTCAGCCCAACGATAGCCATAATTCTGGCCTTATCCCGGGAGGAGCTTCAGGAAATAATATCCATCCGGCACCTTTTGGAAGATGCGAAAATCATCCTGATAGTTCCCGATACGAATCCGGATACCGTTGCCCAGGGGCATACTTTACGGCCGAGGTTTCTGACTGGCAGCGAGAGTGATTTCATTGATGTTGCGGCTGTACTCAAGCGCATGGTCAGCTATCTTGGTAGAAAAAAAATATAGCTGCCGCATTTTTGAAGGAGAAGGGAAAACAAAGTATTCATCAACGATACTTTTAAATTATTTAAGGAGGAAAGGAATTATGCAAAAAAAGACACTTAGTTTTAAATTGATTGCCGGAGGGATCATCGTCGTACTGATTCCCTTGGTAATTGTCGGACTTTTTGCTTCCCTGAGGGCATCGAATGCCCTCGAAAAGGTAGCGAAGGAGCGTGCCGCGGGAGGCGCCGCAAAACTTGCCGATTTGGTCCAGCAGGCACTGTCGATAGAAATCAAGGTTGCCACGGGAATTGCCGCAAGCAGTGATGCGGTTAATGCAACTGCCGGCAATGCTGAGGCAATGGACAGAAAACTTACTGACACCATGGGAAAAATCGGGAAAGACTATGAAGTTATCATAGTAACTGATGCCAAAGGTGTTGTTGCTTCCGATGGATCAGGGGGTAAACACAAAGGTATAGACGTCTCAGAGAGGGATTATTTCAAGGCGGCCAAAGCCGGTAAAGCAACAGTCGGCTCTGTTGTTAAATCTAAATCATCGGGCAATCCGGTCATCGCTATCGGTGCGCCCATTACCAAAGATGGAACCTTCGTGGGCATGGCGGCTCTTATCCTGAAAATTGATTATCTTTCCGATAAAGTGACGGCAAAAATGGGAGAAACAGGATATGGTTTTATGGCCGATTCAACAGGTCTTGTAATAGCTCACCCCAACAAAGCCCACATTCTCGTACTGGATATTTCAAAAACCGCCGGGATGGAAGATGTAACCAAAATGATCACTGCCAAAAAGGCAGGGGTTGAGGATTACGTCTTTAAGGGAACACAGAAGATCACAGGATTGGCGCCGGTAGAGATCACCGGCTGGAGCGTTGGAATAACACAGGATACGGATGAATTTCTGGCGGCAGCCCATACGATCCGCAACTTTAT
>CAYXZW010000090.1:0-6194 GCA_964469905.1 uncultured Smithella sp.
GGCAGGCGGTTTTTTTCATAATGCGTTTTTCCTCCCTTTCTTGATGGATCGAACGTACCGATCACCGGCCGGCGGGACGCCGGTCCGCGTGGATTGCGTTGTTAACAGCTTTTATTATTTAATTTATGAACCCGTCCCCTATTATACTCACTTTGAGATTGCCTTCTCAACTTCAAACGTCTTTCTAGAATAATCTGTCCAAGCTATCTTACCCCTGTAATTTTTAAGACGTTCTATTGAATCCGACAAATACACATTACTCCCAGTTTTTTTCTGAATATCTATTGAATCTTCTTGAATCTTTACGGCATCGTCAAATCTTCCAGTTTCCGCATACGCTGCAGCCAAGGTATTTAATGTTCCTGCTGAACGAGATGCGTTCATAGCTTTCTCAGCGAATTGCACAGATTTTTCACCGTTCCTATATTGCCTGTCAGAACAAGTAGCAAGTAACCATGCATAATCATTCAACACTATAAAATTTGAGGGATTTAATTTAAAAGCCTTTTCCAGGTCATAAATTGAATTCTTGAAATTTCCAATAACATACCAATAATTTGCCCGTTTCAAATATAACCACTCGTTCTTTTGATCAATTGCTAATGCCTTGTCATAATCAGCAATAGCAAGGTCATACTCTTTTTTGTCAAAATATATATCCCCTCGCAGACCATATGCGAGAGGATTGCCTGCATATATCTCCATGCCTTTATTCACATCAATTGTTGCATTTTCAAGATTTCCAATCTCTTTCCAAGCAAGGCCTCTATTGAGATATGCCCCCGCAAGTTTAGGATTTATTCCAATTACTTTGGTAAATAGATCAACAGCTACAGGATATTCTTTTTTAGCCAGGGCAACACTTCCAAGGCCGAAGTAAGCTTCAGCACTATTCTTATTACGTTTCAATTCATGTTCAAAATATTCCTTTGCCATATCCAATTTTCCGGACGATAAACGCGAATTGCCCAGATTGATATAGTACTTTTCATAGTCTTCACAACCACCCATAAATACTGAAATCACGGTTATAATAAATATAAAAGAATATTTCTTACAAAGAAAACATTTCATGACCACCTCACTTCAGGAAAGTGAAATTTATTGTAATAGAAAAGACTTCTATGACTTGACTATTAACATCACGTTTTATTTATTGCCCTTATATGCCTTTACTGTTAACAATGTTTATATGGATCAGTGTTAATATTGCAAACGCCGACAGTGCTGTCGGCATAATACGCCGCAATAGAAAATTCAATTTCATGTCTAATAATTTAATATTAAACAATAATCAACCTGTTTTCTGCATTTTCAAATGGATATTATACGGATCAATATAAAATCCCAACCGATTTGCTAGCCGAATACCCGGCCGATGGCGCGTTCCATTGCCTGCATGAAGTTTTCCCAATAGACTTCGTAGGTCGTGTTGCTCGTCAGGTAGGGGGTCAGGATGCAGGAGCGCAGGATATAGACGCTCTTCAGGCTCTCCCAATCGCCTGCAGCGATGCCGAAACGCGCCACGAATCCCCGGGGCGTGTCACCGTATTCCTCGGCGGTCAGGGAAGTCTTCGAAGTAATGAAATCGTTGCTGTAAAGCGGACCTGATTTGTAGGAGCAATGCTCGTAGATTGCCTCGTTGAGTCGGTTCATTGCTTCCAGGCTGTCATTGCCGATCTCGTGGAAGGCGAAATCGACGATGTTGATGTCGGGCCGGGTAAGCGGGATTACCTCGAAGCGGCCGCCGGCAATTTCCAGCGGGGCGGTTTGCAGAAGAGAGCGGTAAAAACGATAGGCTCCCTCTATGCTGTCGCCGATAATGCGGCCATAGCCGACACTATTGAGCGGGACGACCTTGTGGGCCATCCAGACGGCGGCAACGGCGGCACCGGCTTTGGAACCCTCCAGGATGTAGCTTCCCAGCAGCATAGGTTTGTCGTCGCTTTCCTCGAAGATATAGGCGGCAAAATAGGAGATCAGATCGATGATCCGGCGGTCGGCGGCGACGATGGCACCCGCCGCGTAGGGTACATAACCGAGCTTGTGGGGGTCTACGGTGATCGAATCGGCCTGGGGCATTGCCTGGAAAGCATCATAGACTTCGCGGGTGAGCCAGTCTTCATCGCCGTAGCTGATGCCCCGGTCCTTATGCTGCTTTACCAATGCTGTGAAGTTCATAAAGCGATCCGTATTGTCCAAAAACAGGGCACGGGCATAGCCTCCATAAGCGGCGTCGATGTGGAAGTAAAATGAGACGCCTTTGGCGGCACAGCGCTCCCGGATGTGTACAATCTCGTGTATCTCATCCACAGCCCCTTCTTCAGTGGTGCCCACAACACCCACAACAGCGAGGATTGGCGTCCGGGTGGCAATCAGGCTGTCGATGATTTTTTCGAGAGCTTCCGTATCCATCCGGTAGTCGTCCCGCACCGGCACGGTAATCAGATTATCCTGACCGATGCCGAAGATATCCACTGCTTTAGTCCAGGAGTAATGCTTGGACTGGGGAACCAGGATTTTGCCCAGGTTTATCCCGGCCATTCCGGTACCGCGGACGGAGCGGCGCCGCACTTCTTCAAAACAACCTGCCGCCTTCGCCTGGTCGGCCAGGTCGAGAATTGCTGCCGTCGGGAGGTTCAGGAGCTGCCAGTCATCCATACCTTCCACGAGTTCCGGCAGGCAGGCCCGGATTGAAAGAGGGAGTGATTTGAGGTTTCGTGCCAGCCATATCCCCTCGTAGTTAGCCACGGTTCCTCCCGAAGTGATGTGGCCCCAGGACCGCTCGGGATCGTAACCCATGAGCAATGCCAGTTGGCGGCCGACCTCGATCTCCAGGGCTGTCGTTGCCGGTGATCCCTCATAGGCGCAGTTATTGGGATTGTACAGGAGAGTCAGCATGTAACCGAGGGTAGCGGCGATGAGGGTGTCGGCGTTCATGTGGCCGAGGTAGCGGGGCGAGAACCAGGGGTTGGAACTGAGCTGCAAGTTCCCGGCCAAGTCGATCAAAGCCTCCCTGGTCTTCTGAAGTGTAGCCGTAAAATCCGGACGGCCTTGTTCCTCCGCGCTTACCACCGGAGCGTCGTCGGGATGAAAATACCGCCGCCATTGGGCGTGATCGTCCATAAGGTAGTTGAGCATCTCCTTGAAGAAATCATAATTCTCCGACTTGGGTCCGAGAAACAGGGCGTTGACGTTGATTGGCTCGGTCATGATTTTCCACTTATCCTCTCATAATATCGTCGGCGATGGCGCGGACATTTTTCATGGCGCGATCCACATCGATGGTGAGCAACTGTCTGTCTTTCATTACGATCCTGCCGCCGATAATACTGGTTTTAGTATCGGAACCGCAGGCGGCATAAACAAGCTGGGAATAACAATTATAAAGCGGGGTCAGATGAGGCTTATTCATGTCCACCAGAATGATGTCGGCATCTTTGCCGACTTCAATTGATCCGATCCGATCTGCCAGCCCGAGTACTCTGGCGCCGCCGATAGTTCCCATTTTCAATACTGTGGGGGCGCTCATAACAGTGGGATTTAAAGTTGTTACCTTATGGACTGTTGCGGCAATACTCATTTCCCGGAACATATCGAGTTCGTTGTTGCTGGCAGCACCGTCCGTGCCGAGACCGCAGTTTATTCCCCGTCGCAACATTTCGGGAAGGGGTGCAACACCGGCGGCAAGCTTCATGCTGCTTACCGGATTATGGGAAATTCTCACGCCCAGCTCAGCGAAAATGGCCATGTCTTCCGGATCCGCCCAGTTACAGTGAACGGCGATGGTCTGATCATCCAGAACACCGAGATGATGTAAGTGTTGTGCCGGTTTCCTGCCGTAGCGCGTCATTATCGTTTCCTTCTCATCTTTGTTTTCCAGTAAATGGATTAACCAGGGAATGCCTTCTTTCCGGGCTGCTTTCTTGATGGTAGTGAGAGTTTCGGGAGAACAGGTATAAGGGGAATGACAGAAAAAAGCAGGTGTGACAAGCGGTGAAACACCCTTCCAATCGGCGGCAAATCGTTCGGCAGTGGCCAGCTTTTTGGATGTATTCTGATTGTCCGGTGTGGGAAAATCAATAAATCCCTGAGCGATGATTGCGCGCATACCAACCTGCAGAGCCGCCTGACCTATTTTGTCTTCGAAGAAATAGCCGTCGCAGAATGTGGTGGTGCCGGAAAGAATCATTTCCGCCATTGCCAGCAGCGCTCCGTCGTAAACCATTTGTTTATTGACGAAGCGTGCTTCGGCCGGAAAGATGTGCCCATTGAGCCATTCCATCAAAGGAAGATCATCGGCCATACCGCGAAAGCAGACCATCGGCAGATGTGTATGCGTGTTGACTAATCCGGGCATGATGATGCAGCCGGAAGCATCAATGATTTGTTTGGCGCCAGCGGAGAAAACCTCCAGATTGCCGTTTGCCTGGATAGTGACAATAATTCCATCTTTAATACCGATAAGCGGATTTTCGATAATTTCCATTTTTTCTGACATGGTCAGAAGAGTTCCGCCGATAATCAGTATGTCGTATTCATTGATCTGCATAATGCTGTTCTTTTTATATTAGTTTCAACTGCTCTATTATTTCTTCAATATCAGGCAGCTGGCCAATAGGGTATATTTTCTTAAAGGCGATGCATCCGTCTTCATCGATTATAATATTTGCCCGTTCGGAGAAACCTTCTTCCCGGAATATGCCATAAGCTTTGGCGACCCCGCCGTGCGGCCAGAAATCGGCCAACAACCCGGTCTGAGAAATCTTGAGGGACTTAGCCCAGGCGCTCTTGCTGGGGACACTGTCCACGCTGATGCCGTAAGCCTTCGTGTTCAGCTTCTTGAAGATTTTATTGCTTTTTTCCAGCGACAGCATTTGTTTGGCGCATACCGGCGTCCAGGCGAGAGGATGAAAAGATAAGAGGACTTTTTCGCCTTTGCATCCGCTCAGTTGAAAAATGTTTTGATTCTGATCTTTCAGGCTGAAATCACGAACTTTTTTGCCGACATCGAGGACTTTTTTTGCTGGCATGACGTTTCTCCTTATTGTTGATTTGTTCACGTTTTGGAAGGACTTACCTTCTCTTCATCAGGTTGATTGTTTTCCGGTCAGCATTTTATTTACGAGTTGGGCGATTGCCGGTGAGGCGGTGAGTCCGGGTGATTCAATGCCGACAAGATTGATAAAGCCAGGCAGATCTTCCCGGATGACAAAGTCATGGAAACTGTCAGCGGGACCCTGCAATTTAGGGCGAATGCCCGCCATATCCGGGCTGACATTTTCTTTTTGCAGAAAGGGCAGAAATTTCCGGGCGCTTTCATAAAAGAGGGGAGCTTTATGTGTGGTCACGTTGTAATCTTCAGTGCGGGAGATATAGGTAGTGTCCGGTCCCAGCTTCATTCTGCCGCTTAAATCAATTGTTAAATGAACTCCCAGTCCCACATGATTTTTAATCGGGACCGGATAAATCAGCCGCTTGATCATTGATTTTTTTACACCGGAAATACTGCAATAATCGCCTTTGCAGTAATGCAGTTGATAGTTGCCGCCCGCCATATTGGCGATGGTATCGGATTCCAATCCGGCGGCATTAATCACGCAAGAAGAGGAAAAGTCAAAGGTATCGCCTTTGCTGTTTTGGGTAAAAATTCTGTAGCTGCGGGCTTCCTTTTCTATTCCCATAACTTGGGTGCAGTTAATAAGTTCGGCTTTATTGCGTTGTGCCTGTATGAGAAAATAATTCATCAAATCATGAGCACTGATGATGCCGGTCTCGGGTGAATAAAGGGCTGCGCAGGCCCGGATATTCGGTTCCATCTGAGCAATTCTCCGGCTACTGATCAGCTCTGTGGAATCAACACCATTGGCTTGAGCATTCTCATGCAGGTGCTCGACTTCTTCGGTTTCTGCAGGCTCTGTGGCTACAATCAGCTTGCCGATTTTCTGATGGGGGATATTGTTTCTGGAGGCAATTTCATAGAGCCTGTGGCGTCCGGCAACGCAGAGAGCGGCTTTGAGTGATCCTTCCGGATAATACATGCCGCCATGGATTACTTCGCTGTTCCGGGAACTGATCCCGCAGCCGGGAGAGGGATTCTTTTCCAGAATAAAAATGTTCATACCGGGACGGGCAATTTCGGCCGCAATGGCCAACCCGATTACTCCGGCGCCGATTATCGTGACGTCCGCACT
>CAYXZW010000091.1:0-6067 GCA_964469905.1 uncultured Smithella sp.
TTTGGGTATATCAAAACAGCCCCTGATGCAAGTTAGTAAAGGACATGGCAGGGCCTATAGCTCAATTGGTAGAGCCACCGGCTCATAACCGGTAGGTCCCTGGTTCGATTCCAGGTGGGCCCACCAAAAAAACAAGAAGAAAAAAATGATTAGAAAAATGAAATGTATTTTCCGGAAGAATGAGCGCCCATCAGCAGTTGCGATGGTTGCTGTGGGTAGCCAGCAAATGGCATCTATCCACGGCACAGACAGCACAGCACAGAAAAGTTTTGTTTGAAAATGCACCCCTAAAAGGTGCATTTTTTTTATCCTAAAAAGTGAAGGAGAAAATTGTTGAAAGAGAAATTATTGTTATTAGTAGAGCTTCAGGAATGCGATTCTCAGTTGGTGAAAATTCTGGGTAAGAAAAAAAACCTGCCGGACAAAATAGATAAGCTTGATGAAGCATTTCGCGTTTTTCAGAAGGATATCGAGCAGAATAAAAGAAAATACGATGAGGTCAAGGCCCGTCATGTAGAATGTGAAAATAAAATCAAGAAAATAAATGAAGGAATGATCAAAACCAAGGAACGTCTCCTGGAAGTCAAAAACAACAAAGAATACCAGGCCATGCTCAAGGAAAATGAAACAGCTGAGGTAATGCGCAGTGATGTGGAAACGACAATAATTGCCATATTGGATGAATTGGAGAAATTATCTGTTCTGGTGAAAAAGGATCAGGCAATATTGGACGAGCAGAGGAAAAAATATGAGGAAGAAAAAAGACTGATTGAGGCTGATTTGGACTCCGTAGATGCGGATTTTGTAAGCTGGGAGCAGAAGCGCTCGGAATTGAAGGGTAAAGTTCCGGCTGATCTTCTGGCCAGATACGAAAGGATTAAAAAGAGCAACAACGGTGTCGGCGTTATTTCCGTCTGGAAGGCAATCTGTAATGGTTGCCATATGAATATTCCACCGCAACTTTATAATGAACTGCAAAAAACATCGGAACTGATTGCCTGTCCCAATTGTCATCGGATTATGTATTTTGAAAACAGGGAAAAGACTGCCTAGTTCTATGGAAAATCAAAACTACCGCCTCTTTAGTGACGGCGCCTGCCGCGGTAATCCCGGCGAGGGCGGTGCCGGAGCAGTAATCACCGATGCCGAAGGGAATGTGGTCTGGGAAGGTAAAGAATATCTCGGACACTGCACCAATAATATTGCCGAATATAAGGCACTTATTTTAGGTTTGAGAGGGGCGCTGGCCCAAGGCTATAAAAAGCTGGATGTCTTCATGGATTCGGAACTTCTTGCCCGCCAAATCAACGGTTCCTACCGGGTTAAAAATGAAAATTTAAAGGTTCTAATGCAGGATGTCCGCAGTCTGCTTTCCTCTTTTGAGTCCGTTGAAGTCAAACATGTCTTGCGCTGCCACAACGCTCAGGCCGACAGACTGGCAAATCTGGCGATTGATACTCATTCGTAGTTGGTTCGAGATCAAATATTAATGCAAGCATTATCGGAACAGCGCTTGAAAGAAAAATCAATTGAGTGTAAGCTTTAATCAAGGCGAGAGAAGATCAGATGATCGCTGGCAGAATTTATCTGCCGGAGGAAAGTCCGGGCTCCGCAGGGCAGGATGGTCGCTAACGGCGACCGGGGGCGACCCTAGGGAAAGTGCCACAGAAAATATACCGCCCGGGCGAAATCCCGGGTAAGGGTGAAATGGCGAGGTAAGAGCTCACCGCTTTTCTGGCGACAGAAAAGGCATGGTAAACCCCATCCGGAGCAAGACCAAATAGGAGAACGTTTAAGGGCGGCCCGCCTGATGTTCTCGGGTAGTGTCGCTAGAGGCGTGAGGCAACTTGCGCCCCAGATGAATGATCATCACCGCGTTGCGGGTAACTAAGACGCGGGACAAAACCCGGCTTACGCTCTTCTTTCCGCCCTGTTATTATAAAACAAAAGCCCCTCTGCAGGAATATCGCAGAGGGGCTTTGTTTTAATTTTGGGAATTTAAATTATTTTTTTATGCCTAATTCTTGTTCCGTTTTTAAAATATCTATAGTCGTCTTAATTACGGTATCCGAATTAAGCGAGATGCTGCTTATGCCGCATTCCACCAGAAATCTGGCGAATTCCGGATAATCACTCGGCGCCTGACCGCAAATGCCGATTTTTTTGCCCATTTTATTAGCTTCGGTAATGGCTTGGCGTATGAGTTCTTCCACCGCGGCGTTTCTTTCGTCGAAGATGTGCGAAATCTGTGCGGAGTCTCTGTCTAGTCCGAGGGTGAGCTGAGTAAGGTCATTGGAGCCGATGGAGAAACCGTCGAATATTTTACCGAATTCCTTGATGAGCACGACATTGCTGGGGATTTCCACCATCATGTAAATTTCCAGGCCGTTTTTCCCTTGCACGAGCCCTTTTGATGCCATCAGTTCAATAACGTTCTTGCCTTCGGCAATTGTCCGGCAGAAAGGAATCATGAGTTTTACGTTGGTGAGCCCCATTTCGTCACGGACTTTTAACATGGCCACGCATTCCAGAGAGAAGGCCTCGCGGTAGCGGGGGTCATAATAACGCGATGCTCCGCGGAAACCGATCATCGGGTTTTCTTCATCCAGTTCAAAGAAGGAACCGCCCATTAAACCGGCATATTCGTTGCTTTTGAAATCGCTCATGCGTACGATGACATCATTGGGATAAAAAGCAGCAGCGATCTTTGCTACTCCCTGGGCCAGTTTGTCTACAAAAAAGTCGCTTTTGTTTGTATATCCCTGAGTAAGCCGGTCAATATCTTTACGTACCTTCTCATCAGTAATTTTCTCGGGATGAATTAACGCCATCGGGTGAATAGCGATGAAATGAGTAATAATAAATTCCAGCCGTGCCAACCCTATGCCGTCATTGGGTATTGAGGACAGTGTGAAGGCATTATCGGGATTGCCCACGTTCATCATGATTTTTGTTCTGGGGCGTTCCGTTTCCTGGACATTTATCTTGTGAATGTCATATTTCAGAATCCCGCTGTAAACATTGCCTACTTCACCTTCCGCACAAGAAACAGTGGCCTCGGGAATATTTTCCAAGACCGTCGTGCCGTTGCCCGTACCGACAATGCAGGGTACACCTAATTCGCGGCTGACAATGGCGGCATGGCAAGTACGCCCGCCTTTGTTGGTAACGATAGCCGAAGCGATTTTCATTATCGGTTCCCAGTCAGGATCGGTCATGTCGGAAACAAGTATCTCACCTTTGCGGAATCTTCTAATATCATTTACGGATTCTATGACATGTACCGGCCCGGCGCCGATTTTGGAACCGACACTTGTGCCTTTTACGACTGGTTCTTTTTTATCCAGCAGTACGTAGCTTTCCAGAACATTTATATCTTTTTGCGACTGTACTGTTTCGGGCCGTGCCTGCAAAATGAATAGTTCGCCGGTTTTACCGTCTTTCCCCCATTCAATATCCATGGGTTTGAAGTAGCCGGCTTTCTTGGAATAATGATCTTCAATAATCGCGGTCCACTTGGCCAGTGTAAGTATTTCATCATCATTTAGACAAAAACGATTGCGGTCTTCCAGCGCGACAGGATTAATTACTGTTGATTCACTGTCCCTCTCGGAGGCATAAATCATTTTTATTTCTTTGGTTCCCAGTTTTCTCTGAATAATCGACCGGTAACCGGTTTTTAAGGTTGGTTTGAAAACATAGAATTCATCCGGGTTCACTGTTCCCTGAACAACAGTTTCTCCCAGGCCATAGGCGCCGGTGATCAGAATAGCTTCTTTAAAACCTGTCTCGGTATCGATGGAGAAAATAACACCGGAAGAAGCAAGGTCGGAGCGCACCATCTTTTGCACACCGATGGAAAGGGCAACGGACATGTGATCGAACCCTTTGTCCACACGGTAAGAAATAGCCCGGTCAGTATACAGCGAGGCAAAACATTTTTTACAGGCATCAATCAGAGAATCTTCACCGCGGATGTTGAGGAAGGTTTCCTGCTGCCCGGCAAAACTGGCATTAGGCAGGTCTTCGGCTGTTGCGGAACTGCGTACGGCAACATCGGTATCCGGTCCGTATTCATCACAAAGCTTTTTATAAGCTATGATAATTTCTTTCCGCAGATCATCGGGTATCTTCGCATTGTAAATGAGTGCACGGATTTTCTTGCCTCTCTCCGACAG
The DNA here is from genome assembly GCA_964469905.1 of uncultured Smithella sp. Classification (GTDB taxonomy): domain Bacteria; phylum Desulfobacterota; class Syntrophia; order Syntrophales; family Smithellaceae; genus MVRV01. The sequence continues at coordinate 4,179 of CAYXZW010000091.1, forward strand.
GTTTTTTATATCATGGGTATTTATGTCAGAAAGAAGTTTCGTTATTTCTCCGGAAATACCGGACTCCGTAAGCAGATGCCTATAAGCAAATGCTGTAATGGCAAAACCATCAGGAATGTTAACGCCTTGGGAAATCAGTTCTTTTCTCATTTCACCAAGAGAAGCATTCTTGCCGCCGACTTGAGCAAGGTCTGCAAGCTCGATAGTATCAAACCATAAAATCAACTTATTGTCTTTCATTCAATCCTCCTAAGGGGAACAATTACAAAATATTTAAGTCTTGTAAGTTTGCGCGTATCTACCAGTTTTGACAGTCTCTGTCAAATGAAAATGCATAATATGTATTATCAATAATTACAGCAAGATAAGTGCTATAGAAAGGCTGCTGGAAGTAGCCGATTTTGTTATTTATAGATGAAAAAAAAGGCCGAATTAAATTCGGCCTTTTTTGTTAATTATTTGTCGTCATCATCGTCATCGTCGAAGATCGGCGAGTCTGATCCCGATGGTATATCTGCCTGCAGCGACCGGTTGATGCCGCGTACAAGCAACCACATAATAAAAAAGAGAATAATCATCGAGGCGATGAGAATGAAGATAATTGTTGCCGTCCAGGCTTTTGCTTCCTTATCAATATTCTTAGAAGCTTTAATAGCGGCCTCATTATACTTTTCAACATCAATGCGCATTCCGACCCAACCGAACCCGGCCGGAGGAGGATTGCTTGTTGCATAGAATTTAATCGGTGCATAAGCCATAAATATTGTATGGCCACCGAATTTGTAAGATTTCGTGCCCGCATTTCCTGCTGCCGCTTCTTTGGCGATGATCGGCAGATTAGGATCAATATATCCCATCTGATTAAAGTTAAAGACTTCCCGTCCTTGTTTGATCAGATCAGCCGCGGTCTTCTCTGCCAGAGCTGGCACCGGGGTTCCATCTTTTGCCAATCCCCCAATATGATAATCGTTGGGATGAACAATTATAAATCCACGATTATCCAGCATGTAAGCATAATTGCCATTGGAAGTATCAGCTTTAAATACCTGATCGACTTGAGTGGGAATAATGTGATTAGTGAATTTAGACAGATGACGGTAATCCAGAGACAAAACCATAATACCGGAAAATCCTTCTTTGCCAAAAACCGGTGTTGTTAAACGTATCACTCCGGAAAAAACCTTTCCCTTTTCAAATTCCGGCTTGCTTACATACCAGCCGGTGACCGGCGCAACGTAAACATCACCCTTGTTAAGGTCTTTAGTTTTAGCGAAATAATCTTCCGCTGCATAAGTGGTGCTTGCAGGATTGCTGACATTAGATAATTTGTCTGCTGCTAAGGATACTCCATTGACAATTTTGATAACTTCTTTACCCTTTTTGTCAATGAGTGCCATTTCAGTATAAAGGGGCAGGGAAGCCTGTTTGATTTTACCGTCTTCCTTTACCCAGACATTTTTGTTGTTGTTTTTGAGGTATTGTTTATAAGCGATGTCGTTAGCAGGAAGAATAGTTGCTGTGAGTACATCTTTTTTTCTCTCGTTGAGAAAATTGGCAACTTCTTCGGCTGTGTTAATGGCACGCACTTTGATTTCTTCCTGTGATTTTTGATCGAGGACATTACTCGCTCTCTCCTTTATAGTGTAACCCAACTTAAACATGCCGTTGGCTATTAATAATGCCATTAGTGATAAGGGGATGACTATAAGCAGGAAGAACACACCTCCTACAGTGAAAAACTGCTTCTTTTTTTTAGTTTCTGCCATTACTATTTTCCCCCTGACCTAGGTTAATTTTGTAGTTAACGTATTTTAGTGTTAACCCAAAAAGAAACGCATGTAGGGGTTAGCATAGAGCAGTACAAGAGCAACGACCAATGCGTAAATAGC
>CAYXZW010000092.1:0-5908 GCA_964469905.1 uncultured Smithella sp.
CTTTGGTCAGGGCCGACCTCATTCCCACCAAGGCCAGTGAGATGATCAGCGCTCATCATCTCGTCATACCCAGGCTCATGACCATCGCCCCGGCTTTTTTCCGCAAGGCCATCCTGGAGGATATTCCCTACCCGGTCCGGGGGGCTTACATGATGTGCTGCAATCCCATGCTGTCCTATGCGGACAGCCGCCAGACCCATGCGGCTCTCTCGAAACTCGATTTTCTGGCCGTGGCGGATATTTTCATGACGCCCACGGCAGCTCTGGCCGATATTGTCCTGCCGGTCGCCAGCCACTTCGAAATTGACGATATCGGCCATTTGGGTCTCGGCCACGGCTATATTCTGGCCCGTCCCCGGGTTGTCGATGCCCCGGAGGAGTGCTGGCCGGATATGAAAATCATGAATGAACTGGGAAAACTCATGACCCCGGCGGAACACTGGTATGATGACTATCACCAGTTTCTGGAAGACGTTGTCCAGCCCGGCGGCCTGACCTACAGCCAGTTTTGTGAAAAGGGATATCTCCGGGGACCGGACCGTTTCCGGAAGTATGAGGAAAAGGGGTTTGCTACCCCGACGGGCAAGGTGGAGCTGATGCTCAGCACGGCCGAAAAATTCCGGCTCAGCCCGTTGCCGGAATATCATGGTCTGCCGGAGGAGGATGATCCGGAATACCCCCTGATTTTAACCAGCGCCAAGAGCCGTTACTATCTGCATTCGTCCTACCGGTGGCTGGAAAAACTGCGCCGGCTGAGACCTCACCCGCAGGTGGAAATTCATCCCGCAACAGCCCGGCAATACAATATTCAGGAAGGCGACGATGTCGTGCTGCAAACCAGGCATGGTAAAATCATTCAGAAGGCCCATTTGACGGATACCCTTGATCCACGGGTTCTCTGCGCTGCACATGGCTGGTGGTTCCCCGAAGGAAACCCGGAAACACAGTATGAATGGGAGAAATCCAACTTTAACATGCTGACTTCCACCAAGAAGCTGGGTCGGGAGTTCGGAACCCCTGATCTGAAAGGCCTGGGCTGCCGGATTTCAAAGAGCGCCTAAGGCAGCGGACAATATTTATCAGGAATGCTATGGGATACAAGAATTCTGAAAGAATTGAATTCTATAAAATGAGCGGCAGCGGCAATGATTTTATTATCATCGACAACCGCGATTTGTCTTTAAATGTGGGCAATCTTAGTGACTTTGCCCGGATGGTTTGCCGACACAAATTATCCGTCGGGGCCGATGGCTTATTTTTGATCGAGCCTTCCGCAATTGCCGATTTTAAATGGCAGTTCTTTAATTCCGACGGCAGTGTGGCGGAAATGTGCGGCAATGGCAGCCGGTGCGTGGCACGCTATGCTTATCTTAACGGAATTACCGGAAAGAAAATGTCCTTTGAAACAATCGCCGGAATAATCAGCGCCGAAGTTAACGATGATGTAGTGAAAGTGAGATTGACCGATCCTTCCCCGGTAATTTCCGGGGAAAAGATTGACGTTGATGGCCGGATTTTTGTTCTGGATAGTGTCAATACCGGCGTTCCCCATGCTGTGGCCTTTGTGGATGATCTGCAATCTTTTGCTGTGGCCGAATGGGGACGTAAAATCCGCTTTCATGAACATTATGCGCCGAAAGGAACAAACGCTGACTTTGCCTCCGTTCTCAACAGGCATAAAATTCAATTGCGCACTTATGAGCGCGGCGTGGAAAATGAGACACTGGCTTGCGGAACCGGTATGGTGGCGGCCGCATTAGCGGCGGCCCAAAGAGGCGAGGTTACATCACCGGTCGATGTTCTGGTGCAAAGCGGGGAAACATTGTGTATTTATTTTACCCGCGAGGACGATCACTTCAAAGAAATATATCTTGAAGGTAAAGTAAAAATAGTCTATCAGGGATTGCTTTTTGCAGAAGCATACAAATAAAATTATTACTTGAGGAGGTTCACCTTGCAGATTGCGGAGCGTTTGGCGAAGATTCCGCCATATTTGTTCATGGAACTCAGAAAAAAAATCAATAAGGCCAAAGCTGATGGAGTGGATGTTATTTCTCTGGCGATCGGCGATCCCATAGAAGCAACACCGGATTCCATTATCGATGAATTATGCGCGACAGCACGTGATCCTTTAAATCACCGTTATCCGACGGATGAAGAAAAGGGAATGCTCCTTTATCGTAAAGAGATAGCTCTCTGGTATCAAACTCGATATGGTGTCAGTTTAAATCCGGAAAATGAAATTCTGGGTTTAATCGGTTCCAAAGAAGGCTGCCATCATTTTATTATGGCGCGGGTTAATCCCGGGGATACGGTATTGATGACCGATCCCGGCTATCCGGCTTACCGCTCCAGCATTCTCATGGGTGAGGGCGAGCCTTACAATGTTCCGATCCTGCCGCAGAACAATTATCTTCCGGTATTGGAAGATATTCCCACGGATATTGTCAAAAAAGCCACGGCGATGTTTCTTAATTATCCGAATAACCCGACCGGCGCTTGCGCGACTTTGGAGTTTTTAGATAAACTGGTGGCGTTTGCCCGCGAGTCGGATATTGCCATCTGCTACGATAATCCTTACAGCGAGATATTATTCCAGGGCCAGCCCCGCATCAGTTTCCTGATGGCCAAAGGCGCCAAAGATGTCGGTGTCGAGCTCAATTCATTATCCAAGCCTTTTAATATGTGCGGCTGGCGGATCGGCATCGCCTGCGGCAATCCCGATTTGATTGCGGCAATCAGCAAAGTTAAAGAAAACACCGATTCCGGAATTTTTAATCCCATTCAGTATGCGGGCATTCAGGCTCTGCGCAATGAGGCGCCCTTTGTGGAAAAAATGCTGGCGATTTATGGAAAACGCCGGGAACTGGTGCTCCAGACGCTAAAGAAAATCGGCATTGACTTTAATCCGCCCCGCGGGACGTTTTATCTCTGGGTGCCGGTGCCCCAGGGCATGACTTCGCTGGAATTTACCAACCGCCTGTTTGATAAAACCGCTGTTGTTGTCGCTTCCGGTAATGCCTACGGCAAATATGGCGAAGGCTTCGTGCGCATATCGCTGACAGTGCCGGATGATCGGCTGGCGGAGGCAATGGCAAGGATAGAAAAGGAATTTAAACAATAGGTAAATAGGCTGAAGACTGAAGGCTATTAGGTAGTCCGTCAGCCCTCAACCTTCAGTCTAAGTAAGAGGCAATTTTTCATGGAAATGGGCATATTGGGGCTGCCGCAGAGCGGGAAAAGCACCCTGTTTGAAATAATGACCGGCACAAAAAGCAGCGCTTCGCATACCGAAACCTGTGTACGCGGTCAGGCGGCAGTTCCGGATGAACGCTTTGACCAACTGGTGGCAATATATCAGCCGGTGAAAGTATCCCCCGCGAAAGTTCCGTTTGTTGATGTTCATGCCGTAGGTGAACATCCCTGGGAATCGGTTCGGCAGAACTTAAGCGGTACCGATGCAATTTTGCATGTTGTGGACGGCTTTTCCCTGCCGGATGTCCAGGTTTGCATCGATTCCTATCGCAAGCTGGAAGATGAGTTGATTCTTTCCGACCTGTTGATCATTGAAAAAAAGCTGGAACGTCTGACTAAAATGTCCAAAAAGGCACTCAGCCCGCAGGACATTTCTCAGGTGGAAATTCTGCCGAAATTAAAGGATATTCTGGAAGCGGGCAAACCGCTGCGGGCTGCCGGTCTGACGGAGGCGGAAGTTTTTACTTTGCGCAGTTTTTCGTTCTGGTCGATTAAACCCGAACTGGTTGTAATCAATGTTGCCGAAGATAACATTGCGCTGGCCGATGCTTTTGCGCAGCAGGCAAATTTAACGGAACCGGTAATAGGTATTTGCTGTAAGATCGAAGCGGAGCTGGCCTCGCTCGATGCCGCCGATCAGAAAGAATTTCTGGCCTCCCTGGGAATTAGCGAGGCTGCTTTCGGCCGGATAATCCGGGGGGCATTTTCTCTTCTGGGACGGATTTCCTTTTTTACTACCGGTAAAGATGAAGTGAAGGCCTGGGTCATTCCAAAGGGAAGCAAGGCGCCCAAAGCCGCGGGAGCAATCCATAATGATTTTGAAAGAGGATTCATCAAGGCCGAAGTAATGTCCTACGATGATTTTATCGCCTGCGGCAAGACGGAAGCGGCAGTCAAAGCCGCCGGCCGCATGCGCCTCGAAGGCAAAGAATATATTGTCCATGACGGTGATATCATCACCTTCCGGTTTAATATCTGATACCATTTCCCCTTCTTGCGCTACTTTCATGACTGGCAAAGCAGAGCACGCATTATCTTTAAATGATTCTTCTGCAAATCGTCTCTAGTAAGTATTAATTAATTGTACTGCCTGGAGAGGATCGACTATGATTTGACTTCTGCAACTGCTTGAAAAGGAGCGTATTAGCTACCCACTTCAGACCTTTTGAGGCATATTCATAAACGAGGTTATAAAGATTGCTGCTATTTTCTTTGAACATATCTTTCTCGTAGGTTTCATCTAAATCTTTATCAAGCACTTCTTTAATGGCTAACTCGAAGCGAACTTGGCTTTGACCGTTATTGAACCAATCCTGAATTAATAATTTCGGTTTGTCTTTAATTAGCTGCCGTAAAAGATAGCGGCCGGCCTCGGTCATCTTTGTCCATAATCATCCGTCGGGTGATCGGCAACCTAGCGATGCCGATTAAATGAAGAATTAGCAGTTGACGGAAGTCGCAAAAATAAAAGTTGACAAAAGTTGACGCGATGTGTAGTCTTACACCATGGAAAATAAATTAAATATCAAAAACATTGATCTAAGAGTGCAGGAACTTGGCCTGAACCAAACGGCACTTGCCAAAAAAATGCAAGTATCCAGAGAAGCCGTATCCAAGTGGCTGCGCAATGAAAAATACCCCCGGCCCGACAAGCTTTTAAAACTGGCGCGACTTTTGAATCTCAGCTTTAGTGAACTGGTCTGTAAAGTTTCCACCAGCAACGAACCGATTATTGCCTTCCGCAAAAAAGGCGCCCATAAGATCACGTCTGATTACATAGACCAGGCCAAAGACATGGGGTTGATACTGCAAGAATTAGTGCCATATCTCCCCTTTGACGATCTTTCCCAGCCAGCCATTCTGAAATCACCTTCCACTGATTATGAATATGTTCAAAAAGTTGCGAATCGGGTCAGAAAGACCATCGGTGTTCAGGAAGGCGAAGAAATTCGTTTCGATCACCTGATTGGATTTTTTAATGAATTGCAGGCGGTTGTTATTCCTGTTCTTTGGGGAAACAAAGAGAATCATGAAAATGCACTGCACATCTATCTGCCCGAATCTATGACAACTTGGATTTACTTAAACCTTGATTGCCGGATACATGATTTTAAATTTTGGATGGCCCACGAACTGGGTCACATTCATGCCCCAATGCTGCAAGGTGAGACAGGAGAAGACTTTGCCGATGCTTTTGCGGGGGCTTTGCTGATTCCTCATGATTTAGCAGAGCGTGAGTATGAGGAACTATGTAAACTTGGTGATATCTGGTCGCAAATAAAGAGCATTAAATCGTTGGCAGAAGAACTGGTAGTTTCGCCGCTGACGGTCTATTTTCAAATCAATAAATATGCTGATCATTGCGGAGCGTCAAAAATCGATCTGGAATCCAGTAGCGCAATCTACCCGGCCACAACCAATTTTAACAAACAGTTCCAGAAGGTCAGCGAAGGTCTTTTTGGCACTAAATCGCCTTCGCCGTCTCGCTATGTAGCCAGCGCAAAGGAATATTTTTGTAGCCCTTTCTTTGATATCCTTGGTAAATATTTGATTGAACATCATAAATCGGCAAGCTTTATTCAAAGCCTTCTTAATATACCGCTCCTTGATGCACAAAACGTGTATAAGGAGCTTCGTTAATGGTTCAAAGCCG
>CAYXZW010000093.1:0-4982 GCA_964469905.1 uncultured Smithella sp.
CGGAGCTGGATACAAGCTCCGGGCTTTTTTGTGGATTCGATTCGATAATTAATTCCATTTCAAATTCATAGATGATAAAGCGGCAGCGAGACTGAAGCGGACCGGCTTCGACCAGAACAGTTTATCAATAAAGGTATCGCTTGAATTGGAATTGGAATTATTGTAATTTCCAATGAAAGGAAATTATATGCACCGCTTTTTACTTTCCGGAACATCAATATTTCTTGTATTATTCATCGCATTAACCCCTCCGGTCATTTCTTCTGCTGCGGAAAAAAAGGCGGTAGTTAACGACAATTCCGGATGTGCGGCAGTTTTGTTAAAAGATCGGGAGTATTTCCCTGCGCTGATAGCAGCGATTGATGGAGCGAAAAGTGAAATAATTATGTCTTTCTTTTTGTTTAAAGCGGGAGTACACAAAAACAGTTATCCCGATAGAGTTTTATCTCATCTTGTTCTGGCGGCACAAAGAGGTGTAAACGTTAAGGTGCTTCTGGAGAATTCCGGCGGGCGTGATCAGAATATTGATGCTGAAAACAGAAAGACAAAACAACTTCTCAATGCCAAAGGCGTGGAAGTATATTTAGATTCAGTGCACGTAACGATGCATACTAAACTTGTTGTCATAGATCAGCGGCTGGTTTTGCTGGGCAGTCATAATCTTACACAATCAGCGTTAAAGTATAATAATGAAACGTCCATAATGATCAATAGGCCGGAATTAGCCAGAGAAGCTCATGCCTATCTAATGAAAATTATCAAGGAGTCGAAATGAGTTATTATCGGATCTTTGCCAGAATATTCATCTTGCTGCTGGTATTCTTTCTTGTCGGAGAGGGAAAAGCAGCACTTGCTGCCGAAGGTGGGTTTCCGGCAGCTCCGAAAGAAAATATGGTACAAAAAGCTCAACGTACTGGAATAGTTCAACAAGAAAAGCTTCCTGCTTCTCCATATTCAGCAGATATGCCGGATCGCAGTGCAATAGGTTGCGTGCTTCCGCTGTCCGGCAAATACGGCGATTATGGTAGTAAGGCTCTGGATGCAATCTTATTGGCGACAGGAATGTTTGATGAAAAAAGCAAGACACGATGGAAAATAATTGCTGAAGACTCCCGCGGTATTCCGCAAGAAGCCAGAGATGCTATTGCCCGGTTGGCTAAGAAAGATAATGTTATTGCAATTATTGTAGTTGCCGGAACGCTGGAAGCCGTCGAGGTCGCCCAGGAAGCAGGTAAGTGGAAAATTCCCGTAATTTTAATTACGCCGAAAGAAGGAGTGACAAATGCAAATGCCTACGTCTTCCAGCATTTTCTTACATCATCGCAACAAATTAACGCCTTAGTGAAGTATGCTTTGGATGGTTTAAATTGTGCAACATTTTCTATCATCTACCCAAAAGACGATTATGGCGTTGAAATGGCAAATAAGTTTCGCGCTAAGGCCAATAGCCTGGGTGGTAAAATCGAAAGCGCAATTGGTTATGGTAAAACGCAGACGGATTTTACGGAGGAGATTAAAAGAATTACCAGAAATGCAGCTAGTGGTCCCAAAAAAGCCAGAGCCCTTAATAAGGCTACGGTTTCGGCTGATTTTGAAGCCATATTCATTCCGGATTCCTATCAGAGGGTCAAGATGATAGTTTCTCAACTTGCTTTTAATGATGTTAAAGGCATACCTCTTTTGGGTACAAGCCTTTGGAATTCCCCTGATTTGTTTAAAAAAGATATTGAATATCTGGAAGGAGCTGTTTTTGTCGATAGTTTTTTTATTAATGGATTCTATCCGGAGACCAACGATTTTGTGGATATTTTTTATTCGGCCTACAGCCGGGAGCCGGAGAATATAGAAGCTTTGTCTTATGATACAATGGGAATGATAATCAGCGTCTTGAAAGATAAAAATATTTTAACCCGCGAACAGTTTGTCGCCGGTTTACAGCAAGTAAAAAATTACCAGGGCGCTACAGGCAATACATCTTTTGCCGAAGATCGAGTTAGCCGGAAGGCGGCCTTTATTCTGAAAATTAAGGATGGAAAACTGGTGCAGGTGAAGTAGGACGACAGGTAGATAGGCTGAGGGCTGAAGGTGAGAAGGTTGTAGGCAGTGACGAATGAAGCCTAGTTGACCATTTGTCATTGCGGAATGATAAAAAGATGTTTTTTCGGCTTATTACGAAACCCAATTTTGACAGTTGAAATATTCATAATAATGTGTATATTAAAATCATGCGATTTATTTGGGATGAAAGTAAGCGCAGCGCGAATATCAGGAAACATCGGCTTGATTTTGCCGCCGGGAGGAAAGTATTTTCGGGGCCGACATTCACCTTTGAAGACACGCGATTTAATTATGATGAGCAAAGGTTTATAACGATCGGGTTGCTGGATGTACAAGTAGTTGTCATTGCGCACACGGAAACCGAAAAAGAGATTCGGATTATTTCCATGAGAAAGGCAAGTAAAAATGAACAAAAAATCTTCTTTGAAAACCTCTGATAAAATTCCGGCAGTCAGTCAGTCTGATATTGATCGCGCCAAATTTCGGATCAATCTTGAGGAAGTGCCGAGAAAAAAACGCATCAATATTATGCTGGATACAGGTGTATTAGAGTTTTTCAAACATAAGGCGAGCGGTCGCGGTTATCAGACTCTGATTAACGATGCACTTAAACGATCAATTAATCAGGAAGAGATGGAAAAAACTATTCGACGTGTTGTCCGCGAAGAATTAGCGCAAGTGACAAGATAAAAAGACCAAAGAGTTGTCAATCCCCATATAGAACGCATTGTTCAAAAGCAATTCAACAAAGAACAAGTACCTCAATTGATCGGGACAAAAAATATTAGAGGAGGCTTTATGTCTACTTGTCGAAGAATATTGATAGTATGTTTTGTGCTTTTTCTTTCTTCCTGCGCGTTTAAGCCTGTTCTTACTACAAAGGGTGATATATCCCGGGAAATTAAACAAAAAGCTCCTGTTGTGTTTAAAGTAGATATTTCTCCGGATGGAAGGTATGTTTTATCGGGCAGCAGAGACTCTTTTATCCTCTGGGATATTCTGCAGGGGAAGAAAATACAAACTTTTACTCATGAAGATTGGATGGGTCAAGGAATTGCGGTCGCTTTTTCGCCTGACGGAAAATATTTTGCTTCTGGTGGCAAAGTGACAAAACTTTGGGATTTGGCTACAAGACGGGAAACAAGGATATTTGATGACAGTACAGCTTTATCTATAGCTTTTTCTTCAGACGGAAAATATCTATTATGTGGCGGTCCTGGTCCCTTTTCTTTGTTTAACCATAAACCAACCTTGAAAATCTTTGATGTAGCAACAGGAGGAGAAATCATAGATTTTAAAATACCACCTTCACTCCAATACAGGGTTTGGTCTGTTGCCTACTCTCCGGATGGCAAATATGTCCTATCCGGCACTATGCACGGCATAATTGATTTATGGGATATATCGTTGGGGAGGTCTGTAAGAACAGTGGTCAGTAATGACATAAGAGCTGTTTCTTTTTCTTCAAATGGTGAGTATGCTTTGTCCGGCGGAACTGATAATATCGTCAGATTGTGGAATGTAAAAAATTTAACTCAGGTAAAGAAATTCGTCGGTCATACAGGTTATGGGATTTGTTCCGTAGCTTTTTCGCCAGACGGCAAATATGCCTTATCAGCGGGCAGGGATGGTCAGGTGAAAATCTGGGATTTAGCAGCAGGAACTGAATTGAGACCTCTTGCTGGACATATCAGCGGGGGGGCCGGTGGGTACGGTGCTTCGGCTAAATTTACCCCCAATGGCAAGCAAGTGATATCGGCAGGCGACGCTTCTACAAAAATATGGGATGTAGCCACAGGTGAAGAAGTTGCCTCCATGATTGCTTTTGAAGACGGGGAGTGGATCATTACAACAAGCAATGGCTATTATACGTCATCTCCTAAAGGTGACCAGTATCTTCAGGTGAAGGTTGGTGGCAAAGAGTACAGCACAGAGCAGTTGCGGGAAAGCTTTTACCGTCCCGACCTTGTTAATCTCGCTCTTTCCGGCGGGTCTTTGAAGGAGCTCAAAAAGGTGGCCGATGTAAAACCGCCTCCCGTGGTGGCGATAGTGGATACACCCAAAAGTGTTGACAAAAGTGATGCCGCCATCACCTTGAAAATTACCGATAATGGAGGCGGAATTGGCGATGTAAGACTATATCTTAATGGTTCCGCAGTTATGCTGGACAACACCAGAGGCGTGAAAATTGTCGCTGCCAATCAGAACGAAATCCAAAAAACCTATAAACTGAAACTTTCCAGCGGCTTGAACTCGATTCGGGCTATCGCCTTTAATGCCGACAACACCATGCAAAGCACCGACGCAATTTTTGAAATTACAGCAGCATTTAAATCCATCGGCAAACCATCGCTTTACGCTCTGGTCATTGGCATCAACGAGTATAAGAATCCCAAGCTCCAACTTAATTATGCCGTCGCCGATGCAACACTATTTGCCAATACTCTAAAGAAAGGAGCTGCAGCTCTTTTTGACAAAGTAGAAGTCAAAACAATCTCCTCCAAACAAGAGACGACAAGGGAAAACATCTTAAAAGAACTTAAAACGATGCAGTCTTTAAATCCTGATGATTTGTTTGTCTTATATGTAGCAAGCCACGGCACGGTTGACGATGGAGAATATTATCTGATCACCTCGAATGTAGGATCGACCCGGACAGAGAGACTTAAGACCGACGCTATTGGTCAGTCGGTATTCAAGGAACTTGTCGGCAATATCCCGGCCACAAAAAAGCTGATTATCATTGATACCTGCAATGCGGGGGCTTTAGGTGAGGCCATCCAGGTGGCGATGCTGACACGCGGCATGAGCGAGGATACGGCAATGAAGATTTTGAGCCGGGCGGTGGGTTCAACCATTCTTTCGGCATCTACTTCCATGCAGGAAGCGCTGGAGGGCTATCAGGGTCATGGATTGTTCACTTA
>CAYXZW010000094.1:0-4952 GCA_964469905.1 uncultured Smithella sp.
ATAAAACGGTCACGCGGCCGCCGCGGGTTGGATGTCTTAAACCGGATGCAAAAAAGTTCGACTATCAACATTGAAATTGTTGAACAGGATTTTCCCCGAATCAAAGGTGTGGATGGCAAGTTGGTGGCATTAGCGCAGAAGATCAACGCCAAACTTTTAACCAATGATTTCAATCTGAACAAAGTAGCGGAGTTACAGGGTGTCCGGGTGCTGAATATCAATGAGCTGGCAAACGCTCTGAAACCGGTTGTCCTGCCGGGTGAGCAAATGGCTGTCAAGATCATTCGCGAAGGCAAGGAACATGGTCAGGGTGTCGGTTATCTGGATGATGGCACAATGATCATAGTGGATAGCGCCCAAAAACTGCTGAATACGAATGTGGAAGTAGTTGTTACCAGTGTATTGCAGACAACTGCCGGCCGCATGATTTTTTCAGAGTTAAAAGAAACAGCGGAAAAGAAGAATAATCAAGCCGCCCAGCAAAAATAACCTGGTCTTGCCATAACCTGATAATCTAACCACCTAAAGGTGGCAAGAGGTCACGCGAGATCATAATATCATCAGGGGTGGTTAAAGAAAGCTGAGAAAGGCATAAGGAGCTCTGAGCGAAGTGGTTAGATATTGTGTTATTTCTAACAGCTCCTAAAAGTTAAAGACCTGATATTGGTTGTAATTGGATAAGGACGGGAAAAAGTACCTTTGGCCAATAAGCCCGGGAAAAACATTTCCCGGGCTTTTGCTTTTTTAAGGACAATTATGCAGACAGTGGTAATTATACCTGCCGGCGGCGCCGGTCGAAGATTAAGCGCCGAGATAGCTAAACAATATCTGCAGATGGAAAATCTGCCTGTATTGGTACATACACTTAGAGTATTTGAGCAGACAGCGATTATCAATGAAATAATTCTGGTTGTTCCGGAATCTGATATAGAATTTGTCCGGAAGGAATTAATCATAAAAAACGATTTGAAAAAAGTGACAAAGATTGTAGGCGGTGGAGCAAAGCGGCAGGATTCAGTAAAAAACGGCCTTGCTGCTATTGACAATCAATGTGATATTGCCCTGGTTCATGATGGAGTAAGGCCTTTCGTAACAGCGGAAATGATCGGTCGGGTTGTTGAGGTTGCCGGGGAGTTCCATGCGGCGGTGGTTGGTGTTCCGGCTAAAGATACGATCAAAGAAACGCAGGGTGATGATATTGTATTGAAAACATTACCGCGGCAGAATTTATGGCTTGTCCAGACCCCGCAGGCGTTTACTTTTGCCGTTTTGAAAGAGGCTTATGAGGCCGCTTATCGCGATAGTTATTACGGCACCGACGATGCATCTTTAGTTGAACGTATTGGCGTAAGAGTAAAGATGATTGCTGGTTCTTATGAAAATATTAAAATTACAACTCCGGAAGATCTGATTATTGCGGCGGCTTTGCTGAAAAACAAATTCGGGGGAGAAATGCAAATACGCACCGGTTGGGGTTATGACAGCCATCGCTTTGTCCAGGGAAGAAAACTGATTCTAGGTGGCATTGAGATCCCTCATGATCTCGGACTACAGGGGCATTCGGATGCCGATGCCTTGAGTCACGCTGTTTGTGATGCGCTTCTGGGGGCAGCTGGCGCAGGTGATATCGGTCGGCACTTTCCCGATACAGATCCGGCCTTCAAAGGTATTTCCAGCATGGTTTTTCTGGAAAAGGTGCGGGAAATAACTGCAGCGAAAAATTTTCGCATCATTAATATCGATGCTTCAGTTATTATGGAAAAGCCGAAACTGGCTCCCTTTGCCGGTGAGATTGCCGCAAATATAGCAAAAGTTTTAAATATATCTGTTACCGCAGTCAATGTTAAAGCCAAAACAAATGAAGGCATGGGGTTTGTGGGCAGGAATGAAGGTGTGGCTGTCTTTGCGGTGGCCACAGTGACGACCGCGTAAAAAGCACATATGCTGTTTATGACCTTTAGGTTACGTTGCGCTGCACCCCTCGTCGTTGCGACGGACGCTAAAAGTAAGTCTCACTCCTCGGGATTTGCGCGCCTTGCATATGGGGTTTTTACGCGGTCGTCGGGAAAAAATATTCGAATTTTAAGAGTTAATAGGTAGTGATGGAAAGGATAAATAATGGTTGATAAGCCCAGAGTAAGATTTGCGCCATCCCCCACAGGAGAATTGCATGTCGGCAATGCGCGCACAGCTCTGTTTAACTGGATGTTTGCCCGCCATCAGGGCGGCGATTTTATTCTGCGTATCGAGGATACTGACGAAACTCGCAGCGCACTTTCTTACCAGGTAAATTTGCTCAATGACTTAACATGGCTGGGGCTGGATTGGGACGAAGGACCGCAGAAAGAGGGAGCGTATGGCCCTTATAAGCAAAGTGAGCGGCTAGATATCTACGCCCGTCATCTGCGGCAGCTGGAGGCCGCCGATCTCGTTTATCCCTGCTATTGCACGGAAGAAGAGCTCGAAGAAGAGAGGCAGGCTTTGATTATGAGCAAGCGCATGCCCCGCTATATGGGCAAATGCAGCGAACTTACACGGGACGAGAGAAAGCAAAAAGAAGCCAACGGCAGAAAGCCGTCATTCCGTTTTAAAGTTCCTGATGAAACATTTCAGTTTGAAGATTTAATCCGCGGAGCGATGAAATTTGAAGGCACGGCCATTGGAGATTTTATCATTGTCCGTTCCAACGGCATGCCCGCCTACAATTTTGCGGTAGTTATTGACGATCATCTGATGGGTGTTACGCATGTCATCCGTGGCGAAGATCATTTATCCAACACTGCCCTGCAGATCATGCTTTACAATGCTTTCGGCTTTACGCCGCCGACATTTGCACATCATTGTTTGATTCTAGGTCGTGATCGTGCCAAGTTAAGCAAGCGCCATGGTTCGGTGTCTGTCGGCGAATTCCGCAAGCAGGGAATTTTGCCCGAAGCGCTCATCAATTACCTGGGACTGCTGGGAAGTTCTTTTGCCGAAGGCCGCGAAGTATTGTCACGTGAGGAAATGATTGCCGCCTTTTCATTAGAACGCGCATCCAAAAGCGGCGCAATATTTGATGAGGAGAAGCTGCACTGGCTCAACGCCATTTACATTCGCAATTGTCCGACGGAAGATTTAGTTCGGCGTTTGCACCCATTTCTCGAGCAGTCTGGTTATCCTGCTGATGATTTCGATTCGGCATTGCTCTATGCAATTGTAGATTTGATTAAGAATGATTTGACTACACTTTCAACCATCGGCAATCATATCAGTATATTCTTCGATGATAAATATGAAATCACCGCCGAGGCCCGACAAATACTGGAGAAGGAAAGCGCATTGAGTGTTTTAAAGACATTTGCCGCGTATCTGGAAAGCTGCGCGGACGCCGCAAAGGAAATTTACCCGGCGGCCATTAAGCATGTTAAAGAAAAAAGCGGTGTCAAAGGCAGAGATTTATTTATGCCTATTCGCGCCGCTCTTACCGGACGTGTCCATGGCCCGGAACTCGATCGAATATTTGAGATAATGGGTAAAAATGCCGCTTTGAAAAGGCTGAACCATTTTATTTAAGAATGAGTCTTTAAAGAACGCTCCAGATATAAAATCTTTTTCCAAAAAAGCTTGCAATTTGAAATTGTTTCCAATATAATTTTAAATTAGAATTAATAGCTTTAAAAATATGCTGCAATAGCCATTAATTTTATCAGCACACCAACACCCTGTTATTTTGCTTTGCAGGTATACACTTGCCTGCGGAAAGCCGTGGTAAATTTGTGCCTCAAGTGTGAGGAGATGCGGCTTTTGATCTTTCCAATCACAGATAATTACACTGCAAGGTGGCAGTGAAAAAGTGGAAGGGGTTCATCATGGCGAAGACATTGGGAGATATCACACAAGAACTGAATGAAAAGGTATTGGCTCCGGCAAAGGCAGAAGCGGCCGAGATCGTCCGTAGCGCTAGTGAGCAGGCGGCAGCCATCGTAGCGGCGGCGCAGGCTGCTGCGGAAAAAGCCGGAAACGCTGCCAAAACCGATGCGGAGAATGTACGGAAGCAACTTCAGGTTGACATGGATACTGCCGCCCGAAACTTCATCATCATGGTTCAGGAAAAGCTCGAGACTGCTGTGGTGTCACCCGTCGTGGACGACGAGGTACGGGCAACCCTGGGCGACCCCGCGTTTCTCAAGCGCATGATTGAAATTCTTCTGACCGAATTTTTGAAAAACCAGAGCAAGGCGCAACCGCTGGAGATCCTGCTGCCCAAGCAGAATCAGGCCGAGCTAGAAGCCTGGTTCCGTGAGAAATTCAGGGATAAAGCGGCTGAGTCTCTCGTCGTGCAGTTTACCGACAAGATCACCTTTGGCTTCAACATTGGTGTGAAAGATCAGGGCGCTTATTTCAACTTCAGCTCCGGACTCGTGGAAGCTTTCTCCAACTTCTGCTCGCCGCGCTTCCGCAAACATTTCTTCGCACATCAGGAGTCTTAGGAGAACATGGGCCAATACTATTTTCTCATGTGCCTGCTTCCTCCCATGCCTGCGGCCCTGGGGGAGAAAATGCCGCTCGGATTCGGCGAAATCGCCGGCGCGATCAAGCGAAATATCTTTCCCGAGCATCTTGAGATTGCCTTCGCCCACCTTCAGAGCGTTGACGCCTTCAATTGGGAGCAGAGGGATCAGCGTCGCGATCTCTTTCTGGAAGGGGGTATTTTGTCCCGGGAGGACATGGCCGTCGCCAGGGATCTACCCGACTTTATCCGCGCCTTCCGCGAAGAAAAAGAACGGGGCATTCACCGTACCTACATCTATGACCGGCTCTGGGAGCTGTATTTCAGCTCTGCCTATGCCGTGGCCGAGCGTATCGGCTGCCGGTTTCTGATCGATTACCTTTCCTGGGAAATCGAACTGCGGTCGACTCTGGCGGCGCTGCGGGTCCGGGAAAAAGGCGGCAATTTGGACGAGCACGCC
>CAYXZW010000095.1:0-4758 GCA_964469905.1 uncultured Smithella sp.
CAGGGTTTTTTTGCCATTTTACTTTTCGTTTTAGTCGTCATTTTCCAGGAAGATCTGCGCGGTTTCTTTGAAAGACTGGCCATGCTGGGAAATATACGCAAAATAATCCAGCCTTTATCCGCCTTGGAAGGAACGGCAGAGATTATTGCCCAGGCGGTCGTGAATCTGGCCAAAAAAAATATTGGCGCAATAATTGTTCTGCAGGGAGATGATCCGCTGGATCGTCATATCAACGGTGGAAGCGCTTTAGACGGGATTGTCAGTGAGCCGCTGCTAGCCAGTATTTTTGATCCTCATTCCTTTGGCCATGATGGAGCGGTGATTATCAAAGGCGATCGTGTCGCTATGTTCGGTTGTCATTTGCCGCTTTCCATGAATACAGCTAAATTCGGTAATCTCGGCTTGCGTCATACTGCGGCTCTGGGCATCGCGGAACGTTCGGATGCCCTTTGCATAGTTGTTTCCGAGGAAAGAGGCACCATATCTCTGGCTCAGCAGGAAGAATTGACCGTGGTGAAAAATGCCGCAGCCCTGCACGAGGCGTTGGAGAAGTTCTATATACGTAATGCCCCCGTCGAAAAATCGTCACTCCCCATGGTCTGGCTGAAGGAGAATACGCGGGAAAAGATTATTGCTATTGCCTTGGCCTGTGCGTTGTGGGTTGCTTTTGGCTATCAGCGGGATATTCTGCGCCGTGATTTTATAATACCTATCGATTATAAAAATATTCCCGCCAACTGGAAAATTGACGAGCCGCAGGTAGCAGAGGTAAAGGTTATTCTGCAGGGACCGGCGCAGGCTTTCCAGTTGTTCGATGAGCGCTCGTTGAAATTATCGCTGGATTTATCGGCGCTCGCTGAAAAAAAACGGGAATTTACCCTGGCTAAAGATATGCTCAACGCCCCATCCAGTTTAACTGTAGCAGAAATTGCGCCGGCGAGAATTCGTGTTTATGCCTCCAAACTTCTGTCCTATACATTACCTCTACATATTGTAACGCGTAACTCTTTGCCCAATCATGTTTCCTTACAAAAAATAACTCTTAATCCATCCACCATCAGAGTATTAATTGATTCGCGGCTGCGCCATGAGCAAATAAGAATTGCCACGGAACCAATTGACCTGCAAAAAATATCAACGACAACGAAGGTCAATACAAAAGTTGTGCTGCCGGTCGGGGTTTCCTTTCCCGATGGTAAGATTCCTTCAGTGTCTGCAGTGATCAGAGTGAAAAAGAAGACTTCTTAGTGAGGTAAATATGCGTACCGCTCATGCAAAAAGATCAAAAAAGGCCGGCCTTTTGCCGGGCAGTTTGATTCATATCGGCAAAACGTACGCCGAAAAACCAAAAATTACCCTTACCAGTTACAATGAAACATCTTTTTCGGAAAAAGAAATCAGTTCACTTGCCGCCATACGTGCCCATAAAGATGAACCGGGAATTCTCTGGATAGCTGTGGACGGACTGCAGAATACGGAGTTGCTCGAAGAGCTGGGCAACATATTTGGCCTGCATCCCCTCGTTCAGGAAGATATTCTCAACACCGATCAGCGTCCCAAAATGGAAGATTATGGCGATTACCTTTACATCGTCCTGCGTAATTTTAATGGACAGAGCAACGGCGACCTGATCTCCGAGCAGATTAGCATCATTTTAGGTAAGAATTTTGTCCTATCCTTCCGGGAACAAGAGAGCACCATCTTCGAACCAATACAGGAAAGATTGCGCAATAACAAAGGACGCATCCGCAAATTCGGCGCTGACTATCTTTTGCACGCCGTCATAGATAGTATTGTGGACAACTATTTTATAGTTCTGGAAAAGCTGGAAGAAAAAATAGAGTTTCTGGAAGATGATTTATTGAAAAAGCCAACTCCGGTAATGCTTCAGGCGATTCATGAATTAAAAAGAGAATTGATCCTGCTGCGCAAATCACTCTGGCCGCTGAGGGAGGCAATAAGCGCTCTGGAGCGGTCTGATTCTCCCTTAATCAGTGAGTCCACAGGCATTTATTTTAAAGACATCTTCGACCACGTTATTGCCGTTATTGATTCTGTGGAAACTTTCCGGGACATGCTCTCCGGCATGCTGGACATATACCTTTCTTCGGTCAGCAACAGGCTCAATCAAGTGATGAAAGTCCTGACTATCATTGCCACAATATTCATGCCTTTAACTTTCCTGGCCGGTGTTTACGGCATGAATTTCCAATACATGCCTGAACTTACGTGGCGCTGGGGCTATTTCGGTGTTTTAGGAATAATGCTGGTTATCGCCCTGTCAATGGTCTATTACTTCCGGAAGAAAAAGTGGTTCTAGCTTGAGCAAAATGGTTGCATTAGTAATAAAAATATGCTCAATTTAACGGGTGTTTGACTTTTGGCAACACAACAGAAAATGGTATTGAAGAAAGAATAAATATTAGGGGGCATTTGGTATGCGAGTTTTTGAAGCAAGCGACATAGTGGAAATAGCAATTCGGATTGAAGAAAACGGCACTAACTTCTACAAGTTTGCCGAGCAGATTGCCAAGCAGGAAGAAGCAAAAAAACTTTTTGCCGATTTGGCTCAGGCGGAAGTTGCCCACAAAAAGACTTTTGAGGGTATTTTTGCGAAAATGGAAAAATACAACCCGCCGGAAAGTTTTGACGGTGAATACAGCTCGTATCTGCGTGACTACGTGGATAGCAATATAATTTTTACCAAAGAAGCACTGGATAAGGAATTCTCGAAGGTTAAGGATACCCTGTCGGCAATTGATTTTGCCATTCGACGCGAACTGGATTCCATGCTTTATTACCATGAAATCAAAAAATTTGTGCCGACAACCCAGCATGCGGCTCTTGATCAGATCATTGATGAAGAAAGGAAGCATTTTGCCAGGTTATCGGAAGTAAGAAAACGATATTCCGCCTAAAGAAAGGATTGATTATGCCCACAATGGAGTTGAAAAAAGAAGGTACGGTTTATGTCCTCAGTCTGACTAACGGTGCAAATGCCAACACTTTTACTGAAGACGTAATTAATGAATATAACTCTGTTCTTGACGAGTTGGAAGCAGCATCCGGCAATGCCGCACTGGTAATTACCAGCACCGATCCCAAATTTTGGTCCAATGGCATTAACCTGGAATGGATTATTACCCAGCCGGCCAATTATTTTATCAATTTTGCCTCGATGCTGGATAGACTTTATTTGCGCTTTGCTTTATTGGATATGCCGACAGTCGGCTGCCTGACCGGTCATGCTTACGCCGGTGCCGCAATCCTCGCCTCCACATTAGATTTCCGTGTGATGCGCGCTGATCGCGGATTTTTTTGTTTTCCGGAAGTTGATATCAAAATTCCCTTTTCCCCGATTATGCAGGAGGTTTTAAAATATTTGCCCGATCAACAGGCTGTTTACGAACTTGTTCTCATGGGCAAGAGAGTCGGCGGGGAAGAAGCATTAAAGATGAAGATTGTGTCCGCTATATATCCGGGAGACATTCTTTTTGCCAAAGCTCTGGAAATGGCTCAATTCCTCTCCCAGAAGGATCGGAAGACTTATACGTTGCTGAAGAGAAATATGCGCAGCAGTTTGGGCAGGATGCAAAGGAACTTGCCGGGAATGTAATATATTGATAAAAAATCTGCCGCTGTATTTTTAATTGCCCCGCGTTTGTTTTCAGCGAGCAACCATTCATCCATCCGTACAGGACTGGATCCCGGATAGACCGAAGCTACTTCGCTTCAGCTTCCGGGATCAATTCCGCTGACGCTTCAAACTGCACTGCGTTTGTTTTCAGCGAGCGTCATTGATTTGAAATTGATCTTTTCCGGGGAATATTGTACACAATTCGCCATGAAAAAAACGGCTTCCCTCAATCTCAATGTGTATAAGGGCATGGCGCTTATTGCTGATCCTATTCATCAGTATGCTTTCTTTACCGTGCCGCAGGATAATGATCCGAAAGAAACAACGGAAAAAGACCTGATTGATTCTCCCTGGCTGCAAAGATTAAGACGAATCTACCAGTTGCAGAGTGCCCGCTGGGTATATCCCGCAGCGGAGCACTCGCGTTTCCAGCATTCACTGGGGACGATGCATGTAGCCGGTGAATTTGCCAAACATGTTTATCCCAGTCTGTGTGACGTTTGCCATGATGCTCCTTCCTTAAATTACATCGAAGAGTTGATGAGGGTTGCCGGATTACTGCACGATGTGGGGCATGGACCATACGGACATTTCTTTGATGAACATTATTTGAGCAACTGGGGATTAACTCATGAGTTAATCGGCCAACAGATTATTGTAAAAAAACTTGCCAACACAATATCCCGTATCAAGCGCAGCCCCTCGGGTGCTTTTGCCGACCGGGAAGCATTAGATCCGAAGCAGGTGGCCTTTTTAATAAAAGCGCCCGATACAAGAAAAGAAAATCAGCCGCGCTGGTTGACTCTGCTGCGGCAGCTTTTTTCCGGCATTTATACAGTTGATAATCTGGACTATGTGCAACGTGACGCCTACATGACCGGATTCTCTCTCGACATGGTCGATATTCCCCGTCTGCGTTATTATACTTTTTTTACCAATGAGGGCATTACTCTTCATCAGTCGGGTATATCCGCTCTGGGGCGGTTTCTCAATGCCCGCTTAAATCTATACAGCAATGTTTATTTTCATCGGACAACGCGGGCGCTGGATTTACACTTACAGGAAATTTTCCGCGATACGATTAATCTGATCTTTCCCGGTAATCCGTTGAAAAATCTGGA
>CAYXZW010000096.1:0-4710 GCA_964469905.1 uncultured Smithella sp.
CGGAGGGCGACGATGTTTTCATAAGTGCGCTGATCGCCCATGATGCCGACGCTTTTGAGCGGCAGCAATACGGCAAACGACTGCCATAATTTGTAGTAAAGATTGGCAGCGCGGATTTCTTCAATCAGAATGGTATCGGCTTTGCGCAAGACGGATAAGCGCCCGCCGGTTACTTCGCCAATGATGCGGATAGCCAGTCCCGGACCGGGAAACGGCTGACGCAAGGTTACATCATCGGCCAGCCCCAGCTCGCGGCCCAAAAGCCGTACTTCATCCTTGAACAGATGTTTAAGCGGTTCGACCAGTTGCAGATTCATTTTTTTCGGCAGTCCGCCGACGTTGTGGTGAGATTTAATCACGGCGCTGGGCCCGCCGAAGGCGGAGCGCGATTCGATCAGGTCGGGATAAAGTGTTCCCTGAGCCAGAAACTTCACGTTTTTGATTTTTTGGGCCTCGCAATCAAATACTTCGATGAAAGTTCGGCCGATTATTTTTCGTTTTTTTTCCGGGTCCGTTACGCCTTTGAGTTTGTCTAAAAACAACTTACCAGAGCGGGCAAAGCGCAAATTGATTTGCAGATGCTTCTTGAACATTTCTATGACACGTTCGGCTTCACCGGCTCGCAGCACACCGTTATCAACGAAAACACAGGTTAACTGCTTTCCTATTGCCCGATGGAGCAATACCGCGGCAACGGAAGAATCAACTCCGCCGGAAAGGCCCAGGATTACCTTGCCGTCACCCACTTGCTGTCTTATTTCGGCAATGGCATGATTGGCAAAGGACTTCATCGACCAGGATTTTTTGCACTTGCAAACAGCAGTAAGAAAATTCGCCAGGATTTTTTTTCCGGCTGTCGTATGAACAACTTCCGGATGAAATTGCAGGCCATAGAAATCGCGTTGGACATCTTCAGCCGCCGCAACCTTGGTGTTGGCGGTGGAAGCGGTGATGCTGAAGCCGTCCGGCAGTGAGCCGATAGAATCGCCGTGACTCATCCAGCATTGGGTCTTCTTATCCACGCCGGAGAAAATCCCTTTGGGCTTTTTAACGTTAAGTTCGGCAAAACCGTATTCCCTTTTTGTGGAACCAATAACCTTGCCGCCCAGCGAATCAACCATATACTGGAGGCCATAGCAGATGCCTAAGATCGGAATGCCCAGTTTAAAGATGCCTATGTCTACCCGCGGCGCTCCTTTGCTGTAAATGCTGGCCGGTCCGCCGGATAAGATGATGCCTTCGGGCTGGAGCGCTTTGATCGCTGCCAGAGTTATATCCGGCGGTTCAATCTGACAGTAAACATGATGCTCCCGCACCCGGCGGGCAATCAACTGGTTGTACTGAGAGCCAAAATCAATGATCAAGATCATGCAGATTTCTCCTTTTGTTCCTTCATCATCTGTACAAACTGTAAAAACAAATATTCGGAATCATGCGGACCAGGTGCCGCTTCGGGATGGTACTGCACACTCATGGTCAAAGGCATTTGCAGGCCTTCGGAAGTGTTATCATTTAAATTTGTGTGAGTATTGTCAGCAATTTTTTCCACGGATGCGGGAACAACAACAAATCCATGATTTTGTGAGGTTATTTCTATTCGTCCGCTTTTCAAGTTTTTCACCGGCTGATTGATGCCGTGGTGGCCGAATTTGAGTTTTTCCGTATAACCGCCGACGGCCTGACCGATAATTTGCTGCCCCAGGCAAATACCGAACACGGGCAGTTTTCCCACAAGCGAGCGGGCCGTCTTCACGATGTAAGGAAGCGCCGACGGGTCACCCGGGCCATTGGAAAGCATAACTCCATCAGGCTGATAGGCCAGAATATCGCTTCCGGAGGAAACTGACGGTACAACGATAACTTCACAGCCGCCATTTTCCAGAAGTCTTAAAATGTTATATTTAACACCGCAATCCAGAACAACCACCCGCAACTTCTTTACCGGTTTTTTACCGGGGATTTTTCCTTTATGGGGTGCACCCTTTTTCCATAAATACGGCTTGGAACAACTTACTTCCCGGACTAAATCGCGGCCCACCAAGCCCGGATACGCCCTGATTTTAGCCAGCAACTCTTTAATATCTTTAGTTTCGGTGGAGATTATTCCTTTCATTGCGCCGGAGATTCGCAGGCGCCGGGTAAGCGCACGGGTGTCGATTCCTTCCAGTCCGATTTTACCCTGATCTTCTAAAAAGGATTTAAGGCTTTGTCGCATCCGCCAGTTGCTGGGGTTTGGTTGATATTCTTTAACAACAAAACCTTCCAGATGAATACCGGAAGATTCCATGTCTTCATCATTAATGCCGTAATTGCCGATCAAGGGGTAGGTCATCAGCACTATCTGTCCTTTGTAGGAGGGATCGGTAATGACTTCCTGATAACCGGTCATGCCGGTGTTAAAAACTACTTCCCCCATTGTTTCGCCGCTGCCGGCAAAGGCGAAACCTTCAAAAAAACTGCCGTCTTCCAGTACCAGCAAGGCGCTACGGTTTTTATTTAACAGGGGCATTTGTTTGTCTTTCGTCTACCCTATTCGGGGTGTTTCATGATTTTATTTGCAGCCGGAGAAGGAGAGGAAAAGCAATTAAGAAAAACTCCCTCTGGTCTACCTTTCCAGGAGGGAGCTTTCTATCTTTTTTCTCCGGACTCGTCAATAATTAAAGCAAAGGCAAGTAACGTTCGAGCTCAAACTTGCTGACATGAGTACGGAAACGGTCCCACTCGATTTTTTTATTTTCAATGAATTTATCGAAAATATGCTCGCCCAGGGTTTCTTTGACCAAAGAGCTTTTGGCCATAAGTCGGATTGCTTCCTCGAGGCTGCCCGGGAGTGATGCTATTCCGCCTTTGGTGCGCGCTTTTTCATTCATTTCATAGATATCTTCTTCCACCGGTTCAGACAACTCATATTTCTTTTCAATTCCTTTGAGGCCGGCCGCCAGCATAACGGCAAAGGCCAGATAAGGATTACAGGCCGGATCCGGCGAGCGAAATTCAATGCGTGTTGCTTTTTCCTTTCCCGGTTTGTACATAGGAACACGAATCAGGGCGGAACGATTACGGCGGGCCCACGAAACATAAACCGGAGCCTCATAACCCGGGACAAGACGCTTGTAGGAATTTACCCACTGATTGCAAATTGCCGTAATTTCCGGAGCATGCTTCATTAAACCGGCAATGTAATGCTTGCAAAGAGAGGAAAGATGATACTTGTCATTGCCATCGTAGAAGGCGTTGCTGTTTTCCCGGAATAAAGACTGATGTGTGTGCATGCCGCTACCGTTTTCCCCGAAAACCGGTTTGGGCATGAAAGTAGCGTAAACGCCATTCTGCCGGGCAATTTCTTTTACAGTTGTGCGATAGGTCATGACCTTATCCGCCATCGCCAGTGCTTCATCGTAACGTAAATCAATTTCATGCTGGCTCGGCGCTACTTCATGATGGGAATATTCAACGCGAACCCCCATGTCCTGCAGGGCAAAAATTGTCTGCCGGCGCAAATCCGTGGCCCGATCGACGGGCAGCCCGTCAAAATAGCCACCGTGATCCAGATATTCGGGAGAGGAATCATTGGCAAAATAGAAATATTCCAGCTCCGGCCCCACGTTGAAGGTATAGCCCATATCTTTAGTCTTCTCGAGCATCCTTTTCAGGACGAATCGGGGGTCGCCTTCATAAGGAGTTCCATCGGGAGTATGGATGTCACAGAACATGCGAGCCACCGGACGGTCCGTCGGCCGCCAGGCTATCAACTGAAAAGTAGTGGGGTCGGGCAAGGCGATCATGTCGCTTTCTTCAATGCGGCAGAATCCTTCAATCGATGAGCCGTCGAAGCCCATTCCTTCCGCCATTGCCTCCTCCAGTTCCGAAGGGCTGATGCTGAAGATCTTTTGCATTCCCAAGACATCCGTAAACCAGAGCTGAATGAAGCTGACATTCTTCTCTTTTACGACCTTTAACACATCTTGCGGAGTCCAGCAGATAATCATTTCTTTCTCCTCATCCGGTCACTTAACTGATGAACAACATTTCCCAGAACTTCGGCATTGGCCACAAATCATCTTCCACCAGGCCTTCCAGTTCATCGACGTCATCGCGCAGTTCGTTCATGGCGGTTTTTACTTTATTGCAAAGCATCTCGGCCTTTCTGGGCTCGTCGTGAACGGCATTGGCTGCGTCAACTTTAGTCAGTATATCTTTGTTTGCTGCGTAGATTCTATTGATTAGATCAACAATTTTTTTCAGGATTTCCAGCTCCGAAGAAAGAACCGCGGAACTACCCAGAGCATTTTTTGTTTCGTTAATGGTCCTGGCCAAAATTTCCTGATAGGCGACGGCCGCCGGGATTACCTGATTCATACAGATATTGTTCAGACATTTTACTTCGATCTCCAGGTCTTTAATGTATTTTTCTACGTAGATTAAATACCTTGATTTGAGTTCGACACGAGATAGCACTTGATATTTTTCAAAGATGCTCAGTGCCTTGTCAGAAACTAAGGCCTTCAGCGCCGCAGGAGTGGTCTTATCATTCGGCAGTCCTCTTTTTGCTGCTTCATTTTCCCATTCTTTAGTATAGTTATCACCATTGAAAAGGATCGGTTTGATTTCCTTGATTTCCTTCTTCAATACTTCAAAGACAATCTGGTTGATATTGCCGGATTTGGCTTGAATTTTTTCGGCCAGATAATCCAGGCTTTCGGCAACAAT
>CAYXZW010000097.1:0-4625 GCA_964469905.1 uncultured Smithella sp.
GTCTTAGAGAAAAAAATTGAAAAGAAGTTACGCAAGCAGGATGATGAAAGAGAAGTAATTTTTTCTAAATGGCGGGATGATAAAAAAGTAGCACCCGTCAAAATGAGGAAAACGGAAATAACGGTACCTAAAGCCATTAAGCGGCGTCTGAAGATTGCCGAAACAATTTCGGTAGGCGATTTGGCCAGGCGAATGGGTATCAAGGCCAGTGAAGTAATCAATAAATTAATGGCAATGGGCGTTATGGCCACGATTAATCAGGCAATCGATTATGATATTGCGATACTGATTGCGAGTGAGTTTAATTTTCAAGTCGAACAGGCAGAGGCCGAGTTTGACGAAGCAATATTGAATACTCAGATCAAACCGGAGAGTCTCAAGCCCCGTGCTCCCGTAGTCACAATTATGGGACATGTCGATCATGGCAAAACGTCTCTTCTGGATGCTATCCGTCAAACCAATGTTATTGCCGGAGAAGCAGGCGGCATTACCCAGGCCATCGGTGCTTATCATGTTAATATTAATAACCGCGATATAGTATTTCTGGATACACCGGGTCACGAAGCATTTACCGCTATGCGTGCCCGTGGTGCTCAGGTAACTGATATTGTTGTTCTTGTTGTTGCCGCTGATGACGGCGTTATGGGGCAAACCGTGGAAGCGATTAATCATTCCAAGGTTGCCGGAGTACCTATTATTGTTGCCATCAATAAAATTGATAAACCAGGGGCCGAACCGGAAAAGATTAAACAAAGCCTGACGGAGCATGGTCTGTTGTCCGAGCAATGGGGCGGCGATACTATCTTCTGCGAAGTTTCCGCTAAGAAGAAGACCGGAATCGAAAGTCTGCTGGAAATGATCTTGTTGCAGGCTGACGTTTTAGAGCTTAAAGCCGATCCTGATCGTTCTGCCCGCGGCATCATTATTGAAGCTAAATTGGATCGTGGTCGCGGTCCTGTGGCGACTGTCCTGATTCAACAGGGCACTCTGCGCGAAGGAGATGCCTTTGTGTCGAAAACGGAATCCGGGCGTGTACGGGCTATGAATAATGATCAGGGACGGCGAGTAAAGGAAGCCAAGCCATCCACTCCGGTTGAAGTTATCGGTTTTTCCAATGTTCCACAGACGGGAGCGGAGTTTTTTGTCGTCGAGGACGAAAAGAAGGCGCGTAATATCGCAGACTACTGGCTGAGAAAAGCAAGAGAAAAAGAACTTTCCGCTTCTTCCAAAATCACCTTAGAACAATTGTATCAAAAGATAAAAGAAGGTGTGAAAGACTGCAATATTATAATTAAGGGTGATGTGCAAGGTTCGATTGAAGCTATTGCCGATGCCTTACATAAGCTTTCTACGGAAGATGTCCGGATGAAACTTATTCATAGTTCTACCGGTGCCATCAGTGAAACGGATGTCATGCTGGCTTCCGCTTCCAATGCGATTATTATTGGATTTAATGTTCGTCCGGATGCGCGAGTGGTGGAGATTTCCCAGGCTGAAGGCGTGGAAATAAAGCTTTATGATATTATTTACAATGTTATTGCCGATGTGCGGGCGGCAATGGAAGGGCTGTTGGATCCGGAATACAAGGAAGTTGTACTGGGACGTGCCGAGGTTCGCGAGACTTTTAAAGTTCCCAAGGTGGGAACTATTGCCGGCAGCTATGTTACCGATGGCAAAATTACCCGCACGGCTGGCCTGAAACTGGTCCGGGACTCAATAGTGATTTTCGATGGTAAAATACTTTCCTTGAAGCGCTTTAAAGACGACGCGAAAGAAGTTTTAACCGGTTTCGAGTGCGGCATTGGCATTGAAGGTTTTAATGATATCCATGTGGGCGATATTATTGAAGCTTATACAACAGAGAAAATTGATAGAAAGCTGTAAGACCGTCTGTTGAGTAAATATCATGGTTATTGGTTACGGAATAATTCAATTAAGAATTCCGGAAAGTGGTTCTTTAAAAGAAAAAAGAAGTATTTTGAGCAAGATCATCTCGCGCACACAAAACGAGTTTAATGTTTCCATTGCGGAGATCGGCGACCTGGATAATCATAAACTGGCGAAAATCGGTTTTGCGTTTGTCGGCAATGATTCGCGATTTATTAACGGCAAGGTTGATCACCTGCTTAAGTTTGTTGATAATCTGCGGGTCGCCGAAATGTTGAACAGTAAAATTGAAATTATGGTCGTCTCCGATTTTCTGGAAGAGACTGCCGTAGATACAGGCAAGTACGATGAACTTTAAAAGAGCAGACAGGGTGGCCGAGCTGATTATGGCCGAGATGTCTGAAATAATATTCAAGCAGGTCAGAGACCCCCGCATTCATGCCGTAACAATTACCTCGGTGAAGGTAACGGACGATCTGCGTAACGCCAAGATTTTTTTTGTGGAACTGGGGAAAGACGATTGTTCGCCGGAAATCAAGGCGGGTTTGGCGAAGGCCACCAGTTTTGTCCGCCGTGAATTAGGAAAAAGATTGCAGTTGCGTTGTGTTCCCGAAATTATGTTTATTCATGATCAGTCATTTGGTTATGGTAACCGCATCGATCAGCTTCTGGCGGATATAGCCAGACAGGAAAAGGAAAATGTTTAAAGAAATTATCGCCGCTATAAATGAGGGACAAAATTTTCTCATAACCTCCCATATCCGGCTCGATGGTGATGCGCTTGGTTCGGAACTGGCTGTTTATCTTATGCTGCGGGGTTTAGGGAAAAGCGCCGTTATCTACAATCAGGATAGTACACCGGAACATTACCGGTTTTTACCAGCGGCCGAGAACATTGTTCATACACCTGGCGATCTGGAACAATATGACGCCGCCTTTGTGCTTGATTGCAGTGACTTAGAACGTATTGGTGATCAGGCGAAGAAATTTAGGAAAATAAAAAAACTGATCAATATTGATCATCATGTTTCTAATGGTGGTTTTTGCGATATAAGATTGATTGATGCTCAGGCCAGTTCCACAGGTGAATTAATTTACCGCCTGATGAAGGAAATGAGAATCAATATGACCAAAGATATTTGCACCAACTTGTATGCAGCGATACTTACGGATACCGGTGGATTCCGCTATTCTAATACTCGCCATGGTTCTCTTTGGGCGGCAGCAACATTGGTGGAAAATGGCGCTGATCCGCAATGGATTTCGGAAAATATTTACGAAAGCGATCCTCCGGCAAAGCTGAAATTGCTGGCCAGAACAATGGAGACGCTATCCCTTGATCTGAAAATGAAAGTAGGGTCGCTTGTCGTTACCCATAAAATGCTGCAGGAAGCGGGAGCATCAATGGAACATATCGAGGGCTTTGTTGATATCCCCCGTGCGGTGCAGGGGATTGAAATTTCAGTGCTGTACTCCCAGTTAAGCGGCAACAGTTTTAAGCTCAGCTTACGTTCCAAAGGGCAGGTTAACGTAGAAAAAGTAGCAAAAAAATTTGGTGGTGGCGGTCACATTAACGCTGCTGCCTGCCGAATCGAAGGCGATATTGAATCAATTAAAAACAAGATCATGGAAGCAATTAAGGAATTATAATTATATATGGATGGTGTCGTTATTATCGACAAACCGGCGGGTATTACATCTCATGATGTTGTCGCCCGAGTAAAAA
The DNA here is from genome assembly GCA_964469905.1 of uncultured Smithella sp. GTDB lineage: Bacteria > Desulfobacterota > Syntrophia > Syntrophales > Smithellaceae > MVRV01. The sequence goes on from CAYXZW010000097.1 coordinate 3,614, forward strand.
AAATATTGGGAGCCAAAAAAGTCGGCCATACGGGAACGCTGGACCCCTTGGCGACGGGAGTGCTTCCTGTCTGTCTGAATGAAGCGACAAAATTGGCCAGGTTTTTGTCTGATGACAGCAAGGAATATTTAGCGACAATGCTGCTCGGTGTGCAAACGGATACACTGGATACAGAAGGAAAAATTACCGTCCAGTCGGACATAGTGGTGTCGGTTGAAGAAATTCATTCGGCGTTATCACGGATGGTGGGGAAGATTAAGCAGGTGCCTCCGGCATATTCGGCAATTAAGCATTGCGGAGAGCCTTTGTACAAATTGGCACGCAAGGGTATTATTGTAGAAACTAAGCCGCGGGAAGTGGAAATTCAATACATTATAGTTGATGATATCTCTTTGCCCCGGGTAACTTTCCGGGTTGCCTGTTCCAAGGGAACATATATTCGAACTTTATGCGCCGATGTCGGTGCTCTACTCGGTTGTGGCGCCTGTTTATGCGGTTTGCGACGGCTGCGGAGCGGTTTTTTTTCGGAAGATATGGCTGTTTCACTTGACGATACTTCCCCGCAGGAAAAGAAAGCTGAGCTTATGGAAAAGATGTTGCCGATGACAAAACTATTGCCATTGTTGACCTCTATTGAAATAGAAGATGCTATTGCAGGCCGGTTGCGTGATGGATTGCAGCCTTCCGTAGAGACCATGAAGGCTCATGTCCTCCCTTTTCTGAAAACGGGAGATATGGTAAAGTTTATCAATCGCCGTGGTTATCTTGTGGCGATAGCAGAAATGGTGACACCGGTAAGTAATTTTTCGGAAATTGACGAAAAAAGTCAGGCCGCCAGGATTGTGCGTGTTTTTAACAATATTCAAAACTGAGAAATAAAATTTAGATGACAAGGAATTAATTAATAGGGAGGAAAAAAGCGTGTTAACTACCGAAAAAAGAACAGTAATTATTGGAGAATACCGGCTTCATGAAAAAGATACGGGATCTCCGGAAGTCCAGATTGCCCTGC
>CAYXZW010000098.1:0-4086 GCA_964469905.1 uncultured Smithella sp.
GAAACGTTCTTGATCGTTTCCAGTTCTTTTTTTAATTTCTCAAAGCCCTCTTTGGTAATAGGCATCTTATCCATAAACACTCCAGCTTGTTTTTGCCTTGCTCTGACGTGATCTTATTGTTCAATCCCGCTCAAGCGGGACGAGCGTAATTCTCCGCAACTTGCCTTGATATGATAACATTCATTTCATACCTCGATACCTTGCTTCGAGGTGTTTGATCAACAGGCAGGATACTCGATAATTTTTTTTTAAACGAGAAAGCGCGCCATGTCAAGAAACATTTCACTTTTTGTTTCGAGTATATATAACATGAATTGAATCTCGGAACATTAAGCTGGGAACAAGATGCTAAAGTTGTTTTGTGCGCACGTTTATGTTATTGAACGGCAGTCAGAAAAATAAAGGAGTCCTCAAGCTCAAATCATGCTGGATAAATACGACAGGGATATAAATTATCTGCGGGTTTCAATCACAGATCGATGCAATCTGCGCTGCACATATTGCCGGCCCAAGGAAGGCATTTCGCTGAAAGGTCATGACGATATTCTTCGTTATGAAGAGATTATTCGCATTGTTTCCCAAGCCGTCAAGATGGGGCTGATCAAGGTCCGCTTAACCGGCGGGGAGCCACTTGTCCGCCGTGGCTTTGTCGAGTTTGCCGCTGCCTTAAAGCAAATTCACGGTCTTCAGGACATTAGCCTAACGACCAACGGCCTTCTGCTGGATAAGTATGCCAAAGATATTTTCAACGCGGGAATCACCAGGATTAATATCAGTCTTGATTCCCTGGACAAAAACAAGTATTTTCAAATAACCGGCGGTGGAAATATCGACGATGTATTACGGGGTATTGCTGCCGCGGAAAAGGCAGGTTTTTCACCCATCAAAATTAACATGGTGGTTATTAAAGGTTTCAACGCTGATGAGGCGCTTGATTTTGCGCAACTGGCGCTTGCAAAACCTTTTCAGATTCGATTTATTGAAATTATGCCGATCAGCGAAGTAAACGTTAATCAACCGGATGACTTTCTGCCGACCAATCAGTTGTTCGACAAAATTCGCCAGCATTTCCAGCTTGAACCCCTGGCGGGTAAGAAAAATAAATCAGATGGTCCGGCCAAAATCTACAGGGTAAAAGGCGGCCTGGGCGAGATAGGATTTATTAATCCGGTGAGTGACCATTTTTGTTCGACCTGTAACCGGCTGCGCTTAACGGCGGACGGCAAATTACGTGCCTGCCTGCTTAAAGATGAAGAAATCGATTTGAGAGCGGCTTTGAATCGCCAATGTGATGACGATGAGCTGGCGGGTCTTATCCGTCAGGCAATATTACTGAAACCCGAAAAACATGACTTGGATTGTACGGACAGACATCTGAAAAAATGTCATCGCGACATGTCCGATATTGGCGGTTGAAAATAACGTTGATGCAATTATTTGGATATTGAGTATAATCGATTAAACATTCGTGGTTTTGGAAAGCAAAATATGCATTAACGGATAGCGTTGCTTAGACCCGTCTGCAACGCTGATGTCATCATCAAGAGGTTGGTTTCATGCTGCTCGATTCACCTCAGTCCGTGTCACAGGACCAATGGCTCACAACAGAACTGGGCACGTATATATTTGCCAGACAGGAAAGATTAATTCTGGATTTGGTAGCTCCTTCAGCCGGGGAAGCTCTGCTCGATGTGGGATGCGGCACAGGGAATTTTTTACGACTCTTCCAGAAGGCCAAATGTGTCTTGACGGGAATTGACTCATCCTCTGCCGCTCTGGAGAATGCCCGCAATAAACTTGGTCCACAATGCGAACTGGCTCAAGGCACTGCAGGAGATCTTCCTTTTTCTGACAATGAATTTGATGTCGTTACTTTAATCAATAGCCTGCAGATTCAGGACAATCCACAAAAAGTTATTGCGGAGGCCATCCGGGTTAGCCGGAGCCGCGTTTTTGTGGGATTTTTCAATAAGTATTCTCTGGCAGGAACCGAGCAATCCATAAAAAAGCTCTTTGGATTTTCCGCCAATTTTGCCGGACGTTTCTTCAGCGTTGGCGAGATGCGATCTATCATAAATAGATCAATGGCATCCCCGTCTGTCACATGGGGGTCCATTATTTACCTCCCTCGCCCGATTTATACATTGTTTTCGGAGTTTGAAGAATTTTTTCCGATGATGAAAAATCCATTGGGAGCGTTCGTCGGGATGGTGTTCCCGGTCCGCTACACCTATCGAACTGCGCAAAATCCGATCATGAATTCATTTGAGATGAAAGCAAAAACACAATCTGCGGCTCCAGAAGCCGTTCGAGGGATGCTGCGGGGAGGAGACCGTTAATACGTGAAACATTACAGTGTGAGAAGCTGGCCGGTGGCGCGTGTAATGGGGATAATGTGTTCCGGGTGTGTAAAATCAATCTGGATGGCGCGGTTATATAGTGTTCACTTTAAAAAGTACCGGTAGAATACCCATACAATCCTTAGCCTTGCCTGATCCAGGATATTCGGAAATTGGTTTTTTCCGCACTGCCAGAACCGTCAATCCCTATTCTCTCACTGCATGATGCCTGTCATATCTGAGGAAAACCCGATTAAAGCAAAAGCATGCGCGGTTATGTACCCGGTGATGGGGGTGAAAATACCTATTGTTCAAAGCGAGATAAGCTATTTGATCGCCCATATCAACTATTTTTCCATTTTCATGCCGGTTTTTCATTACACCAATTTTTGGTTGTTCCAAAGATCAAAGCACTATATATTGTGGTATGATTTTTTCATGAATACATTTTGTTGTATTTTCACTTTACAAAGGAAATATCTTTTGTTAGGCTTTGTTGAAATATGAACACTTTAATTAAAGATGCGTTATGAAACTAAAATGTTTGGAAATAGCAGGTTTCAAATCTTTCCGGGATAAAGTCGTCATTGATTTTTCCAAAGGCGTTAATGCGGTTGTCGGACCCAATGGCTGTGGAAAATCAAACGTGGTTGATGCGATCCGCTGGGTGATGGGCGAGCAACGCGTCAAGGCATTGCGCGGAAAGAAAATGGACGATGTCGTCTTTAACGGTAGTGAAGATGCCGCTCCCGTCAGCATGGCGGAAGTCGTCATGACGCTGGCGAGCAATGGATCGAGCTTTCCCGGGGTTTACGGCGAATTGACAGAAGTTTCCATTTCTCGTAAAGTCGTCCTCGACGGTGAAAGTGAATACTGCATCAATCGTGTGCCCTGCCGCCTGCTTGACATCAAAGAGTTCTTCATGGGTACGGGTATCGGTGCCCGAACTTATTCATTGGTTGAACAAGGTTCTGTGTCCTCTCTGGTGGAAGCCAAACCGGAAGACCGCCGTTTATTTATTGAGGATGCGGCCGGCGTATCCAAATACAAAAGCCGTAAAGATGCCGCCGTTCGCAAAATGGAAGCGACCAGGCAGAATATTCTGCGTCTCAACGATATCCATAAGGAAGTCAAATCCCAGCTTTCCGCCATAGCCAGACAGGCTAAGAAAGCCGAACAGTACAAAGCAGTCAAACTGCGCATTAAAGATACTGAGTTGGTTTTGTCCCAGCAGGGCTTTGCCCAGTTGGCCGAGAAAAACACCATGCTGCAAGACGCGCGTACTCAGTTTTCCGAACAGGCCGAAACCATCAAGGCTCAACTGGAAGCGAAAGAATCCGCGCTGGAAGAGATGAAGGCGAAACTGCTGGAAAATGATGAACAAATCAGCCGCCATCAAACCGAACTCTATGAAATTAAGAATTCGATTAACATCAAGGAAAAGAATGTTGAGTTTTCGCGTCGCCGGATAGCGGAAGCTTCAGAGCGTAAGCTAAAAAATCAGGCTGAAATAGACGTCATGGAACAGAAAAAGTCGAGTCTGATTGTCGAGGTTGATAACCTGCAAAAAAAGGCTGCGGACGCTTTTAACCAGATGACCCAGCTGCAACAGGAACTGGATGAAGGACAGCAAGAGGTTCAAGGGCTTCTGGAAGGCGACCGGGAAATCAACTCCCGCCTGGAAGAACATAAAATCCGTTATATCGATGTAATGCAGGATCTGGCCAAGTTCAACAACATCATTGCA
>CAYXZW010000099.1:0-3754 GCA_964469905.1 uncultured Smithella sp.
GATGAACCTATTAATCCAAAGTTACAATCATCTTTTTGTTACGTATAGCATCTACTACTAAATAGAAACTGAGCCGGTTATTCTGCCAATATTACGATTTGTAATGGTGATCTGCCGTTACCTATTTTTTGTCCAGTTCCTTTTTCACAGCCAGCCCCAGTTTCTCCTGAACATAAGGCTTTTTGACGTATTCACCGGCACCAAGTTGCTGGGCATCATGCACTCGGTCAGATTCCGAAAAACCACTGACTATTATCGCTTTCTGTTTGGGATGGATCTCGATAACCTTCTTGTAAGTATCCAGACCGTCCATGCCCGGTTCCATTATCATGTCCAATACTATTATGTCAGCCTTGTTCTGCTTTAAGTATTCTATTGCCTCTTCCCCGCTGGAAACGCTCGTAACTGTGTAATTAAGTTTCTTGAGCATTGCCGTCGCCAGATCGCGCTGACCCTTCACATCATCCACTATTAATATGGATTCTCCGTTGCCCATGTACTCAGACATGGATACAGATGAAGTTTCTTTGGTGAGATCTTCTCTGGTTACCGGAAAATAGATGGTGAAGGTGGTTCCTTTTCCTTCTTTGCTGCTAACATCTATATATCCCTGATGATCTTTCACCGTTCCCCAGACAACAGCCAGTCCTAATCCCGTTCCGCTTCTACCCATTATCTTCTTGGTGTAAAACGGCTCAAAGATGCGTTTCAGGTCTGCTTCTGATATGCCTTCTCCCTCATCGGATACGTATAGGACAACATAATCGCCCTCCCGGATATTGTCATAGCCGGATATAGGTTTGTCCAGATACTGATTAGTCGTCTTAATGTTGATTTTACCGCCTTGGGGCATGGCTTCGCTTGCATTGGAAACCAGGTTCATCAGAGTTTTCTGTATATGGACAGGTGATGCGGAAATATTAAGCAGATCAGGCTCCAGATCTTTTTGAATTTGCACATGCCGATGGTTGGCATGGATGTTCTCCCATTCCGGTGATTTGCTAAAATCTAGGATAATTCTGTTGACATTGATGACTTTTCTGCCGGTAACACCTCTTCTGGCCAGAGTCAGTAAATCCTGCACGATGGCCGCCGCCTTCTGGCCGCCTTCCATAATACTTTGCAGGTCATCCCGCATCGGGTTTTTCTCATCTATATCACCAAGAACCATTTCCGCATAACCGACAACGATTCCCAAGACATTATTTAAATCATGAGCGACACCCCCCGCCAGTAGGCCTAGGGCTTCCATCTTCTCCGACCTTTGCAGGCGTTCTTCCAGTGCCTGCTTCTCTTCTTCGGCACGTTTTCGGTCGGTGATGTCAAGGATGCTGGTAATAAGGTGAAGTGGCGTTCCATGATCATCACGCAGCAGTGTGGTGCTGACGTCCGTCCAAACGATATTGCCATTCTTATGTATGTATCGTTTTTCAAATCGATAATTGGTTTGTTCGCCCGTTAGGAGGATGCGGACACATTCCTGGCTTTTCGCCAGATCATCCGGATGGGTAATTTCCACAAAATTGATCTGCTTCATCTCATCGATTGTGAAACCTAATATGTCTGCAAACGCCTTATTGATCCGCAGGAACTTCCCATCTGGTGCAGTTATGGACTTACCAATGGAGGAGAGTTCAAAAAATTTGCGAAACCGCTCTTCGCTCTCCATTAGTGCTTCCTCGGCCTGCTTGCTATCCACAATGGCCTGAACGCTATTGAGAAAAGCCGCGAGCTGGGTTATGTCGTCTTGATTGTAATCCGCCTCACGGTTGGCGACGGCCGCGACCGAGGTAATTCTGCCTTTTGTGAAATGTGGTACGACCATTAGATTTGTCAATTCCACATGGCCTTCTGGCATTCCCTTTTTCGCCGTATTCGCGGCCATAAAGTCATTCAAAATCAGTGGTTCTCTTCTGCGTATCGCCTCAGCCCAAACTCCAGCCTCACTGATAGGGAAATGCTGAGGCTTATCAACCATTGAACAGTTCTTCATTGCCTCCCCCGACCACGAATGGATAATCATAACTGATTCGTCATCATTGACGAAACCATAAAAGCCGTATTCGCTTTGAGTCATCCGTGCGATAGATTCGAGAATATGATCGGAGACCATCTTTGTGGTTGCGTTGGATAAGGTTGAAACATTCCAAAGTGCCTCCAGTTTGGTGTGGGCTGACTTCAATTCATCTTCCGTTCGCTTGCGTTCTGTGATGTCACGAGCCACTATCTGAAAGCCTGAAACTGTATCGCCATCTACGACCAACTGGACATTTTGCCCAATCCAGAACTCTTGGCCATCTTTTGTTAGAACAGGATATTCTGAATATGTATTTGGAATCCTTTTCATCAACTGATGACCGAAAAACACTAATGCTTCTTCACGCTTTTCCGGAGGTAGCAATATTGTGTACCGCCTGCCAATAATATCTTCCTCTTTGTATCCTGCACAGCGCAATGCTGCAGGATTGGCGAAGGTAAAATTCCCATTGGCGTCAGTTCTGAAGACCATATCCCTCGCATTATCCACCAATGTCCGGTATTTTGTCTCGCTCTCCAGCAGTTCTTTTGTCTTTATATTCACTCTGGAACGCAACATCCAAGACCACAGCACCGAAAGGGCAAGGAGTAGAATCAAGGGAACGAAGACAATGGCGGCATATTTGATAGCCAATCCGAAATTAATCCGGGTTGGTTCCAGAACACCCAACCATTTTTCGGAAATCTTTTGATACTCGCCGGTCTGATTAATGATATTAAGTCCTTCGGTGAAACGTGAAAGCAGGAGAGTATTGCCTTTACGAACGGCGAAACAGTTTTTGAAAGGCTCAAGAGAAGGACCGACAGACTTGACGTTGGACAAATTGAGTTCTTTGATCCAGTAGAAACCGGGCATCTGGGCAACCAATGCATAGTCGCCTTTCCCCGCTGCCAGCAACCGCAACGCTTCGGCCGGTGTTTCAGTCAACAATATTCTGTCCGTCAGGCGATGTTGGAGGATATAGTCGTGCATGGCCTCGCTTCGCATAACGATAATTTCCTTATTGCGCAGGTCTTCGATGGACTGGACCGATGGTGAATTTATGCGGGCATAAATTGCGGTACTTACGATGGAAAAGGGCGGGGAAAAATCATAAATCCTGGCCCTGTCTTCCGAATAAAACATACCTGGGATAATATCAATTTTGCCGTTTTCCAGGGCTTTGCGTGCTTCCGGCCAAGGCATCAGTCTTACCTCAACATCCATGCCCATGGTCTTGGCTACGGCCCGGGTTAATTCTACCTGGAAACCAGTGGGCTCACCATTCTTATCGAGAAAGCTGTAAGGAGGATAATCAATTTCCCCGCCGACAATTATTTTGTTTTTTCCCGGAGCAGGAGTTTTTCTGGCAGTTGCCGGGGCAATGCTTAGGGCAAGGATAATTGTAATTACACAGATCACGAAGAAAATTTGCCGACAAGTTCTCATCAACAAGAGGCGCACCTTCTGACAACCGGTATTATGCAACAAGCAAGTTCTCAACAACGGCATTAATATCCTATGTAAATTGATCACTACTCTATTCTCAGGATTAAAGTCAATATTATTCTCGGTCTTCTGATGTTGCTTATCACTTCAAATCAGCAACTTTTCTTGACTCTGACAGTGTGTGGACTTCAGGAAGCACTAGATAAAAGCCGATTTATGATTTCCAAAATAGGCCAACCATCAAAATCGCTGACGACACCTGCAACCGACCAAGTGGCGGCAGACAGG
>CAYXZW010000100.1:0-3655 GCA_964469905.1 uncultured Smithella sp.
AATACCGGTTATGTGAGAACAACAGAGCTAGCCGATTATGTGGACAATGAAGTGCCAACCCTTGCCGAGAAGATATTCAAGAAAGCCCAGTATCCCACGATATCAATAAGCGGGCAGGCCTTTCCGATTGGGAAGGTGAAGTAGGACGACAGGTAGATAGGCTGAGGGCTGAAGGTGAAAGGATAAGAATATTTATTATGAGGTTTTTACTGACCAATGATGATGGGATTTATGCCAAAGGGTTAAGCGCTCTTTACGATGAACTATGCCAGGAAGCAGATTGTTTAATAGTCGCTCCGGAAATAGAACAAAGCGCTGTCGGGCATGCGATTACCATCTCTCGCCCGCTGATGGTGCGGCGGGCGATGAAAAACAATAACTTTTTAGGTTACGCCGTTTTAGGCACACCGGCGGATTGCGTTAAAATTGGAATCAGAGAGCTGTCGGATAAACCGGTTGATTTTGTTATATCGGGAATAAATCGCGGGGCTAATGTCGGCATCAATGTGCTTTATTCCGGGACTGTATCGGCAGCGACGGAAGCAGTAATCATGGGAATTCCGGCTCTGGCAGTTTCTCTCGATACTCGTAAGGATGCGGATTATTCATTTGCTGCTCAGTTTGTCCGTAAAATGGTGCGCGAATTAACAGGTAATTCTGTTCTCTTCAGCACTGCTGTTAATGTGAATGTCCCAGCACTGCCCCGGGAAAGAATAAAGGGAGTCCGTGTTGTCCGTCAGGGAAAAGGAAATATTATCGAGCATTTTGAAAAACGTATTGATCCCCGGGATAATGTTTATTACTGGATTTCGGGTGAATCGCAATCAGATAAAGAAGAGCAGGATACGGATATCAGCGCTCTGGCCGCTGGCTTCATTACCATAACCCCGATTCAATACGACTTGACTAGACACGATATGCTGGGAACTCTTACACAGATAATAAATAAAATGGACTGAAGGCTGAAGGCTGAAGTGCCCTTCCTGATAGCCGTCAGTCTTCAGCCTATTTACCTATTTCTACCGCATCAGCAAGACAGGGATGGTGCTTTTCTGAATAACCTGAGATGTCGTACTTCCTAAAAGTAATTCCCGCAACCGGTTGTGGCCATAAGCTCCCATGACCATTAATTCAACGGCATCCTCTTTGATAAAATTGATAATTTCTATTGCTTCCTTGCCGGGCAGGATTATGATTTCACATTCATGCTCTCTGAGCTGAGCAATCTCTTCAATTTGAGCGGTCAACCTTTCTGCCTTTTCCATATCCGATGTAACAATGATTGCTGTAAGAGGCCAGACAGCCTGTTTTGATAAGTCCAATGAAAATTCAAGCGCTTTTCCAGATGAGGGGCTGCCGTCGTAAGCGATGCCCATACTTTCAATTTCACGATAATTGTCGGGAGTGATCATGACCGGTTTTCCGGAATGGCGGATAACGGCTTCGGCGACGGAACCGAGCAGGCCTCCTTTTTTTAAATGGAAATGCTCACCCTTTTTTGCCATTAGGATAAAATCGACCGTGGAAGCTTCTTCGATGATTATCTCGTCGATTTTGCCGATTACTTTTTTGATTTCTGTTTTAAGCCCTGCTCTCCGGCATTGTTCACGAAAATCATTGATGATAAAATCCGCTTTTTCATTGAGAGATTGGTGAGCAGCATCAAAAAAACCGTCATAGGGAGGTATGCCCACTGCGCCGGAAATGTCTGTCAGCATTGGTCCCTGAAGTAAGTTAACATCTAAAACATGAAGACCGCTGATCAGGGTATTGAGTTTAACGGAGATATAAATTCCGTAATTCAAAGCATTACGGCTGCCTTCGGAACCATCAGTAGGAATGAGGATTTTCTTGATCATGCTGATAAAACCCATCCAAAAAAAAATTATCCGGGTTTCTTGTTGTCAAAAGTAGCTAAGTCCCGGAGTAATCCGGCAACATCTTTTTCTTCCCAGTTTCCAGAGTTGCTTTCGGCATCATTATTCCCCGCTTTACCGGCAGAGTCACTCTCGCTGCAAGTGTAAAATGTTCCCACCAGCTTTCCGCTTTTATAGGTTGCTTTTTCTTTTATTTCACCGTTTCTATGATAGACGATGTACTCACCTAGGCGTTTGTCATTTTGAAAAGCGCCCATTTCCTTTATTTGGCCCGTTTTATAATAGCAAATATATTTGCCGTCAAATTTACCGTTTCTAAAAAATTCTTCTTCTTTTAACTGGCCATTCTTAAAATAAAGACGGTAGAGACCATCGAGTTTACCATTCTTGTAATTTTCCTGCTCCCTGATTACCCCGTCCTTGTAGTAAGAAATGTATTCGCCCTCCAAATTATCATTAACAAACAAAGCTTTCTCTCGTATCTGTCCGTGGTCGTAATAAGTTGTTGCTTCGCCGTTTTTCTTGCCCCTTTTAAAATGAAGTCGTGCCATAATCTGTTCGTTGGGAAAATAGGAGATGTATTCTCCTTCCAGCTTGCCGTCGCTAATGAATTTAAGCTCATTTAAGACGCCATTGGAATAGAATCGTTTTTTTTCTTCCAGTACCGGATTCTTTTTGCCCATAAATAATAACAACCTCTATAATGTCGAACACATTAAAGCGCATAGATAAAATACAATAAATTATCTGAAAAATATTTTATTGATATACTATGTTTTCATTTTTAAACAATCTGCATCCATATTGCAATCAAAAAGAAGCGAACTTTCAGTATATTTAAGCAGATTTCCTCTGAAGGAGATATTAGAGTTTGACAGTCGGATGATTTATTTTTTATAATATTATTTTAAAAATATGATAAAGAGCATAATTAATGATAATTCCTAATTTAGATACTACAAGAGTTGCAATTATAGGTCCTGGCCGGCTGGGCACTTCTTTTGCCTATAAACTTGGCCGTGATAACAAACGAGTTGCAATTTATTACCATGATTCAGAAGTTTGTAAAGCCATAAACAGAGATCGTTTAAACCCTATCCATTTAACAGAGGACTTAGCCAAACGTTCAGGCGGTCTGGAAAATGTTCCGCGGCTTTCATCTAAAGTATATGCGACCAACGACTTGGAACATATAGTCGAAAATAACGATTTTATTGTTCTGGCGATAACCATGAACCGCCTGCCGGAACTGCTCAACTATCTCAAGCCTCTGCTGGCCAAAAAGTCAGGTGATACCTGTCTTATTTCTCCGATTAAAGGTTTGATTTCCGATGAAATCTCCAAAGAGTTGATTACGCCTTCACAGCTGATTAACAATAACCTTTATAAGATAAGGAATAAATACGAGGTCGTCTGCATCGGAGGACCTTTTTTCGATATGGATATTGCATTGGGTAACCCTGTTTGCGTAACCATAGCCGGGAAAAGACGCATTGCCGGTATTATTCGCGATGATTTGTTCAAATTTAATCGCAAAGAATTAAATTCATACTATAACTTTGATATCGTCGGTGTTGAGGCCTGTGGCGCTCTGAAAAATATTGTGGCTAATATCAAAGGACTGACGGATTCGCTGGATTTGGGTGATTCCATTCCCGGTACCATATTTGCCCGTTCCGGAGTGGAAATCCGTTCGCTTTCACGTCTCTTAGGTGGTAGTTTCCAGGCTTTTCACAGCCAGGCCGGGGTGGGGGATATGTACGTTACGGTTTCTTCTC
>CAYXZW010000101.1:0-3505 GCA_964469905.1 uncultured Smithella sp.
AAAAGGGCGGGGAAAAATCATAAATCCTGGCCCTGTCTTCCGAATAAAACATACCCGGGATAATATCAATTTTGCCGTTTTCCAGGGCTTTGCGTGCTTCCGGCCACGGCATCAGTCTTACTTCAACATCCATGCCCATGGTCTTAGCTACGGCCCGGGTTAATTCCACCTGGAAACCAGTGGGCTCACCATTCTTATCGAGAAAGCTGTAAGGCGGATAATCAATTTCCCCGCCGACAATTATTTTGTTTTTCCCGGAGGGTGACGCCTGGCTTGTGGCGACAGAGAAAACATACATAACAAGAACAATTGCAATTAAACAGATTGCTGATAAGTTTTGCCAACGATTACGAAAAGAGTAATTATTTTGCATTACTACTCACCTTCTGTTTTTTTCTTTTCCGCCTTTGTAGGCCGGGTCACCGACCCGGCGAATATGCGGTCTTTACGTTTTCAGCATTCAATAATTCATTGGGATTAAGTCTTTGTTCCAGCATTTACACATACCATTAAGACTTGGCATATTTAATCTTCACGACCATCGTGGTCATGTTTTAGTGCATTTTCTCCAATATTGGGGCTGCTTGAGGCAAAATAATCAGATATTTTCTCAGGCCGGCAGCAGCAAACTTTTCTTCAATGATTCCTACCAGAGAAGGGGCAAATCTATCATCCAAAGAAGTATATGGTGACCGAAACACAAGCGTGTTATTGAGGTTTCGAAAAGACCAGTCCACAGCAGCGGTGGCCAGTTTTACCACAGTGATCAGACTGATCCCCATGCGTTCCAGGGGGAAGCAATTGGGCATAATCATTTCATGGAGATATTCTGGAAGTTGAAATCTCCGTATGATACGTTCCGTGAGGAAGAGATGATTGTGTTCAATAAAGTCATCTGTTATGACAAAATCATCTGTTTGATAATTTTTTCGATATACCGCCATCATCAAGGCGCCAATACTTGAAAGGAGACAGGCGAGTTCTACCTTCCTTCCATCATCATCGGAAAAGCTAAAACCACGAGCCATAATTCTTCCCATAACAGAAGCAGAAAAACTTTTAACAAAGATGATCTCTGTCTCCGGACATCCCTTAGCCAGAGTATACAAGGCATGCTGCAAAATTAACACTTTTATATATTGTGTACCGAGGCGGTTGACGACATCGAAAAAATGCTTAACAGAACCCATTTTCAAGCCACCATGATAAGCAGAATTTGCGATGTTAAAGAGATAGGAGAAAATTTCTGGTCCCATCCTGGACTTCAGATCTTCAATTTCGCGCTGTCCGATTTCGACATCGTCCAGGATGAAAAGAATCATTGGGTCAAAACCCAAGACGGAACTCTGTATAATTGCAAGCTCAATTAGTTCAATTTGGGATGTAATCTTCTCATCCATAATTAAGCCTATTACGGGCGTGTTCCATTTAGCTTCTCCTCACTCATTTCTTAACGAACTTCAAGATTCGCCCTACATTGTCGGATATCCTAGCCTTGCCTTATTTTTTACTTGAGAAGTGTGCATCATAGTAAAGCTCTTCACTCTACTCCAGAAAAATCACAGCAAGAAGTGCGCCAACTCATCCTTGAAAGACACCGTTTTCCCTTGCTGTTTTCTTGTCTTTTAATAGGTGAGGCCTTCCCTTGATTGGCTCTTCTCCTAAGGCCAGCATCGGATCAACCAGAAGGACAATCCCGCAGGCAGGACACTGGTAACACAGATCTCCGCTAAAAGGATTATGGCCGAGATGCCGGAACAAACGCCTTCGTCAACGTTCTCGCCCGCATTATGAATATCCATCAGACCATTTTGGCCGCAGTGCAGGCATGTTATATCCCTGGTAATGGAAATTGCCCTATCGTGCCTGCTTTGTTCCATATTCGGCGTCGGACTCAATGAGGTGTTTTTTTGATAAGACTTTGCTTTTATTGGAAGTGAGTATAGGAAGGCCACTCTTGTATGTCAAGAAAATATTGCCAGAATTGTTTTAATAACGAATCGAGATCAAGCATATTTGCCGAAGTTGACGATGCGTGTAGTACAAGGAAGTTGTCCATCGCTACACCCGACACCGTTTTATCGCCCATCCACCATCTTCTTCAATTCCCTTATCAGCTCTCAGTATTTAGCCGTACATTTTTATTTTTTTTAAATTTTCCGGCAGGTGACTTTCATACGAGAATATTATTTTGGACGACCGGGGGAGTGCCCGGAAGGATTTTTTCCATCGATGGAATTTCTATTTAAAAACTAATCGATGCATTTATGGTTATGAGCAAGGAGTCTCATACCCTCCCCCCTGTTTCGTTTCCGGGTCATACCGAGGGTGTCTGAAAAGGATTCTTTTACCCCTGCTGGACGAGTCCCACCATCCAAGATTTTTTCTTATTATCGCTTCCCTTCCAGCATCGCCAAAAGGTGCTCGCATCATCACATTGTCATCGGATTTGATGAGTTTGCTCATATTTATCGCACATAACTAACTGATTTTACAAGTTATAATAAGTTTTCATGACTTGACTTTTGAGTAGAGAATGCTTATATTATTAACAATATCAATAACATAGAAACGTGAGAACAAAAGGTCCCCGGCGCTGCGGCGAAAGGAAAGCCGCCCATGTTTGGGCATGGAACCGGGGGGAAGATAACTTTAAAACAGAAAGGAGAAAAAAAGCAAATGAAGTATGCCCAATCAAATTGTAAAGAGCGGGTGCGGAATGCGTACAAAGGTAGAATGGCTGACGTCCGGAAACCGTGGAACCTTTACAAGAAAGATCCGGAAGCAAGGACGAAGGACGGGGAGACTTGGTTTGAGTAAGGGCTGTTGTTCGATTATGTAGCGCCGGGAACCTTTAACAACCAGCAGCAAGGATATTTCCGTTATCAAATCAGATATGGCGGGCCATTCGAGGAGTTCCGCTTTTATTCAGACGAAAAACTAAACCTCACGTCGTGTAATTTTTGGTTTCTGGATTGGTTCGATGGCGCCAGTGTGCACGTCTCCGGACACAACTTGGAAACGTGGCGGGAGATTTGGGAAGATTTCAAAGAGTGCGAAACCTTGCAGTATGCGATAAAGCAGGCTGAATAGACTTCACACAGTCCCTCGCTCCCAGCGGGGGATAATAATAAACAAAGCAGATAAAAAGAGAGGATGATTATCATGAATGTACTTGTTTTATTCGTGGTTATATTTTGGATAGCGTTTATAATCGCGGAAACACAAAACAGAAATAGATGTCTATGGCAGAATAGCGCTCCAGGAAAGGTTTAAATCATAGCAGAATGGTCATTATATTCTTGGTGAGACCTGTCGGAGTTGAACCAACAACCTGCGTAAATATTTTCCAAAAGTGGGAATATAGTGGGAATATTTGACTGACCAAATAAAAAGGGGCTAAGCTTTACTTGCCTAACCCCTTGATATATTTGGTGAGCCCTGTCGGGGTCGAACCGACAACCTACTGATTAAGAGTCAGTTGCTCTACCAGCTGAGCTAAGGG
>CAYXZW010000102.1:0-3319 GCA_964469905.1 uncultured Smithella sp.
GCCAGCGGCTGGATTCAGGATAAGCTGGGCTACATAAATTTCTACTACTGGATTTTACTGACGACAATACCCGGATTTATAGTCACGGCGCTGGTGAAGATTGATCCGGAGTACGGAAAGAAATAGTATTATTAACAATCAAAACAATATGGAGGAGGTGTTCAATGTTTAAAACTGCAATCACGGAAATGTTCGGCATTAAGTATCCCATAATCTGTGGAGCGATGATGTGGCTGTGTAAACCACGTTTTTGCGCTGCTGTTTCCAACGCCGGGGGCATGGGCAACATGACCGCGGGCAATTATGAAACAGCCGATGAATTTCGCGCAGCGATCCGCGAAACCCGCAAACTCACGGATAAACCCTTTATGATAGCGATTACGCTCCTGCCTTCAGTCCGCATTACGCCGGAACATCATAAAATGTATATAACGGTATGCGCCGAGGAAAAAGTTGACGGCATTGAGTTTTCCGGCACGCCGGTGGATAAAGTCGCCGGCATGGGAGCCGTCGAAATGCTGAAAAAAGCGGGAGTAAAGATGTTCCATAAAGTCGGAGCGCTGCGCCATGCTCTGCATGCCGAAAAGATCGGCTTCGACGGCATCTACGCGGCGGGCATTGAAGAAGGCGGCCATCCGTTAAACGATGACGTCACTTCCATGATACTGACGCCCAAAATTGCGCAAACTGTGAAAATTCCGGTAGTAACTGTGGGCGGCATTGCCGATGGCCGGACGATGGCAGCGGCACTTGCTCTGGGGGCACAGGGTGTCATGATGGCTAGCCGCTTTATCGCCACGAAGGAATGTGAAGTGCATGACAACATCAAACAGGAGTTAATTCGCCGACAGGAATTCGATACTGTGATCTATGGAAAATCCATCGGGCTGCAGGGACGCGGATTGAAATCCAAAGTCCTCGAAGAAGTACTTGCGATTGAAGAAAGGCACGGCGGTTTTGAAGAATTGATTCCCCTGCTGGCCGGTCAAAAGGTCAAAGAGGCCTGGGAAAATGGTGATGTGAACTACGCGCCGCTCATGGTCGGTCAGTCCATCGGCCTGATTAACGATATTCCCACCTGCCAGGAATTGCTCGAGAGAATGGCCGCCGAAGCAAAGGAAAGTCTCGCTCGAGCAAACAGTGCCTGCAATGCTTAAAAACGAGATGTCTTGAGGAGCATTGGTAACTGCAGGTTGTAATAAATTAAGACACAGGAGCAATCTGATGCCTGTCGAAGTCTAATAGTTTAGAAACTAAATTTATTGACATATCTGAACTGGGTAAATATAGTTCGCGCATGATTGAATTAAACGCCGTAACCAAGCAATATGGGTCCCTTGCCGCTGTCGACAGCGTTTCCTTTTCCGTAAAAACAGGCGAGTACTTTGCGCTTCTCGGGCCCAACGGTGCAGGAAAAACGACCATTGTTAAGATGCTGCTGGACTTTACGCAGCCGACAGCGGGCAGCCTGTCGATAAACGGTCTTCCCTGCACGGATGTAGCCTGTCGCAACGCAGTCGGATATCTCGCGGAAAACCATCACATTCCGCCCCATCTTACCGGATGGCAATATCTGCAGCGTTGCGCCGAACTATTGGATATCAACCAAAACGATGTGCCGGTGCAATGCCGGCGCATCGTCGAAAAAATCGGGATGCAGGGACGGGAACACACCAAAGCCAACACATATTCCAAAGGCATGATTCAGCGGTTCGGCCTGGGCGCAGCTCTTATCGGCCAGCCGCAGCTGCTCATTCTTGATGAACCTACTTCCGGCCTTGATCCGATTGGAATTCGTGAAATACGCCAGCTTTTAGAAGCACTCAAAAATCAGGGAATGACGATCTTCCTCAATTCTCACCTGTTGTCGGAAGTGGAAAAAATATGCGATAACGCCGCCATCATCAATCGCGGCCGGCTTCTGGTAAAGGATAAAATTTCCGCGCTGGTTAAAGACGGCGAAACGCTGGAAGATGTGTTTGTCCGGTTGGTGAAAGGTTGACATGAAAATGCCGAATGCACGTTCCCCCATTATGCAAATTGCGAAATATACGCTGCTGGATGAAGTTCGCCAAAAGAGCTTCATCATTATGTTTGTTATCTGCGCCCTGGCAATATTGCTGGTGCGCAGTTGTTCTTCGGGCAATTTCATGGTGAACGGTCAGGCGCTGGATGCCGACACCGTTGTCCGGGTTGTATCCAAAGCAATATTCCATATTATTGCCGCCGGAGCGATGCTGCTTACGGCACTGCTGGCGATGCGCGTATTGAAGCGCGACCGGGAAGAAGGAATGCAATCGTGTATCCTGTCCAAACCGGTAACCCGCGGGCAGTATGTGGCAGGCAAGATTCTCGGCTTGTGGGCCTTGGCGATGATCTTCATGTTCATCCTGCACGGCATTGTGTTTATCATTGCCTCCATCAATTTGCAGGCGATCGTGCCGGAATACCTCCTGGCCTCGCTGCTCTGCTGTTTCAACCTGCTTTTTGTGGTTATTGCCGTACTTCTTTTTTCGCTGCTCATGTCCGATATAATTGCTTTTCTGAGCGTGCTGGGTATCGGCATAGTCAGTTTTGTAGCCGACGGAATATTCGCGATGAGCCAGAGTCCCATGGGACAGGCGATGATGCAGCAATCGGGATCATCATCCGATATTTCCGGGTGGAAAATTTTTTACTATTTATGGCCGAAACTTTCCGGCATCCAACAGTTTGCCTCGGCGCTGATCAGCAAAGAAGGCTTCCAGGGATTTCTCTCCATTTATCCCTTTATCAACATTCTTATCTATGTCCTGATCCTCGGCGCGCTTTTGTTCCGGCAATTTCGGAATGAAGACATCATCTAATGCCACGGTGGATTCTTCGCCTAACTTTGTTGGCTGCATCGTCGGCTTCCTCACCGTATGTATAAATACGCCTCGGCGCCTCCTCCTTGCCGCCGCTTTATGCTTTGAATTCACCGTGACATAACGACAGAGACGGACACTTTTATTGTAAGAATCGAGGGAGTGTTAAATTTCCCTCTGTCATTCCCGCAGGCGGGAATCCAGTCATATAGTCACCGCAGGCTCAGCCCGGCGAATGCTCGGGGAGACATCTTGGCAACATCCCCTTTTAAAATTAAAATTCAAACAAGAAGGCATAATATTAGCTTATGGCAATATATTAGAATTAAAGGAATTATTAAGCAGACATTAAGTGTCTTATAAAACTTAATATTTAATCTTTTTAATACATCAGATTGATGTTAACGGCAATCTGATGTATTTAGTACATCTACCTATACGTAACATAATCAGTATTTACTATTGATATTATG
>CAYXZW010000103.1:0-3181 GCA_964469905.1 uncultured Smithella sp.
GATGAACCCATTAATCCAAAGTTACAATCATCTTTTTGTTACGTATAGCATCTACTTATCAGCACAAATGTTCTCGAATGGTTGTTAATGATTTCGGATAGAAAGAGAGCATCTCAGCACTATGAAGAATAAATCAGAAGCGATTGCCCTTGATGATAGGCGAAGATTGATTGCCCGGTTGCTGCGCCACACAGAAACCGGCTTAAAAGTATCAGTAGATATCGAAATTCTCGCTGGCAATTTTAACGCCGTTTACATATAGATCCACTCGATAGGTACCAGCAATCCAACCGCTCGATGCTGCATCCTTCCAACCAAAACTGTGAACGTGATAGGAATTCCCCCAGTCTGCCAGGACGTATTGATTGTTCAAGGTGCCTCGGCCAAATTCTTTACCGTATGGATTGTACCATATATGTTCAATAAAAAAATTTTTGCGCACACCCGGCGGCGGATACTGTAAATCAAGTTCCCAGTGGACAAATCTTGTTGATGTCCGGGAAAAACTTGTCCGGTAAGAGCGTAAATCTCGCGCCGGAGAATCATAAGGCCCTTCAAAAAATTTTACTTGCGTCACTGTTGCATTAATAAAATCAATAAATCTTGTCCCTTTGGTGGGGTCAATTTTAGGAACATAGGCCAGCTTTTGTCTTTCTTCTTCCAGCTTCCTCTTTTCTTCTGCCAAAGCTTTTTTCTGTTCGAGAAGTTCTTTTTCCAGCCTCAACTTCTCTTTTTCCGCTTCAATCTTTAGCCGCTCATTTTCCAAATTGGCAGATGCATCTTCTTTTAATTCTTCTTTGTTTGTGGTCCCCGTCTCTTGTCCTACAATTTTTGCCACTTTCCCTTGATTAAAATAAAATTTACCTTCAAGAGAAGATAATTCCCAAGGTACTTGCCCTGTTTGTTTTTTCACCTTGCTTCGCACATTCATAAAAACATCGTTGATTGTCAATCCCGGTTCTCCAATATGCTTCAGCAGAGCCGCTGTGTATGGACTATTCCTCGCCTCACCATCCCTCGCTACCTGACCCGGACTTGTGGAATAGGAGATAAATGTGCCCGATGGTGAATTGCTCACGATGGCCAAACCACGCGAGGCGCTACGGAAACTCTTGCCAAAAGGGTTATCTCGACATGCATCTAACAACACGATGTTCATGCCATTATTAGCGTTTCCCATCTCGTCAAGAATCCGTCCCGCATCTACAGCTTTATACCGGACATCTGATTCCTTGTTAATCTTGGCACCTATGGGGATGAGATAGTTGACACCGTTTACCTGAACGCCATGGCCGGCATAATAGAAAAGGCCGACACCACCCTTTTTCAACTGGTTCCCAAAGTCTTCAATGGCGCCCTCCATCGTCTCAAGATTAGCGTTTTTCTTCAGGTTCACCTTGAAACCTAGCATCTGGAGAGCGGCGGCCATGTCCGTGGCATCATTCACGGGATTCTTCAGAGGACCAGAGCTGTAAGCGCCATTCCCGATAACTAAAGCGATGCGCCGCTCCGTTGCTGCTGTAACTGATGATGGATTGATTAGAATAAGTAGAAACAGGACAAGGAAGATGCTTATACGCATGGATTGCATAGAAATACCCCTCATTAAGAAATCTGTATTTCTTATACTTTAACAATCGTAAAATGGCAATTAGATGTTAAGGATTTCCAATCGAAAGAAAGTATTTTAATCAAAAACGCCGAATGCTACATTACAGGAAGAACATCTCAGAAAAAGCCACCATCGAGATTTTAATTTCCGACAGCAGTCAAATTTTGCATTATTCACCTACAACTACACACTGCGAGACTTGAAAATAAAGTGATGACAAGCATTTGTAATGTATTAGATTATCGGTTATTTCATTCCGAGTGGACGAACTGATCTTTTCCATCGCATAGACGTGCGAGGGAGTTTAAGAGATTACAGTGGAACTATTTTACCCTGATTAGAACAAACTCGCCACCTTCATGCCCCGCTTTTCTGATGTCTGCATATTCCGGCGTTTGGTCCGCATTTAAAACGACTGGACGTCGAATCTTGTTAAAAAGTTCAGAAGCATCAATAACGCTTTTGTTTCCCTGAAGCGCTGCAATGAAAGCAGATGTAAATACAGAATGAGACCCTTTCCCACCACCATCTATAACAGGTTCCAAGCCGCCGGAAGCGATAACAGAACGAGCTCTTTTTTCGGCAATACGGGAATAATAATCAGGTGTGCGTTTTGTAATATGAACATCCCGCCCCAATTTCCCAGCATAACAGCTATCGGCAACAATGAGTATACGCTTCGCTTCCATTGCTTTTAACTGCGTTGTAATGGAAGAATTTGATATCCAGTTTACTTCATTACCTTTCGTTGCATCCACGGGCAGCCAATAGCCTTCGTCGCCCTCTTTGTCCAGAAAACCATGTCCGGCATAATAGATCAACAAATTATCCTTATTAGAAAGTTTTTCTCTTAACTTTGCAAGCATAACAAGAATATCCGAGCGCTTGGCATCCAACAAAAGTGTAACATTAAATCCATAATCATTTTTTAGAATATTGGACACTGCCTGGGCATCATTTTTAGCGGTCTTTAACTTGGGTAGGGTGGAATAATTATTGTTACCGATAACAAGTGCATAATATTTACCAAAGGCTTCTCTTAATTGAACACCTGACCTTGGAACCATGTCTTCTTTTCTATCGATTTCACTTTGGCGTTCAATCGCTGCTGATGTTGCCGCATTTTTCATGGTTTGATCTTTTACTGAATAGACATAATAATCAATGGATAATGTCCCTATTTTCCCTCCTTTAAGTGAAAAATTTAAATCTTTGCCCTGACGCCGGATAATTATATTGACATTTTCCTCTGGTTTCGTCTGAGAAACTAAATGCGAAAACATTGCGTAATTCAATACTAAATCTTTGTTGTACTCTATTATAGCATCTCCTTTTTGCAAGCCGATGCTTTGAGCTTGGGAATTATCACTTATGGTCTCTATTGTCGTTTGCAGAGTGATTGTGCCGCGATGCTTTCTGCCCTCAGGAAACAATAAATCATGAGGTGGCTGCGGATTACCAGCAACAAAGTTTCCTTCATAAGACACGCCATCGACCCATGTCACAGTTCCTTGGCCGTCAGGTTTGCCTTCTTTCCATCCCCCCACATACTTATCGCCATTAGGCCAT
>CAYXZW010000104.1:0-2929 GCA_964469905.1 uncultured Smithella sp.
GAAAACTATCCGGGAATACCTGATGGCATCAACGGCCTTGATCTCATGCAGCTTTTTAGAAATCAGGCGCTGAAATTCGGTTTGGAGATATCATCCCGGGATACTCACTCCATATCAAAAGATGATTCTACCCCGGCTATATGGCTTGTTAATGCCGGCGATAAATCATTTAAGGCTCTTAGCATCATCGCGGCAACCGGAGCGCAGTGGCGCAAGCTGGGAGTTCCCGGGGAAACGGAATTTGCCGGAAAAGGCGTTTCTTATTGTGCTACCTGCGATGGTCCTTTCTATCGCAACCGGGATGTTGTTGTTGTCGGCGGTGGTGATTCGGCAATTCAGGAAGCTCTCTTTTTGACTCATTTTGCCGGCCATGTAACCGTCGTCCATCGCCGTGACCGATTAAGGGCAGCCGCAATTCTACAGAAAAGGGCCTTCGCCGAAAAGAAAATCGAATTTGTCTGGAATGCCACCCTCGATGAAGTTGCAGGCGGAGATTTCGTCACCGGGGCGATAATTAAAGATGTCGTCTCCGGTGAAAGAAAAACAATTAATGCGGAGGGTGTTTTTATCTTTGCCGGCCGGCTGCCGCACACGTCTATCTTCCAGAATGTTGTACAACTGGATAATACCGGTTATATCATCACTAACGATGCCATGAACACTTCCGCCGCAGGAATTTTTGCCGCCGGTGATTGCCGGGCCAAGCTTTTCCGGCAGGTGGTAACAGCCGCCGGCGATGGCGCCAACGCCGCTTTCAGCGCCGAGTTGTATATAGGAAACATCAAAGGCGAAGCCTACTAACCAGTAATGGAATATTAAATAATGGAACCATTTATCACCATCTGGCAAAATTTACCTGCACAAATCAGCCCGCACCTTTTCAGCATCGGGTCATTTCAACTGCGTTATTACAGCTTGATGTATATAGTTGCCTTTGCCCTTGTTTATATTATGGTTCTTTACCGGATTAAACACGAAAATTACGAATACTCGGCACAAACAATTCAGGACTATATGGTCTGGGCCATGCTGGGCGTCATAGTCGGCGGAAGGCTCGGATATGTTTTCTTTTATAATTTTGGTTATTATTGGCAACATCCGCTGGAAATAATTTTGCCTTTCGATTTCTCCGACGGGATGAGATTTACCGGTCTTTCCGGCATGTCTTACCATGGCGGCGCTATAGGCGTTGCCGCCGTTTCCGCTTACTTTTGTATTAAACACAAAATCAATTTCTGGCGCTTTACCGATCTCTTTGCTCCGGTAATACCACTGGGTTACTTTTTCGGCCGGATCGGCAATTTTATAAACGGCGAATTATTCGGGAGGGTAACGACAATGCCCTGGGGAATGTACTTCCCGCTTGATCCGACACAAAAGTTGCGTCATCCTTCGCAGCTCTACGAAGCCTTCTTCGAAGGAATCGTTTTATTCGCCCTGCTTTGGTTAATACGCAAAAAGAAACGCTTTGACGGTTTTCTGCTGGGGGTTTATATTTGCGGGTATGGTTTTGTGCGCTTAATTATCGAATTTTATCGAGAACCGGATTATCAACTGGGTTTTGTTTTAGGATCTTTAACCATGGGGCAAGTATTATGTCTCGCAATGATTTCCGGCGGCATGTTGATTCTGTTGTGGCGCAAAAGAGCATCCGCGTAAAATAAATGTCCCTTCTGAAAGGAAACCGCCGGCACCGGGAAGGATGAACTTACAAGGTAAAATGGAATCTGATTTTTCAATACCTGCGCAAAACCAGATAAAAAAATGGATGCGGCTTATTGATAATAAATATCGCCGGGAAGAGGGATTGTTTTTAGCGGAGGGAGCAAAGGTAGTGGGCGAACTTTTGTCCAGCACATGGACAGTCGCGGCCATTCTTCTGCTTGCCGATAAAAGAAAATACTGGGAAAAAATTATAACAAAAGTGCCCGCAAGCGTTCCCCGAATGGAACTGAGCCGCACACAATGGCAGAAAATAAGTCAGGATAAAGAGCCGGAAGGAATAATGGCTCTAGTGGCCCTACCACGGGAACGATCATTCGCCGCTTTTTTAAACCAGGCGGACGGTAATATTTTAATCCTGTGCGAAATTAACAATCCCGCCAATCTGGGTTCTCTGTTGCGCAGCGCTCTTTGGTTTGGTTTTACCAGCATTATTATCAGCAATAATTCTGTGGATTATACCAGCCCCAAAGCTGTTCGTGCTTCGATGGGCGTCCTTTTTCATTTGAACATCATCTCCGGCATTGATTTGACAGTGGCATTGCCGCAAATAAAAGAATCTTATTATCTTGTAGGAAGTAACGTCCGCAAAGGACTTCCTCCTCACTCCCTACGGAAGAAAACGGCTCTGCTTTTAGGCAACGAAAGCCATGGTGTTCCGGATAGCCTGTTATCCGCGGCCGATGAGCTCTGGTGTATTCCCGGAGGCGGTAAAGCCGAGTCCCTGAGCCTGCCGCAGGCTGCAGCAATAATGATGTACGAATGTGCAAAAAAGTAAAAAGGCCTCGTATAATACAATGATCTCCATTTCCATCAATGGGATTTTTGTATTATTTCTACTATTTATATTACAATTATTGATAGCTATTGCCTTAATAATGTTTATGGCATAATATGCGCACCAATTTAAAACAAACCGAAAAGGAGAAGCACATATGTCAAATTTGGAAAAAAATATGAATGATCTTGTGGAAAAGGCTTTTTTTAAGGAAAACAAGAAAATGGAGGAGAAATACCGCGCGATGCAGCAGATGAAGAAAACCAAGGAGGCACTCGCAGCAGTTTCGGGAATTGTCGATGATCTGGTGCTGGAAAAATTCATTGCGCTGGATCTCCGGCCGGAAACTCTTGCCTCGATTTCAATGGTACCCCTTATTGAGATTGCCTGGGCTGACGGCACGATTGATCAGAAGGAAAAGGAAGCTAT
>CAYXZW010000105.1:0-2919 GCA_964469905.1 uncultured Smithella sp.
TTTTCCGCGATACGATTAATCTGATCTTTCCCGGTAATCCGTTGAAAAATCTGGAGAGCTACCAGCGCTGCGATGAATGGTCCTTATTCAATGAAGTGCAGAGCTGGCTTGCAGCCAAAGATGCAACAAAGAGAAAGCTGGCCCGAGAATGGCAAAAGCTTTATGACCGGACAGTAAAATGGAAGATGGCTTATTCTACGGAGATTTCCCTGGCTCAGATTTCTCGTGGTACAGGCTTTGCGTCGGCGCAGGATTACGAAGTAAAAATCAGAGAGTGTCTGCCGGCAAAGTTAAAAAGAATTGCTTTTAGAGTTGATCTGGCCACCCAGGACCCGCGGCCGCTCAATCCCATGGCTGAGCCGGGCAAGAGAGTCAATATTTTTAATCCGGTTACAGGTCTTACATCGCAGGAACCACTGGAAGAAATCTATCGTTTTATTCCGGCCCGAGTCATGCATTTCCGGGTATTTGCTTTAAACCATGACTGTGATGAAGCTATCTCTTGTGCTGCCGAAAAGGCACTCAATTCACAGGAGACGGCGATGCCGACGAATGTATAATATGGCTGAAAATCCTGAAACAACAGATTTGACTCTTTTTGTCCGCACTTCCGGCGAAGAAATCGCTCACTGGAACCGCCAGCGCATTGTCGACGCACTGGTGCGGGAAGCGGAAATAGAATATGACCTCGCTTCCGAAATATCCAAAGAAGTGGAAAAACAGATTTTCTCTTCCAGTATCGGAATACTCACCACGGCCCTGATCCGCGAACTGGTTAATGCGAGGCTCATTGAAAGGGGGCTGGAGAAAGAACGCCGGCTTCACGGGCGGCTCGGTTTTCCCCTGTATGATGTTCGCCAGTTGATCCTGCATCAAAATAAAGAAAACGCCAATATTCCCCATTCTCCCGAGGGTACTAATCTGCTCTTTGCCGAAGGCATTAAAAAGGAATTCTCTCTCTATGATGTCTTTTCTCCGGATGTCGGCGAAGCGCATTCCGCCGGTGATATACACATTCATGGGCTGGGATACATTGATCGTCCCTACAGCTGCTGCCAGTCTTTGGAATATCTGAAAATGAACGGATTAAAGCTGCCGCAGGCGATCAACTCGGCGAAACCGGCCAAACACGCCGAAGTGCTGTTGGCGCATATGGTCCGTTTCAGCGCTATTCTTCAGGGACATTTTACCGGAACCATCAGCTGGGATGCGCTCAACATTTCTTTTGCACCTTACCTGGGAGGCATGACCGATAAAGAAGTGCGGCAGTTTGCCCAAATGCTGATTTATGATTTTTCCCAGCTGACTGCTACGCGCGGTGGACAGGCTCTTTACACAGATATTCATCTTTATTGTGAAGTGCCGGATCACTGGGCAAAACTTCCCGCTATTGGTTGCGGAGGAGAACCCACCGGGAAAAATTATGGCGATTATGCTCCGGATGTGCTGAGGTTTGCCCGGGCGATCATGAAAGTGTTTAGAAAAGGTGATGCCACCGGAAAGCCATTTATCCTGCCGCGGCCGCTATTGCATATAACGGAATCTGTCTTGAAGACGAAATCATCGGCAGAGCTCTTGACACTGGCCTGTGAAGTGGCGAGTCAGAAGGGGAATATCTGTTTCGTGTTTGATCGCGCTGAAGATGCCCGCTCTTTTGTCTGCTGTAAGGCTGGTAGTATGGACAGCGCCGATTGTAATTGGGAAACGGCCAAGCCCTGGCTGATCCGCACTGCAGCTATCCAGAGTGTCACCTTGAATTTGCCCCGCGTCGCTTATAAAGCTGACGGAGATGAGAAGAAGCTGTGGGGACTGCTTCAGGAATTTACCGCTAATGCAGTGAAGGCTCATATTCAGAAAAAAGATTTCATAGAGAAACTTCTGTCCTATGCCGATTCCGGGCCGCTCGCTGCGCTGGCGATGAACAATGATGGTTTCCCCTATTTGAGAATGAACCGGGCGTTTTACATTGTAGGCCTTGTGGGTCTCAATGAGCTGGTCCAAATCCATCTGGGCAAACAATTACATGAAGCGCCGGAAGCACTGGCTTTTGGTTTGAAAGTTGTTGAATATTTACAAAGCGAAGTTCGGCGCTGGAGCAGGGACGCCGCCATGGAATTTGTGCTGGAGCAATCACCGGCGGAAACCACAGCTTATCGTTTTGCCAGGTTGGATTTAAAATATTATTCACCGGTTGCCGGTCGCTATGTGAAAGGCAATATTTCCGAGGGGGCAATTTATTACACCAACTCCACTCATCTCAATATTGCCGCGGATATTACACCGGAAGAAAAAGTTATCCAGGAAGGGCTTTTCCATAAGTATCTGGAAGGGGAGGTCATCACACATTTGCAACTGGGCAGTTTTAATCCGGACAAAGAGGAACTCTGCCGGTTTGTGAAAGATGTATTTTATAAATCAGCCAATCGCCAGATTGACTTTACCCCCGAATTCACTTCTTGTGTCGCCTGCGGCAAAACCGTGTCCGGGTTACACGAAAATTGTATTTATTGCGGGTCAACGGACGTTGAAGGCATTGCGCGGCTCACCAAATATTACAGCAAAATATCCGGTTGGAACAAGGGCAAACTCGCCGAGCTGAAAAACAGAAAAGTAAACGAGGATTTTTCCTCAGGCCGGGAATAGACCGCCTTTTATTAACAGGCTATAGTATTAGCTGCGTTTGTATTTTCGTCTATGTCATTCCCACAGGCGGTAATCCATTGTTTTTTAAAGTAGTAAATCGAGAACCGACAAGGCTTTACTGAAAAAATTATATTTCAAGATCCTGTTTAACACGTATAGCATCTTTCAACCCGTACTGTGCAGACAGGACAAGAAATTTTAAATTGTGCCAATAATTGCTGTCATCTACCTATACGTAACATAATCAGTATTTACTATTGATATTATGGTGTTACG
>CAYXZW010000106.1:0-2424 GCA_964469905.1 uncultured Smithella sp.
TTATCTTTTCGGCACTAAAAGGAGGATTGGCAATGGGTAAAAGAATGGCAATCTGTGCTGTAGCGCAGATTAAAAACGATCCGGAATACTGGCATCTTCGTTTCCAGAACATGTTGCTCGAATGTTTCGAATCAATCATCGATCAGACTAAGGTTACCTTCGATATGGAGAAGGGCATCAGAACCATTATAACCTGTTCGGATGACATGTTCGACGCGCGGACGATATCCAACAACGGCATGACGGATGTTGTGGGGGCTCAGTTCCGCGGGGAAGAAAAAATGGCTCAGGAGAGTATCAATGGGCTGGGCTACGCGATGGCCAGCATTCTGAGTGGTCATGACGACGTGATACTTTTCATGGGACACTGCAAGGAATCGCAGGGAGAAAGCAGGAGGATGATTTCCAACCTCGCCTTTGATCCCTTCTATACCAGACCGCTTGGTATGGACTATCACAACGTGGATGCCATGCAGGCGCGGGCCTACATGGAAAAATCAAAAGTAACAGATGAACACCTCGCAAAAGTAGTGGTGCGTTCAAGACAAAATGCGAAGAAAAATCCTTATGCGCGGGAAAATAAGCTCGTTGATGAAAAGGAAGTATTGAATTCACCAATGTACTCTGATCCGCTACGGGAGCTCCACATATATCCGGTCACCGACTGGGCATACGGGATGCTTCTTTGCTGCGAAGAACGGGTAAAGGAGTTTACTAAAAAACCAGTCTGGGTTACCGGTTACGGTAGCTGTATGGACAGGTATTTCCTTGGTGACAAAGACCTTGCCTCGAATTTCTCTCTGAAGAATGCCTCAAAAAGGGCTTACGAAAAAGCTGGAATTAAAGATCCCAAAAAAGACATCCAGGTTTTTGAATTATCCGACCACGCTGCGTACCAGCTTCCCATGTGGGCCGAGGGCGTTGGTATTGCCGATGAAGGCAAAGGCGGAAAGTGGATTGACGATGGCGGTATGGAGAAGTTCAACGTGAATCTGTCAGGGGGACAGCTCAATGGTAACCCGCTACTCCTCGGAGGGGCGGCCAGAGCGATTGAATGCTACTACCAGCTGAGCGGTAAGGCAGGCGATCGCCAGGTTAAGGGCGCCAAGCGGGCAGTAGCGCAGGCGGTAACCGGCGGGGCTGGGCAGCATCAGGCCGTAATAGTAATGGAAGCGTAGGGAGGTTGAACAATGGCACATAAGAAAAATAGAAATGTTGGAATAATAGGCATTGGACAGACAAAGCATTCCAGCCATCGTGAGGACGTCAACCAGCCGGAAATGATCCATGAGGCAATCAGCTTGGCCCTGAAAGACGCGAACCTGACCATGAATCACATTGATTGCGTCGTTCACGGCAACATGGAGCTCTTTGAGATGGTTCATCAGCCGGATCTCTGGCACGTGTTGGGTACTGGTGCATACGGCAAGGACAGTATCAGAATAACCACGGGTGGCACTGTAGGTGCTACCATCGCTTGCGCAGCGGACAATCTTGTGGCCTCGGGGATGTATGATATCGTAATGGCTATCGGCTTTGAGAAGCTGCAGGAGGGACACACAACCGGTGGTATTACCAATATGGCCGATCCCCTCTGGTTCCGCAAGATTCAGGCGGGAGCCCTGACCGGCTCGTCAGCGTATGATGTCGAGCGGGAATTCGGTTTGGAAAGGGCAGACAGGGCATCACTGACATACCGTATCATTATGGACAAGCACGCCGGGCTTAATCCCAATGCGCATCGAGCCTTTGGTCTGGAGTTCAGCCAGATCGATGACCTGATCAGGACATCACCAAGACTCGTCGGCAATCTCAAGCTCATAGAAATGTGTTCCCAGTCGGATGGCGCGTGCTGTGTAATCTTCGCTTGCGAAAAAAAGGCGAAGGAACTTGCCCAGACTCCGGTCTGGATAAGGGACCATATCACAGCTCACAAGGAAGAGACATTCACTATATTTGGATATGACAGGAAGTATCCAGTTTTAAAGACGCATAAATTTGCGGCGGAACAACTATTTAAACGAAACGGTATCAATGATCCCCTGGACTATTTCGACGTATTCGAAATGTACGATCCGGCCTCATGGTGGGCTATTGACTGGCTTCGGGACTTCTTTAACCTCAAAGGCGATGAAGCCCTGAAACTCATCGAGGACAAGGAAATAATGATAGGCGGCAAGATGCCCATTAACCCGTCAGGCGGTGTTATCGGGTCGAATCCGATTGGCGCTACAGCGCTGCTCAGGGTGGCCGAAGCGGCATTACAGGTGCGCGGCAATGCCGGTCCGCACCAGATTCCGACTCCGGTCAATCATGCTCTCGCTTCAGGGTTCGGCGGCACCATGTGGACCGTGATGACAATGCTCGAAAAGGAACTTAACTGGTAGGAGGACAATTATGGCAGAGTACTGGGGAGTAAAAGTA
>CAYXZW010000107.1:0-1925 GCA_964469905.1 uncultured Smithella sp.
AGTTTAATCCCTTGATGCTTTATATCGCCGCCCATGAATTGATTCATGTTTTGCGCTTCAGCAATGGCGAAATTGACTTCGATGCCTCTTTGGAAAAGAAGGAGCAGGAAGAAGCTATTGTACACAATTTAACCAAAGTTGCTCTGCAATCGGCCAAGCATCACGATTTGGATATTGTTTTAGACTGCTTTAGCAGCAGTTTTAAAATTTGCGATTTATATAATTAGTATTAATGGAGGAGGTTTTAGTTATGCCAATTTATGAATACAAATGCCGGAAATGCGGCAAACAGTTCGAAGCATTTCAAGGTATTACCGATCCGGAATTGAAAAGCTGTAAATTCTGCAAAGGCAAGGTCAACAAGCTTGTTTCCATATCGTCTTTCAGCCTGAAGGGCTCAGGATGGTACGCAACAGACTACGGCGGGAAAAAAGCACCGGCAACGGCAACTTCAGCAACAGCAGCCGAAACATCACCGGCAGTTGAAAAATCCGACTCTTCCAGCGAATCATCAACTTCCGCTTCCACAACAAGTAAAGAAGATTAATAACTCATTTTCCGGTTCAACCCCAAGAGGGGCGGCAGACTACTGCCGCCCTTTTTTTATTAGGAGACGTTACGAAATTACATTTTCGTTTTCTCTATTTCGTTACGGATCCTTATGCCGGTTGTTATTTTTTTTGAACAACGGCTCAGATGAAATAGGGCTGAAGCTCACGGCACAATTCTTCCGGCACTACCGGACAAATAACTTCATTATGCAGCTTTTCAAAGTAGTTGATATCACTTGTCCCCAGAGGGTTAATTTCAAAGCGCGGCACAATCTTTCCCTGCACCCAGAAGTGCTTATCATTCATCATAGGGGCATAAAGTGACATATTAAAACTCATAAAATTATTCAAATATAGGTAATGGAATATTTTTGATAACCCGTTCAGGAGCTCATCAAAATTCGCCTCGGTCAATTCAAAAAAAGATGCCTTTTCCTGAAAAATAAAATCGATTTCTCCCGCCATGCCTTTGGGGGCAAAACTGGCAAGCCAACTGATTGATCCGGTTGAAGCAATAAATCTTTCTTTTGCTTCTCTTTCCTGCACAATTAAATTGCGCCACAAATTACCGCCGGAAGTCTCTGCATAATTTTGCGCGCTGCTCAAAAGACGCTGCATGTAATTCGTGGGCTTGAAACCCGCCATAGTCTGCAAATGCGGATGAATAAGCCCGCCACCCGCCGGCGGCATATAGTTCCAGTTAATCGAACAATATTTATAACCCAAATTCATCTGGGCGACGCGGTGAAAATAGTCACCGCAGACCTTGAATCCTTTATGCATAAAAGCCGGTGTTAATTCTTCTAAAGAAACAAAGTGCCGCGAAGAAAATATGGCAATAGAATTATTCTGATCATAGGGAAAAGCATTAGGAAACAAATAAGCCTCATCGCGCTGAAACTTGCCGGCAGGAATAATATCCGGTGTAAATTTCGGTGTCAGCTTTTCAAAGTGACTCGGACAAAAAGGGCATAAAGATTCCGGTGATTTTTCCAGATAGGAATCGACATCCGGTTTTTGGGCAATCCGGACACGATACGGCAGAATGCGGCTGGCGACACCGGTGATTTCATCATAACGTGCTTCAAAAGCAACTTGTTTCTCCTGAAAATTGTTAAAAGGATCAAGGTAACGGCCGACTGCTGTTTCTTTTTTAAATCCGATTTCCTTCATCAACTCCCCTTTCCGGTTTTGGTTTTTGGGCATTGTGGAGATTATCAACAAGAAAATGATCAACTTTTTGCTGCGAAAGATCAGAATTCAGCTGCTGTTTTAAAACTGTCAGGGGAATTTCCATCCGCGCGGCGCTTCTGTGTCCGCCGCCATTGCCATAGCCCCCGAAGGCTTTTTGGGCCAGCGCCCCGCAATCCTGAC
>CAYXZW010000108.1:0-1754 GCA_964469905.1 uncultured Smithella sp.
CCGGCGGTCTTTAAAAAATTCCTTCGACTAAGCGCTTTTGTAAGTTTTTTGTCCTTTGTCATACTATTCCTCCTAACTATCTTTTTTACTTTTATATATTATTAAATGACTTTCGCTTTCTGATCATAATAAGAACGTAATTATAACAGCTCCGAAACAATTAACTTCACCGCGACCGCTTCTTGGAAAAACAGCCTGATCAAAAAAAATTTTAACATCAAATGAAACTTTCTTTTAGTTTGCCGTCACCTAAAATATGTCGATAAACATCCTGAATCGAAAAATTCTGGTCGATTAACGTTTGTTAATAGTTACAATAAACATGCCACAAACAATCATTAATAATATCAAAGGTGTTGCCAAGAACAGGAACCATAACTTACATATGTGGAAGAAAAATATTAGATATTTGTTAATTACTGCGGCAAAATGATAAATATGACAATTAAGTTAATAGAGATCTTTATTTCTTTGGGTGGATGGTTGAGGAATATTAATTAAACAAGAAGTGCTGGTAAAAAAAGCGGAAGAAAATGTTTAATCATTTTCTTCCGCTTTCACTGGAAATTAACTCCAGGCTTTATCCGCCGCTGCGTTCTGTCCGGCAACACGACCGAATACCAGGCAATCAACAACTGCTGCACTGCCAAGACGTACAGCGCCGTGCACACCACCGGCGAATTCGCCGGCTGCGTAGAGTCCGGGAATCGGCTTATCCGTCATAATGTCCAGCGCCTGCGCTTTGGCATTGATATTCACCCCGCCCATACAGTGGTGAATCTTGGGCGTAAGGCGCAAGGCATACCAGGGACCGGGGCCCAGGGGTTTTTGATCTTTCTGTAAATACCTGTTCCATTCTGAATCTTTGCCAGCAAGTACTCCTTTGTTGAATGTATCAATCGTCTGTTTTAGAGGCTCAACGGGACAGCTATATCCTGCCGCCAGATCTTCGAGTGTTTCATATTTTTTCACAACGCCTCTTTCCAGCAATAACGGCATAGCTTCGGCAATGGCTTTCTGACCAAATGCATAACCGGCGGCGTCCGTGAAAGCGATGCATTTATTGCCCACACGA
The DNA here is from genome assembly GCA_964469905.1 of uncultured Smithella sp. GTDB lineage: Bacteria > Desulfobacterota > Syntrophia > Syntrophales > Smithellaceae > MVRV01. Next base: position 1,076 of record CAYXZW010000108.1, read on the forward strand.
ATGATCGCATCGGCGCGGATTTTCCGGTCGGCTAATTCATTGACGAAACGCTTGCCGGTTTTCGTATCGACCCACAGGCCGTACATGGCGGCACAAAGCTGCGCAAAAAACGGCGCTAATCCCAGTCCTTTTTCATCGGGGCTGCCCCACGGACCTAACTGAATCCAGGAAAGCTGTATCGGGGTGCAACCGATGCGGAAGGCTTCGCGATGCGATTCCGCTGTGGCACCGGGTTGATTAGTGCTCGGGAACTCGGCGGTCAAACGGGGATCCTGAGTAGTGCGGAAAGCGACATCATTGCCAAAACCGCCTGTGGCCATCACAACCGCTTTTCTCGCTTTTATATTCTTGATTTTTCCGCTATCGGCATTCGGAAAAACATATTTCTCACGAATCTGTATGCCCTTGACACGTCCGTCGCTGTCGCGATAAATCTGGGTGAGGAGGCTCTGTGTTTTCGGTGCTACTCCCAGCTCCTTGAGCTTAAGCAGCTGCTGCTGAACAATCGCCGAACCACTCTGGTTATAAGTACTGTACATCCGTGGGACAGAATGTCCGCCTTCCTGCGTTAGCTTATCTTTGTACTTCACCCCCAGTTCGTTAATCGTCCACTGTACTGTCTCATTGGATTTGAATGCGACCATCTTGGCCAGCTCCGGATGATTCAGGCTCAAGCCGG
>CAYXZW010000109.1:0-1707 GCA_964469905.1 uncultured Smithella sp.
TCCTGATTCATGACAGCCATCTTTTCCTTCTTTTGTAATGTTTAACGTCCCGGAAACTTTTCTTGGTACCTACGTCCGTCAGGCCAAGGTAAAACTCTTTGATATCCTTGTTTTCACGCAATACTTCGCTTGGCCCTTCCATTACGATTCTGCCGTTCTCCAGAATATAACCGTAATGGGCAATGGATAAGGCAACATTAGCGTTCTGCTCCACCAGCAGAATGGCCACGCCTCTTTCTTTATTGATGGTACTGACGATTTCGAATATTTCCTTTACGACAAGAGGCGCGATCCCGAGTGACGGTTCGTCCAGCATGATCAACTTGGGATCGGCGATGAGGGCCCGGGCAATAGCGAGCATCTGCTGCTCCCCGCCACTTAAATACCCGGCCAGCTGCCGGCGGCGTTCTTTCAGGATGGGGAAGTAGCCGAAGACTGTCTCCAGGCTAAGGGGAAATTTCTTGCGATCGGCCAGAACATAGGAACCGATCACGATATTTTCCTCAACGGTCAGTTCGGCAAAAATCCGCCTTCCCTCGGGAACCTGCGAGATTCCCAGGGAAACAATACTATAGGGCTCTTTTTCATTGATAACCTGACCTTCAAATTCGATTACGCCATCTTCAACGGCCAGATCAATAGTCTTGCGGATTCCGGAAATTGTATTGAGTGTGGTAGTTTTGCCCGAACCGTTGGCTCCAAGGAGAGCAACAATCGAAGCCTTTGGAACCTCAAGGGAAATACCCTTGAGCGAGAGGATAATATCATTGTAGGTCGTTTCAAGATTTGTTACTTTAAGCATGGACAGCTCCCAACACTTTTGTGTTAAAACAAGCACAACCTGATAAAGCACATTTCTAACAAAGAACAACATCTGCCTTTGCAAGACAGAGGCCACGACCTGATTAAATATATAAATCCTGAAATATCAGCTGGATAATGACTTAAGAGCGCCGCGCCTAACGTATCTTGCGCCGTTTTATTGCACCATATATTGTGCAGAATAGACCACATATGGCGCATTTTCTTTTATTTTCGTCTTTCCTTCGGGCACCATAGTGGTAACAGGTTTGCTTATACCACTTTCAATATTTTATTACTACCGGTTTGTTCAGATTAGAATTGCTTTCAATTTTCAATAGCATGAAGAATTCAATGACCGTTCTCCAACCTCAACTGGCAAGCGTGCCGTTGGCACCGGGACAAACTTGTGAAATAAAAAAAATGTCCGGCACAGGAATTGCCTCAGATAACTGCAGAAGTTTCATCGGCAGGAAGAAGATGTTCTCATGATTTACATTAAAGAAGCTGACCAAAAGAAAAACGTCACGACCATTGAGGTGGATGGCATATTGGATAATGAGTCCATTCCAATCTTAAAAGGAGTCTGTGAGCATCATCTGGCCTATGGAAAAAGTGTTGCCTTAAACTTAAAAGGAATTATTCATATTACCAGGGAGGGAAGGATTTTTCTGCAAACAATCAAGGACGATGTATTCATCATTCATCTTCCTGATTTCGTAAACATTGACAATAGCTAAAAAAGCGGCGGCGCTCTCTAAAGAAAACGCCGCCGCCACTGTAACAACTCTGCTTATATTTAATATCTTACTTTCTACAGCGCCTCAAAGAGAGCCGCAGCACCCATACCACCGCCGATACACATCGAAACGATACCGCGTTTTGCTTTGCGGCGCTTCATTTCAT
>CAYXZW010000110.1:0-1700 GCA_964469905.1 uncultured Smithella sp.
ATAAAGTTGCGGATCGTATGGGCTGCCGCCAGAAATTCATCCGTATCCTGTGTTACAACAACGCTCCAGCCGGTGATCTCCACCGGGGCAACTCCGGCGATTTTTGCTATCCCCTTAAAGACGTAATCCTCGACGCCTGCCTTTTTGGCCAGCATCATTTTGGTTATATCTTCCATACCGCTTGTCTTTGTAAAATCCAGTGTGAGAATGTGAGCTTTGTTGGGGTGGGCAATGCAAAGGCCTGCTGAATCGGACATAAAACCATAACCTGTTTCCCCCATTTTTGCCGTCACCTTATCGGAAAGATAATCAATTTTCAGAATAATAGCCGCCATGCCCACGAAGGTTCCATCTTTGGTAATGGGCGCACCGATAGCGATGACCGGATTGCCCGATGCTTTTGATTTGACAACAGAGCCAACACTTGCTTTACCGGCTTTTGCCGCCTTGAAATAATCCCTCTCCGAGATGTCTAAACCTTTTGTTTTACCCCCTGATCCATCGGAGACAACAACACCTTTGGCATCGGTTAACAACATCACTTCATAGTCTTTTCCGATTTTTCCCATGATGTCGGTAAGTTTTCTGTCCATTGCCTCGGCATTGCCGGCAGTTGCATTAACCGCGTCACTGCTCGCGGCAATTCCCGTGGCAACCTTGATTTCTATCGACAGCGCCTGCTGGACCAAATCGGCAAGTTTTGCGGCGCCTCCTGCCGCCCGCTCGTGCGCCACCTTTTCGAGGGCACTCGATGCCCTCAGGGAAGCAAATATTCCGACAATCAACAAGGGAATCAGTACGACAAGGATCCCTCCGGCAATCAATTTGAAACTAAGTGTCTTTTTTTGCATACTTTCTTTCCTCCTTAAATAATTTAAAAGTATCGTTGATGAATAATTCGTTTTCCCTTCTTCTTTAAAAATGCGGCAGCTATATTTTTTTTGTACCAAGATAGCTGACCATGCGCTTGAGTACAGCCGCAACATCAATGAAATCACTCTCGCTGCCAGTCAGAAACCTCGGCCGTAAAGTATGCCCCTGGGCAACGGTATCCGGATTCGTATCGGGAACTATCAGGATGATTTTCGCATCTTCCAAAAGGTGCCGGATGGATATTATTTCCTGAAGCTCCTCCCGGGATAAGGCCAGAATTATGGCTATCGTTGGGCTGAAAATCGGTTGCCGCAGCCGTTTCGAAAATTCTTCGATTGATCGGCAAAGTTCGAATTTTTTCTCGGGAAGCAGCATTCTCATAACATTGAGGAGTCGTTCTCCGGCACCGTCATTAATTGATGAATATATAAGCAACTCCATTGCTTCTGCCTTTCAATCCACTCGTAGAAAGATTTACTTAGATGTATTACAACAATCGTGCCGCAATTATTAATTAATCTTTATCCTATAATATCATATACTTTGACTATGTCAGGCATTCAAGCACCCGACAATGTGTCTGATAATATTAGAATTAGTCTGAGCAAAATGGACTTCGTCTATTAATTTTAGACAAATTCTCGGCGGGCGCGCTTCGGGAAAGATAAAACGAAGAAATAACAAATAGTTTTAACCGGCACGGGAGGAATGAGTGAGTTTATGGCTTTTGACTGGTTCGATAAACTTGGTCAATGATTTTTATTCTGTGTAATTTTTATAGATCCGGCCAGACTGTTCAAGAGCCTGGCCGGATCTGGTGATAAGGA